>NZ_JAGGKD010000006.1 GCF_017873415.1 Methanolobus bombayensis | reverse complement strand
TGCATAAAAAATACCTGTTTTATATTATGATTTAAGATTATTTAATTGTTAGTGTTTGATACTGTTTTTTGATTGGTTTATGACGCTTTCATCCCTTACCTGTCGCTACGTTCCGAGGAAGGGGACTTCTCGCTTTTGAGTTAAAGCTGTAAAATCGTGGCTCAATTAAAAAACAGGTTTCAATCCACTTCAGAAAGATTAATAAAAGTAAAGCGATCCCGAAGGGATTTGAACCCCTGACCCTCGGGTTAGAAGCCCGATGCTATATCCTGGCTAAGCCACGGGACCGCTAAGCATTGACTGGGATTGGAAATAGGTTTTCTAGTATAAAATACTATTGTCAGAACATAGTAACTTTGTGAATAAATTCAAAATTAACATGTGAATACAAATAAATAATAGTTTGACATGAACACTAGCAACTATTATAATATTAAGATTGAGGCTTTACGCATGAGTGAACTATTGATTTATTACAACGGTGACTTTGTCCCTAAATCCCAGGCCACAACATCCGTCTATGACCACGGTTTTTTGTATGGCGATGGTGTCTTTGAGGGAATAAGAGCATACAATGGTCGTGTTTTTAAATTACGCGAACATGTTGACAGGCTCTATGACTCCGCAAAGGCAATTGCCCTTGAAATACCGATTTCCAGAGATGAGATGGAAGAAGCTATTCTGGAAACACTCAGGAAAAACAACCTGACAGATGCCTACATCAGACCTATTGTTTCAAGAGGTGTTGGTGACCTTGGTCTTGACCCAAGAAAATGTCCGAAACCAAATATCTACATCATCTCACAGGAATGGGGTGCAATGTATGGCGACCTCTATGAAGTTGGTCTTACCGGTGTTACCGTATCAGTCAGAAGAAACTCCTGTGATGCACTTTCACCAAACATCAAGTCACTCAACTACCTGAACAACATCCTCGCTAAGATAGAAGCAAACGAGAAGGGAGGAGATGAAGCAATCTTTTTCGACCAGAACGGTTACCTCTCAGAAGGTTCAGGAGATAACATATTCATCATCAAGAACGGAAAGGTATACACACCACCAACCATCAACAACCTGAAAGGAATAACCAGGGCAACAGCCATTGAGCTTCTTGCGGAAATAGGCATTGAAACCCATGTTGAGAACCTTGGAATGTTTGACCTCTACACCGCTGACGAAATATTCGTAACAGGAACTGCAGCAGAGGCTGCACCTCTTGTAAAGGTCGATGGTCGCCCAATCGGTGATGGAAAGCCAGGTCCTATCACAAAGAAGATGGTTGCAGCTTTTGAGAAAATCACTACAACCACCGGTACACCGATCAATCCCTGAACATCTAAAATACTAGCCATTAATGAAGACATAGTTCTTCATTTTCTTTTTTTATATTGTCTTTTTTGCTAATGAGCCACAGGCTTTGAATGGTAGTCCCAGAAGTTAATTTTCAAAACATTAATTAGGCATAAGTTCTGTAATATATAATTAAAATAATAATTCGTTTTGTTAACAAATAGACTAAAAATGAGAGATATCAGTCTGATCAGAGGTCATTAAATGGTAGAAGAGGGAAGAAAAGATAAAATTGTTCTGGAGAACCTGAAATATCTGAATGATTCGGTGCTGGCTATATTGCTCTTAATGCCTGTTACCCTTGTCATCACTTTTGAAGCGCTTGACGATACAGGAAGCCTAAAATGGATTTCCATTGCAACATGGATAGTATACCTGATGGGACTCTGGTATGTAGCTTCAAGAGTTTTCAGGCTTAACAAAAAGCTTATTGAGTATATAGACGAAAAGTAGACCGACCAGAATGGAACGGAAAGAATTCAGAGAGCTGACATCCGTAGAGGATGCAAGAGAACTGGTTGACAACATCAGAGTTCAACCGGGAATTACTGTTTTACCTATTGAAAAAGCTGCAGGCCACATAATTGCAGAGGACATACTTTCAGGACTTGATGTACCTGCTTTTAATCGCTCAGTAAAAGATGGTTATGCTGTCAGGGCAAAAGACACATACCAGGCAAGCGAACCTGAACCAATTAACCTTAAAGTTACAGGTTCAATACCTGCGGGATGTGAAGACAGCTTTTTTGTTGATGATGGTGAGGCAATAGAGATATCCACAGGTGCACCAATTCCTGATGGTGCTGATGCTGTTGTGATGGTCGAGAGCACAAAGCAGACCGATGATTCACTTTTTGTCTACCAGCCGGTGCACATCAATGAGAACATTATGCGTGCCGGAAACGACATCATGAAAGGCGAAAGGATCCTGAGAAAGAATACACGCATAGGTTCCCGTGAAATTGGAGTTCTTGCATCGGTAGGTATGGATAAAGTTCCGGTGAAAGAACTGGTAGTCGGGATTATCTCAACCGGTAGCGAACTTATCAGGCCCGGTGAAAAACTGGGAATCAGCAAAATATACGATGCTAATTCATACGCTATTGCTGCAGGTATCGAAGAATGCGGTGGAAACCCCCTAATATACGGAATAGTACATGATGATGAAAAACTCATGGAAGAAACTCTTGACAGAGCAATAACTGAATGTGACATCGTGCTCACATCAGGAAGTACTTCTGCTGGTGCAGGCGACATCATGTACATGATAATTGAGGAGAAAGGAGAAACTCTTACTCACGGAATTGCCATTAAACCGGGAAAACCGGTTGTAATTGGAATGATAAATAATGTCCCTACAATCGGGCTTCCGGGTAATCCTACCTCTGCCCTCAGTATATTCAACGAATTTGTAGCACCGATCATTCATAATTCACTTGGCGTTAAGCCATCCTTTAAAACAAAAATGACTGCTACCATGGGAACAGGAATACGCTCAGGAGGCAGAGAAGAACTTTTTCCGGTGGGTGTTGTCCGTGGCAGAGTATATCCGGCAGATAAAACATCAGGAGCTATTACCACGCTTTCCGATGCAGATGGTATCATTGAGATCAGAGCACATACCGAATATATTGAACCCGGATCGGAAGTAGAGGTTACGATGTTCGGTAATGTCAGGAGCCCTGACCTGATGCTTGTAGGAGGGCAATGTCCCGGAATTGACCTGCTTGAAGAGATGACAGGACTTATGTTCAGAACACTTAACACGGGTTCAAGTGCAGGGTTTACAGCAATATCTAGCGGTACTGCAGATATCGCATGCGTAAATATGGTTGACGCAGATGGCAATTACAATTCATCGGTCCTGAAGAGAATGAACCTTGAAGATGTAGTACTTGTGAAAGGATACAGACGTGAGCAGGGACTTATATTTAAGCCGGATAATCACGTATATGGTCTTGAAGATATACTCAAACTTCAGATAATTAACAGGAACAGAGGATCAGGCACAAGAGCACTTCTTGACAGAGAAATTGGCCTTCTGGCTGAGGCGAAGGGAGTCTCGAAAAGTGAGATAATAAAAAGCCTGAAGGGATACAATTCCGGTTCCAAAACTCACAGATCAGTATGTGATGCTGTGAAAAGTGGAAAAGCAGATGTTGGTTTCGGGCTTCGGGCAGCGGCTGAAGAAGCAGGGCTGGAATTCATTCCGGTTGCAGAGGATGAGTTTGATTTTGTTATCAGGAAAGACCTGATGGAGATTTCAGAGATAAAGGATTTCCTTGAGGTTTTACGTTCTGAAGATTTTGCAAAGAGACTGCCACAGGGAATCTCAACTCATGAAACAACCGGTAGTATAATATCCTCCTTTTAACGTTAAGTTATATTCAAAAATCGGGAAAATCTTTTTTATTTTGACGTTATGGTAGGTTGCAAATGGGATTACACGAGGATATACAGGAAGTAGAAGAGGAGATCAAGAAGACTCCTTACAATAAAGCTACATCACACCACATAGGTAAACTGAAGGCTAAACTTGCACGTCTGCGTGATGAAGTAGTCAAAAAGGCTGCAAGTAAGGGTGGCGGAGAAGGATACTCCGTCAGAAAATCAGGCGATGCCACAGTTACACTTGTAGGTTTCCCGTCAGTTGGTAAATCCACATTGCTTAACAAACTTACCGGCGCCAATTCTGAAGTCGGAGCTTATGAGTTTACAACCCTTGATGTAATTCCCGGGGTTCTTGAATATAATAATGCAACCATTCAGATTCTTGATGTACCCGGACTTGTTAAGGGTGCAGCAAGCGGAAGAGGGCGTGGAAGAGAGGTTATTTCAGTTGTAAGGAACTGTGACCTTGTTGTCTTTATTCTTGATGTTTTCCAGAACTATCACCATGATGTCCTTACTCAGGAATTGTACGATGCGGGAATTCGCCTGAACCAGGAAGAACCTGATGTTGTAATTAAAAGACAGGACCGTGGCGGAGTTACTGTTAGCAGTACCATGGATCTTGAGATCTCAGAAGATCTGGTAAAGGCAGTGTTGAATGATTATAAGATTCACAACGCCCATGTGCTTATCAGGGATAATATCAATGTTGACCAGCTTATTGATGCAGTTATGGGTAACAGAGTGTACATTCCGGCTGTAACCGTTGTGAATAAAGTGGATATGGCTGATGAGTTTGTGCTTAAGAAGTGCAAGGAAGGTTATCCGGAAGCGACATACATTTCCGCTGATAAAGAGCAGAACCTTGAGGCTGTGAAGGAACTTATTTTCGATGCTCTTGATTTCATACGCATCTACCTGAAACCACAGGGAGGACCTGCTGATATGGAAGAACCGCTGATTGTCAGAAAAGGTGTCACAGTCGGAGATATATGTGACCACCTTCACCGTGATTTCAGAAGAAAGTTCAGGTATTCACAGGTATGGGGAAATTCTGCAAAGCATCCCGGACAGAGGGCAGGACTTGACCACGTGCTTGAGGATCAGGATCTTTTGACACTTATCATTGCTAAATGATGGACTTAAATGCCTGGTCTGCATAACAAATAAGTATTATTATGCGTTTATTCAGCTAATCACTGTAGTCCCGTAGGGTAGTGGTCAATCCTTCCGGCCTTTGGAGCCGAAGACGCTGGTTCGAATCCGGCCGGGACTACCATTTTTATTTTGCTATATTCTTATGATATTAAACACAGTTGTGTAAAGTGTTAATCATCCACCTTAATGTGTAATTCTTGTGCACTTCCCGCATGTGCAAACAGTGCATATATCAGATTACCTATCAGTAGTGTCCACCACCCAAGAACAATAAAAACAAGAAGGTGACCGACTGCTGAGCCCCATCCACCCGGTTTTGACATGACGGCAAGATTTTCATTTCTTGATTTCACGGTCCAGCCTTCAACCGTCTTATCTTCTATTTCACGTTCGAACTCGTCTCTGTCCACTCTCTTTACTGATACATTTGCCACAAAACCACCTTCATTCCCACAAATAGTATATGAAATATAGTATGTGATTCATTACGATATGAAACTTTATTATTTTTTCGAAATATTGTTACTAATAAATGTTCTTCACAAAAAGTGAAATTTATAAAGTATCTAAAATCACAACATTAAATAAAAAGGGTTGGGCGAGAAAACCCCCTTTTAGTGAAGCCACTGCAATGGAAATATCCGTGATAGAATCCTCATACCCCTCAATGTGAATATCTTTCCTCATGGCAATCATTGCATAGAGGTTTGAAGCATCCAGCACAACCATTCAGATATCTCCGCCAGTATCATAGTCAAAGTATAAGTTGGACTTTTATAGGTAGTATCAAGTGGGTCGTATGTTCCAACAGTTACATTTGTAGATTTAGAATCAAGAATCGAACCATTAAAAGTAAAAATATCTTAAAAATAAATAAAGGAACTTTGAATTCCTCAATTAATCCCTTATACGCTGGAAGAAGAAAGCCAGAGCTATTATTGCTGCAATTGGAATTGTGAATGTTGGGAATTCAGGTATTTCAGGTATTTCATTGTCATCGTCAACAACTGTTACTTCAAGAGTGTCGACCCCAACACCACCATCGCCATCTTCCACTGTTACCTTCACTGTGTAGACACCATCACTGACATAAACATGACTTAGAGTGAAAGACTTACCTGAAATGATAAGTGGCTGAGCTGATGAGCCATCTCCGTATTCCACCTCCGCTGTCCACTCATCTTCTCCAGGATCAGTGAAAGAACCTGCAATGGTAAAAGTATCCCCTTCATTGATGGTTGCATCAGGACCTGCATACACATCTGGTGGTATATTGTAGATGGTTACTGAGGCTGTATCTATGTCTGTGTTTCCCGCCTCATCGCTAACTCTCAGACCTATGTATCCGAAGTAGTTGTCAGAATAGAAATGCGTAACATTAACACCTGTAGCATCATCGTATTCTCCATCATCGTCCAAATCCCACTCATATGAGACAATGCTTCCATCCAGGTCATAGGAACCCGAAGCATCAAAGGTCACAACTGCACTTTCATTCTCTTCATAAGGTCCGTTGGCATCTGCCACAGGTAGTTGGCCTATTGCATCAGCAACCACTACCGCCATTAATATTAAAACCAGTCCAAAAATAATCATTATACTTTGTCTGTTTCTCATTACTCATACCCCCATTATATCGCAATATTGAAAGTTCCTACACCTGCAGAGATAACCATAGCTAAGGCAGAACGTATCAACAAAGTACAAGGTACATGTAAGACAGCGCTGCCTTGTCGTCCCCCACAGACGAATATGAACCTCTGATTTAAAATGGTACTTGATATTATAAGTATATAGTGAAAATGAATCCCGGTTACATAATATATTCAAAAGTAACTCAGGATTTGCTATCACATATTATAAACAAATACCAAATCCAATTTATCACCTGCTAAAAACCAATTCACTGTGATCCAGCAAACTGTACAACCTCACTTTTATGACATCAGTTATCACAAAAGCGACCACTGCATATATCCATACAATACCTGCAAGTTTCCAGCCAATTGGTGATATGTAGAAACCATAGACTACAACGAGGGTTGCGAGGAATTTCGTACCGATAGTTGACCAGAAGAGTATCCCGCTTGGCCTGATGGACCAGAAAGGACCTCTTGTACGAGCCAGGAATATTGTAAGATGGCCTGCAACTGCAAGTTTGAGGAATATAAATGACTGCAGCATACCCTGATTAAGATTAAGCACATGCATTCCAATGTAGAAAATGGTAAATGAGGATATGACACCTATTATTCCCAGAAAAGTTGCCATGCTCAGGACTTCCCTGATATTCCATTTTTCCGGCAGGTTCGAATATTTGACATTATCATATGCAATTGCCATGATAGGTGCATCATTGAACAATGCAAGCAACACAATCATGATAGCTGTCACAGGATAGAAATTAAAAGCTATAATCGAAATCGCAATGAAGAACAAAACACGTACGGTTTCAGCTATCCTATATATGGAATAACTCTTCATACGCTGGAATATCTTCCGGCTCTCTTTTATCGCATCGATTATCGTTGATAGACCCGGAGCCGTGAACACTATATCTGCAGCAGACCTTGCTGCATCTGTTGCTCCGGCAACTGCGATACCAGCATCGGCTTTTTTAAGGGCAGGAGCATCGTTTACCCCGTCACCGGTCATGCCAACAATATGTCCATCGTTCTGAAGGAGCTCAACTATTCTGTACTTATGCTCCGGGAACACCTGTGCAAAACCATCCGACCTGTCAACTACTTCCTGTGCCTGAAGGTCGGTCTTACCCTCCAGTTCAGAGGCAGTGGTGATATTAGTTCCCAGACCTATCTGCTGTGCAATCTCCTTTGCAATGGCAGCATGGTCACCTGTTATCATCTTAACATCTACACCCATGGATACAGCGGTGTCGATGGTCTCTGCAGAATCTTCATGTGGCGGGTCGTACAAACCAATCAGTCCAGCAAAGTGACATTCATCCCCTTCACATATACCTACTCCAAGAGAACGATAACCTTTCGATGCAAGGACATTTACTTTATCCTCCACATTCTCCCTTATACTGTCCCTGTTGACAGCCATATCAAGAATGACCTGTGGAGCTCCTTTGGCAACCTTGAACTTTCTGCCATCAGAACTCTCAATACTTGCCTCCGTATGTTTAATAACAGGATCAAATGGCTTGAAGTCCAGTACACTATAACCGTTAGTTGCTTCCTGCAAACCGTCCATAGTTTCTATCTTTTTTAGAACTGCATTGTCTATTGGATCATTATCTTCCTCTCTGGAAGCAAGAGCACTGTAGATCAAAAGATCATCTGAACTATAATCACCGAATGGCGTCAGTTCAGACAAGGTCAGTTCATTCTTTGTTATTGTACCAGTCTTATCGGAACAGAGGACATCCATACCTGCCATTTCTTCAATAGACACCAGTTTACTTACAATAGCACCCTTGCCTGCAAGATGGGTGGCACCCACGGCCATGGATACCGAAAGCACCGCGGGCAAGGCTGCAGGTATGGCAGCAACGACAAGTACAAGGGCAAACTGAAGGGTTTCTACAAGACTCTCATGACGGAAAATGGCGACAATAAAAACAATAGCAACAAGAATAGCAGCCAGGAATATAAGATAATCACCGATCTTAATAATAGCTTTCTGGAAATGGCTCTGTGTCTTGACACCCGTCAGCAACTTTGTTGTCTTGCCAAAATAGGTATTCATTCCGGTGGCAAATACAATCCCGTTCATTTCACCTTTCTGGATCACAGAACCTGAAAAAGCAATATCACCTGTTTCTTTGTCTGCTGGAAGGGATTCTCCTGTCAATGATGATTCATCTATCTGCAGGTATTCACCATCAAAGAGCTTGACATCAGCCGGTACAATATCACCTGATCGAAGACGGATAATATCTCCCGGAACAAGTTCACGTGCAGGAAGAGGTTTCCATTTACCATCTCTCAGAACCCTTGCCTGAAGAGCCATTTTTCGTTTCAGTAACTCTATGGCATTATCTGCTTTGTTCTCCTGCCAGAAACCCACCACACCATTTAAGACCAATAGAATCGAGATTATGACAAAGTCTTCCCAGCGTTGAATGAATGCTGAAAGCAAAGCTGCTATCTCTATCATCCAGGGAATCGGACCCCAGAAATAACCAATGAACTTTCTGAAAGGACTTTTCTTCTTTTCAAGCAGTTCGTTATAGCCATATTGCTGAAGCCTTTCCTGTGCTTCACTATCTTTGAGGCCGTTAATGTCAGAATTGAGTTGGTTAAATAATTCATCCAGAGTTGTATCTTTTGCATTTTCAATTTCAGAAGATGCTGATTGTTTCATGTTTTCATCTCAGTTCATTGAGATATGTCTAAGCAGATCTAAACACTATTCAACGAGCTTTTTGTGGAAAGCTCTAAACGAGTTTTCAAATAATAAAATCATTTTAACTCCCCATTGAGATGTTAAATTTATACTATTTAATATATGCTATTTAAAAAGAGAATATTCTGCATTCTGTGACCATGAATATGAATTAAAATCAGATTAACAATATTTATATACCAAGTTATATTCCTTTTATATGGTACACATGAGTGACAGTGGCAAGTCAAGCACAATGGGAATGATGCTTGTAATTCTCCTGTATATCGCAATGATAGTTGTCATGGGGTTAGCTGCAGCTTATATTAACCTCAGATAATAACAACATTTAGAACTGGAATAATGCTCTATATCAGCAACTTAGTTCATAGAATGAGTTCTTACTATTCTTTTTCAATCTAACTCAAAAAATAAGAAAATAATGCCAATGGAAGCCATAAGGCTCCCATTATCTAAAATCGAATTATTCATTCTTGTTTCTGAAAACAAGCATTGCAAGTCCAAACATGGACAATGCAAACATCAGACCAAATCCAGGAGATTCCTCTTCTGCAGTTTCTTCAACTGGCATTGATTCGGTCATTGACTCCTCTTCCTCAACCGGCATTTCTTCATATGCTTCTGTAGGAGCCACATCCATCACTGCTTCTTCAGCTTCATATTCATCAGAAGTGTAATCTTCCTCTGGCTCTTCGACCTGTGGAATCTCTACAAAGAACGATGTATAAGGAGTGACAAAACCATACTCAAGTGATAGATTGGTCACTTCAGAAACCAGTTCCTTGGTCTCTCCTTCAACTTTCATCATATCAAGTTTGTTCCTGATTGTATTATAAGCCCACAAACGAGGAATAAAATCATTATCATCTGAGGTCTGAACGGAGAAACTATTCTCAGAAGAGTAATTTCCGTCTCTTGTGTTTCCGTCTGCCGTTGAAATAACAGTTGCTGCAGTCTCATCGTAGTTACCAAGGACAATTGTCTCTGAACCAACGAAAAGATGGTCCTTTCCTGTGAGAACCACATTCTTGCCTTCAGCATAGGTGAACACCAGGTCTGTTACAAGTGGAGTTGAGATAGTCTCATAGAAATCACTTATACCTGCCGAAGCTTCTGAGTTCTCCTCGAAATAGACTGCAATACCCTTGTTCTCAAAGCTCAGTGCCTGAAGGAAACTGAAATCATAATTATATTCATTTCCAAATGCTATGGAGAATATAGCTGCATCGACATTATTTGCATCCAGTACATTCTGCCTGATGACCGCAGTTGAAGTGACACCTTCGGTAGGTTCGCCGTCCGTGAGGAATACTATAATAGGCACATTACCACTTTCGTCATAGAACATATCAAGAGCCTCTACAAGTGCATCGTTGATGTTAGTGCCCCCATCTGCAGTTGTATTGAGCACCTGTGACGCTGCTTTTCCCTTATTGACCTCAGTAGCCATAAGGATCTCTTCGCTATATGGCCTTACATGTGAATCAAAGAACACAATATTGAAACGGTCATTTTCAGGCAGGTCAGCTATTATACCGGAGAAAGCTTCCCGGACCTGTTCCATCTTAAATCCGGACATTGAACCGGATTTGTCTATCACAAAGATGATATCCTTGTTAAGAGGCGATGTACCTAACTCTTCAGCTGTGGGTGAGAAGATATGCATGAAATATCCCGTACCATTGAGCTCATAGAACAGCATCTCACCATCAACATCGGTATTTTCCGTCTTGAACACAACGATCATATCAGACTCAGGCAGACCTTCAGAACTATATTCCACCTTTGCAGTGTCGGTGGAAGGATAAGTGACATCGGTCTCAAATCCCGGTGTTTCAACGCTCAGGACATCGGTGGATGAACTTATATCGACATTTACACTCAGATCTTCCACAACATGATTGCTCCTTAGATATTGCAAATACTCATACTCATCCATCGTCCTTGTAAGAGCCTGCTCATAGGTGAGTTTCACTATGATGCTCTGGTTTGCCTCAAAATTCAGAGAATAAGAGAACAGTTCGGTATCTCTTGTTTCCAGAAGACCTGCTGTCCTGCCGCTTGACACCGCCTCTGCAAACTTTTGCTGTGCTTCCTCATTTTCAAGTATATCTGCCTGATACTCCTCACCATCTATCGTCATGGAGAAAGCAGACATGAAAGCACCATCAGGAATAAGGAACTGGAACTTGTCTGTTACAGATTCATTGTTCACGTTGTCAAGTTTTTCCTCAACGGTTGTTATGGCATAACCATCGTTTATTTTGACGTTTATGTTCATATAATCAGACTCAATATTCGATTGTGCCAGAGAAGGCACCACCAGCGATACACATGCTAAAAATAATAACAATAGAACCACAGCTCTTGCAGAGCTTTTTTTAATATCCATTATGACCACATATCCCAACTAAAATTCTTATTACTTTATGATGTAATTCATTGACTATATAAAATGTTTGGGCCAGAACTTTAAATATACACAGATTCCTCCTGCACAGCACATTTAAACCAGAAAAGGATAGATTACTATCATAAGAGGAGGATTGCTATGGCAATGAAATGCGCTTTATCCGAGGAACTGCCGGTTGATGAATACCTGATAACTGAAGAACCTTATTACGTACCAGTAGGCAACGAAGTGGAAATTTTTATAGCTGCTTACAGGAACAAACTACCAGTAAATCTCAAAGGACCGACAGGTTGTGGAAAAACACGATTCATGGAATACATGGCATGGAAATTACAGCGTCCTCTGATAACAATTGCCTGCCATGAAGACCTTACAGCAACCGACCTTGTGGGAAGATTCCTCATCAAAGGCGAGAATGTGGAATGGAGTGACGGACCACTCACAAAAGCGGTAAAAAGCGGTGCAATCTGTTACCTTGATGAAGTTGTCGAAGCCAGAAAGGATACCATAGTAGTCATCCATCCGTTAACCGATGACAGGCGCATAATACCCATCGACAAGTTAGGAGTTATTGTCAAAGCACCGAATGAGTTCATGCTCTCAGTTTCATACAATCCCGGCTACCAGAGCATTGTCAAGGACATGAAACAAAGTACAAGACAACGTTTTGTTGCAATTGAATTTGATTATCCTCCTGCTGAACTGGAAAAACAGATAGTGGCTCATGAAACACAGGTAGACGAGCAAACTGCAACCAGGCTTGTTGAAATCGGACAGAGCATCAGGAACTTTAAACACCATGGACTTGAAGAAGGAGTCAGCACACGCCTGCTCATCTACGCAGGAAAACTCATCCAGGAAGGCATCGAGGCAAAAGAAGCCTGCAAGATAGCAATGTCACAGCCTATAACTGATAATCAGGATCTGCAGAAAAGCATTGATGAGATCATTGCTGCAATTATGGGGTAAATATCGGGGAATTAATGAGTACCGGAGTGAATCTGTAACCAACTGGCGACTCTGAAAATAGAGATCCTATGAGTACTGAAATGATTACAGGACCTATATCATCCTGCTTTCCATCACTGGAAGATACACTGGTTTCTGAGCTTGCAATCGGATTTGACGATCTTGATAATGATGCACTTGAGATCATACTCCATGCAGGAAAAGGTGCACAGAAACGAGGGCAAAGAGTTCTCATTGCCTATCTTGGAGCAGCACCCGGAGTATACAAAGCCCTTGGAGATGCAGAATTCAATAACTGGCTTGAACTCGCAAAGGAAGTATCACAACTTAGTGTTTCATGCTGTGAAGGATTCTTTGACTCTTCAATTATTCTTATAGAAAAAGGCGGACTTGAGCTTCTGGAAAACTGGACCCTGAGAGGAATTGACCTATCAGACCTGAACAAATGGATTGCAATAGCCTATTTCAAATACACTGGAAAAGTTCTTGTTACTACAGAGCCTCAAATATTCCAGAAATTAGTTTCCAATGGGAACAAACTCGCAAATATCAACACAAAGGTTGCAGAAGTTTATTTTGAACATCTGGAACAAATCAGCTCACTAATAAATGAAAGTGACTTCGAAACCTACTGTGAGATTGTTGAACATATCAGCGGTATACACTGGCTTACAGGCATTGAACTCATCAACATTACTGAAAAGATATTAGCCGAGATCCCGCCTTTAAAAAGAAAGAAGCTTCTTGTTTCAATGAAAGAAACATTGGAATGCGGTGAACTTGTTACAATGGCATTATTCAGAAATGCCGGAACAATTGTGGAAAAAACAGATGATGAAAAACTGACAAAACTAATTGATGCTACCTGCAGTCTTGCAGATAAAGATAAAAAAAGCGCCAGTTCTTTTCTAAAAACATACCCGCAACATATTAGTACACTTGATCTTTCTGAAGCATTAGAATGGATAGACAAAGGAACCAGGGAATTCAGAAACAACAAAGATGCTCTTCGAGAGTTTATAACAACGGTCTTTGTACTTGGAAAATATGAAGATACTAGCCCTGAGATAAGATCAGTTATCGTAGAAGCGGGAATCGGGCTGGCGACTATTCAAACCGAATGCCTTGATAGTTATTTTGAGAATGCTTCGGCCGCTTTCAGCCTTCTTGATAAAGACATGTTCACCATCTGGACAGGAACTGGAGAAGCAATTGCATTACAAGACCCGGATAATGCCAGAGAATATTACGAAAAATCGGTTTTTTCTCTATCAAAAATACCACTTAAATTCCATGAAGAAATATTCAATATAGCTGACAGGCTTCTACAGAAAGAAGGAGCTCTTACCAGTGCATTCTTTATCAATCTTGGAAGTTTTTCTGAGAAAAACAATCCTGAAAATGTGAAAAAATGGGCAAACATAGGATTCAGGGTTTACGGAAAAGACAGGAAACTTGCACTGGATTTCTTTGAAAACTCACCAACAATTCTAGAAAAACTTGATATAAATGAGCTTGAAGAGTGGACTCTTAAAGGGCTGGAAGCGGCAGATGAAAAAAAGCCTGCCGGAAAAGCCTATTTCTCACTGGAATCGAAGAGCTCAAGAAAACTTGTGGAAGAACTCACCGGTGCTGTCGCTCTCAAAAAAGTGGCCAATGTACTCAGGTACTATGCCCTCGGTCTTTCAGGTAGCAATTTTATAATACGCTCCATGGCATCTCTGCCATTGCAAATCGAAGTTCAGGGTATGAACCCCATCATCGCAGGAAACACTATTTATCTTGCACCAAAGATGGGAGTTTACGAGAACATAAAAGACAATTTCAAGATCTACAAACTCAGTGTGATGCATGAAGTTGGACACGCACTTTACAGTTCACTGAATGTAGAACCCGTAAAATTGAAGGAACTGGAAAAACTTATCAGAAAAAGATACCCAGGATCAATTAGCGATAATACACAAGATGAAGGGAGCAGCGACCTTGTTGACCTGATCTCACTTTTCCCGAACCAGATAATTTCAGCCACCATATTCGGACTGCTGGAGGATGCACGTGTTGAGTATATGATAATGGAGCATTACAAGGGAGTGCGCACCGATCTTGAAGAAGTACGCCATAAAATGCTTTTGATGAGAGATGTTCCTGATAAAGACCTAGAAAAATTCATGGAAGGATTGCTATGGATTTCCACCGGACATGAACCAGGAACAGAACTAGAACTGGATGAAAAGATACTCCTGATCCTGAAAGGGATACAGGATGAAATTGAAAACAGAATATTCACTAAAGAATCAAGCACCTTCTCAGCCTTTGAGCTTGCTTTTGAAATATACTGCTCACTTGAACAAGAACTCGGACCACTTAATGAGATCAACTACAGGATGATTCAGAATATAACATATCGTGGGATGGATGTTGGTGCAACCGGTGAAACAGACCTTTCAATGACAAAACCATACGAAAATGTCATCAAGAACTTTATACCGGAAACTGAGGCAGACCTTACTGCTGATGAAGAACGACCTAAGGAGCAGGCAACGGATAAACCAACACAACCCCTGAATAACAACTGGCGAGTGCTTGGCAGTTACAAGTATGATGAATGGGACAGCAGTATCAATGATTATCGCTCGGAGTGGAGTACCGTCAATGAAATGGAACCCCATGGAGGGAACACTTCTCAGTACAAAAAAGCAATTGAACGTTATGGGAATGAGATCGCGCTTCTCAGACATACATTCGGCCTTATGAAACCCGAAGCATTCCACCGGATGAAAGGACAGAATGACGGTACTGAAATTGATATTGATGCTTATACGGAATCCCTGATAACTAAAAAATGCGGAGCAAATCCCGATGAAGGAATGTACATCAGGTGGCATAAACATGAGAGGGATGTAGCAACCCTTTTCCTAATGGATGTCAGTGCCTCCACACGCAAGATACTTGGAATGGATGGCAGAAGCATACTTGACGTTGAGAAAGATGCTTTGATAATTATGAGTCAGGCACTTGAAAGCATTGGAGATAAGTATGCAATCTATGCATTTTCGGGCAAGAGCAAAGATAACGTGGAATACTTCAAGATCAAGGAATTCGATGAGAAATTCTCAGATGATGTTGCAAAGAGAATGAGCATACTGGCTTCCGAATCAAATACACGCCTCGGACCAGCTATTCGGCATTCCATCAAAAAACTGGAAAAAACCGGTGCCAGAACTAAAATGCTGGTATTGTTATCTGACGGTGAGCCTTATGACAGGTCCAGAGGTGAGGATTCATACCAGGGCGACATTGCACAGGAAGATACCCGAATGGCAATTTCTGAAGGAAATAACCATGGGATGCATTTCTTCTGTATAACTGTGGATAAGAATCCGGGAGAATATCTCAACAATATATTTTCCGACGTTGGTTATACTATCATCGATGATGTTTTGATGCTGCCGGAAATGCTGCCTCTTTTGTATAAGAGACTTACAACGTAAAAAAAGAGAAAATCAAAAACAGTAAGTATCAGAATACAATAGTCCATCCGGACCTGACTTCTCTGCTACTGTATTTTACTTCATGCATGAGTTTTCTCTGATCATTATAAAGGCTGATAGAACCCCCTCTATTGGAAAGAATAACACCTTTACCAGATAGCAATATCCTAATACCGGATCCGGGGCGTATCGTGCCTTTAAGATTAGACTTACGATCTGCTGCATCCTTAATAGACCAGCCGCCAAGATCGATTGATTTTGGAGAAGCATTGAAGAGTGTCACAGACTCATTGCCTGAATCCACGCCTTCAGGATTTACAAGTGCCCCAATGATAAGCACTGAACCTGCCTCAACTGTTTCTGTTTGTTCAACCTCACTTTTTTCAGATGAGGTTCCAGGGACTTTCCGGACTTTCGGAGCTTCAGGTAAACAGTGTCCTGTGATATCATCGGTGTTAAAACATTGTGACTGGAAAGCCAGGAAAATAGCAACCCAACGGTCCTCTTCAGGCAAATTGATAATAAGGCCACCGTCCTGATACGGTGAATCGTCATGCTTCCATTTTTCGGAATTGCCCTGGTTCATGTGAATATCATGAATTCCACTTCCAGGCCTGAAACCAAAAAAGCTGTCAGGTAAAAATGATTCAGGACCCCATCTTTCTCCAAAAGCATAGATCATGCCGCCTTTCATATTAGCAGCTTTCTCCACGTATTTCTGTATCAGTTCATTAAGGTCGTTGGAGGGGCCAGGAATATCGCACTCAAGAGGAAGCATTTTTGATGTATCAAAAAGTCCTCCGCGGACGTAATCAAGACACATGTCTCTTGAGGATCTGTCAACATTCCTGTAACCCATTTCCAGATCCGGAAGCTTTTCAATTATGGGATGAATGAAGTTATCATCGACAAAGTAAAGCAATTCAGACGGGGATATCTTTGAATTTGCATTCACAGCTACACGGTGTTCATTTTTTCCATCATCAACAAGTATCTGGTAATGAGCACTCCTGCCCTTCCCCCGTTTGCAGTCTTTTGGTTTACCTTTCAATATCCCATAATTTTCAAGAGGCATAGTAAAACTTACTTTGCAACTGAATTAAAAGTTTTCCGTATTTTATTTCCTAATAGCAGAGCAGGTTACTCAAAATGTGCAACTTTAAATTTTAATCCAGCTGCATTAAATACATCTTTTATCAAAGCTAAAGGATGTTTTCTACTGTAAAACAGGTGTGAAGAACAGCCACAATCACTTGAGCCAAAACCGGGAATTAAATTCTTCAAACCTGATTGCAGCTTTCCTGCGAGCTCACATTCAACTGCTCTGTCTGTAATTGCATATACCACAGAGATAAGTTGAAATTCCTGTGAGACGGAGAGATAATCCACATGCCAGCGTGGTTTCTTGTTTTTCTCTAATGAGAGAAGCACATGTCTTTTCAGTCTTTTGAGACCTCCACTTCCAAGTGCAGAACCTACATAAACGTGGTAGCCTTTTGAAAACTCAATCTTTTTGAGACGACCTGCATCAAGAGTACAGTTCCCATTCCTGAATATAAGAAAGTAAACACCTTTTTTAGAAATATCCGGAAAATTCCCTTTGTCCTGCATATTAAAGAAAGGGGAAGAAAACATTAAATCGTTTCCTGCCAAATCTTGAGTTGCAAATCTAAAAAGAAGCAAAAGAAACAATGGAAGGGAAAGAACAGATGCCAGATGAAATAAAGGAAGCAAAAGATGTGAAAGGTTTCCAGCCAAGAGCTGTGACCTATGCAAAAAAGATGGGCGATGATTTTTCAGAAGCTGTAGCCGGATTATATAGTTCAGTATGGGAAGAGAAGGAAGGCGGACTTTCCAAGAAACAAAAACATCTTCTGGTATTTGCAATTGCATGCTCAAGCCAGAAAACAAAAAGTGCTGTGAAGATTCTTCAGAGGCTGAAGAAATATGGCGTAACCGCACAGGAGATCAAGGATGTCATGATGATAGCGGCCTGGACCAACGGTATTCAGAATTTCACCAATCTAAGCCCGGAAGTCCTTAAAGAGATGGAAAGACTTGAGTTCTGAACTTTAGCCTCAGCTTAAAGCGTATAATGGCAGAAGGAACCGGATCAAAACATAGATCTGTACCAGTAATATCAGAGGCATTCCTATTGTAAAAGATGGATGTTTCGTCTTATGACGGAAAAGATACATGCCTGCTATGGAACCAATGCTGCCCCCGATTATTGCAATCGTAAAAAGAGTTTTTTCAGGAATCCTGAATGCATTCTTTTTTGCTTTTCTTTTATCAGCCCACATCAGATAAAATCCAATAGTATTGACAAGCAGCAAATACAGAAGAAATATAAAGGATGTTTCCATAGCCTTTATTTCACCAGAAACCGTATAAGTTTTTCTGAAAATGTGTTCTAACACTCATTTTTAGAAAGATATATGGAATCTTCTAAGAATATAGAAATGGGTGGTATATTGAATAAAAAGTGGATGATATTGATTACAATATTTATGCTTGCAGGTGTTCTTGTCAGCGGATGCACTGACAATGCTGATGACACTGCGATGGAAGAAGAAACTGAAAATCCAACACCAGAAGAGATTACAGAGGAAGTAGATGTCGTTGGTGAAGGAATTGACTATGGTATCAGAATGGAATACTACGGAATGATGAAGCCTTCTGAAATAGAAATAAACAGAGGCGACACTTTGGTATGGACTAATTACAAACCACAGAACACATTCGTTCTTGTAAGTGACGACGGACTTTTTGAAAACCAGGAAATGTACGTTCACGACACATATGAGTACACTTTCATGAACAGTGGTACTTACACCTTCAGCGTTGCAGACGTACCAGACATGACCCTTACGGTCACAGTTAACTGATCAGAGGTGTAAACCTCCGATCACTACTTTATTCCTCTTTTTTAAAGTCCAGTGAAATGGAATTCATGCAGTATCTTTTACCGGTGGGTTCAGGTCCGTCATTAAAAACATGACCAAGGTGACTTCCACAGCGACTGCAGACAACCTCTGTCCTTTTCATGAAATGGCTGTTATCCTCTTTCAGCGTAACCTTGTCCTCTGAAATCGGTTCATAAAAGCTTGGCCAGCCTGTGCCGGACTCATATTTTGCTTCAGAGTTGAATAGTTCCTGACCGCAGGCTGCACAGAGATATAAACCTTTTTCTTTATTTGCATAATATTTACCAGTAAAAGGTGCTTCTGTACCTTTTTGCCTCAATACTATGAACTGATCTTTTGTCAGTATCTCTTTCCACTGGTCCTCGGATTTTTCAATCGTTTCTCCCATTTTAAACTCCTATAAAAAGGTGGAGATATTCACATAAAAAGATATCGTGAAGTAAATAGGAAATATTGCAGTAGTTAAATAAACAGATAAATATAAATATTATTTTTGAGAGATTTTATATCATTGAACTAACAAACCTTAAACATGGGATTAGTTTAATATTTGGGTAAAATCACAGGGGAAAGAAAATGTCGGATTGGATAAACTACTATGAAGACAACAAACAGACAGCATTGATGAGAATAAATAACATGGCTCTTTCTACAGGTTACAGCCGGGAACTCAACTGCTGGGTCAATAAATATCTGGATCCTTTTTCAGTTGCAAGAACAATAGCAGAGGTAAGAAAAGAAAGTCCTGATCCTTTTTTCAGAATTCGTATGGAAGCGGAAAAAGATCTTGAGTTCACATTGCTGAGGGCAAATAAAAGAGACAGAAGTGACCTTGATATCATCTTCTTTGAAAGCAATCTCTTGCTTATGTTCAATCTTATGCTTAAACACATAAGGACTGCATAAGCCATCTCAAGAACAATCTTCCGAATACCTGACAGTAATTCCTGATCGACCAATACAATGCATTTAAAAAGCATCGGAACAATTCAGAATTCATGTCATATGAGAACGGACCACTTTTACTTATGATACTTGACGGCTGGGGCTACACAACCGAAGAGAAAGGAAATGCAGTAATGGCTGCGAACACTCCGGTACTTGATTCACTTATAGAAAAATACCCATCTTGCTTGCTTCAGGTATCAGGAGAAGGTGTTGGTCTTCCTGAAGGGCAGATGGGAAACTCAGAAGTAGGACATCTGAACATCGGTGCCGGCAGGATAATCTACCAGGATCTTACACGCATAAACAAAGACATAAAAGAAGGCTCTTTTTTCAAAAATCAGGTCCTACTTGAAGCCATGGAAAATGTGAAAAAGAACAACTCAGCACTGCATCTTATGGGACTTTTCTCATATGGAGGTGTGCACAGTCACATGGACCACATGAGAGCTCTTGTGGAAATGGCAAAAAAGGAAGGGGTCGAAAAAGTCTACATTCACACATTCCTTGACGGTAGGGACGTGCCACCTCAGACTGCACTTGATGATATGAAATCACATGAAGAGTTCTGCAAAAGCACTGGCATTGCAAAGACAGCAACGGTAAGTGGAAGATATTATGCAATGGACCGTGACAAGCGCTGGGAGCGTACTAAACTGGCATACGATGCATTGACACTTGGTGAAGGCATCCTTGCAGATGATGCTGTTTCAGCCGTAAGTATGGCTTACGAACGTGGAGAGAATGATGAATTTGTAAAGCCTACTGTTGTTACCGATGAAGATGGAAAACCTGTTGCAACCGTGAAAGATGGAGATTCAGTAATCTTCTTCAATTTCCGTCCGGACAGGGCAAGGCAGATTACCTACGCATTCATGAACGATGATTTAGATGGTTTTGAAAGAAGGGTAAAACCTAAAGTTCACTACGTATGCATGGCAGAATACGATGAGAAACTGGATGCTCCAATCGCATTCCCACCGGAAACCATCATCAATACACTCGGGGAAGTCCTGAGTAAGAATAAGAAAAAGCAGCTCCGTATAGCTGAAACTGAAAAGTATGCTCATGTGACATTCTTCTTCAACGGTGGCGTGGAAAAGGAGAACGAAGGAGAGGAAAGATGTCTGGTATCTTCACCGGACGTTGCCACATATGACCTAAAACCTGATATGAGCGCATACGAGGTCACAGATCAGCTTGTAGAGAGGATACAGTCTGGTAAGTATGATGCTATCATTCTCAATTTTGCTAATATGGACATGGTCGGCCACACCGGAATAATGGATTCAGCCATCAGAGCAATCGAAGCTGTGGATGAATGTGTCGGCAGGATTATTGATTCACTCCTTAAAATGGGTGGGGCTGCACTCATAACAGCAGATCACGGTAATGCTGAGAAGATGATAGATTATGAAACAGGAAAGCCACATACTGCACACACATCAAATCCTGTAAGATGTCTTCTTGTAAACGGTCCTGATGGTGGTGAATTGCAGGATGGAAAACTTTCCGATCTTGCACCAACGATGCTTGAGATAATGAAAATAGACCAGCCTGCTGAGATGACAGGAGTTTCACTTATCGCAAAAAGCAATTGAATCTAAAGATTGATGGAAAAGTAGTTCTAGAACCATTTATCAAGGGTACTCTGACCGCTTCCTGATGAAGCTTCAAGGCGTTCCAGAGCCTTTGTTACCCTGTCCTCTGAGAAATCATGTTCTCCGCAGAGGAAGGATATAACTGCTGATGAATCAGGCTTTTTCCATTTGAGAGAATAATCATCGGTGACCGGTGGAGACTTAAAAAACTCTTTTATCTCTTCTAGATTCTCAATTTCCAGACCTTTTTCCTGAAGAACGATCTCTATGCCGCCGTGTTCTTTTACAAGCTTAAGAGCGGTCTTCGGACCAACACCCTCAATTCCATCATTGTAATCAGTACCAACACAAAGAGCAATATCGATAAGTTGTGACTGGTCAATTTCCAGTTCATCCAGGTTTTCCTGAAGATCAATGAGTTCAGGTTTGACATCCACGTAGATGTTCTTCTTAGGAAGTTTTCTCTTACCTGAAACTGTAAGGTTCCTTACAACCTTTGGTGAACCAAAAAGCAATGAATCGTAATCCTGTGATGCTATCCTGTCAGCATCTCCTTTTTTAACCATATAGGCTGCCTGCGCTTCACCTTCTGATGGAGCATCAACATAAGGAATGCCCATTGCACTCAGCAGTTTCTTTGAATCCTCAACAATTGTTGCATCAACCTTGGCAGATGCCTGAGCATATTTGTATGCTTCTTCAGCAAGTCCTTTTTCTTTGGCCACTTCATAATTGGCTTTTGCTTTTTCACGCTTTTCATTACGTTTTTGAATAGTTTTTGATTTAAAATCCGGAGACTTCCCATCAAAAACAAAAACAGGCTTCACTCCGGCTTCAACTATATTTGTCATCCTGTAAAGAATACCTGACAGGTGCGATGTAACGTTGCCCTGAGAATCTTTCAGGGGAGTGCCGTCTCTCTGGCGAATTATACTTAAGAATTGATAAAGTGTATTAAAGGCGTCTATTGCCACTGTATTTAATGAAAGGTCAGATACTTCGATCGTACTCCTCGTAAGGAGATCTCCTATATCAACACCCATAAAGAATCATAATATATTTAAATTCATTCAAAGCCTTTCAGGCTTCAGTTGTTATAAATCCATTGCATTCCAGTCGCACATCGATAACAGAATCATCATTTGCGTCTATCTTTCCCACTTTAAGGATATTCCCTACCCTGTCTATAAATTGTGTTTTACTAATCTGCACCTGATGAAGGTCGCTGGATTCTTTATTTTTGTGTACAACCACAAGACTATGCTGATCAGTTTCATCCCTGCTTAACTTTGACATCATGTTTTTCACAAGTTGCTCAAAGTCAGAGTAGATGAGAATTTCAGAACATTTTCCGGCTTTTTTGATAATCCCAATAGGTTCTAAATTAATGCGCATATACGCACCTCTTATAGATAGAGTATTTCTCATCACTCTACTACAATATAGTTAATATGGTTTTCGGGATTAAGAATGGTATTATTATTACAAGTAGTATAAATAAAAATTACCTATACCTTCGACGGTCCATGGAATCCATCATATCATCCATCTTTATGAGAACTTCATGCATTCTGGAATCCAGATTGTTCTCTACACTCTGTACATTGATCCTTAAAGAGCGTTCCTTTGCTTCAAGCATGTTATCGATCTTGCGCAAGCGCATATCCACTGAAAGTATCATGGCGGCCAGAGCGCCGACCATAACCATTGCAGACAATATTATCAAAGCATTTGCAGGACTGTATTTAAATCTGCCAAGCCATTCATATGTAAGTACAAACGAAGACACAACCATTACAACTGAAAATATGATATCTCTGGTTTCCATTCTGTTCCCTCATTATTAATAAGGGGTTTTTTGCTATTTATATTATTTAACTCTATTTTTTTAAAAGAGAATCACTTAAATACTGTACAGAATATTTACTATTCATAATTATATAATATTCATAAATTTATATATTTGGAGTTGCTGAGTTGAGTTCTGAAAAGACAGTATTAAAAGATTATGTTCCGATGCTTGTAATGGCTGGCATTATACTGGTAGTACAGATCACGGCGTTGCTTTTGGCTGCGCCAATGAACGCAAATGACATGCAGGCATTTGAAGATCCTGACTCGACCTCAAACGCCATATATTACATATTCCTGATCCTTATATTCACAGGCTTTTTGCTGCTGGCTATCAAAAAGAACATGGAATGGATAATACAGCTCGTAATCCTGCTTGCAGTCGGAGCAACCATGTATTATGTATTTTATGCACTACTTTCAATTGCCGATATATCCATCATGACAAACAACGTTGTATCCGGTCTTGTAGCTGCCATACTCACAATACTACTCTACAAATTCCCTGAATGGTACATAATCGACATAGTAGGACTTATCATCGGAGCCGGAGCCAGTGCGATATTCGGAATTTCCTTATCAATACTACCGGTAATTGTGCTTCTGGCACTGCTTGCTATTTACGATGCGATATCCGTTTACAAGACAAAGCACATGATCGACCTTGCAGAAGGAGTCATGGACCTCCATCTGCCAATCCTTTTCGTTATCCCGAAACATCTGAGATATTCATTCATTGAAGATTCTCTCAACAAGGAGGAAGGAAAAGAGAAGGAAGCTTTCTTCATGGGACTTGGAGATGCCATAATGCCTACGATCCTGGTGGTTTCAGCAAATGTTTTCCTGACGCAGAAAACTACCATCGCATCAATTGGTTTCATATCCTATCCTGCCCTTGGCGCAATGATAGGTACTGTTGTTGGATTTATAGCTCTGAGCATACTGGTCATGAAAGGAAAACCACAGGCAGGTCTTCCGTTCCTTAACAGCGGAGTTATACTGGGATATTTAGGTGGAGTGCTGCTCAGCGGAGCACCACTCTACTAATCTCATTTTTAGATTAACTTAAGAAAAGAAAATAATTCAGTCTTCCTCAGGAAGTTCTGAATTAATATTACATATTGAACAGTTTGCAGATGAGGCAATGCCCTGTTCCTCGTCAGCAAAAGCATTATCAACAGAACGAGTACCTTCTGCAAGGACAGCTGCTGTTGAAACACTGCTGGCTATGAGAACAGAATCAAATATCTCCTCTTTTGAAACGCCAAGCCTTTTTGCAACCCTTACGTGAGTCTTCAGGCAGTGCTCACAACGTAGTGCCGATGCCACTGCAATGCTGATCAGTTCTACGGTCTTAGGATCCATGCGTTTGAATTCACGCATAACACTATTCTCGTAGATCATTCTTGATATGAAAATTTCCGGCATATCCTTCATAAAATTAGTAATATAGGGAATTTCTCCATATCTTTTCTCAACATCAGCCAGAATTTCATCTACTGCGTCTTCTGGTTCTTTGTCAAGAAGCTCTTTGATTTTTTCAAGTTCCATAATAACCCCAGATAAGTTTCAAACATTGCAAATGTTTTTATCGAGCTTTAAGCTGTAAATCCTACCTCAGATTCACGTTTGATCTTGACCAATATATAATTTTTCATCCGGGATTTTGTGATGAGCGCTATATCTGAGAGTCTGACACCTTCATCAAATTCAAGGTTCTCCACCCTTTCATGGAACTCATCATATGGAAGTTTCACACGCAGGCCATCAAGCTGGAGGGTCACAGGTGCAGGAGATAACACATTAAAGATCTCAGGAATCTGCTCGTGTATCTCTTTCATAACTCTGGGTGGAAGCACAGCAAGCGGATCCTTTGCAAGGTCCTCACGCATTTTTTCCACAACTTCCACAACCTTTTCGAGCAAAACATCAAGTGAACTAAGTTCTCCGGGTTTTCTCAGACGATGAGCAACTCTGCCGATTCCACCAACATAAAGATCGGCATTTTCAACTTCCTCGGTCTTTATATTTTTAGGTCCGCCTGCTACGATCTTCGGAACGGTCACGCCTTCAAGAAGCTTTGGTTTCTTGTTCTTGATACAATCAGCAAAAGTGCCGAATGAGAATAGAGCAATGTCATGTTCATTAATAAGTTTCCTTTCATAATTATCCGAAAGAGATACCCTTCTGCCCATACCTCTTGCAAGACCGATCATATTAGTGTTTGCACCGCCTCTGCGCATGAATTCCGCAACGTCACATGCAGAGTGAGGAAGGTGATGGGAGGCAAGAGTCGGGGAAACTACAGCAATCTCAGTTCCGGTGAGAGGAGCGCGCTCCAGCTTGCCGAGAAGTTTCTTTCCAAGCTCTTCAATAAGATGAACATCATCTCTCGGGATGAGCATGACAAGAGTTACTTCGGTAGCTGCCGGTACTTTCTGGATAAGATAACCTCCGAGATCTTCCAGAAGCTCTGTAATGAGAGTGTGCTGGTGAATTCCACCTTCGTAAATATAAGGTTCAAGAACTGCTGCCATTATTCATCCTCCTGAAGTTCCGTTGCAATATCCTGCGCTTCCTGTATCCACTCTTTCTTGAGAATATCCTCGGTTGCAGCAAAAACAAACACATGTTTATCCATTGAATGGTAACGCACCCTGAATCCTTCAGGTGTTGCGCGGATAGCCATTTCAACAAGTCTTGACTGGAGTGTCTTCTGAGGATCTGCAACTACAAGGTTACGCAGAAGGTCAACCTCAGTGTCAAGGTCCTCTACGGTCATGATAAGGGTCTTTCTCTCAGGCTGGCGTACTCCTGCACGTCCGTATCTTGCCCAGAGTTGCTCAAGTAATTCAGGAAGATATTTTTCCTGTTCAATTGAAATTGTGACCTCTTTAGTAAGATGATTTGTGACATCAACGCTACCCATATCATATACTTTAACTGTTGGCTGGCTGTCCCTGAGGACTATAGCCATAAGAAAAAGAGAGTCTTCGGGTCTTACTCTCACCTTTATTCTTCCAATGGCACCCCCAAGCACCAGTTCGGTAATGATATCCGCAACTATGCTCTTGTAGGCATCCCCCTCTTCCGGCACCGTGGACTCTACTATGAAAGTCTCAAGAGGTTCCATAGAATTACTCCTCCACGAATCCAGAGGACAGTAAAGCACTTCCTACAGCACCGATAAGATGAGAGTTCGGTGGTACGAGAACATTGATCTTGAGCAGCTCTCCAAGTGCCTTTGGAACTCCTTCGATAAGGGATGAACCTCCTACAAGGATAAGTGGTTCCTTAACATCGACTTCCTGAAGCTGCTGTTCGAATATCTGCTCAACAACACTGTGACATGCTGCTGCAGCAACGTCCTCTGGTGTTGAACCCTTTGCAAGTGAGTTTACAAGCGACTGTATACCAAAAACGATACAGTAACTATTCATATCGACATTCTGTTCCATTCCCTTAACTGCAAGGGCACCCAGTTCTGTGATATCGACACCGAGCCTCTTTGCAGTCATATCAAGGAAACGTCCTGAAGCACCTGCACAAATGCCTCCCATGGTAAACATTCCGGGAATTCCGTCATCTACTGATATGGCTTTGTTGTCCATTCCACCGATATCGATTACAGTTGCATGGCCTTTCTGGGAGTTAGCAAGATAGACAGCACCCTTTGAATTTACAGTGATCTCTTCCTGTATGAGCTTGGCACCGAAATGCTCGCCGATAAGGAAACGACCATAACCTGTGGTACCGATAGCCTGGATATCCTCCTGTTTGACACCTGCCTCTTCAAGGGCCTGGTTGAAAGCCTCTGTAGCACTGTCAATAACCTTGATCGTAGGCACCCAGCCGGAACCTATGATCTCGTTGTCTCTCATGACAACAGCTTTTGTGGTGGTGGAACCGGAGTCAATACCTGCAGTAAGCCCGCTCTGCTTTTCTCTCGCAAGCAGGTGCCTTCTTCTTGCGATAGTTGTTAGAGCTTCCATACGTGTCAGCAGTGTTGCTGCAGTTGTACGCTCTGTAAATGAATAACTAATAACCGGAAGCTCAGAATGCTTGTTTATGTAACGGCGAACCTCATTTCTTACAATTGCCGCCTCAGCACATCTGAAACATGAGGTGATAAAAACACCATCAACATCAGAGAGCCCTTCCACAACAGCCTTTGCCCTTGCCATCATCAGACGAAGATCAGGACTTGCTGCCTCAATACCAAAATCCTTGCCAATATCATCCAGAATATCAATCTCGATCTCAGGATATACAAGTTTAGCATTGACACTTGAAGCCACAGACTCCAATTCTCCATGCACACCTGCGTATTCGGAACCACATGATACGAGTGCTACTTTAACAACGGCTTCGTCATTCATTCTGTTGCCTCCTCAGAATCGCCTTCACTTTCAGGCAGTGATTCCAGGAATTCTGCTATCTTGTAAACGAATTCCTGTCCTTCATCATCGGTCTGCGGGAATTCCAGTTCCAGAATTGGCATTTCACGGCTTCTGATAAGATACTTGGTGAGTTCATTGGTACGGGCACATCCCATGCAACCAAAAGCCATTGGAGATTCCCCTACAATAATACCGGCTTCCGCCTCCTCGATCATCGGGCCTACTATAGCCATCCTTCCTCTTACACCTGCAGGAACTTCAACAGCTGCATATTTCAGACCGTGCTTTGGTTCCTCTGCTGTAATATTCATGGGTGGTGAATCAACACCAACGGTAGTGACCTTTTCCTTTATCTTTTCCATCATTGCTATGGGTGTATGACCGAACCTCTGGACCAGGTCAGAAAGGATCAGACTGTTTGTAGGGTATATGATAACTTTAGCCATGGTATTGCCTCATAAGCTGGATTCAACTATATCCCGGAGATCTTTTACTCCAAGTTTTTTCTTGTGTTCTGTATCTTTAAGTGGAACATGTTCATCATATTTGTCAAGCGCCTTACCTATCATCGGAAGCATCATTGCCTCTTCTTTCAGGAAATAGAAACCGGGCCTTGAACCTCCTCCACGTGAAGCACGACAACGCCTGTCGTCACCCGGAGGGAAACCTCTCTCTTTTACGAAAATGTGATTCTTATCAAGATCAACAATCTCTTTTACCACTTTATTAACAGCCTCTCTGGGGCCTGTGACCATTGTTCCGAAACATGTTTCCTTGATTACGATATCAGTACTGGATTCGTATATCTTCATGGCAGCATCGATGGGCAGCACACTGTCAGAACTTGTGACAACAAGCTTTGTTATAACATCATCATTGTTCTCTTCGGACATACTTATTCCTCCTTGCTGCTCTCTAAGATATACATCATGTCTCCATCCTTGAAATGTTTGAGTTTCTCAGGTTCCAATATTTTTCCGATAATATTCGTACTTCCAAACCTCTCTCCGGTCGGGCCGAACAAATCATCATCATTTAACTTGACACCTATCATTCCGGCTCTCTTTGCAGCCTGATTGGTAACACCAATTTCACCTGCAATTGTCTTTTCAGGGATATTTTCCGGGAATATTTCCTTGTAGGATTCCGCAGGTTTCTCAGCCTTGAAGATATAAGTGTTCTCATAGGTCATCATTACCGGAAGCTCACCAACAGGATTATACTGCAGACCCACTGCATGTCTGAAGAAATCAAGAGTCTTGGGAGCAAGATCATCATAAAGCTCTATCCTTACAAGCATTTCAGGATCAACACCCTGAACTGTTACTTTCTTTTCATGCAGGATCTCAATTGTGGTTGATGGAGACTGCTTTACAATGAAACCATCATCATCGGTATAACCTTCTCTGATTACTTCAATATCCTGCTGAGACATTTCAGTTTCTGCGTCTGCATTGCTCTTACCAAGAAGCATTACCTGTTCAGGAACCGACTCCACCATGATCTTCTGGTCATTTTCTACCATTCTGGCAAGTTCTATACCTTTTACGACGTGACCTATCACAGAATGCATTATAGATGAAGTGCGGTCATCAGTTGAAATGAAAAGTTTTCCGGCACCATATCCCACAGTTCTCACAAATACCGAGCCCGTAGACCGTGCCTCAAAATTTTCATATGTTACCAGTTCACCCTGGAAACGATGATCGGATATAAAAGAAGTTGAAAGATAATCGATATGGAACGTACCGTCTCTTGTAACTGAAAAAAAGAACTCTGCACCTTCAGGAGCCAGAGGGTCGATCTCTATCTCAATGTAAGTAAAAATACGATATCCATTTTCCAGTTTTGTAGAGAGATCAGTTGTGGATATATGCTCACCTACTTTTTCCCATTCAACAACAGGCTCAATGGAAAGTATCCTGTCTCCTTTCTCAAGGTCAGGAAGAACATGTTTTCCGCTTATCAGTCTTGCAAACACACCGTCCTCAGGAGCTCCATATTCCGCAGAGTGACGGGTCTTACTTACAATAATATGAGTATTTGCAGCATCACCACCACCTGCACCAAAAAGAAGTGTGAACCTTTCCATCTCAGAAGTTCCACGTGCAGGTTCCATGTCAGTGCTGAACGGACCAAAGGCAAGTACATCTTTATTTGTCCATCGCACAGGAAGTTCTGTAAGATCTTTAAAAATAGATATCCAGCGTTTGGAAGAAGAAGATGATTCATCCAGAAGCTCTATTTTGAACTCACCTTTAGAGGTTTTCACAAGGTATTCTGTTGATGCCTGTGACCTGAGATCTTCCTTCTCTATAAGAATACCAATAGCTGTACCCTTTTTGTAAGGGGCGTTTGACACCTTGATGGCGTCCTCAAGGGTTGAACTTTCGGGTAATTTCAGTTCCTGTCCGTTGATCTCTAACGTTATTTCGCCACTCGTGCCAAACTCCTCCGTGTATATCTAAAATATCATGTCTCTGCTGCTTCCATACGCTCTTCATCGGTAAGCTCTGACAGAACAGCCTCTGGTTCTCCGACACTGACTATCTTACCCTGCCTCATGAGAGCTACACGGTCACAAATCTCTTGCAGGAAGTCCATATCGTGAGATACGATAACGAATGTGTCACCCATTTTCTCACGTGCTTCCAGAATAGACTTTGTTACCTCTTTCTTAGTGAACGGATCCATTGTTCCCGTTGGTTCGTCCATTATAATGATATTAGGTTCCTTCATCAGGATCTGGGCAAGTGCAACCCTGTGCCTTTCACCTTCACTAATCTCATCTGACATCTTTGATAATATAGATTTTGCCTTCTCTTCGGTAAATCCGGTTGCAACCAGTGTGTTGATAGCCTTTCTGACTGCAAGCTCATATGGAAGATCAATTCCTATGGATTCTGTAAGATTGTCAATTATGGTTCTGTGCGTGTAAAGACCATATTCCTGATGCAGTATTCCCATATACTTAACAGCACGGCCCCTGCATTCTGGTCCGGGCTTTCTCATGTCAACCCATTCATCACCGACACGTACCTGAATATCACCACTGGTTGGCTGTACGATGCCCATGAGAACTTCTGATGTTGTTGTCTTTCCGGCACCACTTGTACCTGCAAGACCGAATATCTCTCCTTCTTTTACGTCAAAGGAGATATCATTAACGGCGTAAACAACACCCCTGCTCACAGAAATATACTTTTTGACAAGATTGTCCACCTTGATAAGAGGATCACCTACAGCAATATCAGCTTTCTTCTCTACAGAACAGATCATCTGCATGAACTCATTTGCTACTTCGGAAGGTTCACCTTCCCTTACAATTGCACCATCTTCAAGAATGATAGCCTTGTCAGCAAGGTCCTCTACCACTTCAGACCAGTGAGAAGTGATGACCATCGTCATATTATATTCCTTGACGGCCTTTGCAATCACATCGTGTACAACTTCAGCGGTCCTTGGGTCAAGAGTACCAGTTGGTTCATCAGCGATAAGAAGCATTGGATCCCTCACAAGCTGACGAGCAAGTACTACTCTCTGCTTTTCACCACCACTGAGGTCACGTGCAACGTGCATCATACGGTGTGAGAGCTGGACCTTTTCCAGAAGTTCCACAGCACGGGAAATAGCTGTCTCACTGTTAACACCGATCTCTGTCAGCGAGTTCACTACATTGGTAATAACCCTGTCATCACCATATAGCGCAAATGTACGCTGGAGCATGATAGCGATTCTCTTGGTAATTTCACGCCTGTCTGCATCATGGAGAGAAAGTTTGATGAAATCAGCTTCAAAGGGCTTGAGAGTATCATTACCACATGACGGGCATTCCTGTCCAACCTTACCTGGTGGTTCCATATGCCCACATTTCTCACATCTTGCGAGATGGTATATTACTTCTCCAGTGATACCTTCATACTCTTCAACACCACGCAGGACGTGCATCAATACTGTCTTACCTGATCCGCTTCTTCCAAGTATACCGAGAACTTCTCCCTCGTTTATGGTCAGGTTTATGTCTTTAAGAACTTTGACACCATCAAATTCAAGTGTCAGGTTTTTGACTTCAATGAATAATGCCATTTGATTTCCTCCGCCCAGGGGTGCATAGGAGTCCTGTTTCACTAATCATGATATGCATATCTACTCAAATTACTTAACGGTTTTGTAGATTGTACACAAAACTAGCTCCATTGGAACCCATGCAAACCTGATAACAAGTTTTTAGCGATCTTTTTTAAAGAATTACTGTTGGATTATTGAACTCAATACATAAACATAACGCATATGCTTCGCGCTGTGAACTTCTAAAAAGCTGATATGCATGCCGATTTTACAAAGTAACGTCAGCATATATATTTTGTACAATGTCTGCCACATCAATGATGTTGCCAATGATAATATCTGCAGAATCCTTCAACACCTGTGGACGCTCATCCCCCTGCTGCGAAGTAAGAATTCCCACATCAGCGGCCCTCAAAGCAAGTATATCGTTCATCCCGTCACCAACCATGAGAACATTATCATAGATTTTTTTGAGATCATTAACTATACGTTCCTTGTCGTGTGTTGTGGCAACTGGAAAAACATCATTCATAGGTATAGATAATAACGAGGCAAGAACCTGCAGGTTCTGAGCATCGTCTCCTGAAGCTATATAGATATCCACACCCATATCCCTGATTATATTCACCGCCTCGGAGCTTTGAGAATATAACCTCCCTCCGGTGCTGAGTACATAGGGAATCAAATTCTCCTGAGAATCAACCACAAGACCCGCCGCAACATAAAATACATCCGGACAACGTCCTTTCACCATGGATACAACATCAGAAATATCGCTAATCCTTACAGTGCTGCTGCGGATGATACCGTAAACATCCCTCAATTCAAAGGGACTACTTGAGCAGCTAATTCCCAGAGGGACATTATACATTTCTATAAAATCCCTGAGTTCAAGAGACGGATTGCATTGCCACAGTTCATCAAACACGGTGCGTAATACAACGAGTGCTCTGTTGGGCTTTTCTGCAACCAGAAGGGTTGTCTGTACATCTTCAAGCACCAAGCCACTGCTCATATCCCTGGCAACACGATACATATGTAACAGTGTCCCGGCACTGTCAAAGACAACAGCAACACGTTTTTTCATAAGTTGTGATTGAATTCATCAGATATACGTTTACTCCTTTACCGCTAAATAATAACAATTCAGACTGCCAAATAACTAATAAGCAAACAGCAACTATTTTCAGAACACCAATGATCAGAATGAACCGGGTAATAATTGTCTTTATACTTGCTATTGTGCTGGCTTTTGCACTTGAAGGTGTCAGACACATGGACAGCAATGGACCTGTAATAATAGCGGAACCCTGGGACCATTCACCCATTACAGTCTACATTGATGACAAGGATGTGCCACAACATTACAGTCCCAGTTATAGAGAGGAAGTATTGAATGCACTCACTTACTGGGAAAACGGAGGTAACGGGCAACTGGTATACCGGCCAGAATTCCAGGTAGTTGAAACTGATAATGCTGACATACTTATCATGTGGGTGGATAATCTGGAAAAGGATGTAGGTGCATCCAGTGGAGTTGCGGGATTTACGAGACCATATATCGTAAACGGCCGCTTTGAGAGAGCTGATATAGTTCTTGAAACCGGTAATTACGAAGGTTATGCATGGAGACAATATGGGGACAGTTCAATGGAATATATTGCCGCACATGAAATGGGACATGCTTTAGGCCTTGGACACAGTGATGACAGAAGCGACATTATGTATCCAAGATACAACCACAGAGATAATCTCAATCCGCTGTTGTTCAACTCTACACGCTACATTCTTCTGGCCCTTATAATCGGAGCAGCATTAATGATCTCATATCATGGAACCGGATGGCTTCGTTACAGGAAACAAAGAAAAAAGCTTGAAGATGATGTGTTCAGTGATTCTGAAGGGGATGGAAAAAATGAGTGATATGACCATCTTCCAAGCTATTCTCAGATATTTTGGTGGGGAAATAGTGGACTTTTCAGAATATGATGTTGATCTTTCAGGAGTCACGGAATTCCAGCGTGAAGTGCTTGAAGAGGTCAGAAAAATACCCTATGGTGAAAGAGTAACATATCAGGAACTTGCCTGCAGAACAGGAAGAGAAGGTGCTGCCAGAGCTGTTGGTTCCGCTGTTGCAAAAAATCCATATCCGATAATAATACCATGCCACAGGGTGGTTTCATCCTCTGGAATCGGAGGGTTTTGCGGGAAGACCTGTGGAGAAAAAGTAGAACTTAAAAAAAGAATGCTTGAAATGGAAGCAAACTGCAAAAGAAAATTAAATGATGGAAAAGATACGTAAATATCGATGGTGGGAAAAAAGAAAAACATATGGGGTAAATAATGTTTGGATGGACAGGAAGAACAGTCACTATTGATCTGGGCGACAAATCCGTCACAGAAACAAAAACCAAAAAATCATACGTAGAGAAATATATTGGAGGACGAGGTCTTGGGTGCAGGCTTATGCAGGACTTTGCAGATCCTGGAATAGAGCCTTTTAACCCTGAAAATCCACTTATTTTTACTACAGGGCCAGCGACAGGAACTTCTATTCCCATGTCCGGACATTTTTCGATCACCTGTAAATCACCACTTACATCCACAATATTCAGTTCCAATGCAGGTGGTTATTTTGGCGCAGAACTTAAATTTGCAGGTATAGATGTTCTCATAATTACAGGAAAAGCTGAAAAACCAGTATATATCGAAATTTATGATGAAGAAGTAGAGATATTATCTGCCGAGCATCTATGGGGAAAGAATACTGCTGAAACAACCAGTCTTCTTGAAGATAAAGGAAAAGTTGTCTGCATTGGTAAAGCCGGAGAAATGCTTGTAAGCATGGCAAACATGGTGAATGACCGAATATATACCAGTGGACGCGGCGCTCACGGAGCTGTTGCGGGGTCAAAGAACCTTAAGGCTATTGTTGTTAAAGGAACAAATAAGGTAGAAGTTGCAAAGCCTGATGAGTTTGAAATGGTTGTAGAAAAAGCAAAGAGGCTGCTAACCGCAAGTCCTCCTGCTTCCAAGGGGCTTAAAAAATATGGCAGTTCCGTAATAACAGACCTTCTGAGTTATATGGGAACTGTGCCTGCACTAAATTTCCGTGAAAAGAATTTTCGGAATGCAAACAAACTTTCAGGAGAAGAGCTCAACCAGACATTTAATTTAAAAGAAGCTCCCTGCTATTCATGTCCAATTGGTTGCAGACGAACCGACCAGGCCGGAATACCTGTTCCAGACTATGATTCAATATGGGCATTCGGACCAAACATCGGAAATGACGATATCGAACTGGTAAGAGAACTTGACGGGTTTTGTCTTGATTATGGACTGGACCCTATCTCTGTGGGTTCTGCAATTGCAGGCTATATGGAAATCAAGCCCTGGATCAAAATGGAAGAAGTAAAAGACATGGTCACGGAAATAGGAGAGGGAACACATTATGTGTGCAAAGGTTCCCATGATTACCTTCATTCCATCGGAAAAGAGGAATGCGATACTTCAGTGAAAGGACTTGAGATCCCGGGATATGATCCCAGGGAAATTAAAGGTATGGCAATCGCCTATGCAACATCCAATACTGGTGGCTCTCATTTGAATGCATTCATGGTTGGGCCGGAGATAATGGGCAAACCCATGCTTCTTGAAAGAGAGAAATTTGATGGAAAAGCTGCCCTTGTACTATATTTCCAGGATCTAACAGCAGTGATAGATTCCCTTGTGATGTGCCCCTTCACAATGCTGGCTGTAGGAGAGGTTGATTTTGCTGCACTGCTTAATAAACTTACAGGGGAAAACTATTCTGCTGAGGAATTGCTCAGGGCAGGTGAGCGGATTTTCAATCAGGAGCGGATTTTTAATCTTAAAGCAGGAGTCAAATCTTCTGAGGACACACTCCCTGAAAGATTCTTTGAAAATGATGAGATAAAAAAAAGTGAGTTTGAGAAGGCAATCTCAGATTACTACCACTTCAGAGGATGGAATGCCGAAGGAATTCCTGAAAAAGAAAAACTAAAAGAACTTGGCATTTGCAATGAAAAAAATAATGATCGATGTTCTGCAGAATGAAGGAGATATAAACACATATATATTAGATTCTTCTATTATTACCCCCTATTAATGCGGAATCAAAGGTTAAGTTCATATATAGCATTAAGAATTATAACCTTAGACCTTTTAAGCTCATAACTAATTGTTACAATTATGGAGGATTTTAAGTGAAAGTACAAGTTGAAGTTAAAGAACTCAAAGAAGGCAAATATGTCGTCGTGGACGATGAGGCCTGCGTTATCAAGAGCATTTCTAAATCAAAGCCAGGTAAGCACGGTTCAGCAAAGGCAAGAGTTGATGTTATAGGACTTTTCGACAAGCAGAAGAGATCATTCGTAAGCCCTGTTTCAGATAAGATCTATGTTCCTGTGGTAGAGAGAAAAAACGCACAGGTTCTTTCTGTTGCAGGCGATATTGCACAGCTCATGGATATGGGTGACTTCTCAACATTCGAAATGACAATTCCTGATGAGTACAAGGACAGAATCGTTGAGGGTGAAGAGGTTTCATACCTTACAGCAATGGGCAAGATGAAGTTCGATCTCAGATGATCGGACACAACTTTTCTTTTCTTATTTTTCATAACTAAAATTATGTTTTACAAACCTGATATGATGGATGCACTTGCAGACTATAACTCTGCAAGGTATATTATATTCGGTGTCCCTTTTGATGCTACTTCTTCTTACAGACCGGGAAGCCGCTGGGCCCCTGATGCAATGAGAAAAGCTTCAGCTAATTTTGAAACATATAACGAGTATTTTGATATCGACTTTGAAGATCTCCTCATACATGATATAGGAAATCTTGAGCCCTATTCTTCGGTGGATGAAACGCTGGAAGATCTGTACCATGCAGTAAGACCAATTGTAAAAGACGGTAAAATTCCCATTTTGATGGGAGGCGAGCACTCGCTTACTTATCCATGTGTAAAGGCATGTTCAGAAGAAATAGGAGAAGATATAGGCTTTGTTGTTATGGATGCACACTTCGACCTGCGTGAAGAGTATGGAGGTATCAGAAACAACCATGCTTGTGTGTCCAGACATGTGCATGACGATATAACTGATACTTACGTGACCATAGGTGTTCGCAGTGGACCAAAGGAAGAATGGGCCTATGCAAAAGAGAACGATCTCAAATACTACACCTCAGACGATGTCCGTGAAATGGGAATCAAAATGGTCATTTCCGAGGTAAAGGAATATCTCGGTTGCAAGAAAATATATCTGTCACTTGATATGGATGCACTTGACCCTGCATACGCTCCCGGTCTTGGAACACCTGAACCATTCGGCCTTACTGACATCGATGTTCGTGAAGTGATACGTGAACTTGCACCGCATTCCATAGGATTTGATGTTGTGGAAATTGCCCCTGAATATGACAATGGCATAAGTGCTCTGCTTGGAACAAAGCTTCTCAGGGAATTCATTGCTGCACACGCTGCAAGTGAGAGATAGACTCAGCAGGAAATCCAGATTATTGTTTTTGAGGAATTGTAAAAATAAAGGTACTTCCTTCATCCACTTCACTGACAAGGGATATATTACCATCATGCATCTCAACAAGCCCTTTTACAAGGGAAAGACCAATACCCACACCATCATATCTTCTTGCGTGTGACCAGTCAAGCTGAACAAAAGGATCGAAAAGTGTTTCCTGTTCATTGTCAGGGATTCCGATACCACTGTCAATTACCTGAACACGTATATCATTGCCATCCCTTTCAAAAACAACCTTCACATAGCCTCCCTCTTTGTTGAATTTGATAGAATTCCCAATTAAATGATGGAGGATTGTTTTTAATTTTGATTTATCTGCAAGAATGTATTCAATATCGTCCCTGATCTCAAATTCCAATAAAACTGAATTTTTCGAAGATGTGACATGGAATATCCTTTCAAGGTCAACAACCATAGGTTGCAGATCAAATTTAGTAATATTAAGGTCGCGACTTCCTCCTTCGATCTCTGCAATATATATAAGGGAGTTTACAATCTCGAGGAGATTAGAGCCTGCTTCCTTGATACTGGTGGAATACTTCATCTGTTTTTCATTTAGTTTTCCTGAAACTTCACTAAGCAAAATATCCGAATATCCTATAACTATATTTAACGGAGTACGCAACTTATGACTTATATTGGCCAGAAACTCACTTTTTGATTTCGAAGCATTCTCCGCGAGCATTTTAGCTTCAATCAATAATTTCTCAGTCAGTTTACGGTCAGTTGTATCCACACAAAGTGCCAGAATTCTCTTTTCATCGATCATAACAGCTTCTACCTGCATGTAAAAAGTATCATTGTCCTTTTTAAGGAACAGAAACTCGGCAGAAGCTTTACTTTCCTCTTTTACTCTCAGAAAATGCTCTGTTGCAGCATTAATTGACTCGGGGCTGCACAGGTCGATGATATTCATATCCAATAATTCTTCAACAGAATAACCTGTAAGGTTGCATGCAGCAGGATTTACATCAAGGAGCATACCAAAAACATCGGTTACAAAGATAGGATGGGGAGAATTGTCAACATAAGCACGGTATTTCTCTTCACTTTCTTTAAGCCGTTGCTGTGAGGTTCTTATATCGGTAATATCAAGAACATTGCCTATATAATATAATGGAGTTCCCTGCTTATCAAAAATCAGATTTGCATGAAGCAAAGCATGCACAAGATAACCTGATTTATGAATGTACCTTTTTTCCATTTTAATAGAAGAAACTTCACCAGATTCTAATTTGTTTTGCTGAGCAATATTCTCTGGCATATCCTCAAGGAAACTTATATCACGCAGATGTTTGCCCTTAAGCTCATGTTCTTCATAACCCAGCATGTCACAAAAAGCAGCATTTGCCTGCTCAATTCTTTTATCGTGAACAGACATTTTGACGATTCCGATACTACTGGATTCATACATAGTTCTGAAAAAGGCTTCACTTTCATGAAGACGAGCCTCTGCTTCTTTTTGAGCTGAAATATCAGCCACAATAGAAAAAACGTTTCTGATATTGCCAGAATCATCCCGGGTTACATTTGTGTATAACTTTACCCAGACATGATGGCCTTTTTTGTGAATATACCTCTTTTCGATCTCAAAAGAATCAGCATCTCCATCAAGAATCTTTTTCACCATTTTGTCTTCGATCCCTTTTTTGTCAGGATATGTTATGTCCATGCAGTTCAGCGAAAGAAGTTCTTCCCGGGTATAGCCTACGATATCACAAAAACGCTCGTTGACCTTCAGGAAATTACCTTCTAAAGACATCTGGGCAATACCTACAGCTGACTGCTGAAAAGTAGCCTTGAAAAGCTCTTCATCGTCCGGATCAAGACATTCTTGAAATGTATCTCCTGCATGAGATACCTCTTTTTTGAGCCTATCATATTTGTCAGCCAGACATCCGAAATTATGCCTCTTGTTAATGAGGGCTTTCAGATAGGAAACTGTTTCTTCTGAATCAAAAGGTTCTTCGAAATAGTCATCTGAACCTGATTCTACCAGTTTCACCCTGTGCTCTCTGGAAAAAGAAGGGCCTATGAAAATAACCGGAATAAAGTGATATTTATCGGAGAATTTGACTTGCTGACATGCCTGATATGCTTCAGGATCATTAAAAGATTCATTGATAATTATAACATCCGGAATCCGATTCTCAAGTTTTGCTAAAATAGACTTGCATGGACTTATCTCAACAATCTCGAAATCATTTTCGATCATACTTTTGAAGCGAGTGTTTTTGTCCGGACCATTCTTAGCTATAAATACCACAGGTCTCAATGAATTATCCTTCCCATATCATTGGATTTTACAGAGGTAATATATTTTATATGCAATCCATATATAAAAATGCAATTGCTACGCAGTAATAATTTCCATGATAATAGAGAAATTATTGAGGATTAAACTGATTAACTTTTTCATCCGATCATGTACTGGATCATTCAAAAAGATGCAATCACAGATAATTATTTACATACTCCAGACAATGACCTCATTGAGAACATGAAAGATGAAATTGAAGTTGTATGTCCATCCTGTTCACCCAAAATACCGGTGATGCATGATGTTTTGAAGGGAGGACAAAATCCAGTCGTCCAGTGTCAGGAATGTGAGAATGTCCATCCTGCTGAAATAGAGAAGGTCAAAACGTTCAAGATCAAAGTAATAATCAGTAAAGGTGAAGAGTCTTTCACACAAACGACTCTTATGACATCAGAAGAAGATTTGATGGTAGAAGATGAGATAATTGTAGATGATGGAGAATCCGATGAAGTTTATCCTATACTTGTAACTGCAATAGAAGTCGGTGAAAAGAGAGTAAAAGGAGCCAGTGCATCTGAAATCACTACAATATGGGGAAGAGCCATTGATGAAGTAGTAGTGAAAATCGCAGTTCACAGGGGAAGAAAAACTGAGCCGCTTCACAAAAGAGTACCAGGCGGATATGAGTTTATTATCGGCCAGGAAGAAACTGTTGACAAAACAAAAGTGCGCATTAAAAAGATCAAGATACGTGATGGAAGTCTTGAATCTAAAACAGGCATTGCGGTTCCGGCAAAATTCATAAAGAGGATTTTTGCAGAAGAAGTATTCAGAAAAAGCTGGGGAGATGGGAAAACCCAATGGAGTATGAAAGGGAAAGGAAGAAGCTGGTAAATGCTTTGAGAGAGTACAATATATCTGAAAGAACACTTAACGCAATCAAGAAGGTGCCAAGGCACCTTTTCGTACCTTCTGTCCAAATAGCGAACGCCTATGTGGACCACCCTTTACCCATAGGATATGCACAAACAATATCAGCACCACATATGGTGGCTATGATGTGCGACCTTCTTGACCTTCAAGAAGGACAAAAAATACTTGAGGTCGGTGCAGGGTCAGGATACAATGCTGCAGTCATGTCAGAGATCATCGGCACAAAGGGAAGGATCTATTCTATTGAAAGACTTGAGAAGCTTTCTGTTTTTGCACAGGAGAATGTGAAAAAAGCAGGTTACTCCAATGTTGAGATAATAAATGCAGATGGTTCTCTGGGTTACCCCGAACATGCACCCTATGACAGAATATGCGTAACTGCATCTGCACCATGCACTCCACAGCCTCTTGTAGAGCAGCTTAAACCAGAAGGAACCATGATACTTCCTGAAGGAAAAAGATACCAGCGTCTCTACATTATTAAAAAGGACATAGAAGGAAATATTACAAAAGAAGACCGTGGTGGAGTGATATTCGTACCTCTTGTAGGAGATCATGGTTTTAACATGTTCTGTGGTAACTGATCAAACACCAGGGATTATCAAAGTAAAAATACTTTTATTCATCCGGGCTTATTTAGCGTAGCATATTTTATAATATTACAAAACGCTCATTGATGGAAATACGATGGCTCCGATCAACAAAAAATGGCAATTCTGGATAGACAGAGGTGGCACATTCACTGATGTTGTTGCCCGAAAACCTGAAGGACAATTGATTGCCCATAAACTGCTTTCAGTTGATCCTGAGCATTACACAGATGCTGCAATGCATGGTATCAGAACTATTCTAGAAATTGGATCTGATGATATACTGCCAACTGAGAACATAGCTTCTATTAAAATGGGAACCACTGTGGGAACAAACGCATTGCTTGAAAGGAAAGGTGAGCCGACAGCCCTTGTAATTACCAGAGGTTTCAGGGACGCATTAAGGATTGGATACCAGAACCGTCCTGATATCTTTGCCCTGAAGATAGAGCTTCCAGACCTGCTTTATGATGAAGTCATCGAAATAGATGAGCGATACAGTGCATCAGGTGAGGAGTTAGAAACTGTTGAAACTGAAAGTGCACGTGCAGAACTTGAGAGAATTTACCAATCAGGAATACGTTCCATTGCTATTGTACTGATGCACGCTTACCGGTACCCTGAACATGAGATTAAGCTTCGCGAAATTGCAGAGGAGATAGGATTTACCCAAATCTCGCTTTCACATGAGGCAAGTCCACTAATAAAATTAATCAGCAGTGGAGAAACCACAGTTGTTGATGCATATCTTTCTCCGGTGCTTAAAAGATATATCAATATGATAACTGCCACCCTTGAAGCCGGAGGGAACAATACAAAACTAATGTTCATGCAGTCAAGCGGTGGACTTGTGGAAGCAAGCCAGTTCAGAGGAAAGGACTGTATTCTTTCAGGACCTGCCGGTGGTATTGTAGGAGCTGTTGAAACTTCCAGAAAAGCAGGCTTTGAAAAAATTGTCACTTTTGATATGGGAGGGACTTCCACTGATGTAGCTCATTACAACGGAGAATACGAGAGAAGTTTTGAGACAGAAATTGCCGGTGTTCACCTGCGTTCTCCCATGCTTTACATTCATACTGTTGCAGCAGGTGGTGGATCAATTCTCCATTTTGAAGCAGGAAGATTTACGGTAGGGCCTGATTCCGCAGGCTCTGAACCCGGACCGGCATGTTACAGGAAAGGCGGATCCCTCACAATTACTGACTGTAACCTGATGCTTGGAAAAATTGACCCGAAGTATTTCCCTCATGTATTCGGACATAACGCTGACATGCCACTTGATGCTGAGGTTGTTAAAGAGAAGTTTGCATCTCTTGCGGAAGAGGTCACCGAATTTACAGGAGAGAAAACAAGTGCTGAACAGGTTGCCGAAGGATTCCTTAAGATAGCTATTGAGAACATGGCAAATGCCATCAAGAAAATATCAATCCAGCGTGGCTATGATACTAAGGAATACGCTCTTTGCTGTTTTGGTGGAGCAGGGGCACAGCATGCCTGTGGTGTTGCAGATGCACTGGGAATCAGCAAAATATTGATACATCCTCTGGCAGGTGTGCTTTCAGCTTATGGAATGGGACTTGCTGACCAGAGAATTATGAAAGAGCAGGCGGTTGAGAAAAAACTTGAAAGCGGACTGGTTGAAGAACTACAAAGCATTGTTGCTGAACTTGAAAGAACCTGCATGGAAGAAATGAGAATGCAGGGTGTTACTGAGGAAAATATTAGTGCACTACACAAGGTTCATGTCAAGTATAAGGATGCCGGAACATCCATAATTGTTGATTTTGGTTCTGAAAGTGAAATTAAAAATGCTTTTGAGAATGAGCATAAAAGCCGTTTTGGTTTTGTAATGGAAAGCAAGGAGATTTTCATAGAAGCTGTCTCTACGGAAATAATAGGTTCTGGAGAAAAGATGCATGAAGGTTCTCTTTCTGATAGTTCACTTTCACAACAAGGGCAAAAAGCTGGGCTACCTGAAACTACAATGTACACATGTGGCGAATTCCATGAAACACCAATTTACAGGAGAGAGGAACTGAAAAAAGTTGGAAATGGAATTACCGGACCGGCTGTGATTGTTGAAACTAACACAACTGTAATAATCGAACCCGGATGGAAAGCAGAACTCATGGAAAGCCAGGAAATTGTACTGGAAAGAGTTGTTCCTCTGCCAAAGCGAGAATCAGTAGGAACCGAAGCTGATCCTGTGATGCTTGAGATATTCAATAACAGGTTCATGTCCATTGCAGAGCAGATGGGTTATACTCTCCGGAACACCGCTTATTCGGTCAATATCAAGGAGAGACTTGATTTCTCATGTGCTGTTTTTAACAGGAATGGAGACCTGATAGCCAATGCACCTCACATACCTGTGCATCTTGGTTCCATGGGAGAGAGTGTAAAGGCGATAATCAGAAAGTTCCCTGATATGAGAGAAGGAGATGTCTTCATGCTTAACTCTCCGTTTGAGGGTGGAACCCATCTTCCTGATATTACGGTTATAACTCCTGTATTCCATGATGGAGATGTTGAGTTCTATGTTGCTTCAAGGGGCCATCATGCAGATATTGGTGGTGTAACTCCAGGATCGATACCTCCTGAAAGCAGGCACATTGAAGAGGAAGGCGTGATTACCGGAGGGCAGCGTATTGTTGCTGATGGGAAGTTCCTTGAAGATGAAGTTGCAAAGTGGCTGAGTTCGGGAAAATATCCTTCAAGAAATCCTTTCCAGAATATTGCTGACCTGAAGGCTCAAGTTGCTGCAAATGAGAAAGGTGTGAGAGAGTTGTTGAAGCTTGTTGAACACTTTTCAATGGAGACGGTACAGGCATACATGCAGCATGTAATGGATAATGCAGAGGAATCTGTCAGAAGAGTAATTGAGGTTTTGAAGGATGGAGAATACTCACTTTCCTTTGATGACGGGACTCTAGTATGTGTTAAAGTGAGAATTGACCGTGAGAACAGAGAAGCTCATATCGACTTTACCGGAACTTCAGGACAACATTCCGGCAACCTGAATGCTCCTGTTGCAGTTTGCAAGGCGGCTGTGCTCTATGTTTTCAGGTCGCTTGTTGACAGAGACATTCCACTTAATGAAGGCTGCATGAGGCCGCTCAGGATAACTATTCCTGAGGGCAGTATTCTGAATCCTGAATACCCTGCGGCTGTGGTTGCCGGAAATGTTGAGACCTCGCAATATATAGTTGATACTCTTTTCGGAGCACTGGGAGTCATGGCAGGCTCGCAGGGGACCATGAACAATTTTACATTTGGAGATGATGAGTTCCAGTATTATGAGACCATATGCGGTGGTTCTGGTGCAGGAGAAGGATTTAATGGGACAAGTGCTGTGCAGACGCATATGACAAATTCCAGAATTACTGACCCCGAGGTTCTGGAGTGGAGATTCCCTGTGAGGCTTGAAGAGTTCTGTGTTCGTAAAGGGAGCGGTGGTGATGGGGAATATCATGGCGGTGATGGTGTTGTCAGGAAGATACGATTCCTGAAACCTATGAGGGCTGCTATCATTTCCAGCCACAGGATATTTGCACCTCGGGGTTTGAATGGTGGAGAGGAGGGAAAGACTGGTAGGAATTATGTTGTGAGAAGTGGCGATTCACAGATTGAAGAACTTGATGGGAGGGACATCACGGAGATGAACGAAGGTGATGTTTTCATAATTGAAACTCCCGGAGCAGGTGGTTTTGGTATGCGAGCAAAAAGAAAGAGTTAAGTAAGGATACTTATTAAACATCTGTGGAATTAGGGAATATTGCAATAAGGGAAGGCTGTTGTTAAAAATATGGACTCTGCAAGCGAAATAAAGGAAGTTACCGTAAAGGGAGTTTACATGATCAACATCTTTGGGCGAGCTGTGCCTGCTGTGATGCTTGAAGATGATGATGGAATGATTATGCCGATTCACATCGGACAGTCTGAGGCTCTGTCCATCAATTCGGTTTTGAAGAATGAGACTATGCCAAGGCCGATGACACATGATCTTATTATTTCCATACTTTCACGGCTTGAGGCTGATGTTGAAAGGATACTGATAGATGAGAAGAAGGACAATATCTATTATGCCAGAATGACCCTGAAAAAGGAAGGAAACAGGATGGAATTCGATGCAAGACCAAGTGATTGTATCGCAATTGCGCTACGCAATAATGCTCCTATCCTGATAAATGAAAGTGTGTTCAATGAGGATGCTATCAGTAAGGAGAATTTCACAGGCTCTAAGGCGATCACAGGATTTGCCTGAGCTTTACTTTTCTAGATTCGAGATTTAGAGATATTGCAATTATATTCATACTTTGCTTTAAGATTTGAAACCCAAAAAAGTATATACTGAAAATTAGGACAATATGATATGAGGCATCGGATATTCTATAATCCTTTTAAGTTTGTTTTCACTATCATACTGGCCTTTGTGCTTGCGTTTAGTATTTCCGTGCTCTTTTACGGTCTGGTCAGCAGCGCTTTCAGCAAAATAGGGTTCTCATGGAACGATGCTCTTATCCTGCTTCTTGCATCCCTTATTGGAAGTAGTATCAATATTCCGCTTAAGACTCTTGAAACTAAGATCCCGATAGAGAATCACAAGTATGTGAAGATATTTGGAGTTTCATACAGGGTGCCTTTCAAGGAAACTCACAAAACTAGGACAACAATAGCTATCAACGTAGGCGGTGCCCTGATACCAACTATCGTTTCCATCTACCTGCTGGGACTTTTCCCACATTCTGCAATATACGTTCTCTACGCAACCCTGATGGTTGCCTTCATCACAAAAGCAGTAGCAAGACCTGTCAGAGGTGTGGGAATCGTTACCCCTGCACTTCTCCCGCCAATTGCTGCTGCCCTGAGCTCCGTCCTGGTGGTCTACTCCACCAGTATTCAGCACGACCTCATCTTTGCAGTAGCCTATATCAGCGGCACTTTAGGTACTCTGATAGGAGCCGACCTATTGAATATGCGTGCGATCACAAAGCTTGGTGCTCCTGTGGTCAGTATTGGTGGCGCGGGGACTTTTGATGGTGTGTTTTTGGCGGGGGTTATTGCGGTGTTGTTGGTTTGATAGAAAATCAATAACATACTTTTTTTTCTTTTGATGCGAGTAATTAAAAAAAACATATATAGTTGTATAATTTAAGAGAACTGTAGAGTAAAAATGACTTCTGAAATCGTAATAATGAATAAAGATGCGATTGCACTAGCTGCTGATAGTGCTGTCACCATTTCTGGCTTTTCACGTGACAAAATATTTGCATCTGCTAACAAGCTTTTCTCATTGTCGGATAAATGTCCTGTTGGCATAATGGTTTATGGGAATGCGAGTTTCATGGGGATTCCCTGGGAGACTATCATCAAGATATACAGGGCAAAGAACGGAAATAAAACATACAATACACTGGAAGAGTACGCAGATGATTTCATTGATTTTTTAGATGAAAATGAAATGCTTTTTACACAAGAAATCCAGGAACAAATGTTTAAAGCTCAACTTTACGCTTATTTCAATTCAATCAAAGGTGAGCTCTTCGCTGAGATTCAGAAGAAAATCAATGAGGAAGAAGTTGTTGATGAAGATGTGCTTATGGATCTTATGACAGAAATTGTGGACTCTCAATATGAATTGTGGGAAGAAGCACACAAATGTCCGGGATTTCCAGACAATCTGGAAGAAATGATACTTGAAAGATATGAATCAAGTATTAAAGAAATAATATCTGATGTTTTTGAAGAGTTTCCTCTTGATGAAGAAACTATAGGAATAATGGAAGAAATTGTTCCCTGGGTATTTTCAAAGTTTCCAGAGATTAAAAATAACTCATATTCCGGTATAGTAGTAGCAGGTTTTGGAGAAGAAGAGATATTTCCTTCTTTCAAATCCTTTTTTATTGAGTGCATAATATGCAACAAACTAAAATATGAAGTTGAGCGTCATGAAAATATCTCTCTTGAAAATAATAGTGTTGTTGCACCGTTTGCACAAAGAGAAATGGTGGATATCTTCATGAGGGGAATTGATCCTTCAATGTTTGAATTTAGCGTATCTTTTTTAGATAACTCTTTAAAAGATTTCACAGAAACTATTATAGAGAAAAAACAGCATACTTCTGAAACAGATAAATACCGGGAAGAACTAGATAATCATGTAGAAAGAATAATCGGAGGATTTGTCTCCAGTTTAAATGGAATACAACAAGAACACTATGTGAGTCCTATAACGAATGTTGTTTCTGTGTTACCGAAAGATGAACTTGCTTCAATGGCAGAATCTCTTGTGAACCTGACTTCATTTAAAAGGAAAATTTCATTAGATGCAGAAACTGTAGGCGGACCTATAGATGTTGTTGTAATTTCTAAAGGAGATGGCTTCATCTGGATAAAAAGGAAGCATTACTTTAAATCAGAATTAAATCCGCAATACTTTATCAATAAATACAATGGAGGGAAAGAAAGTGGGAAAGAATAAAAGGAATTATAAGACTTTAGCAGAAATTGAAAAGAATTATTTCCCCAAATCCTACGAAAAAAAGCAGTTTGAGCAATTATTGGATAAACCAAAAGAAGCAGGAGAAGCAGTTGCTCAGAAATTGATGAAAGATATTTGATAACAGGCATTATTAACAGCGTTCCTCTTACGGAACCTGTACTTTTTTAATTCAAATGAAGGCTGGGAGTTTTAAGAACCACCCAGCAACCCACTCACAGCCGCTTCCATCAACCTCTCCCCATTCTCCTGCGCCTGCCGTATGTTAGATTCAAGCCGGTAGCAGAGTTCCATAAGCTGATCGACTTTGGCTACGATGCGTTTTTGTTCTGCGAGAGGTGGGAGAGGAATTAAAAAATCAGCTAATGTTTTTAAGTTCAAACCTTTATACGCAATTCCTCTAGTTTTACTAACATTAAACTCTTGTATATATGGCGAAGAAATTACATTCAACATATATTCATTATTAATTTCTTTGATTAAAGGAATTAAGGCAATTTCTCTAGCTATATTATAACCTTTAACATATTCTGGAGCAATTGCACAACCACCCAAGGTTCCCCTAATTGTCATTAATAACTCTCCACCCTGAATGATTGTTCTTTTGTATTTATTGGAGATTTGTGTAGTTACTGTCCTAACATTGTGTAAATCAAGCCGTCTAAATTTGACATTACTACACCTTAAAGCCAAAACTCCTTTTGAATCTTCAGCACCCATTTTGACTATTCCATAAGTGATACCTCTGGAATCAACAATATCACTTAATTTAACCCATTTCCAACTGGTAGGAATTTCAAATGGATATTCGTTGGATTTAGGAGAGAATAGGTTTTTTTCATTTTTGTTCTTAATTGCAATTTTCTCCAACAAAACCTCCGCAGGTTCATCCCCATCATCCTGCTCCACAAGCTTCCCCATCACCGCAAGCTGCAAAATAGCCTGCCTCAATTTCTCCACGTTCTCCAGATTATCATACAACAACCCGAAATTATCGCATACAAGCCGCCAGTTATCTGCAAACTCCTCCGGGCTTCCGGCATCCAGCATCTTGTTGAGGGCAGCGTTGTTGAGATGAATGCGGCTTTCATGCTTCTTTTGTTGCAGGAATTCAAGCTGGTCGCAGAGTTCCATGAGCTGGTCGACTTTGGTTACGATGCGTTTTTGTTCTTCGAGGGGTGGAAGGGGAGTAACAAGTGAGCGAAGAGCTGTTCCATTTACATTTGGCTGACCTGTTCCTGAACATTTTGAATATAATTGTTTCCAGTAAAGTGGAGATTCTGTGAAGACCTTGAGGTATCGAGGTAAAATGAAAGAACTAGGAACTATACGAATGAGATATGAAGCAAAAACAGAGCAGATGGTTATATGTTCCACCAAATAGGATTTGCCTATAGTCCCACCAGTACGAGCAATGAGTAAATCACCATTTGATAAAGAGTAAGATTCAATCTTTTCGTTCTCGATTTGACAACCTGGAACTGTATCCCAATTTACTTTATTGTTTTGTATGTCAGTAATCCTAAGCAGCTTCACATCCTTGATGGTTTCATCCGCAGAAGCAGTGTATCCATAGTGAACCTTATCTGAAATATCATCAAGCAGAGACCACTGCCAATTTACAGGAATATCAAATGGAACATCAATTTCTGATGATTCCTTGGATTTCTTAATTTTCTTCTCCTTTCTTATCTTTTCCAGCAAAACTTCCGCAGGCTCATCATCTGGATTCTGCGGTACAAGTTTGCCCTGCACTGCCATTTGCAGAATCATTTCACGCAGCTTCTGGATGCCATTAGGGGTTTCTGCTAGTAGGAAAAAGTTCTCAAAAAAGGAATTGGGGTTCATGCGTTATTTCCCTCAAGGGCTGTCATGAGTTCTGATTTCAGGGTGTTGCGGGTATCTTCGATCTCTGAGAGAAGGGTTTTGTAGTCTGCAAGGAGTTCTTCGGGGTCGCCGTGGTCGATGTCTGTGACGTGGGGGTTTTTGATATCGAGATTGTAGTTGTTGGCTTTGATCTCATCTATTGTGACCTTCCAGGCAAACTCATTTTCCTCGCGATTTTGCCACCATGCTTTTTCGGGTTTGAACTCCTGTATTCGCATGGGTTTGGTCTTGGAATATGACTTATAGCCATCAGGGTATGGGTGCTCGTAGTACCATATCTCTTTGGTTGGCTCACCTTTTGTGAAGAAGAGCAGGTTTGTCTTTATACCGGTGTAGGGATTGAAAACACCGTTTGGCAGACGCACAATCGTGTGCAGGTTGCACTCATCAAGCAGTTTCTCCTTGATGCGGGTCTTAACACCTTCACCGAACAGCGTGCCATCAGGAAGGACTATTGCACCGCGTCCGTCTTTCTTGAGCAAATGAGTGATAAGAACAAGGAAAAGGTCAGCAGTTTCCCTCGTCTGGTAAGACCCCGGAAAACCGGATTCAATTCCATCTTCCTCCGTACCTCCGAATGGCGGATTGGTGATAATCACATCCACCCTGTCAGAAGGCTTGTAATCTCTCAGAGGTCTGGCAAGGGAATTATCCCTCTTGATCTGTGAAGGATTCTTAACACCATGAAGCATCATATTAGTAACACATAACAAGTGCGGAAGTGGCTTTTTCTCAACACCGTGGATAGAACTTTGCAGAGCATCCTCATCTTCAACCGTTTCAACCTGCTTTTTCAGGTGTTCTATGGAAGAAGTAAGAAAACCACCAGTTCCACATGCAGGATCAAGTATGCTCTCTCCTATTTTCGGGTCAACCATCTGCACCATGAACTCAGTAACAGCACGAGGCGTGTAGAACTCTCCAGCATTCCCGGCACTTTGCAGGTCCTTTAGAATCTTCTCGTACACATCTCCGAAAAGATGCCTGTCCTTGGAACTGTTAAAGTCAATCTCGTTAATCTTGTTGACAACCTGACGTATCAGAGTTCCGTTCTTCATGTAGTTATAAGAATCCTCAAAAACGTCACGCACCACAAAACCGCGCGGGTCAGAATCTGGTGTGAAATGAAGCTCTTTCAGCGTCTTGAAAAGTTCATTGTTCACAAAATCAAGCAGTTCCTCTCCGGTAATTCCCTCCGGGTCCTTCGCCCAGTTTCTCCACCTCAGACGCTCAGGGATAGGAGACTCATAACTCTCCTCCATCAACTCATATTCTTCTTCCCTGTCATCAAAAATCTTGAGGAACATCATCCATACTAACTGACTGATACGCTGTGCGTCTCCATCCACACCAGCGTCTTTCCTCATAATATCCTGAATACTTTTAATAGTGGTACTGATTGACATCGTTTTACCTTCATCCCGCGGTTTCTTCTACATTAAACTTCAGCCATGTATAATTGAGTTTCCATTTCAGAAACCGCATCAATAAAATTCTGCTTCCCACCAAACAGTTTGACAATCTCCATAGGAGTTCCAAGATCATTCAACGGTTTCACCCTCAGAACATCCATATCTTCAAGATTCCTTATGCCCTCATCCGCATATTTATCCAGAAGGGCATCCAGAACAGCACGGGCTTCATTTCCGTATTTCTCAAAATATCCGTTTTTCTTAACGTTACTTGCCCTTTCCCTGCGGCTAAGTGCTGGCTGGTCAAACACCACATGGCAGATGAGGTCAAAAGGATCGTATTCCCTGCCAACTTCCTCCGCAAGAGCATCCAGCATCAACCCCTTATCTTCAAGTTCCTTTAAAATTGCCAGCTTCTTACTGCTTTCAGCCCAGTATTTCAAAAACAGATCAAGAGAATCAAATTCATCACGCAATGTTTTCCGTGTATAATCCTTGATAGATTCAGTGATTAACTTACCATCGGGACCATAATATTGAACCCTTTCAGCTACAATGGAAACTCCCACATCAGGAACCCTGTATGGTTTTATCTTCTGATGCGGCAAATTCGGTTTCAATGGCGATTCTGCTTTTCCTTCAAAGATGTCGACAGGCTCACCATCAAAATCCGGGTCAGCAAATAATTCCGTGGCCTTTTTGAAATCCATAATAGTGAAAAACAGCTTATCAAATTCTTCATTGATACGAGTTCCACGTCCAATTATCTGCTTAAATTCCGTCATTGACTGAATTCTCTTATCAAGAACGATCAGTTTGCATGTCTGAACATCAACTCCGGTGCCCAGAAGTTTTGAAGTGGTAGCAATAACAGGATATTTGTTTTCAGGCATTATGAAATTATCAAGCTCTTTCTTAGCTTCCTGATCGTCACCGGTAATCCTCATAACATATTTGCTTTCATCCACAAGATCAGGATTCTCATTAACAATAGCCTGTCTCATTCTTTCAGCATGATCAATGTTCTCACAGAAAACAATGGTTTTATCGTAACGATTGGTAGCTTTAAGGAACTCTGTGACCTTCCGGGCAATGATCTCAGTTCTTTTTTCCAGAACAACTCCACGGTCAAAATCTTTCTGATTATATATGCGGTCCTCAATCTCCCTGCCGTATCTATCAAGTTGCCCCCTTTCAGGTCTCCAGCCCTGCAAATCTTTATCCAGATCAATACGAATGACCTTATAAGGAGCAAGAAAACCATCCTCAATACCCTGCTTCAGTGAATAGGTGTAAATCGGTTCTCCGAAATACTCTATATTTGAAACGGTCTTGGTTTCCTTTGGAGTAGCCGTCATTCCAATCTGAGTGGCGGAATCAAAATATTCAAGTATCTCCCTCCATGCTGAATTTTCATCAGCACTTCCACGATGACACTCATCCACAACAACAAGGTCAAAAAAATCCCGTGAAAACTGTTTATAAATATTCTTTTCCTCTTCACTGCCAGTGACAGCCTGATAAAGAGAAAGATAAATCTCATAAGACTTATCCACCTGACGTTTTTCTATTTTTGTCATAGCCTTTTCAAAAGGCTTAAAATCATTGGTCTTAGCCTGATCCACAAGAATATTTCTGTCAGCAAGGAAAAGAATCCTTTTTTTAGCTCTGGATTTCCACAATCTCCATATAATCTGGAAAGCAGTATATGTTTTACCGGTACCGGTAGCCATCACAAGCAGAATACGGTCCTGTCCTTTTGATATGGCTTCAATAGTTTTATTTATAGCATTTAGTTGATAGTAACGTGGAGCCTTGCCTGTGAAATCACTGTAATAATCCTGATCGATCAGATTATGATCAACATTGTCTATACCTTTCCACTTACAATAAGACTCCCATAGCTCATCAGGAGAGGGAAAGCTATCCAAAAATAATTCCTTTTCTACAAAATCTGAGTTTCCTGAAAGATCATGGAAAAGAAAAGCATCACCATTAGAGCTGAATACAAATGGCAGGTCCATCATCTGAGCATATTCCAGAGCCTGCTGCATTCCTTTTCCAACTTCATACTCGTTCTTTTTTGCCTCTACAATAGCTATCGGAATATTCGGCTTATAATAAAGAACATAATCAGCACGCTTTTTCATGCCTCTGGAAACAGTTTGACCATCGACAATAACCCTGCCATTAGTAAGCTGAACTTCTTCACGTACCTGTGTATGGACGTTCCATCCGGCATTTTTGATTGCAGGAGTGATATATTTAGTACAAATATCTCTTTCACTAAGACTTCGTTTATCAATATCAGTCATTGTCTGTTCCCTGAGCCCAATGTGAATACTTTATGAAATACTTCATAGATAAAAATGTAATTAGCATATAAAAAATTAATTAGCAGACAGAAACAAAAACACTCTCTTTCATTCCCCATCAATAACTTCCCAATAACCACCACGTGCTGAACCTACAACCTGAGAAGACATTTTTCCTTCAATCTAGCGATATTCGTCTCTATCTTTCTTTGGAAAATACCAATTAATTCTGATAGCAATCTGGCGGAAATGGAATTGTCTTACAGGATAAGATCGAGAATCTTTTGCTGGTTCAGGGTGAGATTTTCTCCGACCCTATAACCTACCTTTTCACAAGATGTGTAGCTTGTTGTGTTTTCAATTATACCTGATTCGTATCTTTTGAAGGGTACAATAAACTGTGCCCCTACTTCTTGAAAACTTGTATCTGGTTCAGCAGCAAGTATCTTGCGAATACCTGTTCCCCATTTTTCAACCAGACCAGCATCATGGAAAATGTCTGCTATAACCTCATTCCTTCACTCTGAAAACATTCCGGACCGGAGCAATTCACAGATAATCCACCATACAGGCGGCCTTTATTCCTGACCTCAACCCGGTTTTTGATTTTCTGAAAAGAGCAACATCAACGCGGATGGCGTTTTCATTTATACTGGACCTCCAGGGTTGAGTACTATGAACAGAAGGGGGCCATTGTTGCATATCGGATCAGTTGTTTCATGTCTGACATTTGTTTATCTACTATAACAATAATTATAACTTTTATACCAATATTGATATTTTGAAATTATTATTCCTGTATCTCTCCAGATGCCCTTAATGTACTTACATTTTCAAGGACACATTCTCATAAACAAACTGAATCACAATAACAACCAGCACAGCAACAAGTCCACCGATTATTAAAGCAATTATCTTGTACAGGATGCCGCCTGTGAACCACAGGAGATGTGTAAGAGCCAACCACATAGTTGCAACCGCTGCTACGAATATACTCATAAGTAATGCTGTAAGAAAACCTTCGGGCATAAAAGCCACATATGAGAATGCAAAGAAGAAGATAAGCAAAACCCATATGTAACCCCATTTTTCAGGTGGCATGACATTTTCATTGTTCAAATTATTTCCTCCATATCAGGTAATTATAAAAAAATAAAGCCTATTTATTCATAAACTTTCCGATTAATCGACTGGTTATGCTAAATAAACTAATGCCTAATGAATGATCATTACAAGCAATCAGACCTAATATGACCTAATAAGGGTATAGGAAACTGCCTGTCACACCAGCCCCGTGAATGAAACTGCTTATTGGTTAAAGGAAATTATCGGCAAGTAGATCTGCCGGATATTATTAATGAAGCACATTCATTGATATTTTATCTATATTCTCTTATTGAATCTAAAAGATATATGCCATCTTCTTGATATACAATAAAAGAACAACAAGAAACAATTAAATAGCATACAAATCAACAAAATATTGACTAGTAAGGTGGGGGAATCTTATTGAAGACATATGTTTCTGCAATTTTAATAATTATCATCAGCGTGTTGATCACGATATCCGGTTGTGTAGGAGAATCCGGCAACATTACAGAAAGTAATAATCAGACTCCTGAACAGATTGAACCGGAAGCAGATGAAAATACTCAGATAAACAGCAATGACAACCAGACAACAAAACAAACTGAATTGGAAACAGTGGAAACCCAGGAATCTGAAAGTGACTTTGCGGTGTCAGATGAATCAAACGAAAATACGAATTCAATCGAACAAGAACAACCACAATCGGCCTCTAGTGTGAAATTCCAGGCTTCTGCGCTTTCCGAAGGAAAATACCTGCTTGAACAAAAAGAAGGTGAGGGTATTGATCTATCAGGAGTGAAACTAATCATCTCATCACATGGACATACATATGTCTATTCTCCCCTCACTGAAAACAGAGAGATACTGAATATAGACGATCAGATGGTCATTGATATCAATTCCGGTGTTTTTATGATCAATGGTGAACAGATAACTGTAACTCAACCGGGAACAGTAGATTCTTCTGTAACAGATACCAGCATAATCCTTTTTGATATCAGTTCGGACAAAATGCTAGCATACATGACAGTTACTGAATGATCAGGCACAATGAATTTTTTGCCATCATTCATCTAATGTAAAACAAGGTAGAAACAAAATCTTTTAAACTTCTGTAGTTATAATTCACCACCTATAGCTGATTTTCTCACCTTCTAAATATCCCTGTATCTAAAAACCACAACAAGTGTTAAATAAAAACTCAGTATCTTCCTTATTAAATAAGCATCTTCCAGTTAGCCTGGCAGATACAGATAATCAAATGCAGTGAAAGGAACAAAGTCACATGCTTACAAAAAGGATCATACCATGTCTTGACGTTACACTTGATGAGGAAGGTGGAACTGTCGTCAAGGGAATAGAATTCGTAGACCTGAGAAAAGCAGGAGACCCTGTGGAACTCGCCAAGCAGTACAATGAACAGGGTGCCGACGAACTGGTATTCCTTGACATTACAGCTTCTCATGAAGGCAGGGGAACAATGGTTAAGGTCATCGAGAGAACCGCAGACGAGGTTTTCATTCCACTTACTGTCGGTGGCGGGATAAATTCCATTGAGGACATACGCCAGATTCTCAGAGCAGGCGCTGATAAGGTATCCATTAACACAGCAGCCGTAAAGAATCCTGAACTCATCAAAGAATCATCAGAGATATTTGGTGCCCAGTGTATTGTTACAGCAATTGACTGCAAGCGCAACCCCGATGTTGAGAACAATCCGGATAAGACCGTCATTGAACTGGAAGATGGAACACCTGCGTGGTATGAGGTTGTTATCTACGGCGGCAGGCAGCCAACAGGAATAGATGCTGTCCAGTGGGCAAAAAAAGTAGAGGAACTGGGTTCCGGCGAGATTCTGCTTACAAGTATGGATAGGGATGGAACCTATGACGGATTTGACATTCCTATCACAAGAAAACTTTCCGAGGAACTTGAGATCCCAATCATCGCATCCGGCGGAGTAGGTAATCCTGAGCACATGTACGAAGGATTCACAAAAGGAAAAGCCGATGCAGCACTTGCAGCAAGTATATTCCACTTTGGAGAATACACTGTCAGCGATGTCAAAGAGCATCTCAGAGAAAAAGACATTCCTGTAAGGCTCTGAACCAAACAGGAGGATAATTATGGAAATCTCCGAGTTCCAGAAACGCATGTACGACCTCTATGCACATAACGATAAGAAAAGAGGTGCAGCAGCAACAACACTCTGGCTTGTGGAAGAGATTGGCGAACTTGCGGAAGCCATCCGCAGGGAAGACATGGAAAATATCAGGGAAGAACTTGCAGATTGTTTTGCATGGATAGGAGCAATAGCAAATCTCTATGATATCGACCTTGAAGCTGCATTTCTGGAAAAATATCCAGACCATTGTCCTACATGCAAACAAAATCCGTGTATTTGCACAGACTGAGAAAACTATTTTTTGAACAGTATTACATATCAGGTTCGCAATGGATGTAAAGTATACTGTCCGTTCCGAACTTTGAACGTAAGCGATTCTCAACTTCAGTACATATGTCATGAGCTTCGATAAGACTTAGGTCCTTATCTACCTGGATATGTACATCAGTTGCGATGTTACTTCCTATCTTTCTTGTTTTAAGCTTGTGGAAGTCCCTGACACCCTCGGTAGAGACAATAATATGACTTATCTCTTCGACAGTATCTTTATCAAGGGCTGCTTCCGTAAGTTCATTGATGTTTGTATAAGATATATCAAATGCAACCTTGAATATGAAAAAACTCAGAATGACCGCGGCGATAGGATCAAGAATTACCCATCTTCCTCCAATTATTATTGCTCCTCCGATACCTATCATTGTTCCCACAGAAGAGAAAGCATCTGAACGATGATGCCATGCATTTGCAATCATTGCATCACTTTTTATTGACCTGCCGGCATTCAGTGTATAGCGGTATAACCCTTCCTTTATAAGAATTGATACTACTGCTGCAATAAGAGCAATTGTTCCCGGCTGTTCGAGACTGCCTCCACCAGCTACAAGAAGTATCTTGCCCATGCCAGTCAGGAGGATCTCTAATCCAATTATAAAAAGAGCAATACCAACAAAGGCTGCACAGAGAGTCTCTATTTTGCCATGGCCGTAGTGATGATTATGGTCAGCCGGTTTTCCAGCAGCCTTAAGCCCGAAAATTACCACGATGTCAGTAATAAAATCGGAAAATGAATGGACAGCATCAGCGATCATTGCAGAACTGTGCCCAGTAACACCCGCAATGAATTTAAAAAGTGTTAGTAAGACATTGAAGATCATCCCATTTGTAGTCACTTTTAATGCAGTTTTGCTTCTTCCATCGTCATTCTGCATACATTATGCACTCCCTTTGAGTAAATAGAGAAGAATTGAAGTCTATTTAAGCTTTTGCAACTTTTTTGAACTCCATCATCTTTTAAAAAGACCTTTAATCCTTATTCAATACTCTAATCCGTATATATTCAAAATGATATTTTGTGAACCTACATTGAGAAGACTAAAAACAAGTCATATACTATTTTTTACATCCATATTTAACAATAATTAAATAGTAGTGTTTTGTAGTATCATGGGGAAACATCAATGAAACAGAAAGAGAACAACATACGTTTCATTCTTATTTTAATTATTATCGCTTTTTTCACAGTGTCCAGCGGATGCCTGCAAGAGTTCGATGAACAGGAAGCACACCTGGGAATAAGGGACATTGAAATCTCGGCAGACAGTGTCAAAAGCACTTATGTCTGGCTCAATGTAACAACATATGTAGAGAACTGGGGAGCTGACAGTGATGGCAATGCAACGGTCATGCTGAAAGCTTTCAGCGAACAGACCGGATTGCTTGAACTGAAACAGGAAGAAGATATCGGACCGATAAAGGAAGACGAGACAAAAATGGTCAGCCAGAAGATACGTCTCCCAAAAAGCGGCAGTTATCGCATAAGTGCTATTGTAGTCAACGAGGGAGAGATGGGTTATGATCTCCGGATGACACTTTCAGGACTGGAGAGCCTGCCAACTGACCAGCAGGAAACAGGCGTCCGGATAGAAAGTATCGACTTCATAGCAAGGGAGACAAGCTCCAATGGCGTCGTCATCCAGAATGACATCTATCTCAAGAACGAGGGTGTGGAAACAACAGAAGACTATCGCATACTGGTAAAGGCCAGGGAAATGGATGCAAGACTCATTGCCGATAAGAAATGGATAAGTTCAGGCGAGATTAAACCCGAGAACACCGTCATCAGAAGTGTCAACCTGACAGTACCTGATAACTACAATTACATTGTCGAGGTCAGCATATGGGACGATAATACTGTGGTCCGGACAGGAGAGGATTACGTGCAGCTAAACCCTGAAAAGGTAATTGACAGGGACCAGATGGTACAGAACAAGAATGTCAATACCGCTGACTTTGTGATAGAGGATGACTTTAACAGAGAATATGAGGAAGAAGCAGCATATGAAACTGCAGAGGAAGAAAGTCCCGGATTTACGTGTTCATTTGCAGTAATTGGCTTTATCGCAGCACTATACATGGTGAGGAGGAGATTGCAATGAGTGAGGAAAATGAAAGTGTTCAAGTGAAGGAAGAGAAAGTCAGCTTTGCTCCTAAAACTGAGAAAAAAGAGAAAAAAGAAAAGACCGCTGAAGATCATTTCAGGAATGGAATGCTTGCACTTGTGGGAATTATAATTGCCATTGCAACACTTCAGTTGTATTTCTCAGTTGATGAAATAATCTATACCTGGTTTGAATACCAGTACAGACCTATCTTCCGATCTGTTTATTATCTGACAGTTATCATCGCCGGACTTTTTGTACTGAACAGGTTCTTCCTGAAAAAGGAAAAGAAATAATTTCCTTCCTCTCTTTTTTCTTATTTTTATCCTCACTTTTCTGCTACTTTTACTTCATGTTCCTATCAGTTCAATCCAGCAACACTCCCTTATTAGATTAATCAAGAAGATATTAGATAACACAGAAGGTATGCATATGAAAGAATTGCCTGAATGGTATTACGATGAACTTATCCAAGTTGGAACGGATTATGGAAGTGAAGACGAAGTCCTTAGCTACGACAGGAAGATGGCAACCATCCGCAACATCCCAAAGGAAGCTGAAATCATGTGTCAACTCATTAATATCCAGCCGGGAGATGAAATACTGGAAATCGGATGTGGAACCGGAGAATTCTCCATTGAGCTTTCGAAACATTGCAAACAGGTAACTGCATTGGATATTTCACAGAAGATGCTTGATTTTGCAGAGAAAAAAGCAAAGTCAAGGAAGAGAGAAAATGTAAGGTTTGTCAATGCTGGATTTCTGACTTTTGATTCTGGGGATGAGGTATATGATGCAGTTGTCACCCAGCTTGTACTGCATCATCTGCCTGATTTCTGGAAATTTATCGCTCTGAAGAACATCAGCTCCATGCTTAAAAGTGGTGGAAAATTCTTCCTGAAAGATGTGGTTTTTTCTTCAGAGACTCCTGATTTTGATAGCTATTTCTCACAGCTATTCCGGACTATGCCACCTGAAACAGATGAGAAAATCGTTGAGGAAATGAAACTTCACATAAAGGAAGAATACTCGACCTTTGACTGGACCATGAAAGGACTAATCGAACAGGCAGGTTTCAGGATAGAAGAATACGAGCATAAGAATGGTTTCATGGCAACCTACCTTTGCATAAAAGAGTGAGATTTTTCTGTGCTTACTATGAGAGGGGCATTTATATACTCTCAACTCATGTGAGCGATTATCATGCTTAAAACTCCCGAACTCTTAGCTCCTGCCGGAAATATGGAATCACTGATAGCTGCCGTTGAAAATGGAGCAGATGCAGTGTACCTTGGAATAAAGGATTTCAGTGCCAGGGCATATGCAGGCAATTTCACCATAGAGGAATTCAGAGAAGCACTTGACTTCGCACACCTTAGAGGTGTTAAGGTCTATGTTACCATGAATACTCTCATCAAGGACAGTGAAATGGAAGAAGCACTTGAACTTATGTACACTCTTGATGAACTGGGAACTGATGCCATCATTGTGCAGGACATGGGACTTCTGGAACTGGCAAGGGAAAAAGTTCCGTCACTTCCAATACATGCAAGCACCCAGATGACGATACACAACACTGAAGCCGTGCTGGCTCTGAAGGAGATTGGAGTAAAGAGAATTGTGCTTGCAAGGGAACTCTCACTTGAAGAAATTTCAAGGATCAAAAACGATACAGGAGTAGAAATTGAGGCTTTTGTACATGGTGCTCTCTGTATCTGCTACTCAGGCCAGTGCCTCATGAGCAGTATGATCGGTGGCAGGAGTGGTAATCGCGGATATTGTGCCCAACCATGCCGCAAACAATACAGATTACGAAGAGATGGAAAGGAGATCAAAACAGAAGGTAGCTACCTTCTGAGTCCTAAAGACCTGAATACATCCGAAATATTGCCTGAACTCATTAAAGCAGGAATAGATTCCTTTAAGATCGAGGGCAGGATGAAGCGCCCTGAATATGTCGCAGGTGTTGTGAAAATATATCGAAACCTTATTGACAGGTTTGTGGAAGACCCGGATAACTATTCTGTCACCGATGAAGAAAAGGAGAATCTGGAACAGTTATTCAACCGCGAGTTCACAACCGGGTACTTCAAAGGCGATCCTGCAGGGGACCTGATGAGCCGGGAAAGACCTCATAACCAGGGAATCATGGTTGGAAAAGTGTCAGGATTTAATAATAAGTTCAAAAGACTGGAGATCACACTTACCGGAGAACTTGAGGTCGGAGATGGAATCGGTTTTGAAGGTAGCAAGAACTCAGGGACCATAGTAAGAGGAATCTACATTGGGAACAGACTTGAGAAAAAGGCAGGCAATGGAGAAGTTATAACCATAAACTTCGATCAACCTCCAAAGAATGGAACACCTGTTTACAGGACACTTGATGATTCCCTGATGAAAGAATTACAGGCTTCATATAGTTCACCTGCACCAATACGCAAGGTTCCGGTTTCCATTAAATTTAAAGCACATATTGGTGAGAATCTTGAACTCTCACTTTCTGATAATGAAAATAATACATCAACTGTTGTTTCCGACTATATTGTGGAGAAGCCGCAGAAAAGACCCACTACTGAAGAAAATGTCAGAAAACAGCTTGCTAAAACCGGAAATACTGTTTTTGAAACTCAGGAAATTGAAGTTGACATGCCGGATGATGCATTCATTCCAATAAAAGAACTGAACAATGCAAGAACTGAAGCTACTGACGAACTGGAAAAAATTAGAATCGAAAAGTTCAGAAGACCGGCACATGAAATAAGTTCTGAAATTAAGGAAGAGCAGAGTGAAGAAACTGAGATAGCAGACGAGAAAGAAGAGAAAAGGATACTGCTTTCTGTTAGTGTTAAAAATGCTGATGCTCTCGCTTCGGCTATGAAAAGCGGAGCAGATCTTGTTTACATTGATGCTTCACTTAAAGAGCTTCAAAGTAATGATTGGAAATTTATGATAGAGGGTGCTTGTGAAAAAAACATCCCTCTATATCTGCATACACCGATCATCACAAAAAATTCAGATTTACAGAATGTGAAAGAAAAAATAAAACTTGCAAAGGAACTGGGATTTGAGGGTATTATTGCAGCGAATTTTGGTGTCCTTGAAATCGCACGGGATTCCGGTCTGAAAATACTAACTGACAGTTCCATGAATGTTTTCAATAAGCACACAGTTCAGGCTTTTAATAAAAAAGGAGCAGACACTGTTACACTCTCAACTGAAATGAATCTTGGACAGATACTTGAGATCGCAGCATACGGAGATTGTGAATACATCGTCCATGGACAAATACAGATAATGGAATCCGAACACTGCCTGATAGGTGGCATTCTTGGCGAGGGCAATGAGAACGGTTTCAACTGTAATTCCCAGTGCAAGAGTGGCAAGTTTGAGATAATTGATGAGAAAGGATATGAATTCCCAATCAGAACAGACTCTGAATGCAGGACCCACATATTCAACTCAAGAGAACTCTGCTTACTTGAGGATGTACCTCAGCTTATCAAAACTGGTCTTTCCAGACTCAGGATCGATGCCACAAACATGGATGATTACAATGTTAGTATGGTCACAAGGGCATACAGAGCTAATATTGATGCCTACTACACAGGTGATACTAAACATCTCTGGCATGGAAAAGATATCAGTGAGTTCCACACCAGAGGACACTACCATAGAGGTGTGAAATGAGAATATTCCTTTCAGCTTCAATTCGGGGTGGAAGACAGATGTTATCCACTTACATTGAGATGTGCAATTATTTTCAGAATAGAGGCCATGAAGTGCTTAGCTGGCATGTTGCTGACCCAGAGCTTGAAAAGTCAGAATCATTGCTTTCCGAGGAAGAGATATACATAAGGGATATGGGATTCCTTGAAAAGAGTGAGTGCATGATAGCAGAGGTGAGCACACCTTCAATTGGTGTTGGATATGAGATCTGCAGTGCGCTTCAAAGGAAAATTCCTGTTCTGTGTCTGCACGTCCCTGAAGCTAATGTTTCTGCGATGCTTCTTGGGGATAAGAGGATTATCTGCAAAGAGTATCACAACATTGATGACATGAAAGAAAAGATCAATAAATTCCTGAACGACACTAACAGACTCTGATTTTTTAGTAACAATTAAATACTTATCATAGCAATATAAAAGTGGTGTTTATGGTAACCGAAATAATAACTCTTATAGTGGCTATAATAGTCGCTATCATTCTCTGGAAGGTACTGAAGACAATAAAGAGCATGGTAATCAACACAGTTCTGGGTCTTATCATACTGGTTGTTGCAAATCTTGTGCTTGGCCTCAATATAGCTTACACGTGGATAGTTGTTCTTGTGTGTGCAATTGGTGGTGTAGTAGGAGCACTTCTTATTATTGCCCTGAACTATCTTGGAATCGCATTCTAAAGACTTGCAATTACTCTTATTTGATGGCGCCTGTGTGGCTCGCCATGAAACTTTTTTTCTGAAACCAGATCCTTCATTTCTAATATATCAAATTCATCCAGCAGTGATGCCAGTTCATTACGAGTGAAATAGTGGTATATGATTCCATTTTTTCTGATGAAAGTATCTTTTTCCACAGATTCACCACCGTATCTCATATCTTCAGTTCCGAAAACTTCCAGCACAAAAATTGCATCGCTTTTCATCACTCTTTTAATCTCAGAAATTGCCTGTTTTCTTTCATCTTCCAGAAGGTGCTGCAAAACCCCAATACACAGAATTGCGTCAAATGAATTTTCAGAAAAGGGAAGCGAGGTTATACTCGAAGCAAGGCATCCAGCTCTTTTATCGCTTTCAACATTGCTTTTTATTAGATATTCCCTGGCCCTTTGAACTGCAGTTGCAGAGACATCTGTACCGATCGCATTATACTTACGGGAAAGCGGCAAAAGGAACCTGCCGTTCCCGCAGCCAAGGTCAAGAATTAGTGAACTGGAAGAGATAAAACCTTCCAGCATTGATATCGACCTAGGACCACCCCAGGTCACATGTTTGTATTCTTCATCCCAGGCAAGAAAATGAGACTTGCCCTGAAGGTCTTTGCCCGGGAAAGAATTGTTTGCCATAATCAGGATCAGGGCTTATACTCTGCTGCTTCCTTAAAGCGAATTGCAAGGAAGTCCTTTTCAAGTGATGAAAGGAACCATCCTGCCTTAGGTCCTGAAGGCTGTCCAAGAACTGAAATATAGATTGCCTTGAAGAGCTGCTTTGGACTTACTTCAAGTGATTCTGCATCAACATTCAGTGATTCAGCTATCATTGTGTTGAGTTCTGAACCTGTTTCCTTTGCTGAGTACACAAGATTGTGATAGTCCTCACCGTTCAGTTCACCGCTCTTATCCAGTATGGTTGAAAATGAACTGAGAAAAGCTCTCTGGAAATCACTGAGCTGTGAAGTGCTTACCGGAAGCTCTTCCTGTACACTGAACTTAGCATTATCAGGTGCGTACATCTCAAGCCATTTGCCAACATTGTCAACAAGCTCACGTATGCATTTCTCATTGCTTGTGTCGTATCCTGCTCTTTTCACGATATTCATGATCTTATCAAAGTCACCTGCAGCAACCTGATAGATTGTTGTCATGTGTTTGAACGGAATATCTGTATGGCAGAGTCCTGCTGCATGTGAAAGCTCGATCATTCTCTTATCATAAGACGTTGCCTTGTCGCTTGAGTGAAGACGTTCGAACTCATCCACAAGTGTGAGCAAAGGTAATGAAGGATCGAATCTGATGTGCTTTTCAGGCTTTGTACGGATAATCAGGTAACGCAGTACTTCAGGTGGCACCACCTTAAGCATATCTGATATTGAAACTACAACACCAGTTGAAGATGACATTGCACCTTTCTTACCCAGCATGATCCATTCATAAACTATTGGATGTGGTGCCTCATAGTCAAATATCTCTCTGGAAATGGCCTCTCCGGTATCATATGAACCGCCTCTTGAAGCATGGTCCTTACCAAATGGTTCAACAGTAACGCCAAGTGCCTTCCACCTTGCCGGCCAGTCAACACGCCAGGTGAGTTTTCCACCACCCTTCATTGAAACTGTTCCCTTGCTTCCGCAAGAACATTCATAGTCCACGGTTTCCGCATCGATGTCAAAACCGGTTACTGTGGTTGTGTTGACCTTGCCACAATCATTGCAGATCGGGTTGAACGGGTTCCATGTATCTGCAGGAGTCTTACCGGACCTCTTCTGCAGGATCGCTGCAATCTCATCCTTTTTCTCAAGGGCCTGCTTGATAGCTTCTACGTAGACACCTTCTTTGTAAAGCTCATCTGCCCTGTAGACCTTCGGGTGGATTCCCAGATGTTCAAGTGCTGCAAGGAAAGGCTCAAGGAAATGTTCGGAATAATTCTTGTGATTACCGCATGGACATGGAATTTCAGAAAGTGGTTTTCCTACATGCTCTTCATAACTTTCATCCAGGAAAGGATAGACCTTTCTTAATGGGTCGTATGTGTCTGCAATGTAGATGAACTCAGCTTCCGCATCTTTATCTTCAAGAGCCCTGAATGCTACATCTGCAGTTACAACCTCGCGCATGTTACCAATATGAATGTGACCTGAGGGCGTGATGCCTGTTGCAACAAGGTGCTTTTTATCCTTTGCCAGCACCTCGTCTGCTATGACATCTGCCCAGTGTGTAATTTCTGCCATAATTTCACCGATATATGAATAAGAGTGTTAATGAACAATATTATTGTAAGTATTGAAATTACCGGATGACCCGGAGTCAGTAATCTAAGATGATTGTTACTATTATAATCTTTGCTTATGGCAAAAATCCCAAACGGAATCTTACAGGATTTTTTGTCCTTTTGAGGACAGATTCCTGCCTCATATAATTGCAACACGAAAGATATTAATAAAAAATTACTGTTCAGTAAAATATGACACGTATTACCGAAAATATGCACAGGATCTCATTAAGTACCTCAGAGGATATTTTCAACATGAAGAACCAGCGTGACCCTGAAAGTAATGAGCTCTGGCCATTTCTGGTGGTCCATGCAAACCATGCCACCATCAACGAAGAAGTTGTAGTGTATGATGAAGAGGGTGTATATCAGGTATATACGAAAAAAGTCATGTCTGAACTGAAAAAAGAATAAAGAAAGACCAATAATTCAAAAATAATCACCAGTATGTTTTGAAATTCAGAAGTTCTTCTACCGTATCCCTTTCTTTATCAAAGAACCTGTAATCTTTTATCAGATTTCCATTGTAGCTGAGCGAATCTATGAAACCGTACCAGTAAACGATCATACCGACGCCGTAATTCTCTTCGTATTCCCTGAACTGTTTTTTGATATAATATTCATGCTCCTTTTCATCACCAAAAAGAGCCTTGCTTTCTATCCAGGAAATAGTTACACCATCGATCTCAATTTCCTCATCCAGGAAAAAATCAGGTGTTTTTAAAAAGCCTTCATCCCTCAGATCATCCTCTGATCTGTATGATATACCACATTCATCAAGCCATTCCGCTAAAATGGCCTCTCCCATCTTACCTTTCTCTGCATGCATTTCATGAGCTTTGGGGGAAAAGAAGAAATCAGAATCCAATGCTGCAATCACCTCTTTTTTGAGGCGACCTTCTGGTTGTTCATCAAGATTCCTGATGAAACCTTTCTTTGGGATACCCATCTCCTTGAGCAGCATGGAAACCATAAGAGTTGCGGGAATATCGTTCTTCCTTGCGATCTGAACTATACTTTTACCTTTTTTCCATTGCCTCAGGTGCCGTGGACTTTTGTTCTTTATTCTAGAGAAATTTTTCTTGACCTTTGTAACAGTTTTCTGATTTAGTATAGAATGAATTGTTCCTATGGGTTGTGAGAACTGTCTGGATAAGTTTTTAACATCATCAACGGTCTCCAGTCTGTCATATATTTTATAGTAAGTATCAATATCCATTCTCATCTAAATCCTTCAGAATACATTCATTACATCTTTTTTTGCCACAATAGGCTTTTGAATATTCAACTATGAGAGCATGATATTCCTTATATATATCTACATCCTGCGGAATCTCTGTCTCAAACATATGCTGCAGCTGCATATAATTCCCTTCAATACCGATACACTTCATCATACGAGTAGTATAGACATCAATAACGAACTTTGGTTTACCGGCAGCATAAAGCACAATACTATCAGCAGTTTCGTTGCCAACTCCTTTTAGGGATAACATGGTCCTTCTGAGTTTTTCCACAGGCATTGAAAATACCTCTTCCATTCCATAATCGGCAAAAAAAGCTGCCATTCCTTTCAACCGGGAAGATTTTTGTCTGTAGAAACCACAACAACGCACAAGTTCCTCGAGCAACTCAATATCAGCACCAGCAAGGGAATCAACTTCCATCAGACCGTGTTCTTTCAAACCTGAGATGGCCTTTTCCACGTTGGTCCATTTTGTCTGCTGAGTAAGTATGGCCCCTACAACAACTTCAAAAGCTGTCTCTGCAGGCCACCAGTATTGTGGTCCGAGTTCATCCAGAAGCAGATCATATACTCTGCAAAGTTTTCCAGCCTTCATGAAACACTAAAAACAATTAATCCCAGAACTTTTCTTCATAGTCATCCGGAAGGTCCATATCCATCACTTCATCCAGAGACTTTCTTTTTTTCTCATTTTTTGAATCATCTTTACGAGACTCAAAAACCGTGGTATCTTTATCATTTACCACAATCTCTTCACTTTCGTCCGAAGATACCGGTTCTTTTAATGGGAGTTCTGCAACTATCTCTGTGGGACCTTCTTCAGAAACTGGCTTCCGTTGAAGATGCTGGCGCTTTTCAGGAGTCTGCCCGGGTTCAGGCCAGGGTTTTCTTTCTTGTTTTTCAAGCCTCAGACGTGTTTTTTCAGCATAAGTATCTTCCATTGGGGTTGATCTTGTAAGCTCTTTGTGAGTTGACTGATATCCTATGATACATTGCTCATCCCCTGTACGCCACTCTACTACGTAAAGATGGCAGGCTTTTTTCTTACACTGGGAAACACCGTCTTTGGGACAAACATCAGGCAACGTCATGATCAAACCTCAATATATTAATTATCATATACTTCTTAAAGCATTGGCTATCAAAGGTGCCACACTGACACAACTCTGTACCTTTTCTATTGTGTCGGTGGTTATAATATCTTTTACCCCTGCATTGTACAGGCGCAACACAGCATTTCTTGCGAGAACCGGATGCACACATGCGAGATAGACATCCTTCGCTCCCTGGGATTTCAGCAATTTGATGGATTCTGCCATTGTTCCGCCGGTTGCAATCATGTCATCGATAATAATAATGTCTCTGTTCATTACATCGACATTCTTTGCTTTGATAGTAACTGAATCACCGGAATGCCTTGTCTTTTCAAGATAGTCAAATTCCAGGCCTACATCGGTAGCTGTGTTCTCTGCAAGATTTATTGCTCCCTTGTCAGGTGATACAATCAGAGGGTTACACAGGTTCAGTGACCTTATATGATAACCCAGAAGACGGGAAGCATCAAGATCGAATGCATCAGCATTAAAATAATTCAGAACACTTGCCTCATGTATATTGACCGTGAATATCCTGTCCGCATTAATTGTCCTTGCAATAGCCCTGGCAGTTATTGGTTCCCCGGTCTTGAACTTTTTATCCTGTCTGGCATAACCCATGTATGGTATAACCACATTTATGACAGGTGAATCCTCGCAGGCGTCAATAAGCTGTAATAATGCAACAAGATCAGAATCCGTTGTTGTACTCTGGACAATAGTAACTTCATCCACGTCCTCATCAAGTATACGTGAATACAGTTCGCCGTCAGGGAACCTTGTGAAGTCACATACAGTAGGCTCAATATTAAGTTCTCTTGCAACCCTTGATGAAAGAGCCTGGGATGCTGGTCCTCCTATAATTTTCAAATAATTTACCTCTTTAAGATTTGATTAATAATTAAATTTGATAATTGATCAGAGTGATTTGGAATGCACCCTAATGCATCCCTCAAATACATTATTTTTGGTTCATTTTGACTTTCTCAAGAACCTTTATATTTTGAATCCCAGTAGCAGGATAGTTCCCGGTCTCATCTTTCTCTGCAGACTTAACCATGTCCCAGACTGTCAGCAGGGAAACCGAGACACCTGTAAGAGCCTCCATCTCAACACCTGTCTTTCCCACGGAACGTACCTCAACAGTTGCACGAACGATGTTCCCATGAATTGAAAAATCCACATCCACTTTGGTAATTGGAATCTGGTGGCACATTGGAATAAGTTCAGGAGTCTTTTTTACCGCCATAATAGAAGCCACGCGTGCGGTGGAAAACACATTTCCCTTTTCAACATTTCCTGTGCGTATCTTCTCAATGGTTGCATCATTGAGGACAATATCACCAGAAGCTATTGCTTTTCTGACAATTGTATCCTTTTTACTAATGTCCACCATGACCGCGCGATCGTTCTCAATATGTGTGAATGTGGCTTCCAATTAATCACCGTTTTTAATCAATTCTAATATTTTGTCTCTGCAGGTAATCCTCAATAGTAGTATTTAGTTGTTCTTTCAGACTGCGCGCCTCATCAATTTTAAGTTTGAGTATTTCCTCATCCTTACCATGACTGACAATAATACGTATCCACTTTCTTTCAATATCCACACTAATTTTTCTGCTTTCCCGCTCCATTATAATACACCTAATATAACATCGGTTATCCGGTCAATTATATCTGTCGCAAGCAAACCGTTACCTCTTTCCTCAAATGCAAGATCACCGGCTGAACCGTTAATGAAAACAGCACATGAAGCAGCATCCATAGCATCATTGACTGCAAAGAGAGCACCTGTAATACCAGTCAGTACATCCCCTGTGCCACCAACAGTCATTCCGGCATTGCCTGTTCTGTTAAGCCGGGTAACTGTTCCATCAGAGATTATGTCGGTCTTTCCTTTCAGAATGACCGTAACATCTTTTCCAGAAGCAAACTGATTGACAAGATTCTTTTTAGAATCGAGTTCTTTCGGAACATCTGAACCTGAAAGCCTCGAGAACTCGGCAGAATGAGGCGTCAGGATGAATTTTACCTCACTTTTTATGGGTAACTTCAGCCCAAAGAGCGCATCTGCATCAACAACAGCTTTCCTACATAGAGGCAGAAGCTGTTCCACTGTTTCCTGAGTTTCTTTCTCCCTCCCAAGACCCGGACCTATAACAGCAACATCATGGGTTTGCAGCAAGTTTTTAATGACAGGAATATTTGATGGATTTAATCTTTCACCTTCAAGTGGTACTACAATGAGATCTGGTGAGAATGAAGCAACAGTATCGGCAACATTTTCCGGTACTGCAACTGTTACAATATCGGCACCTGTCCGGAGTGCTGCCATAGCTGCAAGAGCAGGAGCACCATAGTAAGCGCCTCCACCGACAACGAGAACTCTTCCGGAATTGCCTTTGTGAGAATCTTTATTCCTGCATGCAAGGGACATCAAATCTCCCATTCCCACATATTCTTCGGCATCCCTGCAAACACCTATTGGAGCAACTTTTACCTGACCTGCATACTTTTCAGAATTCGGAAGTTCAAGGCCTGTTTTCATTTTGTGGAATGTGATTGTCAGGTCTGCAATCACACTTTTTACAAACTTTCCTCCATCTAAATCATACCCTGATGGGGAATCTATGGAAATTATGTATGAATTGGAGGAATTGATCAAATCAATTGCAGTGGATTCAGGTTCCCTGGGTACACCTTTTATTCCGGAACCCAGTACTCCGTCAACGATGATGTCATTATTCATCCAGCCGGGATATTTTTCAAGTTCCTTTGAATCTGTGATTTCTTTTATTTCTGTAAGGCCGCTGTATTGGAGAAGAGAAAAGTTCTGTTTTGATTCTTCCGTTCTTATGCGGGATGAATGTCCAAGGATTATTAGTTTAACATCATAGTTCTTATTCATTGCAAGATGACGCGCAGCAACGAAAGCATCTCCTCCGTTGTTTCCCCTTCCCGCAACAAAAAGGACTTTACCGGAACTTATCTTTGAAATTATCTCCCTTGCAATTGAGGCACCGGCATTTTCCATAAGCTGCACAGGTATTTGTCCAAGATATGAGCAATTAGCATCAATTGAGCGCATTTTTGAAGAAGTGATAGAGAACATGGTTACCTATTTATTCCTTAGTTTGCATTCTATTTATCAGTTAATGTATTATTTCTGTTATTTTATTCAAAATTGTTTTATGCAAATATGACCCTTAACCAGATGGAGGTTATTATATTAACAACGTTGCAAAGGAGATTAACGCAACTGACAAAACTAAAATCAAGCCCACATACCTTATCCTTGGTAGTGGAAGTTTTGGATTTGCATTAGCCAAGGAACTCAGGGAACTTGACAAGGAGCTTATTATCGTTGATAAGGACTCTCAGAAGGTTGAAACACTTCGTGAGGAAGCATATGAAGCTATGGTTGGTGATGTCAGCGATCCTCATCTCTTTGACATAATAAACACCAAAAACCTTGCAGGTATTCTGATATTGAGTTCTGATCCGAAGGCAAACAAAGTAGCCCTTAAGAACATCAGGGAAAAAGTATCATCGGATATCTACTGTGTGGTTAGAGCTCCTGATGTGATCAACATGCAGGAAATGGAAACCCTTGGGGCAGACCTTGTTATAATGCCTCCGAGAATGGTAGCAAAATCCCTTTCAAGATCACTTGAACGCGCAGAGGCAATGCGCAGAGGTAATAAACTCACACAATGGTTTGAAGCAAATAAAACAAAGAAGCTTGGTATCGTGGTCCATGATAATCCCGATCCTGATGCTATATCCAGCGCCCTTGCACTGAAAACAATTGCCAACCATTTTGACGTGCTTGCAGATATCATATATCATGGAGAGATCGGTCATCAGGAGAACAAAGCATTTGTGAATTTACTTGGAATCGACCTTTTCAGATCTGAAGATGTGGGATTTACAAATTATGAGAACCTTGCTCTTGTCGATTGTTCAATACCAGGAGCAAATAATTCACTTCCGTCCGAGACTCATGTGAACATAATAATAGACCATCATCCTCTTCCTGATGCAGATATAGATGCAGATTATATAGACATACGACCACATGTTGGTGCTTCTGCTACAATCCTGACAAAATACCTGCAGGAACTCAATATTGATATTGACAGTGAACTGGCAACTGCACTTCTTTATGGCATCAGAACTGATACCCTTGATTTTAAGAGGAACACCGATTCTTCAGACCTTTCAGCGGCTTCATACCTATATCCTTTATCAGATCATGATGTGCTGGAGCAACTGGAACGTCCTTCAATGTCAATTGAAACCCTTGATGTTCTTGGTGAAGCTATCAACAGCAGACAGGTTATCGGGAGCTATCTGCTCTCAAATGTGGGAAGTATTCGAACCAGGGACACCTTGCCTCAGGCAGCGGACTACCTGCTGAACCTTGAAGGCATATCAACATCCATTGTATTCGGAGTTACTGACGAAAAGATATACATTTCCGGTCGCAGCAATGATATCAGGGTAAATCTGGGAGATGTAATGAAAACAGCTTTCGGAGAGGATTCCGGTGGAGGACACGCAACTGCTGCAGCCGCACAGATCCCGCTTGGAGTATTCAGTGCATCCAAGGACCGCCAGACATTATTAAGGCTTGTCAATGAATCTGTGGTCAAAAGATTCCTGTCAGCCGTGGGTGTAGAAGAGACCGATGAGTAGGCTCTTCTGTTGTCTTTTTAAGTTATTGAATATAAGAATATATACTATAGAATATAGAGCATATTACATAGATGATAAATAATATATTATATCTCACATATATTTCAGTATATATATCAGGCTGCAATATGGCACATTTTATATTTCAACCTATAAACCATATAAGAACAATTTCTCAGACGAATCGTAAATAAATGCAAGAGCATACACGCGAATACAAAGAGATTACGTATTAAACTGCGTAAATTATATGCTCTTACAAAATAATACCACATAATACAGGGTATTACCAGATTCACACAGTGGTCACAATAAAAAAAGTGAAAACATACGTAACACAACAAATTTATGAATGGATTCTCTGTGAAGTTCAACCTTACTAAAGATAAATGATGAAAACATTCAGATAAGCAGATGAATGAGAAATTAAAAGAAATCCTTATCCATGAGCTTGAAACAGAGCTTGGTGTTGTTAAAAAGATAAACGTGCAGCAAATTGCAGATCAGATCTACAATATAGGATTTCAATGCATAATGTGTGGAAAATGCTGTCGCAGGGATTTTGGAGACAACCGGGTTGCTATAACCACCACAGAGATACATAATATCGAAAATGAAAGTGATCTCAAATGGGAAGAGATTGCAGAACCTTTTATCACTGAAGCTGAATCTCCTGAAGAAGAATGCAAGATAAATTCAGCAGACGGACTCATTGATGAAGATGGCAATATCCATACATTCGGATGGATGCTGAAACGTAAGAAGAACGGAGATTGCTCTTTCATTCCAGATGATGCCACAAATAACCGTTGTGGGATTTACAAACTAAGACCCCTTTTGTGCAGTACGTATCCATTCTACATAGAAGGATTTAAGCTCAACACTTCGGAATGCGAAGGTATTGGAAAAGAAATAAGCCACCAGGAAAGTTGTGAGCTTGCAGAGCTAGTGCTCAAAAGATATATTCTGGAATTAGAGGACACCATACTTACATATAAGAACTACATCGGATTCAAAACAGGCGACAATAGTCTTAATATTGCTGAATCTGACCTGAAGCAAGGGTACTTAAATTACATTATCCATTATAGTGAGGGAAGCTGTAGGATTAGAAAAAAAATCTGAATTAACTCGAATTTACACTTAATTCCAGTTTATCGATTGATTTATAATGAATAAACATTATGCAGGAATAAACATGTCCACTAATAATGAACCTATGACGATCTCTGAGAAGATCTTTTCAAAGGCTGCCGGGAAAACGGTAAAAGCCGGAGAATTCGTACTGGCCAATATAGACAGGGCAATGACCCACGACATCACAGGACCTCTTGCAGTAGATGGATTCTACGAGATAATGAGGGACAAGGAAGAGAAGAAAGTATGGGATCCAAGTAAGATCGTAATTCTTTTCGACCACCAGGTTCCTGCAGACTCACTCAATGCTGCACAGAACCATATAATGCTCAGAAAGTTCGCAAAGGAACAAGGCATTATCAACTATGACGTTTACGAAGGTGTCTGCCACCAGGTTATGCCTGAGAAGGGACACGTCAAACCAGGAGACCTTGTAGTAGGTTCTGACTCACATACCTGTGCATACGGTTCACTGGGTGCATTCTCAACAGGCATCGGCTCAACTGATATGGCAGCTGTCTTTGCATCAGGAAAACTCTGGTTCAAAGTACCTGAGACTATCAGGTTCGAAGTTGAAGGAAAGCTTCCGGAACATGTCTACTCAAAGGACATCATCCTCCATCTCATCGGAGACGTGGGTGCAGAAGGTGCAAGATACAAGGCAGCAGAATACGCAGGTTCAGCTATCAGCTCACTGCCAATGTCCGAACGTATGACCATCTCCAACATGGCTATTGAAATGGGCGGTAAGGCAGGTATCATTGAAGCTGACGCAGTTACAGAAGCATACCTCAAGGAAAGAATACCAGACTATGAGTTTGACCCATACTGGAAGTCTGATGAAGGTGCAGACTGTGAACTTCACAAGTATGACATAAGCAACCTTGAACCACAGGTCGCATGTCCACACAATGTAGACAACGTTAAGCCTGTAACAGAAGTTGAAGGTACAAAGGTTGACCAGATATTTGTAGGTTCATGTACAAACGGAAGATTCGAGGATATCGAAGTTGTTGCAAAGATGATGGGTGACGAACCTGTTGCAAAGGGTGTAAGGCTTCTTATCATCCCTGCATCAAGAACTGAATACATGAAGGTTCTCAGAGCAGGCTACATTGAGCAGTTCATGGAAGCAGGAGCAATTGTTGAAGCACCATGCTGTGGACCGTGTATGGGAGGTTCTTTCGGACTTCTCGGTGAAGGTGAGGTCGGACTTGCAACATCCAACCGTAATTTCAAGGGACGTGAGGGAAGCCCACAGTCCTTCGTATACCTGAGCTCACCAGCAACCGCTGCAGCATCAGCACTCACAGGAGAAATCACAGATCCGAGGAAGATCTGAACTCCGCCTTTTCTTTTTTTCAACTGTGAGACCACAAAAGATATATTACACAAATTTATATGATAGTTCCAGACGTTGGTATAACCAACACTATCCCGTCATATTGTGTGTGGATTACAACCAACGTCACTATAACTGTTTTTAAGCTGTTTACCTTCAAAAATCATCTTTTGGGTTGCCCGTTTGAACTGTGCACCATAAAGATGTAATATGATTACTTTCTATCAGGAAAGGATAAATCATGCCTGAAACTGATCTCTCAATACTTAACGAGCTTTACGACATAGTAACAGACAGAAAAGAGAATCCTTCTGAAGACTCATACGTATGTTCTTTACTCAATCACAGAAAAGGTATTGACAAAATACTGGAAAAGGTTGGCGAGGAATCTATAGAAACAATTCTTGCAGTTAAGAGTGAGAATAAGGAAGAGATGATATACGAATCATCAGACCTTTTATTCCACCTTATTGTTATGTTCGTGGCAAAGGGAATAAACCTTGAAGAAATTGCCACCGAACTTAAAAAAAGAAGGAAATAATTCCTTTTAATTTATTTTTAATATCAGTACACGGTCAGTTCATGGAATACATCCTTTTTGGACAGGATTCCCTTTGGGACACCATCATAAGACACCAGTAAAAAGCCTATATTGTGAACGTCAAACATTTTCACGGCGTCATAAAGAGATGTTTCTGAATCCAGTGTAATGAGATCACGGGTCATTATATCCTTGACCTTTGCAGTCATCTTTCCACTAGCCACAGCATCTCCAATATCTGTAAAAGTAACTACCCCAAGGATGTTATCACCCTCATCGACAACAGGTGCGCCATGAATACTGCGATCCACTAAAATGCGGGCTGTTTCCTGAATGGTCGCATTCATACTTATGGAAATCATATCTGTCCGGGCATAGTTTTTAACAGGTTTTTTTGGCAGAGATATCATTTCACTTATAGAGAAAACAAGAGTGTTCTGTGTATCGTCCCTTCCGACTACCTCTCCCCGAACCACCAGTTTGTTAACAGGTGTCGGACCTGCCTGAACAAGATCTCCCTGTTCAAAACTCTTTATGTTTCCAAGTACTTTTATCATACCATGACAAAGATCAGGATGCCTCACTGTTGTAAAACTAATCTCAGCTACTGTTGCCCCATCTACCAGATTATCGTTCCTGTAAATAGGAACACTTGCCTCATGGTCCATTGCTGTGATACTTAAAGCTTCATAGGCCTCGCCTGTTGCTTTATATCCGCCTTTCGGACCGGGAACGCCTTCAACAAGACCAAGGACTTTCAAAGATTGCATCTGATTTCGGACTGTACCTGGGTTTCGGCTAATGAGTTCTGCAATTTCTTCACCTTTTACAGCACGATCTTTTTCCCTCTGGAGATTGATCAATGCAATAAGAATATCTTTCTGAATAGGAGTCAGTTCCACTAAATCACCGGTCCATAAACTCAAATATAGTTTATAGATACTCAAAGGAGATATATAAAACATAGTATAGTATCTCCGCAGGTGAGTACCAAATAGATAATTTGTAAATATTGTATATATAGGAATAGGGATTTATATTTTGAAGTGATTTGAAGCCAAGACAGGAAGAAACATGATCTTTGAGAAAATTAATACAGTGCCAAGTTCTGACGAATTGTTGGACAAGGCATTCAGAAGAGCCACAAGAGCAATGACGGGAAAGAAAATAACCGGAAGGAAGACAGCTCTTGAGGCAAATGAATCAATGATACTTACAGCTGCCAATATACTCACAGATAATCTGAAGAATATAGTCAGAAGATTCCCAACTTTTGAGAACCTGCCACCATTCTATTATGAACTTGCAGATGTAGTGGTGGGTGTGGATGATATGAGAAGATCCCTTAGCAGGCTTGACTGGGCCAGCGCAAAGATACACGAAGTCGCAAGAGACCATGTAGGAAAGATGAGAAAGAGCAGAGACCCTCTGCCTATCAGGAAACAATGTTTCGGACGTCTTGCATCCATTATAAGTTCAATCAGCAAGGACCTCAAATTCTTAAATGAGGCCCGTAACAAACTCAGGAAACTACCTTCAGTACATGATGAACCAACTATTGTCGTTGCAGGTTATCCCAACATAGGAAAATCCAGCTTTGTTACAAAAGTAACAGGTGCAACACCTGAGATAGCGTCTTACCCCTTTACAACAAAAGGAGTATCAATAGGACATTTCTTTGTAGGTAATGATAGATATCAGGTAATGGACACGCCAGGTCTTCTTGACAGACCAATGTCAGAGCGCAACGAAATTGAGCTTCAGGCAATCACAGCACTGAAGAATCTTGATGCTGTTGTTCTTTTCATCATTGATGCAAGTGAGACCTGCGGTTATGAGATCGAAGACCAGAAGCGCATGCTTGAAGACGTTCACAGTGAATTCAAATTACCGGTACTCGTTGTTGCTAACAAGGCAGATCTGCCGCAATTCAGGGAACTTGATTTTGTAGACATGAAAATGTCCACTGCAACCGACGAAGGTGTCGAAGAAGTAACTTCAACTCTTATAGAAATGGTCAAAAAAGCCATCGAAGAAAAAGAAGCAGTTAAAGAAAATGAGATAATAGATGACTATTAAAAAGTCATCACAATACTTTTTCCATTATATCAAGAGCTTGTTTTAAATTGTCCATTGATGATGCATAGGAAAGACGTATGTGTCCTTCTCCGCGGTCACCAAAGGCAGTACCAGGGACAACTATTACTCCGTTTGAGATTAATTTTGAAGCGATCTCTCCTGATGTTGCTCCCTCAGGAACTTCAGGGAAAGCATAGAAAGCACCTTTTGGAGATTCACATTTAAGTCCGATAGAGTTCAGACCTTCAACAAGCATATCCCTGCGAGCCTTGAACTCATCACGCATTGCATAGACAGAATCCATCGGACCTGAGATCGCTGCATATGCTGCCTTCTGCGCAATTGAATTGGCACACGCCTGCACATACTGATGAACCTTGATCATCTGCTCAGTGTACTCTTTTCTGGCAGCAACATAACCTATTCTCCATCCGGTCATAGAATATGTTTTGGACACTGCATTAATTGTTATCACATTATCTGAGAGCTGAGCAGGACTTACGTGTTCACCCTCATAGATGAAATGCTCGTACACCTCATCTGAGATTATTGTGATGTTGTGATCGTCTGCTATTTCCGCAAATGCCTTCATGTCAGCCTTACTCTGCACCGCACCTGTTGGATTTGCAGGAGAATTGATTACCATCGCCTTTGTTTTCGGAGTTATATTCTCCATAACAGTTTCAGGACTGATGGTCAGGTCATCAGCAAGAGGTAGAGGTACTACATTTCCACCCATAATATTTACAAGAGAATTGTAAGAAACAAAACCCGGGTTTGCTATCATCACATCATCACCCGGATTTACAAGGGATGCAATGGCAAGTTCAAGAGCTTCTGATGCACCGGAAGTTACGATTATCTCATCCGGAGAAACATCAAAAAAATTCTGCTCTTTGAATTTGGAGCTCAAAGCCTGAAGAAGTTCAGGAATGCCGGGACCTGGAGTATAGCCGGTAAAACCTTCATTGATAGCATCGATAGCAGCCTGCTTAATGTGTTTCGGCGTATCAAAATCAGGTTGTCCGAGACCAAGATTTATAGAATTTGTACCTGCGCCCTCAAACATCTTTCTTATCCCGGAAATATCAATACCCAGAACCCTTTGTGCGAACTTCGAATCAGGCATATTATCACTTTGCATCTATTCAATATTTGTGTGTCTTGACTTGAGTCCTTCTTCTGAAGCGCCTGTTATGTAGATAAGCTCTGCAATAACAGCATCAAGGAAAACACTTGATGAAGTTTCAAAAGAAGTACCTAGAGGAGTAAGATATGTATATTCACCACGCATGTGACGTTCAACATAGCCACCTGCATCATCCTTTGTCCTTCCCGGAAGAACAATTACTGTGTCTGACAACTCACCAAGGGTTGAGTCCTGATTGGTTGTGATGGTAACAAGTTTTGCACCGATCTCTTTAGCAACTCTTCCCAGATTTGCAATAGAACGAGTCTGACCTGAGCCTGAGATTGCTATGACAACATCATCTTTGCTGACAGCAGGAGTTGTTGATTCACCAACAACGTGTGATGTGAGACCAAGGTGCATAAGCCTCATGGCAAATGCCCTTCCGACAAGTCCTGAGCGGCCTGCACCCATCACGAAGATGCGCCTTGCACCCATTATATCCTCAAGCATCTGCCTGACGGAATCCTTGTCAAGCTTGTTAGCCACATTTTCAAGGTGTTCGGCCATCAATAAAATAGAAGAAGTTAAGTATTTACATTCAGTTAAATGGATTTCTTTCATCAGAGTTCCTCAATTTACCAGGTCAATCAGAAATTATAATATCACTATTTTTTTCTTTTGCATCCTCTTTATAATTGATGCTTTTAAGTTTCCAGCCTTCGATATTGTTTAACTCCTCATACAAACGCATTATATCGGAGTCATCGCCGGTCCAGTAGCAGTCTAAGATAGTGTCCTTCTCTTTAAGTTCTTCGGTTATGGAACCTGCTAGATGGAAAAGAGCTTTCTTGCTGGAAAAAGGAACATTGAAAGTTGTTCTGTACCCCTCCTTTGACTTCGCATAAGAAACAAGAATATAGCCATTGCTTTCATATTCCATTATCTCATCGAAGTCGCATATGATTTCAAGTTCATGGATTGCCGCTTTGTCAATCTTAGAGATACCAAGAAGTATCTGACCTATAACTATATCCGGCACCTGTCTTCCGAACCATATGGATATTTTACCGTAGGTACAGACTACGTTCACATCATCTCGCCCCATCTCAAAAGAAGACAGGGAAAGATTTGGTGATATTAAATTTTCTTTCGTTGATTTTTGACCCATTTGCTTCACGCAAATTATTTGTTTGTGGAAATGAGAGCACTGATCATATTACGATCCTTTTTCAAGGTCTTTAGCTGATCAGCAGGCCCGATGACAGTCAGACGTGTTTTGAGAGTATTCTTTTTGAGGATCTTCCCGAGGAAGGATGTGTCCATTTCTGATGGATAACTTTCCATCTCTATTCCGGAAAAACCGTCTGGCTCAATAAGAGTCATTGTCATCTCTATAAGGCTTGCTTCCTCTTCAGGACTCAGACCTTTTTCAAGGACCAGTATCTTTCCGCTTTTTACCTCATCTATAATAAATCTGACCTTTTCAACAGGTGACATTTGAGAAAGCCTGTGCTCTGATACAAGATCCATCTGGAAGCCCTGCATTGCAATCACCCGAACCTCTTTGCAAGTTCTTCATAGAAAGTCTCTATGTTCTTTCCCTCCAGGGCTGATATGGAAACCATTGGATGCTGCGGGAAAGCATCTCTTATAGTTGAAGGAGAAGCTTCCGGAAGATCCACCTTGTTAGCGACAATGAGAAGCGGAAGATCTCTTGCTTCCATATTACCAATAACAGTCACATTTACCTGGGTAAAAGGGTCTTCAGTTGCATCCATGACAAGAATAACACCATCAAGGTTCTCAAGCCATTTTACAGCTTCAATGACACCTTCAGTGGCTTCTTTGGCGCGCCTCTTAGACTCAGCCTCATCCATTCCCTGCTCCATGAACTCATGGAAATCGATCTTTGTAGCAAGTCCGGGAGTATCAATAATATCAAGTGTTATGGAGCTTCCATTGGTGTTAATTGTCACGCCTTCCCTGCGCCTTGCTCTTCTTGTTTCATGAGCAACATTGGAAACAGAACCCATTGCATCACCGGTCCAGTCTCTTAAGATCCGGTTAGCAAGAGTTGTCTTCCCTGCATTTGGCGGTCCATATATCCCTATTCGGGCATTCTGTTTATTAAACAGTTTTTTAAAAAGGTCTGAAAAATTCCTCTTGAACGATGTGATTACGCCCATTCATTCCCTCCGTGAAGTAGCATTATATTTAATTATGGATAATTTTAGTAGTATAAACACTCATTGACATATAATTTTTATTATCTGAACATGCAAATTGAGTATTTTCAGATCATACTATCCTTGACATTGCAGAGTTTATTGCAATTTCGGCAATATTTGAACCGTAATCGCCGGTCCTGTCAATACTGTCAACCACAGTACCAAGGGCAACTACTGACCCATAAGAATCGATCTTTAGAATAGCACCGTTCAATTTGTGGATCATAGGAGACATGCGGGCAACCCTGTCTATTACCTGATTTGCCATTTCCACATCAAAATTATACAGTGCATCAATTGCATCCTCAACGATCTTTCTTGACATCTCAGATGTATTCTCTATCATTTCCATAATATCATCCGGAATTGGCTCATCCAGTACATTAGTAACCTTTGCTATTTTACGCGCATGGTCTGCTATACGCTCAATAGGACCGGCTGCCATTCGGAGGTCATGATATTCATCAATAGATGTCTCTGCTGCGTCAGGCAATCTTGCACCACGTAGTATGGAACGGAACTGTTTTGCTATCAGAAGGAAAAGTCTGTCAACATCATCATCCCTCTGGTCCACATCAAGTGCAAGATCAGAGTCACGGGTCTTGATTGCTTTTACTGCATCTATGTGCATGGAATTGGATATCAGATACATCCTTCGTACACTCTTTTTAATAGAGATCTCATCTGGATTCAAAAGGTCCTGGATAACTACTTTTTTAGCAGTTTCCTCGATGATCTCAGGCCCGATAAGCTTGTAGCACATACTGCGGATAATATTCTTCTGTTCTGCCAGGATTCTGTCGGCTTTCACCTCAATGATATCAGAACCTGCAAGATAAGCTGCAATCATATCCCTTATGAGCGCATCACCCATAAGCCCGCTAACATCTATCTGGATCTTCCTTACAGGAGGAGCATCATGTATTGGATCAAGTACCAGTTTACCATCCGGTTGTGGCTGTAAAGTCACCCTGCTACCTGTTTTGATACCCACTTTATCTGCCCAGTTTTTCGGAAGAGAAATTATATATGTAGAACCACCTGTCTGCTGAACTTTTCTGGTTTCTATTGAAATCCCTCATTTATGTTTGTAAATCATCCGAATATATAGAACACAAAGTAATATATAGGCACTTCCCTTTGCATAATAATATATATTTTGACTTATACAATACATATGTATGCGGAATATAAATTTTCAACCGAATGACTTGAAACTTCTAAGAAAAATAATGCCACCTATATGCCTGGCCATTCCATGGGAAGTTTATTTTTATTCTGCCTATTCTAGCGGATGGGGAATCAAGTTCTCAGTATTCTATGCCAACTTTGATGTCAATTATGGTACGATTTTCGTCAGCATTATCAAACAGATGACACTGCTATCCATGGGAGGACTGCTCCCCTCGATACGAACACTTGCATGGACTCTTGCAGCCATTATTTGCATTATGCTGGCTGGCTATGAATTGCTAAAAGAAAATATAGAGAAAGAACTTGATATCAGAACTTCAGGATATGTACTTATATTCTGTGGGATTCTTTCACTGATAAGTTCTATTGCCGTGTGGAACAGTGGTTTCAAAACACTGCCTATAGCTCCGGCATTTTTCATAATATTCGGATACATATTAATTCAAACCGCAGGAAATGACACAATCATTTGAATTGATCTTCACTTTTAGATCAGCAGGAATCATTTTTCTGGAAGAAAGGATCAATGTTGCAAAAGAGATCCATTCTATCAGAACTTTAACCATTAAACGTGGTCCTTTTGCAGTAAAAGGGAGCTTTTTCACATCTTCAAGTAACCTGAAAGAAAAATCACGCACAAAAGACATTTCAAACGGATATATATTCTGCAGAGCATCAGCTATATAGTTGCGAATGGCAACGACAGTTCTCTCATCTTCTGACCCACAAAGGCAAAAATGAAATGACAGACCATAACTGTTTGAAAAACAATGTGGAAGTACGCAATTATTTTTTTCAGGATGGGTGCAAAGAAAGATCATATGCAAATCAGAGATATTACCTTCCATACCAATAGATCCTTAAATCAGTCCATAAACAAGAGATAAAAACCAAATAGAATAAATGGCACACAAATCCTGGTGGTGTTATTCATATAGACCACGTTATATTTTTTAATGGACTTTACTGCATATATAGTAGATTTTAATTAACAATAGTTTAGTTAATCATTTTTTGTCATTGGTATAATCAGTGCCCACAAAAATTATATATAGATAAATAATAGTACTATAATAATTATAGAAGTTGATAATGATTGCACCTTTCGTGCATAAAAATAATCGGTACAAACAAATAGTGCAGGCATATTATAGCTGGTTTGAATATTTTGCCTGAGTAGTTGCATCTTTAATCAAAAAATAGTAGTTTATTGGTATAATATTATACTCAAAAAATAATATTAGATAGTTTGAGCCCTATTATTCATATGAGCTCGAACTGCACAGTGACTCTTCCGGGTTTTTTAGTAAAGAAGTACGAACAAAACTACAATCGTCAACTTACTGATCTGTCACCAACAATAGATCTTCTTAAAAGCTCCATACTGGTATCTTTCTCAGGAGCTTTAAGAATACACATCGCTTTTCTCTTATTACACATTCAATCCGTATTTTTAAACTGCCTTGCAGGTGGACTGATAATCTATGCTGTTTATACCATAGACAGAGCATTGGACGCTGAAGAAGATATGGCCAACAGGCCCGAATTAAAGGGTGCATCGAAGAAAACAGCTCTGACAATTTCTCTCATCTGTTTTTTAGTTGGTGCCTCCATCCTCACGGCAAATGGCCTGTTAATTTTCGCATTTCTCCCTCTTATAACAGGTTATCTTTACAGCAAAGGTGCAAAGATCGGCAAATTCAATTTCAAGCTGAAAGGTGGACTTGGGATGAAGAATATCGTTGTCGGTACAACGTGGGGCGCATTTATTGCAGGTATTGCAGGTATTTATTCTACAAATATAATCGCGCCTGTAATGATTTTCCTTTATTTTGGTCTCAAACTCTTTGTAAACTCTGCAATCTATGATTTCAAGGATATAAAGGGCGATACTCTGGCAGGTATCAAAACACTACCTGTGGCACTTGGACAAAAGAAAGCTAAAATACTGTTGTTCAGCCTTCACATCCTGTCTCATGCAATACTGCTGGCTTCAATAATCACAGGAACACTGGCCTTTGAACCCATAATCCTTGGATATAGTTTCATTATCGGAATGCTGTACATCAAAACTTTTGCAGAACCCGTAGAGGTCGAAACAAAGAACAGACTTACCAGAAGACTGTTCATGATAGATGGAGAATCAACCACAATAGTCGGACTAAGATCAATTGCAGGTGGACTTATTGCCTGATAGGTTCATATTGAGGTAACCTTACGGGATTTTTGTACATAATGATCGAAAAGGTCACTTCCCCATTTTAAGGCAGCTTCATCATATCCAACGAGATCATCCCTGGGATCATAAGTATCAGGGTTGAAGAACAAAGACATTGAGAAGAAGATATCCGTAACCACAAATGCAAGTTTGACATCATCTATTACATAGAGTTCAGTGTGAGGAGCATTCAGATATATTTCCAGTTTTTCATGATGCTCATCCCTGACCTTCTCGAACACCTTCTCAGTCAATATAAGAGAGGTCGGCACCTCCCTTTTAGCCAGATTCACCACAAAATCAGGGTATGTAGGTATAAATATCGAAGATACTCCCTTAATCACAGAAGATTTCAGGATATTCTCTACAAAAACCTTATGCGATTCATAGATGTTTTCAATGCTGTCAGACACAACATTACATTCCTTCAGAGAAATCAGGTCATTAAGTAAATCCTGAGGTATGTCACACAAATAATGTTCTTTCCAGAATGTTTCATTATTCTCAATAGTTTCAATGATATCCAGAAATGGTCTGAAATGATGAATTATAGCTCTGCCAACAGGAGTAATTTGATAATTCTTATCTGTCTTTTCTATAAGATTATTCTCCAGCATTTCCTTGATCCTGGGAGAGATCTCCGGAGAAGACACATTGAAATAATCTTTAATATCGGACAGGGTACAGGACTTTTCTTCAAGCAGGAACAATATGTCCTTCCTCTTTTCTGAAAAGGTCAATATACTTAAAAGTCCCTTTGACTTCAACTTTCCACCTCAATTGCATGTTGAATTCTCTATCCAACCAACCGACAACCTACAAGATTAATTATATAAAAGTTTGTTAATGAGTAATAAGTGTTTTTGCGTAAAAAGTAGCAGAAGATAATTTTTCTCGATGAATACAAAAGTATAATAATATGTCAGATCGGCTTCTAAAAATTAAATTTAAAATAAAAATGTCCATTAAAAAAGAAGATTTATGTAAAAATATAAAGCACTTCAATGTAAGAAGTGCCTCATTCCGGTGAAGATCATTGATACGCCAAGCCTGTTAGCTGTGTCAATGACTTCCTGATCCCTTATGGAACCTCCCGGGGAAAGAATATACATAATTCCGTATTCTTCTGCATGTACCACACTGTCATCGAATGGGAAGAAAGCATCAGAAGCCATCACACATTTTGAGAAAACATCTTTGCAGTAATCGTCATATGACATATCAGGTTTATCGCGATCATACATTACCTTAAGATTCTCGCGTGCTTTTGTTGCAGCAAGCTTTCGAATAGAATCAACCCTGTTTGGCTGGCCTGCTCCCATTGAGAGCATCATGTAGCAACCTTCATCATACTCATATGCAAGAGTAACTGCATTTGATTTGACACACTTGCATGCGTGAAGGGCAAACTCAGATACTGCACGGAGTTCTTCTGGGTATGCAACATCGGTCACACATTCCCACTTGTCATAGATACCTACATTACATGACTGCTTCAGTATTCCGCCAACCACGAACTTGTAAGTGTCTTCAACTTCAAAAGGTTCATTCAGTCCAGGCATTTCAAGAAGACGCAGGTTTGCACTCTTATTCTTCAGATACTCAAGCGCATCCGGTTCGAATCCCGGAGCAAGAATGATCTCCACGAATTTACCATTCAGGAATTCCGCTGACTGCAGGTCAAAAACCTTGTTAGAGCAGATGATACTTCCATAGGCAGATATCGGATCGCAATCCCAGGCTGCACTGAGAGCCTGCAAAAGTGTCTTTCCGGTTGCAAAGCCACACGGATTGTTATGCTTTACAATTGTTACTGCCGGGTTAGAAGAAGAGAGCTCTTTTACGGTCTTAAGAGCATTGTCCGCATCAATGTAATTGTTAAAGGAAAGTTCCTTTCCATGAAGTTGTTTTGCATTTGCAAGAGATGGACCGGTTATACCATCCTCTTTATAGAATTTAGCATTCTGATGCCAGTTCTCTCCATATCTGAGAGTTACTCCATCTTTGTAACTGAGGCGCAATACATCTTCACCAAGAAGCTCCTTGCTAAGGTATGTGTCTATGGTCGCATCATAATCTGCAGTGTGTCTGAAAGCCTTCACTGCCAGTAATTCCCTTGTTTCCGGGGACACAATTCCCGTGGAACGAATCTCTTTTAAGATGTGTCCATAATCATCAGGGTCACACACAACACTTACATAACGATAATTCTTAGCTGCTGAACGAAGCATGGCAGGTCCGCCAATATCAATGTTCTCTATAGCTTCGTCAAGCAAAACGCCTTCTTTTGAAACTGTTATCTCGAATGGATAAAGATTGACTACTACAAGGTCTATCATTTCTACATCTGCTTTCTGGGCCTCTCCCATATGATCATGGTCATCTCTTATACTGAGAATTCCACCATGGACCCTTGGGTGGAGAGTTTTAACCCTGCCGCCCATCATTTCCGGGAACCCGGTTACATCTGCCACGTCCATGACCTCAATACCTGAGTCACGGAGCATGCGGGCAGTTCCGCCGGTAGAGATGATCTGTATGTCCAGTTTCTCGAGTCCGCGAGCAAAATCTACAATTCCGGTTTTATCAGAAACGCTGAGCAGTGCTCTTTTTACCAAAAAATCACCGTATAAAAATGGCGAATATATACTAAAAGGTTTATGGTCAGGATCATGAATTGAACTTCACGACAGGACATACATCTATGCATTGACCACAATGTGTACATTTATCTTTGATAATAGCCAGACCTTTTTTCATTTTTATAGATCTGCTCTGGCACTTGCCCACACAGACACCACAACCACTGCAAAGAAGAGCCCTTCTAACAGAAAGTTCCACTTTCTTCATGAGTCTGCGGGCATCCCTATCAGAATCACCTCTGGCAGTTACACTACCGGAAGCAAACACCTGAGCACGGTTCTCACCATCAGTAACCATTGCCACACCTTCCATGTATGAAGATTTTCCAACCGCTTCCAGCATGCCGGTGAGCTCCAGTCTGTTAATGTCAACAGGGCCATCAAAACCACCTTCTGCGGATATTCCCCCCTGCTTGCAGGGACGATAGCCAGTGGTCACTGTGAAGTGGAGATTGTGTTCATTCTCGCAATTCGGAACAAGGTTGATCTCCTTCTTCTTTGCAATCTCCTTTAACTGCGCAGGAAGATCCTTCCATCTCCAGAATCCGTGTTTTACCCATTCTTCTGAAAGACCCATACGCTCTGCATATGAAAGCAGGTAGTCGTTGAGCTTTTTCTCCATTCCAGGATGGGTTTCCTTGAGCCTGTAAAGGTCAGCAACAGAGCAAGAAGGACAGAGCCAGCATCCTATCCTGTCATATCCTTCGCCGTAAAGCGGATTGTAAAGAAGGTCATTCTTGAAAATATAGAGCCAGACATGCATTGCGGTCCAGTTCTGTATAGGAGCAGCAGCTACCTGATTGCCTACCCACGGATTTTTCCAGACACGTTCACTCTTTGCCCTGGTATCGGATTCATACTTTCTCTGGCCTATGAAAGTGAGACATCCGTTATCGTAATTATCATTGATTATCTGAGTAATCGGCCCAAGTTTACAGACCTTACAACACCAGCGAACCTCAACACTTGGCGGACCGAAGCTGTCAACTGAATCCCAGAACGCTTCGCCTGAACTGATCATATTCAAAGGCTTTCCATAAGCCTCTGCAACATCATGGACATTCTTTACAGTTTCAGGGAACTCGATGCCTGTATCGGCAAAAAGAAGATCGTAATCATCAAGGCACTCACTTACAAGGTGCAAAACAGCGAGGCTATCCTTTCCTCCTGAGTAGGAAACTGTAACAGGACGGTCTACTGATGAAGAAACATTTTTTATGAATTTATGGGAGCGCTCAATGAAATCATTTATGTAGCTCTCATTGGCTTTTACAACGTCATCCCAGGTCTGCCCACCTTCAGGAACTGTGATCTCAGCAGGCTCTTCCTTAAACCTCACTTTTACGCCAACACCCTTTCCTCTTTCGAGCATCTTTTCCCCGTTCATACGAGTGCGTCCTACACCAAGGACCTTCCCTTCATGTGTAAGGACAACTACCTCTTCAGCTTCCAATATGGATGGATCAGCGTCCTTTATACCCGGAGCTAGTACACTTGCACCGCCCAGAATGAACTTCTCAGCACCTGCATCGATAACAACCCAGTTTTTCAGGGTCTTGTAGTCAGTATTGTCAAAAATACGTCTGGCGCCATTAATCCTCAGAAGGAGGGTCCATTTAAGCTTCTCAAGTTCAAAACGTATGCTTCCTATGACCTCACCGTCTACGATAATCTCTTCCATACGGTCGTCATAGGGAGATTTGTTAAGTACTACCGTGCGCTGGTCTGTGATAAGCGGTGCATTGAACTGTTCTACAGAAATCTTATTGATAAGCTCTATTTCATAAGGAAAAGCAGGTCGGATATCCCCAGGAGGAGTAATAGTTACCTGTTTAGTCTTTGCCCCACAGGAGCATTCTTTTCCGAGTACAGGGACTTTACATGAAGAGCACCAGTAAAGGAGCAGTTCACCAAGATAAAGAGGTTTGGACATTCTGTCATCCTCCATATTAAAGTCATATATACTTTTTGCCAAACTCAGAATTTAAAATTCGGTAGTTTGAATACCGGGTTTTTAGGGTCTCACAATAACTTTGAAGCAAGCGATGCTTTCACGTTGCACATCTCTGTAAATTCACAGCTTGCACACAATGCACTCTCATTTTTGTCCGGCATTTTTCCATCTTTTATCTTTCTTGCACGGCCAATCGCTTTCAAGACCTGCCTTCTGTCATTGGAATGAATATTTACCTTCCTGAAATGACCTGACTTTGCATAAATAACAAGACCGGATTTTATTGGAACCCCGTGTGCTTCTTCCGCAAGCATTGCAAAGGAAGTAACATGCAACCTTTCATTGTTCCATACTCCATTTTCAGGAGCTTTTGATGTCTTTATCATCACAGGAACAAATGAATCATCCATGCTGAGAAGCCTGTACGGAACACCAGTTACATTTAACTTTTCAGACTGAAGATATGGTTCATTATCTGAAGAGGAGATCATGTCTGCAATTTTGCAGATTTCCGGGTTTTCAACCTGCTCAGAAAGGTTCTCTTGAATCTCTGGCAGAAAAGAGCGGACATTTTCAGCAACTTCACTCATTTTTTCTTGTGTGAAACCTGAGACTTCATCGGGATAAATAATACCCAGTTCATCCATAACCTGCAAAAGCATGGAATCAAAGTCTGCGGATAGTACATCGTCTTTTGACGAAGAGCCCTTCAACAGCTCAGAATACTGCATAGCCACTTCCTTTAATACAAGGTGTTCCATATAGCTAGGAGAGGAAGAATGGAACTGCTCGTGGCCGCGGCATGAATAATATAATTTCCTTGGACAGGAAAAATATGTGGATAACTCTGATACAGTTATTTTTATTTTTTCGTTTTTAAGAAACATATTTTTATAGTGGATATATAACATACTATAAATAAACAAATGATTTGAATCGGATAGAATCGACAATAAACGAACTTGTATTCGTTAAATATATATGGTAATCTACCCTTAGGAATAATGAAGCATGAGTGAAGACGAATCGCATGATATGGTTCGCCAGCGTCTTGCAGAAAAGATGGCAGGCGAGATTACGCTGTCTGAGAAGCCTGGCGAAGCCCTGAAAAAATGGCGATTGAACTTCGAGATCGCACAGACTGACCTTTCAGGTTATCTGAGTGTTTCTCCTTCGGTCATCAGCGACTATGAGAGCGGCAGGAGGAAATCTCCGGGTACGCTAATAGTGAGCAGAATAGTCGATGCGCTCCTCGAGATTGACGCACAGAGGGGAGGACAGAAAATTCATGCTTATGAGGGGATACTTTTCGCAGACAAGAAGTCTAAGGCCATTTACGCCACCTACGAATACACATTTCCCATGCAGGTTGCAAAGCTTGCCAATATCATTGAAGCAGATATCGTAAACAAAGGGGTTGAGAAACCACTTTACGGTTTTACTGTTGTTGACAGTAAAAAAGCTATTCTTGAGCTTTCGTCCCATGAGTTCCAGAAACTCTATGGATGGAGTACTGAGCGTGCAATGATATTCTCCAAGGTAACAACCGGCAAGTCACCAATGGTTGCAATAAGGGTCACTAACCTGAAGCCAGGTGCTGTTGTTATGCATGGCTTGCGTGGAAATGAAGTACATCTGATGGCAAAGAAAATGGCTGAGATTGACAGGATACCCCTTCTAGCAACGACAATGGACATTGACGAAATGGTAGAAGCGCTGAAAAAGTACAGCGAATACCATGTAATCGAATAAGTATCACTAAATGCACATTTGAACGGTGTTAAGATGAGTGTAGGGATAGTCTCATATGGTGCCTATGTACCAAAATACAGAATAAAAGTAGAAGACATCGCCCGCGTATGGGGTGACGATGCAGGAATTCTCAAAGCAGGACTGATGGTCAATGAAAAAGCAGTTCCTGATGTTGATGAAGATGCAGCTACTATTGCAGTGGAGGCTGCAAGGGCTGCAGTTAGCAGAACGGACCTGGATGCCCAGAGAATTGGTGCCGTATACACCGGTTCTGAAAGCCACCCTTATGCCGTAAAACCTACCAGTACTATAGTAGCAGAAGCCACGGGAGCAACACCAGTGCTCACTGCAGCTGATTTTGAATTCGCATGTAAGGCAGGAACCGCTGCTGTTCAGGCATGTATGGGACTGGTTAATTCAGGTATGATCGATCTGGGAATGGCAATTGGTGCTGATGTAGCACAGGGTGCTCCAGGAGATGCACTTGAATACACTGCCGCAGCAGGTGGTGTGGCGTATATTATCGGAAACAAGGAATCAGAACTTGTGGCCGTTATCGAAGACACATATTCTTTTACAACTGACACTCCTGACTTCTGGAGACGTGAGGGAATGCCATATCCGGAACATGGAGGAAGATTCACAGGAGAGCCAGGATATTTCAAGCATGTAACAAACGCTGCAAAGGGACTCATGAACAAACTGGATACTAAGCCTGAGGATTATGATTATGCTGTATTCCACCAGCCAAACGGAAAGTTCCCGACCCGTGCAGCAAAGATGCTTGGGTTCAGCAAGGAACAAATAGCACCGGGACTTGTGGTTACAAGACTTGGAAATACATACTCCGGTTCCTGTATGATGGGGATCGCAGCAACACTTGACCAGGCAAAACCAGGCGACCGCATATTTGCAACAGCTTTCGGTTCAGGTGCTGGTGGAGATGCTTTCAGTATTACCGTGACCGACAAGATCGATGAGATGCGTGACAATGCACCAAAGGTAGAGGAACTACTTGCAAACCCTGTGTACGTGGATTACGCTACATATGCCAAGCATAAGGGCAAGATAAAGATAGCATGAGGTGTGGAAAATGAGAGATGTAGCAATTATAGGTGTAAAAAACACAAGTTTTGGTGAACAGTGGGACCGCTCCTTCAGGGATGTAGTTGTTGAAGCAGGCGTAGGAGCAGTTGGCGATGCAGGCGTTGTCGGAGAAAAAATAGACTCAATGTTTGTCGGGAACATGAGCGGGGGACAGTTCGTTGAGCAGGAGCACATTGGTGCACTTATTGCTGATTATTCAGGCCTTTCAAAGGATATTCATGTACCTTCAACCCGTGTGGAAGCTGCCTGTGCTTCAGGTGGACTTGCACTCAGACAGGGAATCTACGCTGTAGCATCCGGAATGGATGATATTGTTATTGCAGCCGGTGCAGAGAAGATGACAGACGTACCTTCTCCAAAAGCATCATCAGCTCTCGCAGCAGCCGCTGACAGAGAATGGGAAGGCATCATGGGAGCAACTTTCCCGGGACTCTACGCAATGATAGCAAGACTTCACATGCACAAATACGGAACTACAAGTGAACAACTTGCGGAAGTGGCAGTTAAAAACCACCACAATGGACAACACAATCCTATTGCCCAGTACAAAAGTCAGATCACTGTAGAATCTGTTCTTAAATCAATAATGGTCGCAGACCCATTACACATATTCGATTGTTCACCTATCACAGACGGTGCATCAGCCGTGGTGCTTGCACCTGCGGACGTGGCACATGAATACACTGACACTCCGATTTATGTGAAAGCAACTGCACAGGCATCGGATACCATTGCACTGCACGACCGCAGGGATATTACAACCCTTGATGCCAGTGTGGCAGCAGGAAAGAGAGCATATGAGATGGCAAAGATGAAGCCAAAGGACATCGACCTCGTTGAAGTCCATGACTGTTTCACAATTGCTGAAATATGTGCCATTGAAGACCTTGGCTTTGCTAAAAAAGGTGAAGGTGGAATTGTAACCCAGAACGGTGAGACCGAAATTGGCGCAAGGATACCTGTGAACACCTCAGGTGGACTGAAGTCATGCGGACACCCTGTTGGAGCTACCGGTGTAAAGCAGGCTGTTGAGATCGTAGAGCAGCTTCGCGGAGAGGCAGGAAAGCGTCAGGTTGACGGAGCAGAGGTTGGAATGACCCACAACGTGGGAGGTTCCGGAGCGACTGCTGTTGTACATATTTTCTCGAGGGACAGGTGATCATCATGTCAGTACCAAGATTTTGGAGAAAACAGATAGCCAGGTACAACCTTGTAGGTACACACTGCAAGAAATGTGATGAATATTTCTATCCACCACGTAACATGTGTCCCGGATGCAGGCGTGAAGGCGAGATAGAGGATTTCAAATTCTCAGGCAACGGTGAAGTTGTTACTTTCACTGTTATTCACACTGCTGCTGAGGGTTTTGAAGGCCAGACACCTTATGTCCTTGGAATTATCAAACTGGAAGAAGGTCCAAGTCTTACAAGTCAGATCATCTGTGATGCAAAGAACGTGGAAATAGGTATGAAGGTCAGACCTGTGTTCAGAAAGCTTGGACAGGCAGGAGAGCGCGGTATGATCTACTACGGAACAAAATTCGTACCCGAAGAATCAGAGAAATGTTAGAAATTGAAGTTAAGGCCCGTGCCGATCACCTGCAGGTAAAAGAGCAATTGTCGGCCATGGGTGCTGTTTTTGCAGGTATCCAGCATCACTGTGACACCTATTTTAATGCCCCTGACAGGGATTTTGCCAAAACGGACGAAGCGCTTAGAATACGCTCCGTTGATGGCAGGTCTGTCATGACCTACAAAGGCAAAAAACTGGATACTCTGTCCAAAACAAGAGAGGAATTCGAAACCCCGATTGATGGTGGAATTACCCGCAACATCCTGCTTGCACTTGGATTCCGCGAATCCGGCAACGTTAAGAAAACAAGAGAAGTCTACCGATACAAAGGTATGATCATCTGTCTTGACAAGGTCGAAGGTATAGGAGAATTCATGGAAGTAGAGATTGGTGCGGAGTCAGATATTGAAGGCCACCGAAAACAGATATTCTCATTTTTGGAGAAATTTGGAATTGGAGAAGAGGATTCCATCAGGACTTCTTATCTTGAGATGGTTTTGGATAAAAAATAAAGCTTTTACTATTTTATTTACCACCAACAAGAATCTCAAAATAGAAACAAAAGCCTATGCTCAATTCACTTTCTATCCACACTCTTCCATCATGAATTTCAGTATCCACTAGAGTTAAAGCAAAATCAAAAAGAGGGTAAAAACTAAAAAGGGTGCAGAATGCACCCTCTTAATAAAATATCAGCAAATGCTGGATCCTGGGTCCATATCTTTATCGGTACTAAGCAAGGAAACCTTTTCACCAGCATCTGCTGCCAAAAGCATTCCCTGTGATTCAACACCACAGAGCTTTACAGGCTTGAGATTCACAAGCACATTAACAGTCTTGCCGACCATTTCTTCAGGATCATAATATTCTGCAAGACCCGCAACAACCTGTCTTGGTTCCTTGTCTCCTATGTCGACTTCAAGACGCAGGAGTTTCTTTGATTTCTTGATCTTCTCAGCGGTAACTATCTTACCCACCCTGATATCAAGCTTTGCAAAATCATCATATTCTATCTCATCTTTGAATTCCATTTTTTCTTCCTCTTCGATACCTGCTTCTTTTGCCATTGCAGCCTTTACACGATTGGAAGATATCTCTTCCATCTCATCGATCTTATCATCCTCAAGCTTGGTGAAAAGTATTTTCGGCTTTTTGAGCTTTGTTCCGCTCACAGCAGGAACGGTTGCTTCCTCATATGTAGCTTCATGGACATCTGAATCCATACCTATCTGCTTCCATGCAACTTCCATGCTGCCCGGTGTCATTGGCTCGAACAACAATATAAGTGCTTTAGCAAGCTGGATGCAGTTCTTCACAACCTTTCCGCAGGCGTCCTTATCTTCTTTAATGAGCTTCCAGGGTTCATTTGACTGGAAGTATGAATTTCCGTATGATGCAAGAGCCATTGCAGTGTCAGCAGCTTTCTTGAACTCGTATTCGGAGTTTGCTCTTACTACTTCTTCAATGGTTGAATTGATCTTAGCCATAACCTCAGGGTCGATATCACCCTCAGGGATCTCACCGAAGTTCTTGAAAGCAAATAGCAGGTTCCTGTACAGGAAATTACCCAGCACACCTACAAGCTCGGTGTTTATCTTATCCTGGAATATCTTCCATGAGAAATTGACCTCTTTTGTGTGTGATGTATAACTTGCAAGATAATATCTGAGAAGGTCAGGGTGGAAACCATGATCAAGATAATCTTCCTCAACCCACACAACATATCCGCGACTCTTTGAGAACGTCTTGTCCTCAATTTTCAACATACCTGATGCAACAACTGCAGATGCCTGGCTGTAGTCTGCTCCCTTGAGCATTGCCGGCCAGAAAATACAGTGATGATAGATGATGTCCCCACCAATGAAGTGAACTATAGGACAGTCACCTCTCCAGAACTTCTCCCAGTCGCCTCCGGTTGCTTCTGCCCACTCTTCTGTGAAAGCCATGTAACCGATTGGTGCATCGACCCATACATATACCACAAGTTCATCGTGTCCCGGGAATCTTACACCCCACTCAAGGTTCCTGGTAATACACCAGTCTGTAAGCTCCTGCTTAATCCAGCCCATTGCATAGTTGCGTGCATTCAGTGTACCGCCAAGGTTCTCAAGGTGTTCCATGAGGAAGTCCTTAAACTCAGAAAGCTTGAAGAAAAAGTGCTCCTGTTCCTTATATTCGGCAGGACCTTTGCAGATTGTACAAACCGGCTCCTTAAGCTCTCCTGGTTCCAGATGTTTTCCACAACCCTGGTCACATTCATCTCCACGTGCCTTCTCACCACAGTGAGGGCATGTACCTGCAACATACCTGTCAGGAAGGAAACGGTCACATTGAGGACAGTAAGCGATCTCGATGACCTTTGGATAAACATAGCCTTTATCGATGAGCTTGTCAACTATCTCTATGGTACGGTTGTGGTTTGTTTCATCATCGGTTGTTCCGAATGCATCGAACATAACATCCATTTTTTTGAAGATTTCATCGAAATGAATATGATACTGCTGCACAAGTTCTTTAGGTGTGATTCCTAACTCTTCGGCATTTACTACAATGGGAGTCCCATGAGTATCAGAACCACAAACAAATGTTGTTTCCTGTGAGTTCTTTTTAAGTGACCTCACAAAAATATCCGCAGGAATGTATGTTCGAAGGTGTCCCACATGTGCCTTTCCGTTAGCATACGGAAGACCACATGTGACAAGCACGGCTTTATCAGAAGAAATGTTTGACATTTATTATCTCCACTAAAAATATGATCAATATATATGGTGTTGCATTGCTTGCAATTATAAAATATATTTCGCTCGCTAGCCACAAGGGAAGCTTTTTGAATATGCAAATACATTTTATATGCGGGATGGACTGAATAGATGAACGGAGATAATTCAGATAAAAACACAGAGGATGATAGCGAATATCATCTTTACCCGTATAGTTATGATAAAAACGAGAGTGGTGACACTCAAAAAGAGAACGATAAGATCCAGACCAGAGTCAAATACGAAGATCCTGAGATAGAAGCAAGTTCTGAAGATGAAGCACCTGTTATAACTGAAGCTTCTGAACCTGTTCAGGAAGAAATAGAAACCCAGGTAGAAAAGGATACTTCAAGTAACATTACGAGTGGTGAACCTGTAGACACTGTTACTGATACACATGTAAAGGAAGAAAAAGCAGAACCTGCACCACAAACAGGAACAGGTTATTACGAACCATCCCGGAAAACTCCTGTTGTTAAGAAGAAAAGCCGTAAATGGCAGTATGTTGCCATTGTCCTGGCTCTCTTGTTCGTCATTGGCATAAGTTTTGCAGCTATTTATCAGTCATTCAACGGTGATCTTTACTCTTCCAGCGATAAAATTGCTGTAATCTACATTGAAGGGACCATGGTTACAAGCAGCGTACCTGGTGGATTTGGCTACGCAAGCTCCGAAGTGATATCTGATAACATAAGAAAAGCCCTGAGAGATGAAAACGTGAAAGCTATAGTATTGCGTATCAACAGTGGTGGAGGATCTTCAACAGCCGGTGAAGAAGTATATGCTGAAGTCAAAAAGGCAAGCGATAGTGGAGTTCCTGTTATCATTTCAATGGGAAGTACGGCAGCCAGTGCAGCATACCATATTTCAGCACCCGCAGACCTGATAGTTGCTAACCCGTCAACAATGACCGGAAGTATAGGTACTATATGGCAATTCCAGAACCTATCAGAATACTACGACAAAGAAGGTGTCGAGTATTACATTGTAAAGTCCGGTGAATTCAAGGACATGGGAAGTGCTACCAGAGGACTTTCAGATGATGAGAAGGAATACGCCAACAAGGTTGTGGCTGAAGTTTACAGTAATTTTGTCATAGATGTAGCAGAAGGCAGAGACATGAGTGTCAGTGAAGTAAAAAGCCTTGCAGACGGTAGAATTTACACTGGCAGAGAAGCAAAGGAACTTGGACTTGTGGACGAACTGGGCAATTTCTATGATGCACTTGACATGGCTGGAGAACTCGCAGGAATTGATGAACCCACAATAGTTTACATGAACAAGCCAACCCTTTCCAGCCTGCTTTTCAGTTCAGAAGCTGATGTAGATGCAACCGCTGAACTGGTGTATTATTACAAAGACAGCCCTTTTGGATACTTAACCTGATGTGAATGCCTTTCACACCTTTTCATTTAGGACCAATCTTTCTTCTCGGAGAGATATTTGAGAAAAAGGTCAATCTTTTTTCTATTTTAATCGGAAGCATCATTATAGATATTCGTGCAACCTACTGTTTGTTTGCAGGCTGTCGGCCTTTGCACGGACCTCTTCACACTTTTTTGGCTGCGACTATTGTAGGGCTGCTAATTGCATGGTTAATTTATTCCCAAAGAACATGGTTGCAGAAAATAACCGATAAACTGAGGATAGAACAGAGTTATTCATTTAATTCAACCATACTCGGTTCAATTATCGGAACCTGGAGTCATGTGGTTCTGGATTCTCCCCTTTACAGTGAAATCACTCCTCTCTGGCCATCAACATCAAATCCATTGCTCTGGGAGATTAGTTCCGTTACAATATATGCTCTATGTGCAGTCTCTTTTCTGCCTGCAACAATTATATTCATTTACCGATACTGGAAAAGAGATTCAAAAAGTCAAAAATAATAATCATTCAATGCATTTTCCGGCATTCCTCATACCTGAAACAACCCACTACATGGTCATTTACCATTCCCACGGCCTGCATAAAAGCATAAATTATTGTGGGACCCACAAAATTGAATCCTCTCTTCTTCATGTCCTTACTTATCTTTTCAGATAACTCAGTTTTTGCAGGGATCTCTTGCATGGATTTCCATGAATTCTGTATTGGTTTCCCATCAGACAGGAATGTTTTGAGATAAGCATCGAAAGAACAAAATTCATTTCTAATTTGAATGAACACTTTTGCATTATTAACAGCAGAACGCACCTTCAGTTTGTTCCTGATAATTCCGGAATCCTGTAAAAGTTGGGAAATTTTCTTTTCATCATAAGTAGCAACTTTTTCGAAATCAAAATCATCAAAGGATTTCCTGTAATTCTCTCTCCTTTTCAGGATCGTATCCCAGCTGAGTCCTGCCTGAGCTCCTTCGAGTATCAGGAACTCGAACAGTTTCCTGTCATCATGTTCCGGAACTCCCCATTCCGTATCATGGTATGAAATTTCATGTTCGTTGGCTTCGGCCCATTCACACCGTGTATCCATAGAAAAATAATTTCCCTTACATTATAGATATAGATTATTAATTATTAGCAAATAAATATATTTATATACAAGGGACTACATCCCAATACTGTGTACCACTGCACAAATATAAATAAATCAATATGTGGGCGAGCACATAAAAAGGTGAATTTAATGTCAGAATGTGATTTCATAAAAGGATGTATATTTTTCAACGATAAAATGGAAACTAAATCAAATTTAGCATCTATGTACAAAAGAAAGTATTGTCAGGACAATTATGGAAATTGTGCGAGGTATATGGTCGCAACCACAGTTGGTAGAGAAAAAGTGCCATCCGACATGTTCCCGAATATGAGAGACAAAGCAGAAGAAATTATTTCCGAGAACAACTAACTCCTTATTTATCCAAATCTGACAGGAAGCAACCTGAAAGATATTCTCTTTTTTAGTTGATTCAACGTCCTTTCTTAATTCCACTGTGCTTTTCAAAAACGTATTCCTTTTAAGGGAAACACTCACATCTAACCTTCATATATTTCAGAGAGGTATCAAAGCTTTTATAGTTTCTTTTAGAGAATCCTGTATGGGAATGTGGGCATGAAGAAAACCGTTTATGATATCCGTGCTAAGAACTACGATAGTTGGTACGACAGGAATCCGGCTGTCTACGCTTCTGAAATAGAAGCTATCCGAAAACTAATGCCAGTGAATCCTGGAAAGAACAGCATAGAGATCGGAGTTGGTACAGGCAGGTTTGCATCAGAACTGGAGGTAAACTACGGGATTGATCCTTCTGTCAGTATGCTGGAAATTGCAGCAGGCAGGCAGGTAAGGTGTATAAAAGGAGTTTCAGAATCACTTCCTGTAAAAAGTTCATCTATGGAACTTTCCCTGATAGTTACAAGTTTTTGTTTGATGGATGCAGACCTGACACTGGAAGAAGTGCATCGTATCCTGACTTCAGATGGGGAGCTTATCATCGCTTTTGTCGAAAAGAACAGTATTCTCGGTAAGAAGTACCGTAAAAAAGCATCAAAAAGCAGATTCTACAGAAATGTTGTTTTTCGCACTGCAGAAGATATAATATCATTGTTGAAAGAACACAGATTCGGTGATATTACTGTCATGCAGACACTTTTCAAACCCCTGAATCTCATTCATCATCCGGAGGAGACAGAGGAGGGGTTCGGAAGAGGTTCCTTTATAGTTATAAAAGCAAAATGTATAAAGAACGAATGAACCCGTTTTAAGAAAATAGTGGGAGGAAAATATCTTGGTCAAAATTGGGAAAGAATTCATGGAAAGGACACAGTACCGGTATCTTGACAGGTCAGACCAGTCAAAAGGATATCCTAATCCTGATCTGGAACTTGGTTCAGAAGAAGACAAGAAGGTAATCGACCTTCCATCACCAGAGGATATTGAAATTGAGAACATTGATCTCAGAAGAGCAATCGAAAAAAGAACAAGTGTCAGAAGCTACATTCCAGAGCCGCTTTCCCTTGAAGAACTATCTTACCTGCTCTGGTGTACTCAGGGAGTGAAGGAAGTCGTCAGGAACGTTGCTACTTTCAGGACAGTACCGTCAGCAGGAGCAAGACACGCTCTGGAAACTTATATTCTCTCAAATAATGTCAATGGACTTGAGAAAGGTCTTTACAGGTTTCTTCCTATCGAGCATAAACTTGTGGAAATAAACACCCAAAAAGACATTGCCACAAAGATCAGACGTGGATGTCTTGACCAACCTTTTGTTACCAGTAGTGCTGCAACTTTAATCTGGACGGCGGTTCCCTACAGAATGACATGGAGATACGGACAGAGAGGTTACAGGTATCTGCATCTTGATGCCGGGCACGTGTGCCAGAACCTCTACCTAAGTGCAGAATCCGTGAGCTGCGGTGTCTGTGCCATTGCAGCATTCCTTGATGAAGAGATCAATCCTGCAATGGGAATTGATGGTGAATCTGAGTTTGTGATCTATGTTGCGACTGTGGGAAAAAAATGAGAGGAAAGAAACCATGAAATCAAAAAAGAATGAAAAGCTCAAACCTGTGAGTGAAAACTACAAAGTCGTTACTAAAGAACTCATGATTATCCCGGGTGTTGGAAAAAAGATAGCAGATGACCTCTGGAATCTCGAGATCCGCAGTGTTTCAGAACTTAAAGATAAAGATCCGGAGAAACTCTACCAGCAATTATGTGATTTTCAGGGAATGCATGTAGATCGGTGCATACTCTATGTTTTTAGATGTGCGATTTATTTCGCATCCAATGATGAGCATGACCCTGAACTTCTAAAATGGTGGAACTGGAAAGACTGAAACTTTCCAGAAGTACCTGATTAAAACTGGAAAAGCACTTAAGCAGATTCTCAAATTTCCATCTCAAGACCCAGATAATCCCTTAGAATTGTAAAAGCCATAGCGGGTGGGAAAGCACCGACTTCGGTGATTATAAGATCAATGTATTCTGCCGGAGTGACATCGAAAGCCGGATTGCTTACTTTAACATTTGGAAGCTCTTTGAGAATATCAGCATCTATTACTTCATCGCTTGCACGATCCTCAATCTCTACCATTTCACCAAGAAGGGTTCTGGGGCTGAATTTATAGGTCTCTGCAGCAACGATAACATTCCTGCGGGCTTCCTGTGCAGCCATTGCAAGCTGAGAAGTTCCTATCTTATTGATTAGCGCACCATTTACAGAGATTGAATCTGCGCCGACTACAACAAGGTCAACTTGCTTCATGGTCAGTCTTACAGCTGAATCTACGATAAGAGTTGTAGGAATTCCATAATCATTCAGTTCTTTAATAGTGATGAATCCCTGCCTTCTGGGTCTGGATTCAGTAGCTATGACTGATATGTCCTTGCCCTGATCAAAAGCGGTTTTGATAATCGAGAGTGCTGCATGGGAATTACAGTGCGTCATGATGACATCGCCATCATGAATGCGCTCTGCACCTATCTTTCCCATCTTATCAAGTGCTTGTTCCGCATTTGTTATGAATTTATCAGCATTCGCCTTTATGTCATCGATGGCATCGTAGACGTTTGTGGAACTGTGCCTTTTTGTGAGAGCAACTGCATTAGGAAGAGACACTGCCGTTGGTCTTGTATCAACAAGTGTCTTAGCGGCTTCTTCAAGTTTGACGTTAAACTCACTCATTGGAAGTGATTTCAGTGTCATTGCATAATCCCTGAGTGCTGCAGAAGCTGCAACTGCAATCCTTCCGGCACCCCTGATGTCCATCGTCTTTATCTTCTCTGCTGTAGTATTCAGGTCGTCCATAGCATTCATATTTATAAGTCGTAGTCAAAGAATTTATATTTAGCCAGTCAATCAATGTTATAAAAACGGAGACATGAAGCATGTACCAGCCTGATTTCCAGTATAACGACAGAATTGTGCGACTACTCGCACGAATACATGCAGCAAGGGAGATAATTCTCAACACGCATGTACCTCCTTCATGGGAAAGAAGGTTACAGATCAATAATCTTTTCAGACTCGCTTATCATGCTACCAGTCTTGAAGAGAACGGGCTTTCTATCAGGCAGGTTACAAAACTTGTTAACGGGCAGGACATTTTCGGAGATGAGACCGACAAGATGCAAGTATTGAACTTCCTGGAATTGAACGATTACCTGCAGGAAATGGAATACGATGAAATAACTGAGGATACTATTTTTACACTTCACAAAATAGCCATGAAGAATATAGCTCCTGAGGATGAGATAGGGAAGTATCGCACAACCATTATGGAAGGATTCATGGAACCTGAAAGAGTCAGATACTGTATCAGAGATTTACTGGAATGGGCATACGGGGAAGATTCCGACGATGTTTTGCCAGCACTAAAAGCAGCTATTGTGCATTTTGAGCTTTATCGAATGCATCCTTTTGAAAAAGCAAGTGGTACTGTTGCCAGAAGTGTTTCTTCTTACATGCTTGCAAAGAACTTCAGGGAAGCAAAAAAACTGTTTACAATAGAAGAGTTCTTCAACCAGGGAAAAAAGGACTATTTTGAGAGACTTGAAGGAAAGGGTGACAATAAACCCGACATTAACGAGTGGCTGGAGTATTATCTTTACGGGCTTGCGCTTAAGATCTCAAGAGTAGAAAATGCTGTACTTAACATTAGTCGTGACTACGGAACAATAGGAAAATACATTCAGACAGGACTGAAAGACCGCCAGCTTGAAGCTATCAGGTTTGCCCGTGAAATGGGGAAGATCACTAACAAAGAGTACCAGAAGTTATGTGACCTGAGTGTTTCAACTGCAAAACGCGACCTTCAGGACCTTGTTAAGAAAAAGATTTTCATACAGGTTGGAAGGACCGGCAGAGGAACTTATTACAAACTTCGGTTTGACCATCTTGATGAACTCATATGAGCTTTCTGAAAATCAGAAAATGAGAATTAAATGAGATTTGGATTACAAGCACTCTCTAACTATGTTTGTATATATCTTGTTCATGAGGGTGTAGTATCCTGAAAGCTCCTTGTAAATCTCTTCTGCAACATCCTCATGATATGTATGAGTTGTCATGTTCCTGTCATCGGTCATATAAAGTGCCTGCATGCTCTCATCTTCGTTTATGAGATGCATTCTGAAAGCTTCACGGAAGCATGACTTTGGAGAATTGCATATCAGACCTTCCCTTTCAATGAGATACTCTTTTACAAGTTTCCAGATGGCTTCAAAGGTATACTCAAAACGCTGGATAGCAGCATCCCTGATTATCATGGAATATGGTTCATCCATTATTTCCTGAAGAGTATCAAGGGCCCTTTTTGCAACCTTTGCTTTCATTTTGAGTTTGTACTGCCTTTCCCTTTCCATATTTCTCCCTCATTAAGCACCTGCTGCCTGAAATCCTCTGAAACTGTGGAAAGGTCCACAAGGTCCACATTATAAGGAATATTCATCTCTTCTAATTCTGCTCTTAAAGCAGTTATTATTTTTCTGTCAAAACAGCCTGTCGGCAGAATCCCAATATCAATATCGGATGTTCTATGAGCATTTCCCTTTGCCCTGGAACCGAACAGAAAGATTTGAACATCCTCATTTTCAAAAGCCTGAAGTACAGCAGCTTTGACTTTTTGAATAGATGTTTTAAAAACAGAAGATGAAACATGAGCCTCAGGCATAAACAGCTTCCCTCATGATATAATCCTTTAACTTGGGTTTAATAGCTGTTTCAATTACCAGATCAACTTCTCTTTCAAAATGTTCTTCTAAATAAAATTTTATTTCCATGAAATTGTCAAAGGTCTTTTTACCTTCTGAAAACTCTACAAGAACATCTACATCACTTTTATCCAATGCTTCGCCTCTGGCAAATGAGCCGAAAATGCCTAATTTTTTAAGGCCAAAACGTTCTTTAATAACGTTTTCATGCTCTTTCAGAAGGTTTAAAGCATTCATAATCAATACTTGTTCACAAAGTTTAAATTATTATCCTTGAAATTTGGTTCAAATATATGCTTTCTACATACACTCAACTGTTAATTCAAAACGAATTTCAATAAAAAGCCACATAAAAATAAGTGAAGATTATGTCCGACAGAATTCCAGTTTCTGATGACTCCATCCTGACACGCTGGATGAGAGTTGAAATAGGAAAAATAAACGATGGTCTTGTTTCTGAACGTAAGAGCCTTGCCCAGCTGCTAATGGAAGAAAAACCTGCATCCATAACAAAAGCAGGACAGGAACATACATTTAATAAAGATGTACTGAAAGAACTGGGAAATAAACTTCCATCCGACCTGCACAGGAAACTGAAGGTACCTATTATCTTTTTTTCAGATAATAGAGTTCCTGACAGTTGTTATCTCAATGACCCCACAGCTCTTGAAACTTTAAAGATATTAGGAGAAATGAGTAAAATGAGAAGGATGCAGAAGGGAAAATTGTGGGTTGGCAGGTCCATAGTATATGCAATAATGCAGAAGTATCCAAGTGTTGTACAGATAGCTATGCGATGACAGGACATCAGAATTATAATAAGTCTCTTCAGATTCCTTTCTTATATTTTTCTTTAATACCATTTTAGAGAGCATTTTACACTTAAAACTATCAATCTATAAACATCAGGTTTCTCGATTGTCCACAATATGTCGCATATTGACGTCTAAAAGGCAAATTATATATACAATATGTCAAGTATATTTTACATGGAGATAAGTATGAAAGCTCAGGAAATAATATCGCTAATATTTGGAACCGTTTTGTTTACGATGGGAACCTACGTAATGGTCTATGAACCTGCATGGGTTTCAAGCATTTATGGTGCAGCTGCAGGACTCATAGGAGCAGGTATTGCGCTTGTTGCAATAACCCTGTGGAACTATATGAACAGAAAAAGCGGAATAATAAAAGAGGATGAAAGGGATTATAGAATTGCTGAAAAGGCCAGTTTCAGGACTTTCCAGATAATATTCATAATCCAGGGATTCCTGCTTGCTGTTCTTGGAATTATCAATATCCAGTTACCTGCACAGCCTGTCGTTGCGACACTTTTTGCGATCACAGGAATATCTTATATGGGATTCTTCCAATGGTACAGGAAGCAGATGTGATGAGGAATAGCAATGAAAAATAACATCAAGGTGTGGCGTGCTAAAAATGACATTACCCAGGACGGACTGGCAAAAAAGCTGGGAGTCACCAGACAAACTATAAATGCTATTGAAAGAGGAAAGTATGACCCAAGTCTGGAACTGGCTTTCAGACTTGCCGGCTTTTTCGATTGCACCATTGAAGATATTTTTACTTATGAGTAAAAACCAGTCTTAATGGTTAATATTTCTAATTTAATATTTCTGAATATAAACAATAATACCAAATACGGCCATTTCAATTATATCATAGAGATCACAGATTTGAGGATTTATCATGACCAAGATCTTATCCATTAACCCTGCAACAAGTACAGTCATCAGCGAAGTTGAAATGCACACCGATGAGCAGGTGAACCAGATGCTCAAAAAATCTGCTGAAACGTTCGGGGAATGGAAAAGAACGGATATCTCTGAGAGAAACAAGCTACTGAAGAACTTTGCCGAGATTCTGCGGAAAAATAAAGAGGAGTATGGAAAACTCATCACTACAGAGATGGGTAAGGTCATGAAGCAGGCTGTTCCTGAGGTTGCCAAATGTGCCACCATGTTCGATTACTTTGCTGACAATGCCGAAAAGATGCTTGAACCTGAACCTGCGGAAGAAGGGACTTGCGACCAGATGATCCACTACGAACCTATGGGAACCGTGCTTGCGATAAAGCCCTGGAACTTCCCTTTCTGGCAGGTTCTCAGCGCAGCAGCACATGTGCTGGCTGGTGGAAATGTCATGGTTCTCAAACATTCAAGCTACGTACCCCTTTGTGCTCTTGAGATAGAGAATATCTTTCTTGAAGCAGGATTTCCTGAAGGTGTCTTCCAGACAATGATAGTTGATGGGAAGACCGCATCCTCACTTATTTCAAGAGATGAGGTGAAAGCTGTATCTTTCACAGGAGGATACGATGCCGGACAGAAGGTTGCTGAACTTGCAGCGCATAACATGAAGAAATTCGTGCTGGAACTTGGCGGAAGTGACCCATTCATAATCCTTGATGATGCAAATGTTGAAATGGCTGCAAAGGTTGGAGTTCCGAGCCGATTCATCAATACCGGACAGACATGCATTGCAGCCAAGCGTTTCATAGTCATGGAAGATGTGGCTGAAGAATTCACTGAAAAGTTTGTTGAAGGAACACTCAACCTGAAGATCGGTGATCCTATGGACCCTGAAACAGATATCGGTCCAATGGTCAGGAATGAGCAGATGCTTACACTGGAAGAACAAGTCGCTAATGCCATATCAATGGGTGCAGAACCTCTTGTACCCGGAGGAAGAATGGCAGGTAAGGGATTCATGTATTCTCCAACTGTTCTCAGCGGAGTGAGCAGGGACATGAAGGTCATGACAGAAGAAACATTCGGACCTGTGGCACCGATTATTACTGTGAAAACTGAGGAAGAAGCCATCGAACTTGCAAACGATTCAGAGTTCGGACTTGGTGCCAGTGTCTGGAGCCAGGAGCGTGACAGGGCTATGAGAGTTGCATCAGAACTTGAAACCGGAATGGTTGGAGTGAACTCATTCTGCACACCACAGGCATGCCTGCCATTTGGCGGAGTTAAGAAAAGCGGAATGGGAAGAGAACTTTCAAGACATGGATTCCTTGAGTTCATGAATATCAAGTCTATGAAGCTGATGTGAATGAAGTTGATTCAAAGAGACTTTTAGTCTTATTTTTTCTTTTTGTTCATAATATTCATGAATCGCTTGTTACTGATAGGATGATAACTGATGATCTCTCCATTATAAATGATGCTAAAAGTTCCGAAAGCACATGGAGAATTCTGAACAGCTTCATGGCCTTCAAGATCAATTAAAGTAGCATCAATACCGAATTCCTTTTTTGCAGACTCAATGATGGCGTTCACATTCTTTTCAGTATAAGGACACTGAGCTGAACGCAAAACAAAAAGTCCTTCTTTGTAATTCTCCAGTTGTTGCTCCATATTCTTAAATTTAGGATTAGGTGCATCCTCGTTGAATTTTAGAACCAGCAATTCAAAATCAGGCTTGGCTTTGTCAACCTCAACAAACCCTTTTTTGATAAAAATATCCTTTTTAGCCATGAATGAACCTCTTCTGGTAACAACAGAAACTCCATTCATACCCTTGTTTTTGGCTTCTTCGATGCATCCATCAATGAGAGAGGATGCATAGCCCTTTCCTTTAAACTCATTTCTGAATCCCACAAAAATACATTGGATAAACATGTACCCATCAGCATCAACCGGCCTGTGTGCATATTCGCCGGGAATATACTCAAGCATTCCCTGATACAGTCCTTTTTCGGAGAGCAGAGCTTTTATTCTCAGACCTTTTGGATGATATCCACTGAACCAGTTTATCTTTTTTCTGAGTTCAAGATGCTTCTTTATATCTTTGTAACCGCACACACCATATTCAGAAATGTTATCCGGTGTCAGGTCTATAATTTTAATATCGCTCATTTTTTGCATCTCCGCTTAAACTGGAAAAACACATATTTAGAATATTTTTGTACAGAGTTTGATATATCTTTCTAAACGACTATATCCCTTTCAGTAATTAAAAAACAAAAAAAGAAAATGAAAGAAACGAAGATTTACTCACAATTATACGATTGTGTTAATCTTTTAAAGTCCTTGTCTCAATAATATCTATAGACGACATTAGATTCCTGATAAACTAAATTTTGGTTCAGAGAGAAATTTACTTACTCATTGCTGTTCTCTGCAAATGCTAAAATGTAGCCATTACAGTCCCTTATATAGAACTCCTTCATCCCGTACCATGTTGTTTTCAAATCAACTACAACATCGACTTTCGATCTTATATTTTGATAGAATTCTTCAATACCCTCAACTCCCATATAAAACGATACAGATGCACCATACTCTACATCCTTAAGGGGTGGAATGTCTTCTCCAATACTATCTAAACGCTGGAACTGGAAATCAATTCCATCTCTGCCCATCATCACATAGATATAAGTCTTGTCTCCGTTAAGTTCGTTATCAATTCCGCTTTTGTCTTCTGGAACAGCCATTAAAACATTAAATCCCAGAATGTCCTGATAATACGAAACTGTCTTTCTTATATCCTGTACCGCAAAATTTGGTGTCAATTTGTTTAATTTCATGATTTACTCCCCATAATGTCAAAGAACTTTTTGATAAAAAATCAATTTCTATTCTATAATCAGTACGTATCCTGATTTTAAATACCTTCTACAAATCTGTAATTTCAGACAAATGAGGGAGTTGATTTATCAGGTGTCATAGTCCTTATCATTTCATACTGAGAATACCAATTTTCAAAACAATTCCCGTAAAAATTCAATTTTAAACTCATATTCAAAAAGTACCTTTCTAAGCAATTATATATCATGCCAACTATTATATAAAAGAGGGAATCTGGATTTTAATGGTCCTTATTCCAAAAATAAGTGAGAGGAATTCCAATTGGGGAAAATTAAGTCTGTAAATCCCGCAACCGGAGAATTGAACGGGGAATTTAACCTCTATTCTCAGCAAGTTGTGGATGAGAAAATAGGAAATTCCCGAAAAGCATTTGCTCAATGGAAAAACGAGCCTCTGTGTGAAAGAACTTTTTCCATAGAATGTGTGGGTGAGGTTCTGAGAAACAGAAAAGAAGAGCTTGCAGAGCTCATCACAAAAGAAATGGGCAAACCTATAAGGGAATCAATGTCAGAGATCGAAAAATGTGCGTGGACATGTGATTACTTCTCCAGGAACGCTGAAAGTTTTCTCGAACCAGAATTTGTAGAAACTGATGCTGAGACATCCGGCTTTGTATATGAACCGATGGGAACAGTACTTAGTATAATGCCCTGGAACTTCCCGTTCTGGCAGGCACTGAGATTTGGAATACCTGCACTTGCAGGTGGAAATACAGTCCTTTTGAAACATGCCAGTAACGTTCCTATGTGTGCTCTGGAGATAGAGAAGATCTTTGCTGAAGCCGGAATGCCGGAAGGTGTCTATCAGACACTCCTTGTGGATGGTCCCACAGCTTCTTCATTGATATCAAAGGACGAGATCAATGCTGTTACTTTCACAGGGAGCCAGCCTGCCGGAGAAAAGGTGGCAGAAGCTGCAGGAAGGAGTATAAAAAAAGTTGTTCTTGAACTTGGGGGAAGCGATCCTTTGATAGTCCTGGAAGATGCCGACATAGAAAAGGTGGCTGAAGCAGCAGTTTCAGCTCGCTTCCAGAATTGCGGACAAAGCTGTATTGCAGCCAAACGTTTACTAGTTGATGAAAAGATTGCAGAAGCCTTTACTGACAGATTCATAGATAAAGTTGCTGAACTCAATATTGGGGACCCCATGGACCAAAATACCGATATGGGACCACTCTCCAGTGAAGCACAGAGAGATATAATTGAAAAACAAATGGCAAGGACACTGGAGATGGGAGCTAAAGTCCTGCTGGAAGGAGGTTCCCCGGAAGGAGACGGATTCTTCTATCAACCAGTTGTGCTCAGCGACATTAACAAAGAGGCACCTGTTGTCAGAGAGGAAACATTCGGACCTGTGGCCCCGATAATAACTTTCAATAATGATGAAGAAGCTATTAAATTAGCAAACAGCACTGAGTTCGGACTTGGAGCCAGCATCTGGAGCAAAGAGACCGAGAGGGCAATGAGAATGACACGGCATATCGAAGCCGGGAACATTGCAATTAACAACCTTGTGGCATCAGATCCGCGATTACCGTTTGGGGGTATGAAAAAAAGCGGTATCGGAAGAGAGCTGTACCGCATAGGAATGCTTGAATTCATGACTGTAAAATCCATGAAGGTGTATTAAGAATGAAAGCCAGTGACCTTTTTGTGAAATGTCTCGAAAATGAGGGAGTAGAATACATATTCGGAGTTCCGGGAGAGGAAACAATAGATCTCACAGAATCTCTCAGAAAATCAAAGATAAAATTCATTCCAACAAGGCATGAGCAAAGTGCCGCTTTTATGGCAGATGTATACGGCAGGCTCACACACAAACCAGGTGTCTGTCTGGCAACACTGGGTCCGGGAGCTACAAATCTCATTACTGGCATTGCAGATGCACATCTGGACAAAGCACCTCTTGTAGCGATTACCGGACAATCAGCCCTTGAGAAAACACATAAAGAATCACACCAGTATATTGATATTGTCACAGCTTTTAAGCAGTTCACAACATGGAACTCAAAGGTCACACGAGCAGATTTCATCCCGGAAATTGTACACAAGGCTTTTGATATCGCAACTGATCGGCCAGGAGCAACACACATAGAACTCCCGGAAGACGTTGCAGGTGAAGAGACATCAAAGGAACCTATTTCAAAAAAGGTTTATCCGCATACCAGTGTTCATGATGAAAGTGAGCTTAAAAGATCTGCTGAAATGATAAAAAAGAGTTCTATGCCAGTAATTCTTGCAGGAAATGGTGTTTTCAGAGAGGAAGCAGCCACTGAACTCAGAAAACTCGTTCAGTTCACTGGTCTTCCGGTTGTTACAACTTTCATGGGAAAAGGTGCAGTAGCTGCAGATGACGAGCACTATCTTGGTTCAATGGGAATAAAGGACCATGACCACATTATGTGTGGTTTTGAGATGGCAGATCTTATCATCTGTGTGGGATACGACTATGTAGAATACAGCCCTAAATTCTGGAATCCTGATAAAGCCAAGAAGATAATCCACATACATACAGACCATCCGGAAATCGATGAAAATTACATGCCGGATATAATGCTCATTGGAAGCATCAAACAGGCACTTTTTAATCTCAGACAGCAATGTGAATTTACCAGGGAAATGCCTGACAAGTTTACAAAGGTCCGCTCAAGGATGAAAGCTGAAATTGAGGATTATGCAGAAGATTTGGCATACCCGGTAAAGCCTCAGAGAATACTGTCCGATGTAAGAGAATGTATTGACAGGGATGACATACTCATCAGCGATGTCGGTGCCCATAAATTATGGATCGGTCGCCTGTTCCCTGCATACGAACCAAATACCATTTTTATTTCCAACGGACTTGCAACCATGGGTTTTGCACTTCCTGGTGCCATTGCAGCCAGCATGATAAAACCTGAGAAGAAAGTTGTTGCAATTGTAGGAGACGGTGGTTTCCTCATGAATTTACAGGACCTTGAAACTGCTGTGAGATTTGGATGCAATTTTGTTGTTATCATTTTCAACGACTCTAAATACGGTCTCATTGAATGGCATGAAAGGAAAGCTTTCAATGAAACCATGGGAATTGATTTTACAAACCCGGACTTCGTTATGCTTGCACAGAGCTTCGGAGCAAAGGGTGTTAAAATTGAGAGCACCGAAGATTTAAAGCCAAAACTTACTGAAGCCCTGGAAGCTGGAGGAGTCTGGTTGCTGGATGTACCGGTAGATTATTCCGAGAACATCAAACTTACAGAGAAACTGAAGGATAATTACTGTGAGATATAATAGATTCATAATCCCGAATTTAACTCCCTGAAAATCAGATACATTTATAAAAAGTCCACTTTATCTATCTTATAGGGAAGTCGTTATTGAATTACAGTTGAATAAAAGCGATTTTCGGGGTGTTAAACAATGAAAAAGACTATTTTGATAGTTTTAATTGTAATTATGGCTCTTTTTGCAGCCGGATGTACTGAAGAGACAAATGAAATGCAGGAAGACACTGCAATAGAAGATTCAGCTGATGCACAGGTGAATAAAGAGACCGTTGTGATAGGCTCAAAACTTTTCCAGGAATCCTATATTCTTGCCCATATGACAGCTCTTGTACTTGAAGATGCAGGATATGAAACTGATGTTAAACAGGGACTTGGTGGCACTTTTGTCAATTATGAAGCTCTTAAAGCAGGTCAGATACACACATATGCCGAATATACCGGTACTGCTTACAGCCAGATACTCAGTCTTGAGCAACTCGATAACTGGGACAGACAGGTTGTTTACAACATGACCGAAGAAGGTCTCATGGAACAGGACGAAGTAATGATAGTAAGCAACCTTGGTTTTGAGGATGCGTATGCCATTGCAGTACAGGAAGAATGGGCTGCTGAAAACAATGTTACAAAAATAAGCGACCTTGAACCCTACGCCGGAGAAATGACAATCGGTACTGATCCTGAGTTCGCTACACGTGAGGACGGATTGCCACGTATAACTGAGGTATATGGCTTTGAATTCATGGATTATAAGCAGGCAGTTGCCACTGTAATGTACGAAGCCATCAAGAATGATGAGGTAAATGCGATTTCAGCATACACAACAGATACCAGAAATGAGGTATTTGAACTCAGGGTCCTTGAAGATGATAAGAATGCACTGCCACCTTATGATGCAATCCTTATAGTTACAGAGGAATTTGCAGAAGAAAATCCTGATGCAATTGCTGCAATGGAGAAGCTTGACGGCGCAATTGATACCGGCACCATGAGGCAGTTGAACTACCAGTTCGACATTGAACAAAAGGAACCAAGGGACATTGCATATCAATTCCTTGTTGACGAAGGAATCATTGAGGGAGAATAAATCCCTCACTTTTTTGAAATAAAATCTAATCTCCGGGTATTGACATGCAAACAGAAAGGCTGTTTGACAGGATTGAGTCTATCCAGTTCAAAGGAATTACCAAGAAGTATGGAGAAGGATTTGCGGTAAAAGAGCTTGATCTGGAAATAATCGGAGGAGAACTCCTCATTCTTATCGGACCCAGTGGTTCAGGGAAGACAACAACTCTGCGCATGATAAACCGTATGATCGAACAGGATGAAGGTTCGGTCACTATCAACGGAATTGATACAAAAGATGCCGACCCCGTACGTCTTCGCCGCAATATTGGCTATGTTATACAGAATATCGGCCTGTTTCCGCATATGACAATCAGAGAGAACATAGGGCTTGTTCCTAAAATTGAAAAACAAAACAAGAAAGATATTGAAGAGAGAGTAAAAACACTGCTTGACTTTGTATCCCTACCTCCTGAAATGTTCATGAACCGCTATCCAAAACAGCTTAGTGGTGGACAGCAGCAGAGAGTCGGGCTTGCAAGGGCCATGGCTATGGATCCACCTCTTTTTTTGATGGACGAGCCATTTGGTGCACTGGATCCTATATTACGAAAACAGCTCCAGAAAGAGTTTTTGAAAATAAAAAATGAGATCAATCGTACAATCGTTTTCGTGACACATGACATTGAGGAAGCACTGGTACTCGGTGACAGGATAGCAATAATGGATCAGGGAGAACTCGTGCAGGTAGGTCCTCCTGAAGAACTCATATTCAATCCTGCAAACGAACTTGTTGCTGATATCGTTGATAACCAGCGTAAATTCAAGCACATGGATACTCTTAAGGTCAAGGATTTGATGTCGCCATTTGAGGATAAGTATGTACTTGAAGCAAAAATGGAAGCATGTGATGCTGTTGATGAAATGACAGACAGAGACCTTGAAACTGCTTTTGTTTTCGAAGGAGATGAACTCCTCGGACAGGTGGAAATTGTTGACCTGATGAAGTGCAGGGACAGGGGAGAAAAACTGAGTGAACTTGCAAAACCCATCAAGACCTTCCAACCAATGGATTCGGTTGCATTTGCATTATCAGAGATGAAAAACAGCGGAGAATATCTTGCAATTGTCATGAATTCAAAACATCCGGTTGGTATTCTGGTATCCGATGAGGTTTTACTGAAATTGATCTGATGAAATAGGATTGGAGAACAGGCTATGTTGTCAATACAGGTTATAGCAGATGTATGGGACAGGCATCTTATTACAATGCGCACCATTGAACATCTGCATATGTTCAGTATAGCCCTGATCCTGTCGATAATAATCGGTGTTTCTGTTGGTGTTTTCATCTATATGAAACCAAAAACAGCAAATCCTGTACTCAATTTCCTGAACATTGTTGAAACAATTCCGGACCTTGCACTAATCGTGCTTCTTCTGCCGATACTTAAACTCGGAGCAGGACCAACGATTGCGGCCTGTGTGCTATATTCCATACTTCCGATTGCAAGAAACACATACACTGGACTGAAAAGTGTTGATGAGCAATACACATATGTTGCACAGGCAATCGGACTTTCTCCCAGAGAAGCATTGATGAAAGTCAGGATTCCAATGTCACTTCCACTCATTGCAGGAGGGATCAGAATTGCACTGGTGTTCTGCATGGGTGTTGTAACTCTGGGAGGACTTGTTGCTGCCGGAGGACTTGGAACAGTATTGCAGAACGGCATACAGCTTTACCAGAAGGACGCAATTCTTGTTGCCGGACTGTGGACTGGATTGCTTGCTGTTTTACTGGATGGTTTTGCAGGTATGATCGAGAAAAAGCTCCATGAGAGGTACGGAACATGGTAGTCCTTGAAACTGTCCTTGATGCTACATGGGAGCACATAATCCTTGTCTACACCACACTTTTTGTAAGCATATTAATTTCCATACCACTTGCTTTTGGAGCACTGTACAGCAAGAAACTGGAATTTCTTATAATGAAGTTTGCAAACCTGGTTCAGGCAGTACCAAGCTTTGCCGTTGTTGCTATCATGGTCCCGTTCCTTGGAATTGGTTTCACACCCGCACTGGTTGCAATAATGCTGCGTGCCCTGCTTCCAATAATCAAGAATACATACATCGGACTGAGCAATGTTGACCCTGCGTTGATAGACTATGCAGAAGGAGTGGGACTTAGCCAGTGGCAGATACACAGGCACATAAGACTGCCGAATGCATATCCTGCCATGTTTGCGGGAATTAAGTTTGCAGGGATTCTTGCTAACAGCATTGCAGTACTCACGGCTTTCATCGGCAGTGGTGGTCTTGGGGAGATTATATTCCAGGGACTCATAGGATACAATACAAACACTCTTCTTGCAGGAGCTATACCTGCCATTATGCTTGCAATTCTGATAGACACATCCTTCTCAATACTTGAAAAAAAAGTTACTCCCGGTCATTCCAGTAAATAACACCTGAAGGAAGCAATACTTTTAATCCTTCGTTGCGTTAGAGCAAAAAGACAGAAAAATGAGTATTAAGGATGATTTGAAAGGGATTATTCCTGAAAAAGAGCTTGAAAAATTACCAAACCGTTTTGATATAATAGGGGACATTGCTGTTGTATCCATACCGGATGAACTGGCTAATTACAAAGAGGATATAGCCACTACAATCATGGAAAAAATGCAGAGCATCAAAAATGTGCTGAACAAAGTCTCAAAAATCGAAGGCAACAGGAGAGTTGCAGATTTTGAGATAATTGCAGGAAACAGCACTGAAACAATCCACAAGGAATTCGGTTTCTCTTACAAAATCGACCTGAAACAATCATTTTTCAACGGAAGACTATCCTATGAGAGAAAAAGAGTGGCTTCCCAGGTAAAACCAGGAGAGAACGTGCTTGTACCTTTCTCTGGTGTCGGACCATTTGCTATACCTGCTGCTGCATCTGCTGCAAGAGTTGTTGCAGTGGAAATGAACGGTGCTGCCTGTAAATCTTTTACAAAGAATTGCAGACTCAATAAACTTGAAAGTAAAATACATATAATCAATGCTGATGTTAACAACATACCAAATATACTAAACACCGATTTTGACAGGGCAATAATTCCAACTCCCTATGGTATGGATCATTTCCTTGAAAAAATTTCTCCACTTGTAAAAGATGGAGGATTCATTCATTTCTACACCTTCAAACCAAAAGAAAAGATTCCAGAGCTCATGCAGAAATATGAAAAAGCAGGATTTGAAGTTTTGTTCCATCGAAGATGTGGTAATGTGGCACCCGGAATAAGTCGATGGATCTTTGACCTTAAAAATGAGATTTGAATTTTAAAAAAGAAAGTGATATGAAAAAGACTTGCTTTCTCACATTGATTCAGGTGCACCGATACCAAGTGTATCAAGAGCGTTTGCAAGGACTATCCTTGCACAATTCACAAGAGCCAGTCTGCTTGCCCTGATATCATCCTCTTCAGCGCTTACAACAGGCACGAACCTGTAGAACTGGTTGAATGCATCTGCAAGTTCCCTGGCATAGATCGCTATTGTATGTGGTTTTAAGTCCCTTGCACTAACATCGATTATGCTATCAAAGGATGCCATTTTCTTGATCAGGTCCACTTCAGTATCCTCTGTGAGAAGTGAGGGGTTTATTTCCACTGCAGGATCCCATTTGCCTTCCTCTTCTGCCTTTTTGAGAATATTACATGCCCTTGCATGTGAATACTGAATGAAAGGAGCTCCCTGCTTCTCGAAATCAAGTGCCTCCTTCCAGTCGAATACTGTGGATTTCTCAGGTGATACTTTCACTATATCATACCTGACAGCACCGATACCGACCATGCTGGCAATCTCTTTCTTGAAGTCATCTTCCATCTCAGGTCTGCGCTTGTCAACCTCAGTATAAGCACGCTCTTCTATCTGGTCAAGCAGGTCATCGGCTGAGATGAACTTTCCACGGCGTGTGCTCATGGAGCCTTCAGGAAGTGAAACGAACTCAAAGATAACAATTTCGGGTTCCTTCCTGCCTATTGAATTGAGGGTTGCTTTTAGTTGTCCTGATATGAGTTTGTGGTCTGCTCCCAGAACATCTATCATCCTGTCTGCACGCTCGCCTTTCCACTCATGGTAGGCAAGATCACGTGTTGTGTAAAGTGAAGTTCCGTCACTACGCTGGATAACAAGAGTCTTTTCAAAGCCATAATCTGAAAGATCAACTACAAGAGCCCCATCGTCATCCTCAGTTCTTCCTGTAGCCTTGATTTCCTCAACTATTTTAGAAACCGCACCGTTGCGGATGAAACCTGATTCATGAGGGAAACTGTCATGACTTACATTCATACGGAACAGAGTTTGCTTGATACCTGTTATTGCAAAATCCACAGCTTCATCAAAGCTTTTGATTGTTGCTTCATCACCGCTTTCAACAAGCTGCATGCGTTTGTCAATTTCTGCAACCTTGTCGGGTTCTTCATTAAGCAATGCATTTGCCTTGATGTAAATATCTGCTATTGCATGGTCAGGTTTTCTGGAAGTATCAAAGTCAAAAAGTGAGAATGCCCATGACACAATAGCTATCTGACGACCCATGTCATTGACATAGTATTGGGTCTCAACTTCATAGCCTGCCTTTTTGAGAATTCTGACAAGTGTGTCACCGATAATTGAGTTTCGGATGTGACCCACGTGAAGCGGACCGTTAGGGTTGGCAGAAGTATGCTCAAGCAGTATCTTACCTTCACAGAAGTTTCCACCGAAGCTTTCCTTTTCTTCAAGGATGGCTTCCACAGTGTTGTCAACGTAATTGCGTCCTGCATTTATGTTGATGTAAGGACCAACTGTTTTGATATCACCGATGAGAGTGTCTTCTGACAAGTCAATTGCAGCGACTATTTTATCAGCAAGCTCTTTTGGATTACACTTTGCCTGTGCAGCCAGCCTGAAAGCTACCTTTGAAGCAATGTCCGCATGCTGTGATGGCTCAAGTCCGAGATCATCGACCTCGTATCCCAGAGATTCAAGAGCACTATTAAGAGTCTCCATAACATGTTTTTTAAATTCTAGGAACAAAAATAACACCTACACTATTAATAATCATACACCGGTACTGAACCTTAGAATTGCTACTATTCCACCGAATGCATTCATGAGCTGAGAACCTTCGTCGAAGTCAGTTGATATAAACTCAACCTGTGTTGCCATCTGATCGGCAAGTTCTGAGAGTTCATCTACAATATCAACTTGCTCTAAAACTTCAACATTTGTTCCGCAAACAGGACATGGAATGCTGGAAGTATCTTCTTCTCCGGGTTTGAAATTACGGGTAATTGCATCCTCATAGTCACCGTTGGGGCATTTGAGAGTAAGTCTCTCAGCCCTGAGACCTTCGGATATCAGAAGAACCTCCACCGCACCGATATTCAGGTTCTCACGTACCTGAACCTCACCGTAGGCAGCTTTCCCTGAATCTGCAACTAGTTCTTCCAAGAAACGTTGCATGAGTTTTTTCTCTACCATAAGATCAATGTCTGCAAGTCTGTCACTGGCAGCATTCACCAGTTCATTGAGACCTGATTCATCTGTGTATGCAACATCAAAGAGGCCAATTACCTTCTTCTGTATCTCATGGTGCAGGAACTCACCTGAATCGAATTCTTCCTTCGTCGGAGAAGGACCACCGATGAGAACACCCTGGAAGTCCTTATGATCAATTGTCAAAAAGACGTCACTGGCAGCATCACCAATACGTTTGTAGAAGTCATGGATTGCAATAAGCCTGAGCTGCTGGAACCTGTGAGCACTCTGCCCTCCTTTTCTCTGTTTGCCAGGAACAGTGGATGTCAGGTTCCTGTGAGATTCAATGCGTTTTCCTACAAGAAGACCAACTGTTGCTTCTCTTCTGTCGAGTACAAGCAGACCATATGTCTTTGCGTCTTTGAGCATTTCCTCAAGTGGCTCAAGGAAAAATGAGGAATCACAGTGATATCTGTATGTGACAATTGGCTGAGGAGGCTCAACTATGCGTGTCTCCATATTGGTCTTATTGGCACCTACATCTACAGCTCCTGTGAAGAAAACGATTCCGTTCTCAGGAACTTCCACGTACCTTAACCTTGAAAGCAGGGATTCCAGTGCTCCCTGAACATTATCACGAGTTACCTTTGATTTGATGTTAGCAGCCTGACCGTGTTCGCTCTTAAGCTGAGATGTAACATCAGATACTTGCTTTGTGGGAGGGATGTATAAAGAGACAAGTTCTGTACCACGTCCTTTTTTGGCACGTAACTCCTCTAATGTCTTTTTGAATTCATATTTTGAATGAGCAGATTGTTCTGACATTGTGTGAATACTCCGTTTGAATAAAGAGATTATCTATATCTTCGATTATTTTGGATGCTTATGTATGCCTTGCTATAAATATAGCTTGTGACAGAAATCAAATGGAAAAGTTTGAAATATAGACATCGTGAACCTCACAACTAAAAATATGTTAGTGGGATGTTATACAAGATGGGTTACACAGCCATCTTTGGACAGGAGCACTACCCTGCTGACCTCAACGTCTGATGCCACCTTATATCCCAGATGCTTTGCAAGTTCCTCTGAGAATTCCATTACTTCATCATGAGAAGGCATAGCTTCACGTGGAAGTCTTTTCCTGGAGAAACCAAGGTGCATATAGGCTTTGACTTCTATATAATCAGGCTCTGCAATCTTTATGAGGCTAGCATAGGCTTCAGGATAGAACATATTTACACCTTTTATCAGAGTAATACGGATAACGGTCCTTGTTTCCTTACTCTTGAGTATTTCCAGTGACTTGAGAATATTATCCCACAGTTTTGGTGAATTCGGAAGACAGACCTTTTCGTAAGTTTCTCTGTCCGGTGCATCAAGGCTCATGTATAACTGTGCAGGGTTGATCTTTGCCATCATTTCAGGAACTGTACCGTTGCTTACAACAAAAGTCGTGAAATCCTGTTCTTTGAACTCATCAACCAGTTCGTGAAGGTGAGGGAAAAGAGTAGGTTCTCCTGAGAGAGAGATAGCTACATGCTTTGGGTCGTTGCCTTCTTTCCAGCGTTCAAGAGGTGCTGAGCCTCCAAAGCCGGATATAAGTTTTCTCTGTGATTCAATTGAAGACCCCACTATTTCCACTGGAGAGTCCCATCCAACAGGCATTGGAACATCTACTTCTGTAGGTCTCCAGCAGTGCAGACACTTCTGGTTACACATAAGAGTCGGGGTCATCTGAAGACATCGGTGGGATGTGATACCATAGAATACGGATTTATAACATTCACCTTCATCCTTTATGGATCTGCGAAGCCACATGCACGTCTTGACAGCACTATGCCTGCCTGCAAGACTATATCCCTGTTTCCTTAACAGGCTTTTAAAATCCGTGATTTCAGCTTCTTCATCGCCGATTGCTTTATTTTTATTTTTTCTTCTGCGAGCCATCTCTGCGTCTAGTAGAAGTTCAGTATATATAAATCTGTGGAAAAATAAGAGTTTACAAAAATAGAATCCGACACCGGCTCTAAAGTACAGAAAAGAGCCGGTGCTACGGAGGGTGGAACTAGGGTTGCAAATTTAATATTTGTGGCTTTTAGCCATCTCTACCATTGCCTGAAGGTTTTCTGTAGGAGTCTTACTTACTATTCCACAGCCCGGTGCAAGCAGACCAATTCCTGCGTCCAGTACCTTTTGTGACTCTTCCTTGATAGCTTCAGGTGTCTGGTTCCAGAGCATATTCACAGGATCGAGGTTACCGACGATGATAGCATTTTTCACATTTCCTACAGCGGTTGCAGCATCTACATTCTGATCAACACTGATAGCATCCACACCACATGTTTCCATTACTCCAAGACCTTTGGTCGTGTCACCACATACGTGAAGTACTGTTGCAACATTAAGCTCACGCATTGCGTCACAGACCTTCTTGTGGAAAGGTACTACAAACTTCTCATAGAATTCATTACCTATAAGCTGTGGACTTGCAGTTGGGTCGATGATGACCATTGTGTCTGCACCGTTCTCGACCATCTTCTTTGCATATGCAACACTGAACTCAGTTGTGAACTCCATGAGTGCAAGACCGAATTCCTCATTTGTCATGATCTCCATGAACCAGTTGTCACCATTGACGTGCTGTGCAAGTGAGAAAGGACCGATCATACTGCCCATGATAGGGAGATCGTCTCCGTACTTGTCTGCAAGAATCTTGATCGCATCACATACGACATTGATCCTACCTTCGTCAAGGGAGTAGCCTTTAAGCTTCTCGATGTCTTCCGTGCTGCTTACAACATGACCAATGACTGATGGCTGCTGTTCTTTTGTACCGTCCTTGATCTCACAGCCGAAGAACTCAGCTTCTGCGGTGATGTCGAAAGGAACACGGACAGCTTCAAAGCCTACTACGGTGTGACCTGCTTCTGCGAGGGTTGCCATCTGCTCAGCATCATAGTTTGCTTCTGGCCAGGATGCGCCACAGGCTTCCATCTGGTCAACTGTTCCTGTCTGGGTTACTGAGATTGCAGGCATCCTGTCAACAGGCTGACCTTTCAATGCACGCGCTAATCTTTCTTTAGGGGTATATTCTGCCATAAATAGAATCTCCTTAATGCGATATTTATCAAATTTGAATCACTAGAATATATATTTTTCTATGCAGCTACAGTTAACTATAAATAATACATACACAATCAGAAGATTAGAAAGACATAAATAGCAGATTAAAACCTAAAGTTAATTTCAAATAAAAAAGAAGAAATAAAAACAATTTTATGCCCTATAGACACTGTTTTTGAAAAAAAGCACACGAATATTTCAACCAGAAAAAAGATACAACTGTATCAATAAAAAAAACTATAAAATAAATATAAATAGTGATTTAAAATAAAAAGCACGTGCACAAAATATAAATAATATAACTTCAAAGAGCGCATCTCACTCAAAAAGAGATAGAAATAAGAAACTTTGAATTAGCTGATCTTTATTTAACAGAATATAATCAAATTCATAATCAACATGATTGTAATAAAAAATTTGACATATAAGGCTTACTGAATTAAAAAGGCACAATTTTAAGTAAGATCAAACTAAAAACATAGCCATGTAAGCCATTAATGAATTATTAAGCCCGTTTATAACAAACACATATGGCAAAATATAAATATCAGCTATAAACCTTTATCTATCAGGAGAGAATAAACTATCTTCATTCGTCAGTCAGTATTAGCAGAAGGATTATTTCTAAAATCAGGAGAATCGTCATGCAAAATATCTACAAGTATCTGAAGTACGCCATTGGCGGAGAAAAAAGGACAGAAAGAGAGCATGATATAAAGGTTTTCAAAAAATCCGAAGAACTGGCATTCAAATATGGAATAAAATACGACCCAGAAGTTTTCGTTCCGGATGACCTCGAACTTGCAGATGCGGTTTTTGAAGCAGGTATTGAGCTCCTTCATTCTGTGGGAATATTCTGCAGAAGCACCCGCAGGGTCATCAATATAGACGAAGAGGATATCCTGAAAGCTCTCAATACAACCAATCCTCTTGAGATAGGACGGCTCAAGGAAAAAGTGGTTGTTCCGCATCGATATCCCATGGTATCATTTCCACCGATAATTATCGGTGGCCCAACCGGAGGAAGTGTCTCAGAAAAGAATTTCCTCTATATCAACTTGAGTTCTGTACAGGAGAATGTTGTACAGGGAATCTACAGTGGAGCAATGAATCAATTCGGAGGAGAATACATACAACCCCGAAGTCCCCTTGAGATGCTTGCTGTCCTGAAAGCCTCAAGGCATGAAAGACTTGCTACTAAGATAGCAGGCAGGGAAGGACTGGCAATTCTTGGACCAAGTACCTCCACGCTTACAACATCAGCTTTACTTGTTTCATCTGATGAACTTTATTCAAGTGCAGACCCGCAGGAGGTCTATATGGATGACCTCAAGGTAGATTATGAGACTCTTTCAAAGTGCATCTACCATCAGGAACACGGAAATCACTACATATCAGGCCAGGTCCCCGTTTTCGGTGGAGCTTGCATTGGTTCCCCCGAAGGACTGGCAATTATCGACGTGGCGGAGACATTACAATCAAAGGTCCTGGCCCATTCAAGTATACACGCATCCGGTGCAGTACATGCTAATACTGGATCATCATCTGCAAAGGAAATAATCTGGGCATCCAATCTGGCAGCACTTGGTATTTCCAGAAATATGAACTATTATACTGCACGCTACTACTGGAATACTGCAGGTATATGCACCGATATGATGTTCTACGAGACTGCTGCACAGGCAATAGGAGATACAGTCTGTGGAAGGAATATGCTGCTTGGCCCAATCGGAAAACGCGGAAGTGCTCCTGATCATTCCTCCGGCCTGGAATCAAGGTTCATGGGAGAGATGGCACAGCTTGCTACACAGTTGACTCTCACTGAAGCCAACAGACTGGTAGCCAAGATTTATTCCAGATACGCTGACCGTCTCAGGAATCCTCCTGAAGGAAAACCCTTTGAAAAGTGCTACAATATTCGTTCCGAATACGACATGGAACCTACTGAGGAATACCTGTCACTATACAGGAAGATCTCTTATGAGATCATGGGCGATATGCCTGGAGAGCCTGTTTAAAGAAAATATTAGTTATTTCTAAATCTACTCAATTATTTCATGCAAAATCATTCATATGTATTATATATCGTATGAAGAAAAATGTACATTTGCTCTTTTTGAGATTTATTTAAAAATGAGTGATAACTCAGCCTTTAATACTAAAAACAGACTGATTCTATCAAAAAAACAAAGTGAGCCAGCGGTGATAAATCGCTGGCTCGGTTGGTTGGGAAGTGATAAACTACGTTATCACAGGGATTCATTCATCTTAGAAAGTAAGACCGAAGTCTTCGAGCTTCTTGCGTGCACCTTCGTAGACCTTGACATACTCGTCAGTTGGTGTTACGGTTGCGACATCGTAACATTCCTGGAATGTCTTACCTTCTGGTGCATTTGCATAGTCGCCTTCATAAGAGCTGACAAGAGCATCAAGGACCTTGTTTACCTCGGAAATATCCATTCCTGCGGTTGCCCTTGCGACCTCTCCCATCATTCTTGCTTCCATACCTGTTGTCTTGTCCTGTACAACACCCTTTGCAGCTGCAACACCGGAGAGTATCTCACGGCCGGATGCAGTGTCAGTGATTGACTGAGCGGATGCTTCAAGCAGGCACATCTCTGTACATGGTCCTGCACATGGGTAGTACTGGTTACCTGAGAGCATGTCTGTGAACTCTGAGATGGTTGCACATGTCCATCCTGCGATCATGAGGGTCTCACGGGTGTTTGTGGAACCCCAGCGGATGTGGACCGGACCGTCAAGGTGCCAGCTTGCATTGCTCATTACGAATGCATTGATGTGGGTTGCGATATCAACGATAGCAGTCTCTTCTACGCCACCGGCATAGCCACCAAAGATAGGCATCTGCTCATCCATGATGATGTCACTGTTACCCTGATAGTGAGCCATTACTGAAATTGCGTCAAGGTCGATCTTAAGCTCATTGAGCTGGGAGACCTCGTGGCTGTCACTGCAGATCTGGCCACCGGCACAGTCTGAAGCGATATTTCCCTGAGCGGACAGGGAAGTCTCTGGTCCCTATATGCCCATGCCTGGCCTTCCGGCCATTGCTGCTGCATTCTTGATGAGCCTTGTTTCGGTCTTGGCTGCAAGAACTTCATACGGACTCTTTGGAATTGGTGGTTTGCCACGGACTGTCATCATGACACCGTTGACAATTGTATCGACCTCTTTCTCAAGAGCATAGCTCATGTGAACAGGCATGAACATGTTCTCGGAAATCGGGGAACCGGTAGGACCACCCTGAACTATTGGCTTTTTCTTGTCGCCAACGTTTCTCTTCCTGACGTTTACGGCGTCTCTGCCGGTTCCCAGAACGAATTCCTTCTGGACGTTGTTGATAGCGTCCAGGATCTCGTCCTCGGTGTATTTTACCACACGGCCTGTGTCGGTACAGAATATACCGCACTCAAGGAGCATCTCAAAACCTGCCTTGTACAGGTTTTCCATCATGTCCTTGTCGGTTGGTACGAATTCATTCTTAAAGTCAAGGTTGTATTTCTGCTTGAGCTCCATTGCTTTCATAGGGATTGTCATAAGGTCCCAGTCATCCTGGGTCATCTTCTCTCCCTTCTTTGCACGCTCAAAGAACTCAAAACAATCAAGTGATCTTGAAAATGTCATATTTGAACACCTCTTATTTCATGATCTCAAGGGCTACACGGGCTGCATCTGCTGCATTCTCTGCTGTTGCATCTGCTCCGATCTCTGCAATCCATGCATCGGATACTGGTGCTCCACCGAACATGATCTTGACAGAGTCTCTAAGACCTTCTTCTGCAAGCATTTCTACGGTGTCTTTCTGACCGAGCATTGATGTTGTCATAAGTGCTGAACCTACGAGCAATACCTTCTTACCCTTGTGTTTTTCAATTTCTTCAACGATATTGTCATTTGGTACATCTACGCCCATGTCAACGATCCTGAAGCCGTTTGCTTCAAGCATGGTTGTTACGAGTCGGTGGCCGATATCGTGAATATCTCCTTCCTGCACGTAAGTGACAGCAAGACCCACACCTTCGTCGTCTGCTCCTTTTTCTTCTGCAAGTACAGGTACAAGAATTTCCATTGCTGCATTCATTGCCTTGGCAGACATCATGATCTGTGGGAGATAGACCTCTGCTGCCTCGAATTTGTCTCCGATGATCTTCATTCCTGGTGAAAGACCATCGTTGATGATCTCAACTGCACTGAGTCCTGAATCCAGGGCTTCCTGGGTGGCTTCAGCACAGCCATTGATGTTCTGAGTGACAATTGTGTCTCTGAGTTTGTCTAACATTTCCTGATTGGACATATTTAGCCTCCTAAATTTACTACTTTTAGCTAATGTTTTTGTTTTAGCTGAGGTAATCAAAAAGGTATGAGTCTCACTAACAGTGAAACTCAAACCTGATTACCTGATATATTTACTTCAACTGCCCTCTGAATTTCTCACAGCTGTTGATCTTTAAATCGAGAAGCTTCTCGATATTCATCTTTGCTGCAATTCCCTTTGGAGCACCTGCTACTGAAGTGATGACACCTATACCAAGTTCTTCTCTCAGTTCTCTCATTACATATTCATCACTGAGGTCAGCTGTGGTTACGTCAAGTTTCTTTGCAACGTAATCCTTTGCTTCTCCAATTCTCATTCCTTTTGCAAATTCCATTCTTGCAACAAGGTCACCTGCTGCTCTGATTCCGCTCATTCCGGAGGTCATTATGTGGGAGATCGGCATACCCATCGGGTCGCCGACCCCTATCTATATACCGTCCACGCCAGCAATTTCAACCATCGCCTTGCTAGCTCTTGATACAGCATCAATCGTCGGAGTCTCAAGCATTGGGATACCACCTACACCCATTCCCATGTTAACATGGCATGGCAGTGGAGAATCCTTTACAGCCTGCTTAATAAAGGTAACAGCTCTTCCAAGGTTCCAGGCTGAGCTTTTGCTGGTGTTGGTGTTTACTACAGGTCCGAAAACGTTTGCACCGGCCTTTGCAACAAGTGGAGCCTGCTGGTGTGGCCAGAGACCTGCAAGGGTAACACCATCATATTCGAGCTCACCATGCATTCCAAGAAGGAGTTCTCCTGCCATACCTGCTTCAATGTATATGTCAGGGAACTGCTTTCTCAGGGCTTCAATTGCATGAAGTGATGCATACATGTCACCGTCACCGGCAGCACCGATAGTATCGAAGTTGACACCATCGGAACCTGATGCCATCATTCTCTGCATGATCCAGACAATGTCCCTTGTAAGGTGCTCTGCAGAGTGTTCCATGGATTCCCTTGCTTCATCGATCTTGAATGCCTTCATAAGGTCACCTGGGTTCTCGAATGGTCCGTCAGGTGTGTAGTAAAGACCCATGTTAGGCATTGCACCGTAGAGAAGAGGAACTATCATGTTCTGCTGGCAGACTTCCATTGTCTGCATCTCCTGTGCGATTACAGGCTTTGCAGGCTTGTAACTGTAGTCAATGTGACCGAGTTCCATTGTGTCAGCACCAAATGCTCTCTCATGCATCATTGCACCAACAAGTCTGCTGGATGGAATACCTACACCACTGTTACCCTGATCACCATCAATTCTGATAGTACCGATATCGTGGGTTACAGGAACTTCCATACCCTGCTCAACACCTACCATCCTTGAAGGCATGGTGAGAATATCCACGAGCTTGTCTATCTCGTCTTCACTAAGATCTGGAATGTCTCCAAGGTCTGCAGCATCTGCCATACCTTCCTTAAGGTCAGCAATGATCTGCTCCTTTGTCATGGAAATGCGCTTTCCATCTCCCATTCTCAATTTATATTCTGTCATGATGATGCCTCACTTAAAGCAGAAGTTCCTTTGCCTTTACAACGGCTTCACTTGCATTTTCTGCGTAGCAGTCTGCGCCAATTTTCTCAGCCCATGCCTGCGTTGCAGGAGCACCGCCGACCATGACCTTGATACCATCTCTCATGCCTTGTTCTTTGAGCATCTCGATGACATCCTTCTGTCCCTGGAGGGTGGTTGTCATAAGTGCTGAAAGACCAACCATGTCTGCATCTGTTTCTTTTATCTTGTCGATGAAATCCTGCAGTGGAACGTCCCTGCCTATGTCATGGACCTCAAAACCTGCTGACTGGAGCATGGTTGATACAATAGATTTACCGATGTCGTGTACGTCACCTTCAACGGTACCGTTCACGATTACACCGAGTTTCTTGCTTACAGCATCCTTTGGAAGATCTGCTTCAAGAAGCTTGACACCTTCTTCCATTGCGCCTGCTGCCATCATTACGTGAGGAAGGAATAACTTACCTCTCTCAAAAAGGACACCTACTTCGTTCATTCCGGCTGCAAGACCTTTTTCGATGATCTCTGCAGGTGGAATGCCCTCTCCCTTTGCTTTCTCAACCGCTGCTGTAACAACATCTTTTTTGCATGTGACAACAGCATCTGAGAGTTCTTTGAACATTTCTTCATTGCTCATTTGTACACCTCATTGATTTTTGATAATTTTAGATAGTTCTTTTTTTGTTCTGGTTTGAATTGGGGTATAGCCCGAAGGCAAATCTGCATAGCCAGTCGATAGATATATATGTTACCTTTCAAGACACTATTTAAGTGTTACTCCTAAATTCACAGAATGTCTCGTATTTATATTTTTCTACTATATTGACATACAGAACCTTTGGGCAGTAGACTAAAATAAATATGAACAGATACAGATCCACTACAGGCATGACCATGGGATAATACCCTGTAGCTTCACTGCATCCATCTACTCAACTAACTCAAAGATTTTTCAAGTTCCTCCTCAGAACTGTGAAACGAATGTTCTCGCCTGCCAGAGTGCCAGTATTGCTACTATCAGGATGACTACCATCCATAAGATATCAGCAGCCGGCAGAGGAGAATTAGCCCAATATGCATTGTATGCTTCCATTGCAGCTTGTGTTTGTACCATTTACATCACTCCTTATACGTACATCAGACAGGCATCTGAAGCCCTTATCCTTCCAAAGTCAGTAAGCACGTATTTGTGCAGAAGGAATCCTTTTTTGTAGATACCTTCTTCATCGACCTTGGCCTCAACATCTTCGAGCATTCCACCGGATGCAAGTTCTATAATATCGAAGTTGATAGAATCCCTGTGGAAATTTCCTTTGAGGTCAGGGTACTCCTTCTGGATCTGTTCTACGATCTCATAGTTCCATTTACCACTGTTACACAATTCAAGTATCCTGAATTTAACCGGACGATTTGCCATTTTAATCACCTCTCAAAGATTCCATTTCTCCAGTATCCTCAGAGAACATTATCGTACTACCTGCAAGACACAGGAAACCTCCTACAAGAATTGTCCAGGAAGGAACATCTCCGAAGAAGAGGAAAATGAATATTACAGCAAATAGACCGTACAGATTTCCGATACCTTGTCCTCTTCCTACACCGATAAGTGGGAAGGACTTGTACCAGGCAACATAACAGAAACCAAATGTTATACCTGCAAATACCAGTACAAGCATTGTAAGTGGCTCAAATGCGAGAAGTGCGTACTTAATCATTGGGAATCCGATAATAGCAAGTAGCGGGATAGCAATGATCCACCAGATAACACCTTCACCGATGAACCTGAGTGTAAGACCAACGTCAGGCTCTGCGATATCCAGACCTTTACCTGCTATGGCACCTTCGATACCCCAGCCGGTAGCTGCCATAAGTCCGCCAAGATAACCAATCCAGAGAACGTTACCACTGCCGATCTCGGAGAGAACTCCGCCACCGAATATAGTGATACCTCCAAGGATGATAACAATAATACCAATAAAAGCACGCTTTGTTACCTTTTCACCATACCATTTAGAAGCAAGCACTGCACCTACAACAGGATACATAAGAGCTGCTACAGCTGCAAAAGCGCCTCCTACAAAACCCATGGCGATAAAAGAACCCAGAATAGCCATTGGGCCACCGAAAATAGACGCAAGGAAGAACCATTTGGAACAGGGGTGGAATTCTTTTAATGTTCTCTTCATTTCTCCGAACTTACCAAGCACACCGTTCCAGACTCCAAGAGCCAGAATAACCGTTGCCGCATTGAATGCGGTTATCAGCACAGCGACAATAACAAGTGCTACACCATCGCCATTTGATGCAGCTACTTCACCATACATCTGATCAAAAGGGTTAAGTACCCATACTGCAGTACCCGGGAGATACCACAAACCCCAGAGAACTGCACAGAAGAAAGCCCACATGAAACCATATTTGATTCTCCTCTGATGTTCTTGCTTTTTTAAAGATTGCAAATCCATATTTATACCTCCAATTTCAAACCTTCTTAACTATAATATGCCAATAGATGGCATTTTGATGATTCCGGATTTCCCGGAAGTTATACACAAAAAAAGATAGAAAACTGACAGCGCCGATCAGGCAGACAGTTGACATCTTCTTTTGAGGGTGCTATTTAACGGAACAGTCATATTCCTTAAGCACCAATTAGAGGAAGACAATAACTCCAAAAATATTGTCTTCCGGTTGTGAGGATGCCTGAAACATCCTCTCAACTCAAGTTTCTACTCTCTTCTGTCTTAGAAGAGTGCATTTATCTTTGTTACAACGTCAGTTGCGTTTTCTCCATAGATGTCTGCACCGATCTTTGTTGCCCAGTCCTGGGTTACAGGTGCACCGCCGACCATTGTCTTAACGGAATCGCGAACTCCTGCTTCCTTGAGCTGTTCTTCGATCTGTATCTGGCTGACCATTGTTGTGGTCATAAGAGCAGATGAAGCAACTACATCAGCGCTGTTTGCTTTCACAGCCTCGACATACTTGCCGATAGCTACATCCCTTCCAAGGTCTACAACCTTGAAACCAGCGATCTTGAGCATTGTTGCAACAATGTCCTTACCGATTGAGTGAATATCTCCCTCGATGGTGCCAATAACGATTGTTCCCTTGCTTGCTGTTTCTGAGCCCTTTGCTTCAAGAGCTGGTGTAAGTACAGCTACTCCTGCACTCATTGCTTCTGATGCTGCAATGACATGTGGAAGGAATACAGTACCTGCTTCGAATTGGTCACCAACTTCATTCATACCTGCAGTGAAGCCGTCCTGGATAAGATCTACTGGATCTACATCTGCATCAAGACCTTCCTGGGCTGCTTCTGATGCTGCATCTTCATCAAAGTCTAAAATTGCTGCTTTTGCTTTTGCAATAATCTCTTCTTTTGTTGCCATTTTTAAACCTCCTGTTTTACATGCTGTCCCTGAAAGCCTTGTCAGCCTTTTCTACAACTGCCTTCATATCCTTGAGCAGATCAGCATCTATTGGTTCTACTTCGTGGTTCTTCATGATGTCAACGACTTTTTCATGAGCCACTGTAGCGATGTCCTTTGAACCTGCCATTTCCCAGTCTCCGAACATAAGCCTGTCAATGAGCATTGGGCTGGATGGGAGGTCGATGTTCTGTCTTGTTGTCTTGTGTGCAAGGAAGTTGTTTCCAATACCAACCTGGTCAATGGATTCAACTGCCATGGTCTCCTCATTTACAGGGATTCCCTGCATTGCCTTCTTTGTCATGGAGATCATGTCATTATCAAGAACGAGCTGTTCAAGTGAGAATGTCATACCGAGCTCAAGCATACCTGCTCCGTACAGGGTGTTTGCACCTGCAAAGGATGGAAGAATTGTTGTCATTGTCTTCTCATGACCAGCCTGGCCATCAGGTATCTTGGCATCTGCCTACGAACCAGCAACGAATGTTGGCAGACCATAGTACTGACCGAGTTTTGCTACAGCTGCACTGATAAGACCAAGTTCAGGGGAACCTACAGGAGCAGTACCCTTCTTCAGGTCGAATGTTGTGGTAGAACTACCATACCATACTGGTGCACCTGGCTGTACCAGCTGTGCCAGAACGATACCGGAAAGTACCTCAGCGTTGTGTGTTACAAGTGTACCTGCAAGGTGTACTGGTGATGAACCGCCAGCCATTGCCATACTGAGTACGTTAACAGGTGTACCGAATTTTGCACCCTTGATGATAACCTGACATGCGTTCTCACTGAGTTCCAGTGGGCTTGTAGGACAGAGCAATGTTGAGAAGATAGGCTTCTTACGTGCTTCTTCGTCGTCTCCACCGTAGTATGCTACAGCAAGTTCCTGATAGTAGTCTACGTTCTCGCCCACAGGGTCGATGTGGTGGAAGTGCTTTGTTGTGTTCATAAGTGGTGTCAGTGTCTCGTGGACATCCTGTGCACCCTTACCTGCCCAGTCCCTTGCGGAAACTGCAAGTGAATAATAGTTGATGTTCTCTGCCCAGTCACAGATCTTTGCTGTATCTGCTACGTCCTTCTCTGTAGAGTCGACAGTAACATACTTACCTGGTCCTTCATAGTTGCACATCTTGACACCGGTACCGAAACAGGTCCAGTGTACCTTTCCTTTGTGTTCCTGCTTGGTGTTGTGCTTCTTGTCACGTCCCCAGAGGACGAATTTGGAAGGACAGTCACGAAGTGCCCTGTTGACTACAAACTCAGGAATCTTAACGATCTGTGTTTTTTCGTCGACTAAACAGCCACCTTCTTTAAAGATAGCTCTTGCTTCGGCATCAGATACCTGAATACCAGTGTTGATGAAGACATCCATTGTAGCGTAGTGAAGAGCTCTGAGATCATCTTCTGAAAAAAGCTCCAGAGTTACGCCGTCTAATGGGCTTCTACCTGGGAAATATTGTTTTACCATTTCTTAACCTCCAATTTAAATTTTAATCCGGAATACATCTAAAACATTCCGAAGGAGTGAACATGCTTAGAGCATTGTTGTTCCTGTAGAATAGGTATCATATTCATATATATAAAGTTTGCCTAATAATCTAGTATTTATATTTTGCTATTGTTGCAGATTAATAAGTAGTATATAAAGATAATCCACCCAGAGAATATAGAGAATAGTATAACAAGATTATTGATTGCTTTTTTTAACATCCAATAAAAAAATTATTGAAATACCAAATATTAGTGGTGATTGCATCATATATATAGTTTACTATGCAAGGAGCGTTGCGTATCACATATAAACATGACGGGTAAAGCACATATTGCATATAAACAAACAAAAACAACGTAAATTATGACAGATACTTTCAATTCATTGGCCTGAATTTTACAGCAAGAGTAAAGAAGATATTCACACATATAAATGTTACTCATCATCATTTTCATTTGTTATTCCATCATACAAAAAAAAGTCTTTAGATACTGTTTTTGCAATTAACGGCGTGAATGTTTTTTGCAAAAAATATATATACTTTAATTTTTGAACATTCAGCCAACTAACCAGATAATAATGGAGTTCAAGAAAATGAGTTACAGCTTAGGAATTGATGCAGGAGGAACGTATACAGATGCGGTTCTTTTAAAAGATGAAGATAACACAATAACCCAGTCAAACAAAGCCCTGACAAGCTACCCCGACCCACTGGAAGGAATAACAAAAGCTATGGACGGACTGGATCCCGTTTGTCTGAAGGATGTTAAAGTAGTTTCAGTATCCACAACACTTTCGACTAACAGTATACTCGAGGGAACCGGTTCCCCGGTAGCCCTGATACTCATAGGAAATTACGATATAAAGCAGGAACTACCTACACAACATTTCCTGAAAGTGAAAGGAGGACATGACCATAACGGGATAGAAACTGATACCCTTGAAGAAGAAGCTATAAGGAAATTTGCTCTCAGTGTCAAAGATAAAGTTTCAGCCTTTGCAATTTCATCATATTTTAGTGTCAGAAACCATGACCATGAACTCCGCGCAAAAGATATTATAATGGAAAACACCGGCCTTCCAGTTATCTGCAGCTATGAACTTTCCCAGGATCTTGGTGCATTTGAAAGAGCAGTTACAGCTTTTCTGAACGCACAGTTAATACCTGTAACTGAGAGATTCATGACAACAGTAGAAGCCGAAATAAAATCCAGAGGAATTGATGCAAAAGTATTCATGCTCAAATGTGATGGTTCGGTCATTGGCATACAGAGTGCCCTTAAAAAACCAATAGAATCCATATTTTCAGGACCAGCAGGAAGTCTTGTAGGTGCCTCTTTCCTCGCAGATGAAGAGACATGTGCCGTTATAGACGTTGGAGGTACGAGCACCGATATTTCAGTGATCTACAATGGAGTTCCTGAAATGAGTGATTCAGGTGCAGTTGTAGGAGGATGGAAAACAAGGGTTAAAGCCATAAAAATGGAAACCTCTGCAATGGGAGGCGATAGTCATGTATGGGTCAAAGGAGCAAATATCAATATAGGTCCAAGAAGGGTTATTCCTCTATGCAGGGCTGCTGTACTTTATCCTGATTTCCTTGAGCAGCTCAGAGCAAATCCGATGCCATCAAAAATGAAGATTGGGGTCAACTACCAGCCAACTAAATTCTATTTAAGGACAGACTATGAAGCATTTGAAGCAAGCCCGGAGGAACAAGAAGTTCTTGAAGCTGTTAAAAAGGAACCAACATCCACAACAGAGATATTTAATCGCATTAAAAAATTTCCTGCAAGCAAGATATTTGACAGTCTCATACAAAAAAGATTACTGCAACCAATTGGTTTCACACTGACGGATGCCCTTCATGTACTTGGAGAATACACTGAAAGGAATGTTGAAGCTGCAAATGTCGGTGCAAACATGCTTGGGTCACTGGTTGGAATGGAAAAGTATGAATTTGCCCGGCATATCAAGAGAGAATTTGCAAAGAACATGGCATGTGACCTCGTATCATTCTTCTTTGATGGGGTTGAAAAATCGGAGATCAGGAAAATGTTCGATATCCAGTCACCTGCAAAGTTTAAGATAGAAGTACCTGTAGTGCTGATAGGCGGTCCTGTTTCTGCGTTTGTTGAAGAAATGCAGGAAATACTGGATGCCAGAATAATCCTGCCTGAATATTCAAGTGTTGGAAATGCTGCCGGTGCATTGGCTGCTAAGGGAATTCGCAGATTCGAGGTTCTCATCAGACCTGCATCCATGGCTGCTCCTGACTGGGAATTCCTTGTGTTCTCTGAACATGGAAAGAACAATTTCTATGAATACCAGGAAGCTCTGGACTATGCTGTGAACCTTGGCGAAAGTACTGTGCTTAGTTATATGAAAGAAGCAGGACTTGACCCGAGCCATATAAAGATCGATATCAAAAAAGAAGAGGTCATCCCAATGGGATGGAAAACACCTATGGAAACAAAACTTGTAGTCCTTGGTGTTGGTAACAGGGATGACAGCCTGGATTGCTGTTAATTCCCGGGCTCTTTTACAGGGGTGGATATGGAAATAAGGACATCCTGTCCTCCCCAGTCACCAATAGTGAATTTAGATTTTACAGGTACAACAATATCTTCTTTGCTTATCAGTGGAATGTCACATGTAGATAACTTTCCTGCCATAATCTCATCCAACGTAGACAGGACTTCATTTTCCCAGTCTTGCGGATAAAGCATAAGGAAATCTTTCATTTCAAGGTCCCGTGGGGAATATTTCAGGATATCAATTAATGTTTCATTAATATGGAGAATCCGCCCTTCCAGATCCATAATAAAAACGATCTCATCAAGAGCATCCAGCAGGGAATTCATATTGTTCTTGCTTTTTTGGGCACCTGAATCCTTTTTCATCCTGGAGATAATGATACCAACCTGATTGGCTATGGTTTCAACAAGATTTCGTGAATTTGCAGGGATCTCAAGCTCAGAATGGGATCCCAGTACAATAGCTGCAACCAGTCTCTCATTGAACTTGACTGGTATGAATGCCATCGCCTGCAGACCTTCAAAATCAAGGTTTACAGAGGGCATCATCATATTGATCTCTGAAAAATACTTGTACACAGGAAAACCTGTGGTAAAAAGGCGTGCCATAAGTGTATTCGGACCAAAATGTGCCAGAGAATCTACAAAATCTTCCGAGAGGCCTCTGTAAGAGATAGCTTCAAAATCCCCTGTCACTTCGTCCACAACATACATTATACCAGAATCAATAGCCTTGGCCTCAAGAGTGAAATCAAGTAACTTCTCAAAAGTCTCCTCGAGTCCTCCTGTATCACCAAGTACGTTATCCAGATCACATTCTATGCGTATGAAATTATTGGCCTGTTTACGTTCCGTTATATCAACAATTATACCCTGAAGATAATCCACAATCCCTCTTTCATCATAATGAAGCATTGTCCTTTCATCCACCCACCTCACATCTCCTGATTTGGTAAGTATCCTGTACTCCTGGCTGAAATCTGAAAAACCTTCTGTTGATGCCCTTTCTACTTCATTCCTTACCCTCTGTAGATCTGATGGATGGATTATGTCACCATAGATTATTTTTCCTGAGATAAAATCATTAACAGTATAGCCAAACTGTTCAATATTCTCGGATACGAATTCAACAGGCCAGTCCTGTTCAGGCTTCCACAGGAAAACAATAGCAGGACTTGAACTCATAATAGATTCAAGCACCCTGCGCATCCTTAATGCTTCATACAGAACCTCATTTGTGTTCTTGTACTGCACAAGTTTCCACATTCCTTCCATAAGAAGTGTCAGCTGACGGACATCGGACTCATCATAGTCCTTTGACTTGTTGGCAACACTGGCAACTGCCACTATCTGCTCATTCTCGAACACAGGAACCGTGATATGCCTGACCATACGCTCTTTTCTGCCAGGATAGATCTCATCAACATTGTCAGAATTATACTGGGTATTTACTATTACAGGTCTCCTTTCACGTATAGCTTCGCCCCAGAAACCTGTTGACTTTACAGGATGAACAAAAGGTTCTTCATTCCCTGACAAACCTGTCTCAATATAACTGGGCCAGTGGTAAGTTTCCAGTACATTCTCATCCTCGTTCAGGAATTCAAGATAACCTGTAGTGCTGTTGGTAAGCTCGGCAGCTTTCTGAATTGCATATTCTGCAATTTCATTCATGGGATAATCCTGCATCTGATATAGTTTCAACAAGGCCTCAAGTCGCATCTCATTAAGAGCCAGCAGTTCTTTTGCCTCCTTATTGGTGGCCATATCTTCAAGTATACCTATACCACCAAGCAAAGAACCATCATCATCCATCACAGGAGCGAAACTTGCCTTTAAAGTCATCTCCTTCCCGCTTATACTGGAAACATATGTACCTTCATAAAAACCGGGGTTACCAAGGAAAACAACATCAACAGCACTTTTAAGCCTGTCATCATTGAGAGATGAAAGTACGCTGAAACCGACTATTTTCTTCACAGGGGCACCGATAATGTTGGAAAAGCTTTTGTTACAATGAGTGATTATCCCGTTCTCATCAAAGTAAATAATCCCTACCGGGGACCTTTCAAATATTATCTGGTATTTTTTACCGGTTTCCAGAAGAGCACGTTCCGTTTTTTCAAGTTCAGTATTATCAATTATGATACCCTGGAAATGGGTTATATTCCCTTCTTCATCCCTTTTAATAAAGGATCTTTCAGTAACCCAGCGTATTTCATCTGAACTTGTCAGAAGACGGTAGTTAAGAGAAAAATAAGATGTGTTCTTTTTTTCAGAATGCTTTTTTACCTCAAGATGTATCCTGTCAAGATCATCAGGGTGAACAATGTCACCATATACCATTTTTCCTGAAAGGAATTCATCAGGTGAATATCCAAGCTGGGTAATATTCCCGGAAACATACTCTACAGGCCAGTAACCTTCTGCTTTCCAGATAAAAGAAATGACAGGACTGCTGTTGTAAACTGCTTCAAGCCTTTTGTCTGTTAAAACAGTATCGTGAACACTTATATTCTGAACTTTACTATCCCCGGATTCTTTTTTGTCTGATATATGTATCACGCCCAAACTTGCATTTATTCACTTTCATGCTGCTTCGATGGAGAGGAGCTCAAAATTAAAGTGTATTTATGAGTCAAATATGATCCAAATTAGCTCTGACATTGGAAGTAGCTTGTAGTATATAATGTTACCGATAGAAGAGTACGGGCCATGATATATAAACTTTGTGTAAAGATATAAAGGCATAGCAATAGATAACAGTCAACAGGCAACATATTAACAAAAAAGAAAACACCTACACACAAAATATATATAGTCCATCCCAGGCAGTTGATTTTTTTCTCAAAAGCAGAAAACAGCCAAAAACGAAAGTAAGATTTTAATAATACCTCATTTCCCTCAAATTTACAAAAAACGAAATATCAAGTACATATATCTTTCCCTCACTAATTACAAAAGCATTATTATTTATGAATATAAAAAAACGAGTTCAATAGGCCCATTATAAAATAAATTCTAAAGAATAAATCGATAAAAGATGGAGAAAAATATAAGTAATAGGAAATTCATAATTATATATTGGGATTACACAAGTCGCCTTGATTTGTGATGGGTCTACACCACAGTATTAATCCCTGTGGAAATTCTACCTCCTTCAATTGCTCCTTGGTTTTAACTCCACTAAAACTATAAGGAGCAGGAATTTCCTATAAATTTTAGTTGATTTTTGAGGTAGACATATGCTAAAAAGAATGATTAGTGATAGACTTTGTTTCCCTGTCCTTCCTTTCCAGAGCCTGAATATTCTTTTTGAAAAGAAGATATTTTATTATAACATCACCTGGGAGATATTCTGATGTAGTATAGCCTTGGAATAGATGCCGGAGGCACCTATACTGATGCTGTTATGATAAGGGACTCTGATGGCAGCATAATAGATTCGAATAAATCCCTGACCACATATCCTGATCTCATGAAAGGTATAAGAAATACCCTTGACGGACTGGACCAGCATCTGCTTGAAAAAGTCTGTTATGTATCTGTTTCTACAACCCTTGCGACTAACAGCGTACTTGAAAAAACAGGCTACCCTGTGGCTCTGATCCTTGCAAATAACACGGACATACCCAACAGATCAAAAATTGAGCATTTCATACTTGTAAAAGGAGGGCATAACAGTGCCGGAAACGAAGTCTGTCCTCTTGACTTAGATTCTGTACGGGATTTTGTACTCAGGGTCAAAGAAAAAGTTTCAGCTTTTGCAATATCATCATACTTCAGCGTCCGGAATCCTGAACATGAACTGAGAATCAAGGAACTTATAGCAGAACTCAGCGGACTTCCAGTTGTTTGTAGTCACGAACTTTCACAGGATCTTGGGGCATACGAAAGAGGAGTCACTGCATACCTGAATGCAAGACTCATACCTATATCAAGTCATTTTATGGAAGCAGTCAGTTCCGAGATAAAAAGAAGGAATATTGATGCAAAACTCATGATGCTCAAATGTGATGGCTCTGTGGTAGGAATAAGTGAAGCCCTGAAAAAACCCATTGAATCCGTATTCTCAGGACCTGCTGCAAGTTTAGTGGGAGCAGCATATCTCTCAGGAACTGAGAATTGCGTTGTCATAGATGTTGGGGGGACCAGTACCGATGTATCACTAATACACAGAGGAGTCCCTGAACTAACTGAAACCGGTGCCGTAGTGGGTGGATGGCAGACAAAGGTCAAAGCCATACGTATGGAAACATCTGCAATGGGAGGAGATAGTCATGTATGGGTCAGAAATCATGTAGTCCATATCGGTCCTCGCAGGGTAATTCCACTCTGTCTTGCAGCTGTCGAGCATCCGGAGATAATCGAAAAACTGCAACAGAATCAGGTTATTCTCCGTAACCAGATAGGAGAGAATCTACAGCCTACAAAGTTCTTTGTAAGATCAGGACTGGAATTATCGGATATCAGCGCTGCGGAAGAGGAATTACTCTTAAGGATAGGAGACAGACCCCTTACTGTTAGTGAGATTTACTGGAACGAGAACAGACTTCCGAGTCCAGGTACATTAGACCTGCTCATACAGAAAAGACTTATCAAGGCAATTGGATTCACACCCACAGATGCTCTTCATGTTCTTGGAGAATACACCCAATGGAACAGAAAAGCCTCAGTTCTTGGAGCTGGCATACTGGCAGCACTTTCAGGGACAGATGAAGATGAATTTTGCCTGCAGATTAAAAAGGATGTGGCTAGGAACATGGCACTGAACCTTGTCTCATTTTTGCTTGAAGATGTCAGCACGGAAGAGATAGAAAAAATCCTCAGAGGAAAATTCTTTGCAGGATTCAAGATTGAGCTTCCGGTTGTCCTGCTGGGAGGTCCTGTTAAAGCCTATGAAAAGGAACTTGCAGAATTCATAGACGCAGAAATAATAGTACCAGATTATTGTAGCGTTGGAAATGCCGTTGGGGCAGTTGCAGGAAAAGGTGCAAAGAAACTTGAGGTTCTGATCAAAGCCAACTATACAGAATCGAAATACAATCTGAAAACATCATCTTTTGTTACTTTCTTCCCGGGAGGCAGGGAAGAATTCACATCATATAACGAAGCCCTTGAATTCGGAGAAGAGATAGGCAGCAAGCTCATAATGAATTATATGAGCGATGCGGGTCTGGATACAACGGAGGTTAGCATCGATATGCATCGCAATGATATCATTACGCACGAAGGGGGGCTTCCTGTGGAAACACGGCTCACGTTCTCCGGAATAGGTGAGGCAGGAAAGAACAGGAAAATGGAGGTAGAATAATGCAGTACAGTCTTGGAATAGATGCCGGTGGGACATACACCGATGCAGTCATTGTCAGAGATTCAGACAGGAAGGTTGTTGATTCAAACAAAGCACTCACAACCTATCCAGACCTACTGACAGGCATAGAGAATGCAATTGACGGACTTGACAGCAAGTACATGCCTGATGTCAAACTTGTTTCAGTATCAACAACATTGGCAACCAATACAATACTTGAGAAAACAGGTTATCCGGTTGCTCTCATTCTGATAGGTAAACATACACTTCCCGCAAATATACCAATTGATACTTTCACCGTGGTAAAAGGTGGACACAACGTAGCCGGGCTGGAAGATGATATCCTGGATATTGAAGCTGTCAGGGAATATGCCCTGAAAATCAAGGACAAAGTCTCAGCTTTTGCAGTTTCCTCATATTTCAGTATACGTAATCCTGAACATGAAACAAAAGTGAGAGATATGCTAACAGAGTTGACCGGACTCCCTATAGTCTGCGGACACGAACTTTCACAGGACCTAGGTGCATACGAAAGAGGTGTCACCGCATACCTGAACGCACAACTGCTTCCGATAGCAGACCAGTTCATACATGCAATACTGACTGATATCAAAAAGCGTGGCATTAATGCAAAACTCATGATGCTCAAATGTGATGGTTCTGTAATAGGTATCCATGAAGCCATGGAAAGACCTATAGAATCAATTTTTTCAGGGCCTGCTGCAAGTCTTATGGGTGCTTCCTTCCTTTCAGGCAATGATACATGTGCAGTCATCGATGTTGGAGGAACAAGTACTGATGTTTCACTAAATTACAATGGTTTTCCTGAACTTGTGGATACAGGAGCAGTTGTAGGCGGATGGCAGACAAAGGTAAAAGCCATACGTATGGAAACATCTGCAATGGGTGGCGATAGCCACGTCTGGATCAAGAACCGTAATGCCAACATAGGGCCTCGAAGGGTAGTTCCGCTCTGCCTTGCTGCTCTCAAGTACCCAGGGTTCATTGACCAGTTGAAATCAGGTAGAACACCTTCGAGGGTGCAGCTTGCAGAAAATGTCCAGCCAACCAAGTTCTTTGTAAAGACCGGGAAAGAAAACCCAAATCTGAGTTCATTTGAGAAAGAATTAATGAAAATAATAGGTGAGGAACCTGTTTCCCTGAACGATATATTCTGGAAGATAGGAAAACCAATATCCCCGGATAGTGTAGATTCACTGATACAGAAAAGGCTTGTGCAGGCTATTGGATTCACTCCTACTGATGTTCTTCATGTTCTGGGAGAATATACAAAGTGGGACCGTGAAGCATCACTTATTGGTGCAAAGATACTTGCAAGGCTTACGCCAATGGATGAAACTGAACTTTGCAGGCATATCAAGAAAGAAGTTGCTATCAATATGGCACTGGATCTTATGAGCTTTATGTACAGAGGAGTGTCAAAACCTGAGATTGAGAAGATGATACGCGGAGATTTCCTATCCCAGTTCAAGGTGAATGTTCCTGTGATACTACTCGGAGGGCCTGTGCATTCCTATGTTGAAGAACTCAACAAGATCCTTGCTGCCGATATCATAGTGCCTGAGCATGCAGAGGTTGGAAATGCTGTGGGAGCTCTTGTAGGAAAAGGTGTCAAAAGCATAGAGATACTTATAAAAGCATTTTACAAGAAGACAGAAAGAAGCATTCTGATGTTTTCTCCAGTGGAAAGAAGGGAGTTTATGAGCCATTCAGAAGCTCTTGAATACGCAGAGGAACATGGGAAAGAACTGATACTTGAGTACATGGAAAACGCAGGCATGAAGGCAGAAAACGTGAATATTGATATTAAAAAAGAGGAAGTAACAATGGCTGAAGAAGGAGGAGCACCCATAGAAACTAAACTCATTTTCCTGGGTACCGGGAGACCAGATACAGAAAAATGAAGACACATGTGTCTTCTTTTTATTTCCAATATAAGTATATTGTGCATTGCAAAAACAATATTATTTTTGAAAGCCATATCAATCGACCTAATTAATATTATACACAACAACACCAGCATTAAATATAAATAGGATAAAACCTAACTAAAAGTTAGGTTCAACCAATAATTGTGGAAATCAGATCAGGTTGATCGAATGGACTCTAAATCCGTTCAGTCGGGTTAAATTCCCGAGGTTTCCGCCATATGTGTTTCATTGTGTGAGAAATCACATAATGACAAACTCATTTTTCATTTTGTTTTAGTTTTAACATATGTATGAATACGGTTTATTTTACTGATCAATTTCGCATTCCAAAAAAAAGAGAGATATTGGGCTCTGTCAAAAGACTCTATTTGAACATAGATCAAGTTAATAGTCCACTGGCAGTTTTCTCATACATTCGCCCTTTATCAGTTGTTGTGAAAATATTTTCTTTACGCTCGATGAGCTTTTTCTCTTCCAGCGTAGAAAGATACTTGTTTGCTATTGTAGAATTCAGATTCGCTTTATAGACAATCTGAGTCTTCTTTGCACCATGCATGGCTATCTTTAAGATAGCTATAGAAATATCCAACCTACTGCGCCTTATAATAATGCACCCCCTGCATTTTACAAATTGTACCACTAATTCAATGATGTTATTCTAACCAATGAACATCATTTTTTCCTACTTCTATTTATGTAACTATCTATTTAACATTATCTATTTTACCATTATGCAATAAACATATTATTAATTGCGCAAATATGAAAAGTAGATAAATACGCACTACACTGATAACAGACAGACTTGTAATTCTTCTGTAATTGTAGTTCTATAGAAAAACTATCAAACCAATACCAACAGTTTTTCTACAGAGCCAAATTTTGTATTATCCCTCTAACTGGAAGAATGTCCTGAATATCGTAATAGAATCCAGAAAATCCTGTTTGCCCATCAATTCTCTGGTTGAATGCATTGCAAGCATAGGCACTCCTACATCCACAACATGAACAGGCATGTACTTACTAAGCAAAGGACCCAATGTTGTTCCACCCGGCTGGTCTGAATGATTCACAAATTTTTGATAGTTCACACCGGCTTTATCACATAATTGCTGAAAAGCTGCAATAGTCTCAACTTCTGATGCATAAGAACGGCTGCCACTGATCTTAATGGTCACGCCTTTGTTCATCACAGGCTTGTTAGTTATATCATTCTTTTCAGCATAATTCGGATGCAAGGCATGAGCACCATCTGCCGAAATAACAAAATAGTCTTTTATCTGACCTTCGGACTGTTGCTCTGTTCCTGCATGGACCTTTTCTAAGATCCTGCTCAACAATACAGAATCAGCACCCTGTTTTGTCATGGAACCGATCTCTTCATTGTCCATGAATGCAGCTATGTTTATCCCATCCTTATGCTCTAAGGCTACCAGAGCTTCCGCAGCAGCATACACCATGGACAGGTCATCAATTCTCGGGCAGGAGATGAACTCTTCTTTTGAGCCAACCAGCATGCCTTCTTCACAGCAATAAACATTCAGATCCATGTCTAGTATATCCTCACTATTAACACCAACTTCTGCTGCAACAAGATCCAGAAGATAGTTTTCCCTGACCTCATCTTCAATAAGCTGAGTCAAAAGAGGCTGCATTTCTTTCTGAACCTTGATTTCAGCATCTTTATTAGCATCACGGTTCATATGGATGGCCAGGTTCGGAATTGTAAGTATCGGCCTCTGGAAATCCAGGTGAATCACTTTAGGTTGCAGCACCTCATCAGACTTCACAGCTATTCTTCCTGCTACGGATAAAGGACGATCGAACCATGTATTGAAAATAGGACCACCGTAACGTTCCACATTAAGTGTCAGCATCCCTTCACTGCTCACTTCCGGATTTGGTTTTATTCTGAACGCAGGATTATCCGTGTGAGCAGCAATGATCCTCATTCCTTTTTTGAGTGATTCATTGCTTCCCACGGTAAAAACTACCAACATGGAAGGATAGGGTGAAAGATAGTATTTCCCTGCTGCTGAAAAGTTCCACGGCTCATTCAGATCCAGTTTTGAAAAGCCTTCAGAATTAAGACGTTCTATTAGAGTATCTACAGTCTGAACAGGTGTTGTTGCCTTTTTTATAAACTTAAAAAAATCACTGATATAATCCTTTAAATTGTCCATACTTACCACATTATAACAAGATATTTTATTTCTATAGTTATACAATAGTAAATAATAGATTTTCAGGATACTTAATGATGTAACCTTAGAAAAAAGTCTTCGGGAAATGAGGTTCAATTTATCAGATGGATGAGGACGATGAGTGCTCTTATAAATTTTTAGCAGCAGCACTTAAATAAAAAAAAGTGCCAGCGAGAAAAGATCGCTGGCTTTTTGGGAAGTGATAAACTACGTTATCACAGTGATTCATTCATCTTAAAATGTAAGTCCGAACTCTTCGAGCTTCTTGCGCGCACCGTCGTAGACCTTGACATACTCGTCAGTTGGTGTTACGGTTGTAATGTTATAACATTCCTGGAAGGTCTTGCCCTGTGGTGCATCTGCATAGTTGCCCTCGTAGGAACTTACAAGAGTATCAAGAACCTTGTTGACATCCTCGATGTCCATTCCTGCTGTTGCCCTTGCTGCTTCTCCCATCATCCTCGCTTCCATACCGGTTGTCTTATCCTGTACAACACCCTTTGCGGATGCTACACCGGAGAGGATCTCGCGTCCGGATGCTGTATCAGTGATGGACTGCGCAGCTGCTTCAAGAAGACACATCTCGGTACATGGACCTGCACATGGGTAATACTGGTTACCGGAAAGCATGTCAGTGAATTCTGAGATGGTTGCACATGCCCAGCCGGCTATCATGAGAGTTTCTCTTGTATTGGTTGATCCCCAGCGGATGTGAACCGGACCGTCAAGGTGCCAGCTTGCATTGCTCATTACAAAAGCGTTGATGTGGGTTGCGATGTTGACTATTGTGGTTTCTTCTATGCCACCGGCATATCCACCAAAAATAGGCATCTGTTCATCCATAATGATGTCACTGTTTGCGTTGTAGTGTGCAATCACACTCAGTGCATCAAGGTCGATCTTAAGCTCATTCAGTTGTGAAACTTCATGGCTGTCACTGCAGACCATGCCACCGGCACAGTCAGCAGAGATATTTCCCTGAGCAGACAGGGAAGTCTCTGGTCCCTATATGCCCATTCCAGGCCTGCCAGCCATGGCACATGCATTCTTGATGAGCCTTGTTTCGGTCTTTGCTGCAAGGACCTCGTACGGACTCTTTGGAATTGGTGGCTTACCACGGACTGTCATCATGACACCGTTGACAATTGTGTCGACTTCCTTCTCAAGAGCATAGCTCATATGAACAGGCATAAATACATCTTCGGAAATTGGTGAACCTGTTGGGCCACCCTGAACTATTGGCTTTCTCTTGTCGCCAACACTTCTCTTCTGGACCCTTACAGAATCCCTGCCTGTTCCCAGAACAAATTCTTTCTGGACGTTATTGATAGCGTCCCAGATCTCATCTTCAGTATATTTTACCACACGACTTGTATCGGTACAGAAAATACCGCAGTCAAGGAGCATCTCAAAACCTGCATTGAAAAGTTTCTGCATCATATCCTTGTCTGTTGGGACGAATTCACCCTTGAAATCAAGGCCGTACTTCTGTTTGAGTTCCATTGCCTTCATTGGAATGGTCATGAGATCCCAGTCATCCTGAGTTGTCTTCTCTCCCTTCTTTGCTCTCTCATAGAACTCGTAAACATCTAATGATCTTGAAAATGTCATTTTGTATGCCTCCTTATTGCATAAGACTGAGTGCAACTCTTGCTGCATCTGCTGCATTCTCTGCTGTTGCATCTGCTCCGATCTCTGCAATCCATGCATCGGATACTGGTGCTCCACCGAACATGATCTTGACAGAGTCTCTAAGACCTTCTTCTGCAAGCATTTCTACGGTGTCTTTCTGACCGAGCATTGATGTTGTCATAAGTGCTGAACCTACGAGCAATACCTTCTTACCCTTGTGTTTTTCAATTTCTTCAACGATATTGTCATTTGGTACATCTACGCCCATGTCAACGATCCTGAAGCCGTTTGCTTCAAGCATGGTTGTTACGAGTCGGTGGCCGATATCGTGAATATCTCCTTCCTGCACGTAAGTGACAGCAAGACCCACACCTTCGTCGTCTGCTCCTTTTTCTTCTGCAAGTACAGGTACAAGAATTTCCATTGCTGCATTCATTGCCTTGGCAGACATCATGATCTGTGGGAGATAGACCTCTGCTGCCTCGAATTTGTCTCCGATGATCTTCATTCCTGGTGAAAGACCATCGTTGATGATCTCAACTGCACTGAGTCCTGAATCCAGGGCTTCCTGGGTGGCTTCAGCACAGCCATTGATGTTCTGAGTGACAATTGTGTCTCTGAGTTTGTCTAACATTTCCTGATTGGACATATTTAGCCTCCTGATTAATCTTTACTCACTTTTTTTAAAAATCGAGAGAATAAAGAATATATGTACCTGATAGGAAAAATGATATAAATCATAAACTCAGTAAAACATGTCTATTGATAGTGAATTTGATAAATACAGAGAAAGATTGACTGCAAATTTAATGATTGCAATGGTATTATAGTATTTTAACAGCGTTGTAATTTTAACTTGCGTGTATTATAAACTGGAATGATTTTATCTATTATTATAACTGAAAAAATGTCGGACAAATTTAACGTAGAAATATTCCAGGTTCTAAAATGAAATTGGGAGAAACGTCACTCAAATTTAAACTTATTCTGTACATAGTTGCAGGAACTTTACTTGTGCTTGCAGTAAGTACTGCAATGACCATTTCCACTGTAACTACACAGGAAGAGGAACTTGCCTACAAACAGTCCATAGAAATGGCAAGAAATTATGCCAATGACTTCAATGGTGATATGGAAGCAAATCGTGCTATCGCCGAAACCATAGCTGTGAGCATGGGTAGCTACGATTCTATGAGCAGGGATGAAGCAAACAAAATGCTTTACAACCTGCTGGTAGAACATCCTCATTTACTAGGAACCTATGTAGCTTATGAACCAAATGCCTTTGACGGAAATGATGAGTTATATGTTAATTCCCAGGGACATGATGCCACTGGAAGGTTCATTCCCTACTGGAACAAGATCGACGGACCTATCATGCTACACCCTCTTTTGAATTATGATATACTGGATTACTACCAGTTGCCCAAAAAAACAGAAAAAGAAGTAATAACTGAGCCTTATTACTACGAAGGAGTATTCATTGTGAGCTATGTTACTCCTATCATGAAGGATGGGGAATTTATCGGTATTGGAGGAGTGGATGTTTCCCTTAATTACCTTGATGAGGAGATAAGTGAAGTAAAGGCATTCGATACAGGTTATGCATTTATGACCGGCAATACCGGTATCTTTGTTTCGCATCCAACCAACAAGGACTGGATAGGGGAAAATACACTTTATGATCTTGAAATTGAAGAAGTATCAAAAGCAGCTGATGAGATAAAAGAAGGGAAAAGTGGTCATGTGGAAATCATTGACCCGGACACTGGCGAAGAAGCAGTAATGTTCTATGAACCTATAAGGACAGGTAATTATTCTTTCGTTCTGGTAATTCCAAAGGATGAGATGCTTGCAGGTGTTTATACCCTTAGTAACAAACTTCTGCAGATATCCTTTGTAGCCATATTTTTTATGGCCGGTATCTCATATCTGATAGCACTGTCCTTTACAAGACCTATTAAGGAAATAGTTAGTGATTTTAAGAGTATATCAAAGGATGCGGTCAGAGGAAAACTTGATTCAAGAGCTGAAACAGATGTTGAGATCGATTTTAAGGAAATACCAATGGGTCTCAATGAGATCCTGGATGCCGTTATAACACCAATACGTGATACCATAAGGCTTACAAATGCACTTGCTATGGGTAAACTCAGTGAAAGATCCCATCTGAATGTTAAGGGAGAGTTCAAACAACTTGCAAACACATTAGATAGCTTTGCTGAGATGCTTGAAACTATAATCAAGGACTTGAGCCAGGTGCTTACTGCGGTACAAAAGAATGATTTCTCAAGAAAAGTACAGGTTTATGGAGAAGGTGATTTCCTTATACTTACCGAAGGGATTGAAAAAACAAGAGAAACACTGTCCAGGATGATAGATGAGCGTGAAAAGATAGAAGAGATACGTAAAAAGGAGATACACCATCGTATAAAAAATAATCTCCAGGTAATTTCAAGCCTGCTGGATCTTGAATCTGATAAATTTGAGAGTGAAGAAGTTGTTGAAGCTTTCAAGGAAAGCCAGAATCGTGTGATATCCATGGCCCTTGTCCATGAGGAACTCTACAGGTCAAAGGACATGGAAAGTATCGATTTTTCTGATTATCTTATGAAGCTTGTCAACGAGCTGTTATATTCATATGCGATAAACAAAGATCAAATTAAAATTAAAATGAATGTTGATCAAATTTTCCTTGATATGGATACGGCTATTCCTCTTGGAATGATAGTAAATGAAATTGTTTCTAATTCATTCAAACATGCATTTGAACCAGGTGAAGAAGGGGAAATATATGTGAACCTAAGTCTTGAAGACAGAAAGTTGAAATTGCTTGTCGGAGACAATGGTGCCGGTTTCCCTGAAAACATCAATTTCCGGGAAACAGAATCTCTGGGACTACAGTTAGTCACCACCCTTACAGACCAGATAGATGGTACTATTGAACTTGATAGAAGTAAAGGAACCAAATTCAAGATAATTTTACAATGAAATTTTCAGGTGAACTCATGGACGATACAAAAATATTAGTTGTTGAAGACGAAAGTATTATTGGTCTCAATATAAAAAAGAAATTAAAGAGTTTTGGATATACTGTACCTGCTATAGTTGCAACCGGGAAAGAAGCTATTAAAATGGCAGATATTACCTTCCCGGACCTCGTATTAATGGATGTAAGGCTTAAAGGGGACATGGATGGGGTTGATACCGCTGAGAAGATCAGAGAGAATTATGACATTCCTATTATTTATCTTACAGCATATTCCGATGACGAAGTCCTTGAAAAAGCAAAGAAAACAAAACCTTACGGATATATTGTTAAGCCTTTCAAAGCAGATGACCTTCACAGCAATATAGAAATGGCACTTTACAGACATAAAATGGAGAAAGATCTGCAATAGAAGCCCATAATCGGATAATAGATGTAGTAAAGTCATAATATTAATAATAAAATCAAACAGTTGATATGAATGAAAGCTTCTTTAGTAGATATAATTCTCAACTCTGAAAAAAGAAAAAATGTTCTACTACTTCTGATGGAAGGGGAAAAAAGTCGTGATGAGATAAAAACCAGTCTCAACGTTACTTCCACTGCCCTTATACCCCAGATCAAGAAACTAAAGGAACATGGTCTTGTTATCCAGAATGGAGATTACTATATCCTGACCAATATGGGGAAAGTATTGGTGGCTAACATGATACCTCTTCTGAATGCTGTAGAGGTCTTTGAAGAGAATAGAAAGTACTGGTTGAATCGTGACCTCAACGGTATTCCTGAATTCATAATGAAGAGATTCGGTGAACTGGGAAACTGTGTTATTATTGAACCCGATCTCAATTACCTGTTTGAATTCCCCAAGGAGTTCACAGAAAACATACACAAATCAAATTACGTTATGGCTTTTAATGCTTATTTCCATCCTGAATATCCTGCTATTTATTCCAACCTTGCAGAAAAGGGAATTCATGTATCTCTTGTTACAACCAATCCGGTCCATGAAAGAATGCAGGCAGATTATGCTGAAGAGATGAAAAAGTTCATTGATTATGAAAATACAGAACTGTTCGTTTCAGATGAAATGACAGGTCTTGCAACATTGGTTACTACAGATAGGTTCCTTTTCCTTTGTTTCTTTAATAACCAGGAACAATATGACCATACCATCCTTATGAGCTTTGACAGCAAAGCACTCCAATGGAGTGAAGAACTGTTCGCCCATTTTAAGGAAAGAGCAGAGAAAATTGAATGAATGTATTTGAAATAAACATCATTAAATGTTATCCTGACCATTTTGAATGATTTTTTTCTTAATAGAAGCATACGAGCTATCCGTTACTTTTGTAGAACCTGCAAATGACAGTTTTTCAAAACCAAAAAGAGAGGCAAATTCATCTACAGTTCTATCAAAATCTTTTTCATAACATAGTCCTGTATTCACTTTTGCCACATTTTTATAGCCTGAGTATTCAAAAACAAGTTTTATCATTTCGTTATCATTGGGATCCGGGGTTAATTTAGCAAGCACAAGCATCTCCCTCCAGTTCGCTGCCTGCATTGGTGTAAGGAAATATGTACCTTCACCTCTTTTTTCACCTTTTACAGCCTCAACATAAGCACCCCTGTTCTCAAAGGCCGCACAGATACAATCGTCTACTATCTCGCCATTTGCATCCTTTAGTATGTTCACCGGAATTTCCAGATAGGCAAAATCCTTTTCCAGTGAACCTAAAACATTTCCACAGAGACCATAAAAGACGAGTATGCCATCAAATAATTCACCATTCTTTTCGATGGATTTATAGACTTTCTCTTTAAGAAGTTGAGGTTCTCCATCCAGCGCAAACTCAAGAAGATGAAGAATAACTACAAAGTTCCCGGAATTTTCAACATTACGGACAACAGTTGAAGGCAGATCCTCAATAGATGTTTTTTCATATTCAATGGATACTTCATTCAGTTTCTTTTCAATCCCTTCGGTATTCTCATTCTCGATTAATACAAAGCGGGTATTTTCATCTTCTTCCTCGAATATATGAACGAGTTCATCTTCGAACATGCGACAGGATATCAAATACAAAAATGGCATTTTTCAACTCCATTCCAATTTTAAAGCAATAAATTCTATTTAAACTTACAACTCTTCATATGAGTTATACTGCAATATAGAATGATCGTCACAACCAAAAAAGTCTCCGGTAGCTGGCAGTATTTTCTTACAAACTACCGGATAAAAGGTTTCCTGCATAATTGGAGGTTATGCGGTAAAGAAAAATAATTGTTACAATGAGCATTGTCTTTCAATACTCATTGCAGCATTTTTTATTTCAGGTTATTTGCGGTTCGGCTCTTTTTGCAACATGGTTCTCATGCTGTGAGTAATACCACATTGGTATATACAGACCCAATACAAGTATTCCGACACCTGTGGAGAACCAGCTGCCTTCGATACTGTTGAGGTAGATTATACCTATCAGACAGAGAGGAATGTTAAAAAGACCAAACATGAGTGCAACATTCTTCCAGCCGGTTGGTGCCTTAAAAGGCCTGTCAAGACCTGCAAGATGTGGATCAGCTTTTGCCTTTACATATGCAAAGAGACTGATACCGTTTGCACAGACATATCCTATAGCTGATGCTGCAAGGATAGCTGTCGGGGTACCCATTGAGATGAGTGCCAGGTTGAAAATACCTATAACTACCATTGCAAGTACTGGTGTTCCATGTGAATTTACCTTACCGAAGGCCCTTGGAAGATTTCCTTCAACAGCCATTGAATGCATTGCCCTTGCAGAACCAAGGTAAGCTGTCTGAATGATAAGGACCATTGCAGCAATGAGCATAACAATAGCAATTGTGGAACCGATGTCACCAAGAGATGCCTGTGCAACAGGAAGCATAGGATCTATCGGTGCATTGGCAATGCCATCAATACCAAGTACACCTGTAACTGTTGTTTGTACAATCACATATGCCAGAAGACAGATAGCACCACATGTGAAAAGTGCCTTTGGAACATCACTTCCGGGGTTCTTGTATTCAGGTCCATAGATAGCTGCAGTTTCCCATGCACAGGCACTCCATTGTGCCATTGCGAAAATACCCAGCAATATGAGAATACTGTTCAGATCCCATACCCATTCTGTCGGTAGCCAGCTGCTTGTGATATTTGCAAGCACGAAATCACCTGTTACATATGGTGCAAGTGCAATTATGATCAACGGTACAAATGCAAGTGCTGCAAGTATGTAACCTACAAGCGCACCACTTGATACACCGCGGTAGTTAATAAGTATAAGACCTCCGAATATAACAATACCTGCAGCCAGTGAAAGCTGATATTCACTGAAAGTAGCTGCAAGCGAAGGGAACAGGCTATGCAGATAAAAACCTACAAGAATTGCAAAGATAGCAAGTACCGGATTCCAGGCAAACCAGTAACTCCATGCACTGAATCCACCTATAAGCTTACTTTTGTCATATTTTCCCTTATAATCACGCGTTTTGAAAACATTCTGTGCGAATCCAGGTAGCCCGGATGCCTTCGGGAAAGTTGTTGCTAGTTCACCATATGCCAGATTCTGCATGAATCCCTGGAATACGGAAAGACCCCATACAATTATAGCAGCCGACCACAGCCAGCCTGCAAAGTATCCAATTGACGGCAGGATCAACAAAGGTACACCCACAGCAATCGCAAGACCCTGTTTCCAGTCGATGGAACGCTCAAGTCCACTCTCCTCACCGGTCTCACATACAACTTTGGAACATTGTTCTGCATGATGCCAGTCTATTCCTTCTCCTTTTTCTTCCATTTCTTAATCACCCCTAATTTAAATATTACCTGACATCTCTGATTTCCCAAAAAGGAAACAGAGATGTCATTGTCACTTCAGGAACCCACCAATGGTCAGGTCACTATGAAAGTGATTTTTTACTCAACCTGATCCCTGAATTTCTCACAGCAGTTGATCTTAATGTCCAGAAGTTTTTCGATATTCATCTTAGCTGCAATTCCTTTTGGAGCACCTGCAACTGAAGTTATAACACCGATACCGAGTTCTTCTCTCAGTTCCCTCATCACATATTCATCGCTGAGGTCAGGGGTTGAAACTCCCAGTTTCTTTGCAACATAGTCCTTTGCATCAGCAATGCGCATGTTCTTTGAAAGCTGCATCCTGGCAACAAGGTCACCGGCAGCTCTTATTCCGCTCATTCCGGAGGTCATTATGTGGGAGATCGGCATACCCATCGGGTCGCCGACCCCTATCTATATACCATCCACGCCAGCAATCTCAACCATCGCCTTACTGGCCCTTGAAACGGCATCAATAGTTGGGGTCTCGAACATCGGGATACCGCCTACACCCATTCCCATATTAACGTGACAGGGAATTGGTGAATCCTTAACAGCTGCTTTTACGAAGGTTACAGCTCTTCCCAGATTCCATGGTGATGTCTTGCTGGTGTTTGTGTTAACAACAGGTCCGAAAACGTTTGCACCGGCCTTTGCTGCAAGTGGAGCCTGCTGGTGTGGCCACAGACCTGCAAGTACCGTGCCGTCATATTCCATTTCACCATGAAGTCCAAGCAAAAGCTCTCCTGCCATACCTGCCTCGATATAGATATCAGGGAACTGCTTTCTCAGAGCTTCTATGGCATGTAGTGATGCAAACATATCACCATCACCGGCAGCACCGATAGTATCAAAGTTGACACCGTCAGCTCCTGATGCCATCAGTCTCTGCATGATCCATACAGTATCCCTGGTAAGATGGTCAGCTGCGTGTTCCATGGATTCCTGAGCTTCCTTGATCTTGAAAGCTTTCATGAGGTCACCCGGATTCTCAAAAGGACCATCAGGTGTGTAGTAAAGACCCATATTTGGCATTGCACCGTAAAGAAGTGGAACTATCATATTCTGCTGGCAGACCTCCATTGTCTGCATTTCCTGTGCAATGACAGGTTTCACGGGCTTGAAACTGTAGTCTATATGACCAAGTTCCATTGTATCCGCACCGAATGCTCTTTCGTGCATCATTGAGCCTATCAGCCTGCTGGATGGTATACCAACACCACTGTTACCCTGGTCACCATCTATTCTGATGGTTCCGATATCATGGGTTACAGGGACTTCCTTACCTGGTTCCACTCCCACCATTCTGGAAGGTGTCATTAATATCTCTGCCAGTTTGTCAATTTCATCTCCGCTAAGCGCAGGGATTCCTCCAAGATCAGCTGCATCTGCACTACCTTCCTCAAGATCAGCCATAATCTGTTCTTTTGTCAGGAAAACTCTCTTTCCGTCTCCCATTCTCAATGCATATTCTGTTGTCATAATGATACCTCACTTAAAGCAGGAGTTCCTTTGCTTTTGACACTGCTTCACTTGCGTTCTCTGCATAGCAGTCAGCACCGATCTTCTCGGCCCATGCCTGTGTTGCAGGAGCACCGCCTACCATGACCTTTATGCCATCCCTCATGCCCTGTTCCTTGAGCATCTCAATGACCTCTTTCTGACCAGGTAATGTGGTTGTCATTAAAGCTGACATTCCAACCATGTTTGCATTTGTTTCCTTGATCTTGTCAATGAAATCCTGAAGTGGAACATCTCTTCCAATATCGTGAACTTCAAAACCGGAAGATTGCAGCATTGTTGAAACTATGGATTTACCGATATCATGGACATCTCCTTCAACTGTACCGTTGACTATGACACCGAGTTTCTTGCTTGCAGCGTCTTTTGGAAGGTCTGCTTCAAGAAGTGCCACACCAGCTTCCATTGCACCGGCCGCCATCATTACATGTGGCAAGAAGAGTTTACCTCTTTCAAAAAGAATACCAACCTCATTCATACCTGCAGCAAGACCTTTTTCGATGATCTCTGCAGGTGCTATGCCCCCGTCTCTTGCTTTTTCTACAGCTGCCTCAACAACGTCTTTTTTGCATGAGACAATGGCATCTGAAAGTTCCTTGAACGTTTCTTCGTTGCTAATAAAAATACCTCCTCAACCTTTTGCCTCAAGTTAATCATTGATAGTTTGAAACTTGAAGAGCAATCAGTTATAATTAAGCATAAGAAGAAAATGTATATATCATAAACTCAATAGAATGAGCCTATTGCTTCTGAATTTATTAGTGTTGAATGAATGTTTAAGTGCGATTTTATTATTACAACGGCGTTGTAATGTTAATTCATGAATGAGATTGTTAATTATGAAAAATTGATGTTATAGAAAAAATATAGCCAATGTTAACAGTTTTTGACAGTTTTGTTAGGACCCTTTTTTTATTTTTATACCAAACAAGGATATCCTAAAGATTCAGTTTTTTGAAGATTCAACAGGATATTAAACATTACCATGCCCTTTGACAATTCATGTATCATTGTAAAAATAGCCCGGAATCATGCTATATATCATTCTATCCTAGTGATTTTTAACCCTGGTTTCAGGGGGTCTATATCTATATGACAGGGATGCTGAACACATCCCTTTCACTTCCCAAAGTTCAGATTAGTTATTAATAGAAAAGTATATATATCATCTCTAATTCGTTCAATACGAAAAATACATATACCAGCAAATATGGACAATATATATATATGTCGACATCAAAAATATGCTTGTTACTCTATCTGATACAAGACCAGCAGAGATATTCCAAAAACAGAAACAATGGAAGCAAAAATATGACACACAACAACAAGGACCACAACTGGATACTGACATTTCTGGGATTCTAGGAATTGATCGGAAAAAAGGTTAGACTCCAGGAGCTGTTAGCATGGAAAGAAAACCACTTGATACACTTATTAGCAAAAATGGATTATGGGTGTCGCGCAACGGACGCCTTCACGGAGTGAAGAAGTGCGAGACATCACAGAAATACATCAGAATAGAAATGGATTGCGGGGATATTGTTACTGTACGCAATTCCAAAAACAGCAGGTCTGCAAGGGCCCTGAGGAACCATAAGTTCCAGAAACCCTGTAAACGCTGTCGTCTGTCAGATGACAGGATAAACGAATTTTCAAGGAAGATCTCAAGAAAAGATGAAACTGAGATCAAAATTGTTCGCTCTTTCAGGTTGGAGCCTGAAAAACCACCTGAATCTGTTACAGCAAAAATCACACAGGGAATTGAAAATATTAATTCCCCAACTCAAATTAACAATGAACCACGGGCTGGAATTACTGCCAACAGTGCTACCAACCACAGATCAACTCCAAAAACCGCTAAAAGCAGTTCCAGTCCTTCTAAACCTAATAAAAAGAAAACTTTCCAGCCTCAGAAGACAAAATCAATGAAAACGGAATTTACTTCCCTGCAAAAGAACAGGATACTCTCTCTTTTAGGACCTGGGGAGATGATCTCATTCTCAAAAGAAAAGAGGTCTTTTGCCGAGCTGGAATCCACCCTGACCTTGCAAAGAAAGAAAGATATCAGGGAAATGTATGAGAACAGCCGTGAAAACAATCTTGGGAAACTAGAAAGAACGATTACCGAATTCTTCGTTGACATGGGATTCCTCGAGGTTAAGTCACCAATTCTGATACCATTCGAATACATGGAAAGAATGGGAGTAGGTGAGGATAAGAAATTATCCGAGCAAATTTTCAGGGTCGGTGACAGCATGTGCCTGCGTCCCATGCTTGCCCCGGGACTTTACAACCACCTGAGAAAGTTTGATAATGTGCTCCCGGATCCTGTCAGGATATTTGAGATCGGACCATGCTATCGTAAAGAATCCGATGGTAACAGCCATCTTGAAGAGTTCACCATGCTCAATTTCTGCCAGATGGGATCAAACTGCAACAGGGAAGAACTGGAATACCTTATCAGCGAACTTCTGGATTTCCTTGAGATCGAATACAAAATTGAGGCAGACAGCTGCATGGTCTATGGTGACACCATTGATGTGATGCACAAGAAGATGGAACTCTCATCTGCAGTAGTAGGTCCTGTACCCATGGATATGGACTGGGGAGTGAACAAACCCTGGATTGGTGCCGGTTTTGGTCTTGAGAGACTTCTCAAGGCAAAACACGATCTGAAAAACATAAAGCGTGCCGGCAGATCTGAATCCTACTACAACGGAATAAGTATCAATCTGTGAGGTGTAATTATGATAAAGAATGCTGATTACCAGGCACTTGATACAGTTGCTGAAAAGATAATAAATGGTCTTGAACTCACAGATGATAACCTTAGAGAATTTCTTTCCCTGAATGAAGAAGAGGATATCCAGAAATTGCACTATGTTGCAAGAAAAGTGAGGGACCACTTCTTTGGAAACAGAGTTTTCCTCTACAGTTTTGTGTATTTTTCTACCTACTGCAAGAATAACTGCGCCTTCTGTTACTACAACAGATGCAATAAGATCCAGCGTTATCGTCTGGACCTGGATGAGATCCGTAGACTTGCACAGGCAATTAAAAAAGAAAGCATCCACATGGTTGACCTTACCATGGGAGAGGATCCGTACTTCCACAATTATCCTGAAAGATTCATTGATGTTGTAAAAACAGTAAAGGAAGAAACGGGACTTCCAATAATGATATCCCCTGGAGTCATGGATGACAATACTCTCAACAGACTCCATGAGAGCGGAGCAAATTTCCTTGCTCTCTATCAGGAAACACACGATAAGGAACTTTATCGGAAACTGAGGGTAGGACAATCATTTGAAGAAAGAAAGCATGCCAGGGAATTTGCCAGGAACAACGGTTATTGTGTTGAAGATGGTATTCTTACCGGTGTTGGAAATGACATTGATTCAACCATAATCTCACTTCGCGGAATGCAAAAAGGAAATCCTGACATGGTGCGTGTGATGACCTTTGTTCCACAGGAGGGAACACCTCTTGAACTGGTGTCACAGGAATCCAGCCTTTCGGAACTGAAGATAATCTCAGTGCTCAGGCTGATGTTCCCTGACAAACTCATACCTGCATCCCTTGACCTTGAAGGGATAGATGGTATGGTCCACCGCCTGAATGCAGGTGCAAATGTGGTCACATCTATTATTTCCTCAGATTCCTCACTTGAAGGTGTTGTCAACTATGACAGGGAACTTGAAGAAAGGGACAGGGACTCAAGGAGCGTTATCAAACGCCTTAGAAGCATGGGTATGGAACCTGCAAGCCAGGATGATTTTAACAGGATCATTGAAAAGCAGCAGGTAACTCCAATACTAGTCCCGGTGGCCGCACTATGACAACAATATGCATGGTCGGTGGCAAACTACAGGGTTTTGAAGTCAATTATTTAGCACACAAAGCCGGAATGAATGTCGTGCTTGTTGACCGCAGGGAAAAACCTCTGATACGTAATGCAGTTGACAGTTTTCACTGCTTTGATGTGGTCAAAGAACCTGGAAAGCTCATCAAACTCTCAGAAAATGTGGATGCCATCATCCCTGTGAACGAGAACCTTGAGACAATAGAGTTCCTCAGGAGCATAAAAGACGAGCTTGCATGCCCCTTACTCTTTGATTTCGATGCCTATCATATCAGCATGGACAAGAAACGTTCCAAGGACTACTTCAAGTCAATTGATATTCCGACTCCTACGAACAAGCCAACAAGCCCTCCATATTTTGTGAAGCCACCATGTGATAGCAGCAGCATCGGGACATCTATAATATATGATGACGAGGGTCTGGAAGGACTTGACCCCTCAATGCTCATCGAGGAATATGTTGAGGGCGATGTGATTTCCCTTGAAGTGATAGGTGATGGAACTCATTTTTCAGTTGTAAAGGAAACGAAGATACACATCGATGATACCCACGACTGCCACATGGTCACACCCATCGATAACTATCCTGAGTTCAGGAAGATCACTTATGAGCTTGCTAAGAACCTCAACCTCCGGGGAATAATGGATGTCGAGGCAATAGACAGTTCCAGAGGACTCAAAGTACTGGAAATAGATGCGAGATTCCCGAGCCAGACACCTACAGCCGTGTATCATTCGACCGGGATTAACCTTGTGGAGATGCTCATGCAGGCATTTTCGGGAGAGATTCAGGAAACGGATATTGTTCCTGAAACTAATTATTGTATTTACGAGCACCTTTTACTTGAAAATGGAAAACTGAGACCTGTTGGTGAGCATGTGCTGTCACAGGGAGATGAATACGTACAGTTCCAGGTTTCAGAAGGACTTGAGATATACGAATCCAGAGGAATGAACATGAGCAGTATTTTTACTCTCATAAGCTATGGAACTGACAGAGAAAAAACTGAAAAAATAAGAAGAAGCGGAATGGAAATGATTCTCGGTCATTTCATTAGAAGAGAACAGGAGGAATGAAAATGGCACTTTTAACACCTGAAGACCTTGAAAACCTTTCAATGCAACTTGAAGAGAATGATGAGATTGCAAAAAGGGTTACAGGTCTTGATATCAGAGGAATATGCGAAGCACTTTACGGAACACAGCCGGGTTCTGAGAAGGTGGGTATTATCCCTATCACATCCGGCAATGGTATCATCAGCAATTTTACCTCATCGCTCCTGTTCATAGTCCAGTATTTCGGATTTGAAGGATTCATAACAGAACACCCTGATGTTACTGGTTATTACGAAGCTGTTTCAAGTGGTGCTGATATCATAATGATGGCTGATGACCATATTTTTACAGCCCACAATCTCAGGAATGAGAAGATAGTGAGCAACCACGTTGCTACCGGTGTTATCTATGCGGATATCGCTTCCAGGTACAAGGAAGCAAAATCAAAGGACATACTGGTCATCGGACTTGGAAGAGTAGGTTATGCCGGAGCCTGCCATTTAGTGGAAAAAGGATTTAACGTCTATGCATGTGATCCTAACAGGGAATTCCTGCAAAGGGCTGTGGATGAACTCGGAATCAAATCCTACTGCAGTGATGACAGGAAGAAATTCTCAATGGTCTTTGAGGCAACACCAAATGCAAATACCATATCCGAAGGTATGATCGAAGAAAGATGCCTTGTTTCTACCCCTGGTATTCCCTGCGGATTGCCTCCTGAGATAGGGCAGAAATATCATGTTGATCTTGTGATGGAGCCTCTTGTGATTGGAGTGGCTTCAATGCTTTATTCTGTTATTCAGAATTAAAGCAGGAAATATAAATATAAATGGAAAAGGAGTGCTGAGAAAATGTATGTGATTTCCCTTGATCTTGGAACAAGTGGTTTCAGGTCGCAACTCATTGACCTTGAGAAGAACGAGACCGTTAAGACGGTAATAACAATGGGACATCCGCTTCCTGGTGGAAATGTAATGGACCACCTTGATTTTGCGATTAGTACCGGAACGGATGTAGCCCACGGGCTTATCATTGAAACTGTGAAAGAGATACTGGACAAATTCGATGTTGAACCTGAAAAGATCCAGAGGATAGCTGTCTGTGGAAATCCAATACAACTCTCACTTTTCCAGAACATGGAGATAAGGGATCTTGCATATGCAGGGGAAAATAAACAGGCATCCCTTGGTGTTAAGGATGTAAAAAGGGATGCAACGATATTCCCTGCAAACGAACTTTTCGGGGATATCTATCCAATGGACAACTGCGAAATAGTAATCCCGCCTGCCATCAAGCATGAGATTGGTGCCGATGCACTTGCCATGATGCTGGAAACCGATTTTATTCACCAGACAGAGCCCTGTCTTGTGACCGATTACGGTACCAATGCTGAGATGGCGCTGAAGATCGGTGAAAAAATAATAACCGCAAGTGCAGCCGCAGGTCCTGCAATCGAAGGACAGGGAATTGCATGCGGAATGCTTGCAGGTCCGGGAGCTATCAGCGATGTGAATGTTGAGAACGGTCACTGGAGACTTACTGTACTTGACAGCACAATGAATCCCGGGAAAGGGCCTCTTGTTGAACCAGTAAGCGGGAAGACTATTGAAGAAGGCGAAATTGTTCCGAAAGGAATCACAGGTACTGGCGTTATTTCCACAATGGCGCTTGCGATCAAAGAGGGAATCATCGAAAAACTTCCACAACTACCCAATGGAAAAATTATACTCTGGGATGGTATTGTCATTACCGATAATGATGTCGAGGAAGTTGGTAAGGCAATCGGAGCTATCCGTGCGGCTCACATGACACTCATGGTCGAGTCGGGGCTGGAATATAAGGACCTGAGATACTCTTACATGTCCGGAGCAACCGGCACCTATGTTGATGCTGATAAGGCAAGGCACATAGGTTCAGTTCCTGGTTTTTCAAAGGGTATTATCCAGTTCGGTAATACTTCCATCGGACTTGCAAGAAAACTAGCTGTCGATGTTTCAAAGCTTGAAGATGTCATTGCAGTTGCAAAAAGAATACATGCAGACCACCTTATGATGGCAACCAGCGAAACTTTCAAGGACATCTATGTCTGCGAACTCTCAACATGGCAACAGGGAATGCCATCTGAGATGTATGCTGAAATGCTGGAAATGTATGGCATTCCTGCGTTCCCTGAGGACCTTGAAAAAGTCGAAATTGAAAGGAGAGTTTCAAGGGATATTGATGATGTTGGATACATGGGACTTGATATTGTAAAAGATATTGGCATTACACTTGAAGCCCCGGTGGAAAAATGTACGCTTTGCCATCAGTGCGAGGAAGAGTGTCCTGAAGATGCATTGGAAATAATTGAGGAAAACGGAGCAAGGTTTGTCAATATTGACAGTCAGCACTGTCTCGGTACCAGTTGCAGGCGTTGTGTAACTATCTGTCCTGAGCAGACAATGAACCATACGCTGCTAAAAATAAAAGAAGAATGATCAAAACAAAGTTATTCGAATTAATTTGAAGTTCCACTGGAAATAAAGGGATTCTGAATCATTCATTGAACTTCAGAATTGTTGTTTTCAGGGTTTCCAGATCAACCACCGGCACCTGTGCAGGTGTCGGAACCACATTTACCCTTTTCTGGAATTCTGTCTGGTCCTGCCAGGTACCTGAATTTATCAGCAGGACGTTCTTGTACCATTCCACGCCAATTGTATGCACGTGACCACAATGCAATATGTCAGGTACATTTCCAATAACGAAATAATCCTTTTTCTCAGGGGCAATGGAAACACGACTTCCGTAGATTGGTGAAAGGTGTCTGAACTTCATCATCTCCACCATTGCCTTTGTGGGGTCAGTATATGATACCCCGGGAACCGCAGCCACCAGGTCATCGATGGAACGCCCATGATACAGCATTACTTTAACACCATCAAGATCTACAATTGATGGATTTCCCACAAATGTAACATTTTCAGGGAAATATTCTCTGATGCATTCAGGAAGTTTGGGCTGGGGTTCGGCCTGGCGCACTGCATCGTGATTTCCAGGAGAAATGATTATCTTGATATGTTTTGGAATCATTTGGAAATACTCACCGGCTTTTTTGTACTGGTCGTAAACATCCATGATGGAAAGTTCGTTTTCCTGTCCCGGATAGATTCCAACACCATCTACCAGGTCTCCTGCAACCAGAAGGTAACGTATTTCCTTTGAAATGGCTAAAAGAGCTTCATTATCGGTGTCACCATTGAGAAAATCAAGGAATCTGTTCCAAGGTTCATCAAGAAAAGTGTTACTTCCTATGTGGACATCCGAAGTGAGAACTGCTTTTCCAAAACTTCCGGTCTTTTTGGGGTTTACAGCCGGAAGGTCAGGAAGCGTAATTTTTTGAGCTATCATGAGGTTCCCGTCATTTGTGAGAGTTCCCGTGAATCCCACAACTTCATCAAGTACGAAATGGCTGGCTTGTTCAAAAAGGTCTTTGTCAGCCGAGCGTATGAGAACAGAGAATGAACCTGTCGGATCTTCCACTTCAACGATCTTGTGCCCATTGCTGGTACTTTTCATATCAGAGATCATTCCGATAATGGAAACTTCTCCTGCTTCACGGCTGCCTCTGAAATTGGTACCTTTTCCTTTTTTCAGACTCTCAATAGGACGTGATGTGATTCTTCCCCGTATTATGTCACTGAGCCTTGTGTAACGATTTCTGAAGAACTGCACAAATTCCATATATTCTCCAACGCAGGTTGAATTGTCGGTGATATCGGAAAGTATGGAAATTGGAGTTTCAACATTGCAGTAATTACTCTGAAAACCCAAAGGCATTGATGCTACATTATAAGAAGATGTATCTGAGTTTTCAGAGTTGTCTGCAAGTTCTTCTGAAAGCCTGAAACTTTCTTCCTTCACATGATTTAAGTCACTGAAATTTTCCAGGTCGATATGCTCTACATCAATCACAAGAACCGACAAATCGATATTTTCAAGTATGTAAGTCACCAGTTCCCTGGGGGAACAATGAGAACATATAAGGTCCACTGCTTCTGGACTTATCTGGTAACCCTCTTCTATGAAGGCTGTTAGAACATCAGTCTCGTTCATGTTAATAGTTAAATTTAGTTTATATATATTATTTCACAATAAAATAACTTGCAAAATGTTTTTAAAACGGAAACACTTTATTTTTTGTAATTATATTCCATAACTCATTAATAGATTCTTTCATTGATTTGGACGGAAGACAGGTAAAAACAATGGACATAAAAGAAACTTATCGTGCTTTCAAAGAAAGTGACAATTTCTTTGTTTCACTTGCCCGGGACATTCTAACTGTCCTGATAGCCGTATTGCTATTTGCAACTTTCTCCCAGATCGTGTTCGGTATGTGGACACCCATGGTTGCAGTTGAATCCGGCAGCATGGAACCTCATATGAATATCGGTGACATCATATTTATCCAGAGTATTGACAGAACTGAAATTGTTACTTATGAAGAAGGCATGAGTAATAGCAATTACACTACTTTTGAAAATTACGGCAATGTGATACTTTACAAACCTTACGGACAGGAAGGAGTTACTCCTATAATCCACAGGGCAATGTATTATGTTGAAAAAGGAGAGCCAATGTGGGATGGAGGACCTGCTGCTCCATATGCAGGTTATATTACAAAGGGTGACAACCAGATAACCAACAAATACTATGATCAACAGGGACAGGTCAGTTATCTTATGCCTGTAAAGGAAGAATGGGTAATAGGAGTCGCACGTTACAGAATACCATACATTGGATACGCAAGACTATTGATACCCAGTTTCTAATCAGAGAGTTTAAAAAAAAAAGGTTTGAAAATTCAAACCTGAATCTTTTTAAAGATGTAATTGAGTAGTAAGAACAGGTTTGAAGAATTCCAGAGGTTTAAGCCTGTAATCCTCGAACAATACTTTTTTCGTACTATTTATCGGGACGCTTAATACTATTTCTTTAGTCCTGCCATATCGTCCTTTGCTGACAACAACAGCATTTACAATGCCAAGCATATCCAGTTCTGACATTAGATCCGTTACCCTGCGCTGTGTGAGAATATCCATATCAACCTGAAGACAGAGTTGGCGGTATACATTGTACACCTCACCGGTAGTGACATTCTTGTACCCGTTATTCCTTAAGAGCATTACACTGTACAATGCAAGTTTTGATTGAGTAGGAAGAGTACGCACAACTTCAATAACACGATCGATCTCAATCTTTTCCTGAGCACCTTTGACATGTTGTTCCTCAACATGGGATTGGTTCTCTCTTTCCGCTATTTCTCCTGCAACCCTTAATAAATCAAGTGCACGTCTTGCATCACCATGTTCCTGAGCTGCAAAAGCAGCACATAAAGGAATAACCATTTCATCAAGGGCATCAGGCTTGTAAGCGATCTGAGCTCTTTCATGAAGAATATCACTTATCTGGTCAGCATCATATGGTGGGAAAATTATTTCTTCTTCTCCAAGGGAACTTTTTACTCTTGGATCAAGGAATTCTGTGAACTTAAGATCATTTGAAACTCCAATCATGCTTACTTTTGCTTTTTCAAGATCAGTGTTAATCCTTGAAAGGTTGTAAAGTACATCATCGCCTTTCTTGATCAGCTTGTCAATTTCATCAAGAATTATTATTACTACCTGTCTTTCGTTGTCAATCGTTTCCTTAAATTTAAAAAAGACCTGATCTGTAGGCCATCCGGTCATAGGAACATCCTCACCGAATTGGCGGGTGAGATTGGCAAGAAGTCTGTATTGTGTGTCAATTACTTCACAATTAAGATAGACAACTTTACAGGAAATACCCAATGATTCTCCTTTTCTTTCAAGTTCTATTCCAACATGTCTTGTAACAGCTGTTTTACCGGTACCCGTCTTTCCATATATTAGTATGTTAGAAGGTGTATCACCCCTAAGTGCTGAAACAAGAATTGACGCAAGACTGTTGATCTGATCGTCACGGTGGACAAGTGAGTCAGGAGTGTATGAATGTCTTAAAACCTCTTTGTTTTTGAAAATAGGTTCACTTTCCAGAAGTTCCTGGAACAAGCCATCTAATGATTTATTTTGCATTTACTTATTTCACCCTATCCTTAAAATTACAAACCATTTTTCGTCCTTTGTTTGTCAGGGATAAGAATTACCAATCAAAAACAATCAAATCTAGCAGTATCTGATTTTTTTTAAATAGGCATATTTTGATTGTATGTAAAGGATTGGATTTAACCTCTCTATTCCATTGGTTACAATGGAAGTGGGGGTTATTAATGTTTATGGTTTAGACCCCACTGTTTCAACTGGAGATTTTTATAAAAATATGATAATGGACCTAAAAAAGCATCGGTTTAACTATTAAATCAATATAGCCAAGATTTGAATATAAATGATTATGTTTCCTATGGAGTTAGACCCCATTATTTCAACTGGAAGGTATATAAAAAACAGAGACCCTATGATTTCGTTTGGAACCAGAAAAAAAGATTTAACTATCTTTTTTTTAAAAATCTAAAAAAAGATGGCAGTGTATGTATAAGTATATTACTATATAAGTTTTTCTTTTGTTTAAGTTGAATTATGCTAGGATAAAATAATTTAATTTTAGTAATTAGTTTAAAAATCAATATAGTTGAGTGGTTTTTTTCAGATTTAACACAATTTAACATTTCCAGTTGAAATAATGGGGTAGCAGATATCTATAAATTTTTTAAATAAAAAGTAAAACAAAACATAATAGTTTATTTTAAAACTAGAAATAACTGAAAATATGTTTTCTTCAAAACTTCCAGTTGAAACAATGGGGTTAGTCTAATACAATTAATCATCTCATTCAAATAAACTAAAATCAAATTTACCACAAATCTTAAATTTAGACAATCATTCAAATTTTATCCATCTTATGATTTTTCAGGGGACTAAAAAATAAATCTTTCTATAATCTAAATCACAACACAATTGTTTTAAGCATCTTCTTTTATTCATATAGCAAATGAACGAAACTGGCCTATCTGAAGAGGAAATACGTAGCATCTTAAATGATTCAAAGGCACAGGACCTGACATATGAGCGTGTACTTAGTTCTATGTGCACTTATCCGCACAAAATAGCTGTTGAAGCGCATATGCAGTTCATAGAATCAAATATGGGTGATTTTGGCCTTTTCAGAGGGACGTATGATCTTGAAAAAAAGGTTCTTTCCGCTCTTGGCGAGCTTCTTCATGAAACAAATATTGTTGGCTATATGACAACAGGCGGCACAGAGTCTAATATTCAAGCCATTCGTTCTATGAGAAATATTTTTTTACAGCAACATAAGTCTCAGGATTCTTTATTGGAAGATCAAAATTTTGAAAGACCAAATCTGGTAGTTCCGGATTCGGCTCATTTTTCCTTTGACAAAGTTTCAGACATACTCGATGTTGAGCTGAGAAAAGCAAGTCTGGATAAAGATCTTAAAGTTTCGGTGGAATCTGTAGGCTCTCTAATTGATCAAAACACAATTGGTCTTGTTGCAATTGCGGGTTCTACGGAATTCGGTCAGGTTGATCCGATAAAAGAACTCTCGGATATTGCTCTTGAAAATAACATTTTCCTGCATGTTGACGCGGCATTCGGAGGCTTTGTTCTTCCTTTCATGGAAAAAAGCTATGATTTTGACTTTAAATTACCTGGAGTAACATCAATCGCTATTGATCCACATAAAATGGGCTTGAGCACAATTCCTTCAGGAGCTCTGCTTTTCCGCGATTCTCATCAGTTTGAGAGTCTCCGAGCTGACACTCCCTATCTTACTGTTTCCACGCAGTATACATTGACTGGAACAAGAAGCGGTGCTGCGGTGGCAGCAACATATGCGGTTATGAACTTCCTTGGAAAAGAAGGGTACCGGGAAACAGTATCCAGATGCATGGAGCTCACTGACTATCTTCTGGACAAACTTGCAGAGATGGATGTATATCCGCTTATCGAGCCGGTCATGAATGTAATTGCTCTTGAAGTCCCGGAATGTGACCTTGTAAGAAGTAGGCTTGCAAAAGAATTCAACTGGCAGGTTTCAATAACCCAGAACCCACACGGACTTCGTCTTGTTATTATGCCTCATGTTAGTTTTGAAATGATAGATTCTTTTGTTGTCGATCTGAAAAAAGTCCTTGATTCCCTTGAATAGTCTCTAAAAAATAAAAGTTGAGGGGATGAGGCTTGATGACACCTAGCCTTGAAACGTGTAAGGCGTGTGTTCATCTTGCCTGTTATAATTACCATTATGTGTTAGGTACATATACTCCTGAGCCAAGCGGGGTGAAAGTATTCAGAAATGAATTTCAGTATGAGAATTTATCCCTGTTTACAGAAATAAGATAAAGATAAATAATACCCCATCTAAAATACTGTCATGAATTCTTCATACAAGATCGGGAGCATCATGGGAATACCCATTAAAGTGCATATTACTTTTCTGTTGATCCTTCCTATTTTTGCGCTTGTGTTCGCAACGAATCCACAACCTTATGGTTTTGCGGATATTGGTTCTCCTGTAATGACATATGGTCTGTCGCTTTTAACAACAATATTGCTGTTTGTCTGTGTATTGCTCCATGAACTTGGTCATTCTTACATAGCTAAAGGTTACGGTGTTGAAATAAAAGATATAACACTGATGCTGCTGGGTGGAGTTTCATCCATGGAAGAAATTCCAAGGGAGCCGTCACATGAATTCAAAATGGCATTTGCAGGACCACTTGTGAGTCTTATAATTGGTTTTGTCCTTCTGGGAATAAACATAGCAATTGCTTCTTCAGTGCCTTCCTATAATACTACATGGGTATATCTGATGGTAAACATTCTGGCAACCATCAACATAGTACTGGCGATTTTCAATTTAATTCCAGCTTTCCCTATGGATGGAGGAAGAATTCTAAGATCTATTTTTGCAAGAAAAATGAGTTACATAAAGGCAACTCACTATGCTGCATCTGTTGGGAAGATGTTTGCTTTCCTTATGGCTCTTGTAGGTGTTGTTTCAAATTTATGGTTACTCTTGATAGCCTTTTTTGTTTATATGGGTGCTTCTGAAGAAGACAAGTCAACCACTGTTACAGTCAGTCTTGAAAAATACATGGTTTCAGATATCATGTCAGAAGATGTGATATCAGTCCAACCGGAAATGACAGTAGAGGAACTTTCTCATTTTATGTTCGAGAACAAACATCTGGGATATCCTGTAATAAAAGGCAATTCTTTAAAAGGGATTGTAACCTTTACAGACATACGAAATGTGTTGCCACATGAGCGCTATGCAGTTCTTGTATCCGATGTTATGACCACGGATGTTGTAACACTTCCATCAAGCGCCAGTGCGGCAGAAGCATTCAGAATAATGACAATCAATAATATAGGGCGTATTCTTGTAATGGATAACGATAATGTAAAAGGCATCCTTTCGAGGACTGATCTTATGAGATCGCTGATGTTATTGAACGAGTAGTAGTTCTACAGTCTTAAAGAGGATCTACATTGAAAGATGATAATTTAAGTGATTCCCAGGAAAACACTTCGGATTACAGTTACACATCAACAAATGATGATATGTATTCTGAAGAATATTCAGGGAGTTCATCGTTTTCCAGCTCAGGGCCTTCTGAGATCCAGATAATTAAAGAGGTCATCAAAGATGAGAGACCTGAAAAACATGTATCTGAAGGTGAACCTGAAAATGCTGACAGACCAAGCGAGATTATTCTTGTGGGAACAGCCCACGTTTCTGAAAAAAGTGTCAGGGAAGTTAATGCCGCTATTGAACGGGAACAGCCGGATATAGTTGCAGTTGAACTCTGCCGCTCCAGATATGAAGCTATCAAGGGCAATGTTCAGAATGCTGACATTCCGGTAAAGGAGCTTCTCAAGGAAGGTAAGGTCTATTTCTATCTTGTTCACATGCTGCTGGCACATATCCAGAAGAGGTTTGCTGATGAGATGGGTGTACAGCCTGGTGCCGAGATGATCAGTGCAATCGAGGCTGCAGAGGCCAGTGGTGCACAGATCCTTCTCATCGACAGGGACGTTCAGGTGACATTGCAGCGTTTCTGGAGTAAGATGGGTTTCATCGAGAAATTAAAGATGCTTGGAGGTCTTGTTGCTGCTGTTTTAGGTATTGGTGGAACTCAGGACATCGACATGGATAATATTACAAATCAGGATATGGTTTCTATGCTGGTGGAAGAGTTCAGAGACACATCACCTAATGCTGTCAAGGTGCTTATCGATGAACGAGATGCATACATGTCTAACAATCTTGTAAAAGCTGCCATGGGTGGCAACAAGAAGATCGTAGCCGTTGTAGGAGCAGGCCACAGGGCAGGTATCCAGCGTTATCTTGAGAATCCAAAGACAATTCCCAGAATTAACTATGGGGTTGAAGCTCCAAAGAAAAAGTTCAGTATAATGAAACTTTTCGGTGCTCTTGTAGTTGCACTTGCTCTGGGTACTTTTGCATTGCTCATTCTTTCCGGGGTTCCACTGGAAACACTTGGACTTGCATTTGCATGGTGGTTCATCATTAATGGAGTACTGAGCGCTATTGGAGCAATAATCGCAAAAGGTCATCCCTATTCAGTTCTGACCGCTTTCTCTGTTGCATGGCTTACATCACTCAACCCGATGATGGCAGCAGGATGGTTCGCAGGCTTGACTGAAGCGAAATATCGCCCCCCAACAACTGATAATTTCAAAGAGCTTGTTGAGATCGAAACAACCGAGGACATGATGAAGAATAATCTCTTCCGTGTTGTAATGGTTGCAGCCCTGGCAAATCTTGGAAGTATGATTGGTACCTTCCTTGGTGTTTATGTAATGCTTCAGGTTACAGGGATTGATCCTCAGGAACTTATCCGCAATGGAATAAGTGCCGGACTTACAGCTCTTGGACTGGGTTAAAAAAACTAAGCAACAAATTAACCCCATCTTTTTCTTCTTTTTTCACATTTGTTTTTTGAGTTTTCCCAACTCATCAAATTTAGCTGCCAGTTTATAGGATATATTGGAAAGATAGGTAGTTCCCCAGGTTGCTGCAAGCACAGCTCCGAAAAGGTCGAACATGAGATCCAGCATTGTATCTCCAATTCCATGCTGTGCAAGTATGGCATCAAAACCGAGTGTCGATGTAATTTCATCACTCAAAAACTCGATAATTTCCCATACAACTCCCATTGCAAGTACAAAAATGAGAATGAAAATGAAAAGCACTCTGGGAGGTATGTAGATTTCATCAACATAGATGTCAATCGCTCTTATCAGAGTATATCCTGCAGCAGCAACCACACTGGCTGAAAGTGCATGGGTTACGTGATCCCAATTATCTATGTAGTCATAGAATTCAAAAGTTCCAATTGTATGCAGAAAGATAGCCAATGTGAGCCAGAGTACCACTCCGGTATCCTGTTTGATATTATATTTGCGTGTGATTATATTAGGTACAAAAGTGAGGATAAGGCCTGTTGTTGCATTCACTGTGGTGGACAGATCTTTTCTGAAAATCCCAAACAACAGCAGTAGTACAAGTCCACCCTGCAGCATTCTGGCTGCAATTATCTGTTTTTCAGTGGAAATGCCAAGAAGTTTACGTATGGGAGCAGGTGGTCTGTGTGTGACATAATCCTCAGTTTCCACTGAAAAATGAGTTGGAACATCAACAAGATCAGAATTTTCAGCTGATCTGAAATACCATCCAAACAAAGCGCCTGCTGCAACTCCGGCTATTGTGGCATAGATGAACTGATGCATTACAGCATCATTGATGGCATCAGGTGAAAGACCATAAAGTAGATAGTTAGTTCCAAAATAAATGTCCAGCAGCCATTCAACAAGGTGCCATAATCCTGATATTGCAAGAGTCGTGACGATAACAAGAAGTATTGCAAATTTGTAGTTCATTTTAACCGAGGTAAACCAGTTGATCTCAGCAGCCACAAGCAGTGCAATGGTTGCCACCGAAACGTAAAACGGTATACTGGTGGAAAAGAAGTACCATGCGGTGGAACTCCCAACTATTGGCACGATAGCCAGGAAAATAAAATACCACGATGGCATAACTGAGAGTTTGCGCATCCTGATGGCAGGTGTTATTATTATCCCTGTGACAAAAGCGATCAGTATGGTCCACATGAACCTGCCGTAAATGAAGTTACCCACTCCTAGCAGTGCCAGAAACAGGACCATTGTCCAGCCGGCAAATGCATTAAGAGGAGTATTTTTCAGGAGCTTGCGGAGTTTGTCTATCTGGACCATGGTTGTTTCTGATGGTACCTATGAGAGCTAGTTGTATTTATTTCTCAGGTATCGGAAGTCCATGTTGTCTCAAAAATGACAACTTATCCCAGTATCCAGTAGTCTGGCATCTATTTCTTTTGAATACATGTGGTTGTAAGCACCCTATGTAAAGAAGGCTACAAAGATCAGGAAAAATACAACAATTAACAATCCAAGTGTTTTTGCTATCGAAACATATGGATTATGCTTGTTTTCATTGATTTTTTTTCTCAATTGGCATTAATATCATTTCTGTTTTTCAAGAAGTTCTCAATTTGCATAATGTTAAGTTGGGGTACCAACCTTCCTATCTCTCATTAATAGTATCCCGCCAAGTACAAGTAAAAACCCTGCTGGAATCCATAAAAACCCCATGAACAGGAATCCAGCCACGCCCGATGCAATTATGATGAGTGCAGAATTACGTATATTTTCTGACAGTCTGTAAGCTGCTATGATTCCAATAACTGCAAGAGCTGTTGATGAAAATGTATAGATTGCCACCACTGTGTTTGGGTCAGATATTCCCAGTAAGGGTTTCACAGCATAAGCAAAGGCCATTCCATTGGTGGGTATTATCCCTTTAATTAAGCCATACAGTCCTAAACTCACAAAGATACCTAAAACTCCACCAATTATTGCCAGGTATCTTCCTCGGTTTTCTGTCATTTAATTACTCCATATTTTTGCCACAATACTACTACACTGTTAAATCAGTTCATGAATTAATTAAAATTTACAGTTAATTTATTTAGTATTTATGGCCATATTATCAAACTCAAATATGTTTATCAGTAGTTAATTTGACAATTAGAATAAGTCAAGTGTTCAATAGTAAAGCTAAAAATCCTATTATTAAGAGAAAATACAGTCTAAATGGAAATCTAAAAAGAAATCAAAACTCAAAATATGATTAAAAAAGTAATTCAAAAAATATGAAAAATGAAAGAGCCTTTTTAGCAAAGGTCTTTCAGGTGGAACTGGTACTTACCGAGTTTACCGCCGTAGTTTCCTGCGGTGATCTTTGATACACCAGGAACTGCGATAGCTGCTTCGATACCTGCCTTCATTGCCTTCTGGATTGAATCCTCATCGACACCGTTGATGACAAGCTCGTAAACTGCCTTTACACCTTCTGGAATTTCGGTACCTTCGACCTTGTCCCTGATGGATGGGCAGAACTTCTCGTTTGCAGTTGCCTTCATGAACTTGTAGTTGTTGAAACCAGCCTTGGAACCACTTGCAACAATTCCGCCTGGGAATGGAGTGATTGTACCCTCAAGGTCTTTGATAGCGTCTACTGCAACCTCTGCTGCTGTGAGTGCTGTCATCTGGCTGTCACCGAAGATAAAGAAGTTACCGCCTGCAATACCTGCTACAGCACCGATGTTCTCTTCTACAAGGAAGTCACCCTCCATGATCGGGATGCTGAACATCTTGCGGCCGTCGATCTCTGTCTCGGATTCCATTCCGTCACCGAAGAACTTGAGTTTGAAACCTACGTTGAACTGCTTCTCAGCTTCTGGCATACCGTTGAAAACAGCTGTTGTTGGTGCTGTAAGCACACACTGGCCGAGGCGCTCAAGTAACTGGTGTTCAAGTGATTCGTATCCGAAGGTGCAGAACTGGACATATACACCAGGTCTTCCGTCGGGAGTCCCATCAGGACCTACGAACTTTTCAATACCTGCTTCTGCAGGGCACATAATAACAGAGGTACCAAATCCTGTTGCTTCAAGTGCAGCTATCTCTGCCCAGCGTTTTGTTGCTGCGGTGATAAGTACTCTTGAGATCTTGATCGGGAACGCTTCTGCAAAAGTATCTTCGATTTCTACTCCATTGATTTCCATAATAATCCCTTGTTTTAAGTTGAATTAAGCAGGCAACATTAGATGTTACACTAACTATAGCAGTAATACAAGACAATTACAATACATATACTCTTCGAAATGCAGGCTAAAAGAAGACTACCTTCCGCCTGACTTGCGGTAGGTCTTATCAAAAAGAGCGAACATCTCTTTATCAATTTCCTGATACTTGCCAATTTCAAAAATAGCTTCACTGACAATGACTGAAATGGATTCGATGTTCGAAAGGTTTGCAAGGCTCTTTGATGAACTGGCAGTAGATTCGACCATCTGTTCTTTAATAGATATCTCACACACTTCTACAATGGCATTGACAGCAAGTGAGACATTATCCGCATGATTATCTGATGCCGCAACCGTGCAGAAATTTTCCATCACAGGAATGATCCTTGAGACCTTTTCATCAGAATGTTTCCTTGCGGCAACCATTCCGATATCTTTCAATGCGGTTGTAACATCAGGAAGAGAATCTTTTCCGAAAATCCGTCCAACTTCTTCAAGCGCTTCGACCACTTTATCAAGACAATCGTGCCTTTTTCTATCAGGAGACTCCTGCACAGCCTTGATTCCAATGTCCCTCAGTGAGTAGATCAGGAGCTTCTTCAGGTGTTTCTGGTCTTTACTATCAACTGTTCTTGCCAGTACAAGCAGGACATTGCGGATGTTTGCAAGAGTTGGAATATCTCTGTTAACTGCTGCATCAAGGGCGATCTTCTTGAGCAGAATAACTGATTTTTCAGTACTGTCAATCATGTCTTTTTTAGCAGATGCAACTCCGATATCACCGGTAGCAATTGCAAGCTTCTGAAGCGGGCTCACAACGACCTTATTTCTAAAAATGGCAGCCAGATCCTTAATGCCCTTTGAACGCTTGATAAGTGTAAGTTTGTCTAACTGAGGGAAATGCTCAATTTCGCGGTTCAGTTCGAAGAAACCTGCCATTTTGTCCAGAGCCTGTAAAGTAAAACGTTCCATACCTGCTTCTGAAGCTTCTTTTCCAATTGAACCGAATGCATCGATCACTTCCATTAATACAAACCTGTTCTTTTCTTCCCTTGAAAGAATAGCAAGCTGATACAGGTGTATATTAATATACTTAATAATGAGATTCTTTTTTCCACTGGAACTGAGAACTTTTGAGCATAGCTCTGGGATTGTTCTTACTCCCACACTTGCACTGAAATCATCATTATTCCTGACAGCTCCCCTTATGATGTCGACCACAGGTTGGAGAGGATCAATATTCTCTTTCCCTGCTTCCAGTTTTCTGTAACTTTCATTCATATCATATATCTTCAGGTCTCTGGTTATTTCCTCATAGGTTTTCTTCACTGATTCCGTTCTGAGATAATCAGCCAGAAGGAAAGCCAGTACCGAGAGAATGAGTGAATACACAAATAACATCATCATTCCAATGGGTTTGAAAGTTCCCAGAAAATGCATAATGGATGCTGCCAGGGCAAATGTTCCGATGGTGTAAGAGAACATATCTGTAAGTGCATCTCTCTTACTTGCAAGCCAGAGACAGGCTGCCCAGAAAAGTCCGAAACAGATGGCAAGGAGAACGTTCCTCCAGAAAATATCCATTTGCTGGTTCACAAGTATAAGAGTAATGTAACCAAACTGGATAACCACTGAACCGATAGCAAGATCAGCTCCGACATCCCTGAGGTTGATTTTCAAATAATTTTTGATAAGGATATCTGCAATAAGGAAAAGTGATATTACGCCGCTTATGAGAGCTGTATCAACGATATCAGGTATGAGGATGTCCATGGCTTTTATATTGTTGATTTGTATTTATATAAATATTTATTGAAATTATTCAGACTTATGTTCCCCGTCTATGGACAGAAGTCTTGCATTTACAGCAACAATAATTGTGCTCATTGACATCAGTACCGCTCCTGCTGCTGGTGACAGTAGAATTCCCTGCTGATATAAGACCCCTGCTGCAAGTGGAATCGCCAGGGCATTGTAACCTGTTGCCCAGAAAAGGTTCTGTTTCATTTTACTGTATGTTGCTTTTGAGAGTTTCATGATCGCCAGTACATCAAGAGGGTTACTTTTTACAAGTACAATGTCCGCAGTTTCCACTGCAACATCAGTACCGGCTCCGATGGCTATACCCACATCAGCCTGTGCAAGGGCAGGCGCATCATTGATACCATCTCCCACCATCGCAACAGTTAGTCCTCTTTCCTGAACTTCCTTTATTCTGGAAGCTTTTTCATCAGGCAGAACTCCTGCAAAGTATTCATCAAGGCCGATCTGGTCCGCAACTCTTTCAGCCACCTGCTTCTGGTCACCTGTAAGCATGAAACATTTGATACCCATTTCTTTCAGTTTGCCTACAGATTCCTTTGATTCGGGCCTGACCACGTCTTCCAGTGCAATAGCTCCCACTGAATTTTCATCAATAAGAACAAAAACCGTGGTCTTTCCCTGACTGTTTATCTCCTCCAGTTTTTCCTCTGGATAACTGATTCCTTCTTCTCTCAGATATGCAGGACTCACAACCTTCACATCCTTACCATTAACAGTACCTTGTGCTCCTTTTCCGGAAATAGCACTGAAATTCTCCACTTTATATTCAGGTTCGGCAGAGTTAAGGATTCCCTGTGCTATCGGGTGCTCGGAATCAGATTCAATGGATGCTGCATAACTGAGTATTTCCTCTTTTTGCATGTTCTCATCAAAAACAACAACGTCACTGACTCCGAATTCTCCTTTAGTGAGAGTTCCTGTCTTGTCAAAAACAATCGCATCAATATTTCTGGCTCTCTCAAATGGTCCTCTGTTCCTGATAAGCAGGCCGTTACGTGCACCAATTGCAGAGGAAACGGCAACTACAAGAGGAATTGCAAGTCCAAGGGCATGAGGACACGTAATTACCATAACTGTTACAGCTCTTTCAAGTGAAAATGCAAGATCGGTGCTTGCCAGTCTGAGCCACGCAAAAAAAGTGAGTGTACCTGCTGTCAGAGCAATTATCGTAAGGTACAGAGCAGCTCTGTCAGCAAGGTTCTGGGTTTTTGATTTGCTTTGCTGTGCCTGAGAAACGAGATCAAGCATTTGTGACAGGAATGAATCTTTCCCGGTTTTGCGGACTTCAATGGTCAGCGAACCTTCTCCGTTAATAGCACCGGCAATAACCTCGTCCCCTTTTTCCATTGGAACCGGATTTGATTCACCTGTAAGCATTGCCTCATTTACAGAACTCTGTCCGTCAACCACAACACCGTCAACAGGTATCTTTTCTCCGGGTTTGACGAGAACCTTATCTTCCATTTTAAGTTCATCAACTGGAACATCATCTGTTTTCCCGTCGGATTTAATGAGATGAGCATCAGATGGCATGAGCTTAACCAGTTCCTGAAGGGCCATGGAAGCTCCCATGACAGATTTCATTTCCATCCAGTGACCAAGGAGCATGATATCGATCAGGGTTGCAAGTTCCCAGAAAAAGAGCTTTCCTTCAAGTCCGAAAACAACAAGACTGCTGTATCCGTATGCAACGGTGATGGCAACCGCAATAAGTGTCATCATCCCGGGATTTTTGGATGTAAGTTCATCCTTTATACCTTTAAGGAAAGGCCAGCCTCCATAGAAAAAGACCACAGTTGAGAACGCAAACAACAGGTATGTATCACCGGAAAAAGATGGAATGATAATTCCAAGATTTGAGTCAAAGAAATCCTGTATGATAGGAGACAGGAGAAGTATTGGTATCGTCAGGACAATTGATATCCAGAACCTTTTCCTGAAATCCTGCACCATCATTGCATGGTGGTTAGAGTGTTCTCCATGACCCTGGTGACCTTCATGTCCCTGATGGGATTCGTGTTCTCCATGTCCTGAATGCTTGCCATGTTTGTTATGTGAAGCATGACTTTCATGTTCATGCGCTCCCTTTTCCTTTTTCATGACAGAATCATCATGGTCCATTTTCTTTCACCGGTAACTTCTTTTTTAGATTCCAAGCTTCTTACGGTTGTTCTCAATGTGTTCAAGCATGAGTTCCACTGCTTTTACAGCATCTGTTTCCACATTCATCACACCGCCTGTGACATCTTTACAGTCCTCGGTGAGGAGCTTTACAAGATTCGGTGCTCCTGTTACTGTTGGAACAGGATTTACGTGTGTATAAAGTCCGAATGCCAGTGCAAATACTGCATCTATCGTTGCTTTCTGTTCCATATACTCAGGTGCAGTGGCAACAACTGGCAGATCGGGTACCGCGACATCACCCAGAGCTGCAGACACAGCAGCTATCAGATCAGCGATCCTGCCCGTATCGGTACAGGTTCCGTAACTGAGTACCGGAGGAATTCCAAGTGCTTCACAGATTGCCTTAAGTCCGGGTCCTGCAAGTTCTTTTGCTTCGGGACTGCAGAGTCCTCCAACCTGCATGGCTGCGTTTCCACATCCCATGGAAAGCACCAGTATATCATTTTTAATAAGTTCTTTTGCAACGGCAATACTGTGACTATCCTGACCTGTATCTCTTAAGGTTGTACAGGAAACAAGTCCCGCTACTCCACGCAGGGTTCCGTCTTTGATGGCATCCAGAAGCGGATCAAGTTTTCCTCCAAGAGCCTCCAGTATACTCTCAGTTGAGAACCCCACAACAGCCTCATTCACCGGCAGCCCGGTAACTGGTTTAACACTTGAACTACGCTCTTTGAAATTATCAATACCCATCTGGAGTAGTTTTGCCGCCTGTTCACTGGCTTTTTCAGGAATATATTCAAGACGTTCGCTGACTCCTTCAAATGAAACAAGATCGCTTACAGGGATAAGTTTGAATTTATATTTTTCAGCGTACATCGGGTCTATCGGCATAGAACAATTCATGTCCGCAACAAAAACATCAACACAACCGCTTGCAAGAACAGCCTCCTGCATGATCCAGTTACCGGTGAAGCCATAGAAAGCATCATCCATCTCCCAGCGCTGGATCATTTCCTGTCCGGTCTCAATATTGGCAATAATTCTGAGACCTTTGGCTCCAACTTTCTTGGCCTTATCCTGCCACTCCGCTTTTCTTGCAAGCTGGACCATAGCAAATCCCAGGAAAGGCTCATGTCCGTTTGGCAGAATATTCACGTAATCAGGGTCAAGGACTCCAAGGTCCACTCTCATGTTGTGAGGTTTGGGTAATCCGAATATGATGTCTTGGCAGTACTCATTGACTATCTGGCTCTGGTAAGCCATTGCCACTCCGAGTTTCATGGCTTTCAGTGCGAGACTGACGTAATCTCCATCTACGTTTGTAAGGGATGAACTTGTTGACCTGAGGATCTCTGTCTGGATTCCTCCTGGAAAGATTCCTGTCTCCTTCCATAAAACCTGTCTTTCCTCTGGAGCAAGCATTTCCACGATCTTACTTGGCTGTCCGTATTCCCTTGTAAAATCTTCTTCTACAAAGTCACAGAGTTTCAGGGCAACATCTCCTATATTTCCACTGGAATCTATCCCCAGTCTTCCGGCGAAATTTCTAAGTTTTTCCTCTTCGGTTATCTTAAAAGGAGTCTCGCCTTTTGCTGTTGCTCGAAGTGTCTTTATTGTCTGGTTGGTGTGATACTGGTAGGTCGAAGCGCCCATGACGTTGCGTAAAAGCATCATTCTCATGGCCATTCCATCGGCAGTTATGCCGCAAACTCCCCTTTTATCCTTTGATGCGTCTCCACGGCAGGGACCATTGGAACAAAGGTCGCAACGCATGCCTCCCTGGCAGAAGGTACATCTCCTGTCCGGACTACTACCCATTCCCTGAGCTTCATAGCGGTCCCATATGTTGGTCATACCGTCTTCTTTTATCCTTTTATATACTGTACGCACTGAATCATGATACGATATTCTGTCATCTTCCACATTAATTCCCCATTATTAAGTTCGGATCTAAAGATCCATACTATATATGGTGAGGACAGCAGATAAAAAGTCTTTGGAAGATATCTTTTCGGCTAACATTTTCAGATCAGTATGTATTTTTTTATATTTTAAAATCCGGAAGACATAATTATCTTTTATAACTTATTATATAAGAATGTATATAATATAGAAAATGCCTTCCCTCTTTGGGAACAATTCCCTAAAAGTTCCTACGAGGGATATAGAATGAATAAAACGTATTATTTTTCAGGATATTTCTTTGTATTTATCCTAATTCTGTCCTGTTTTACATCTATCGTATCCGCAGCAGATACGTATGCAGAACAGGAACAGCAGATGCTTGATCTTATAAATGAAGAAAGGAACGACCTTGGTCTTGAACCATTAAATATCAATCCTATACTTACTCAGGTTGCAAGGGAACACAGTAGAGATATGATCGAAAACGACTATTTTTCACATGATTCTTTTGATGGCACACTTTTTTCGGAAAGGATAAGGGATTCAGGTTATGTCATCTACCGCATTGGAGAGAACATTGCCATGAACTATCCTCCTGATGTTGTGAAGGCTCACGAGAATCTCATGAATTCACCCGGTCACAGGGCAAACATACTGAGCTCCAGCTACAATGAGATAGGCATCGGTATATGGGTAGGTGAATATTCTTCATACTCAAATACTGCTATGTACACACAGGATTTTGGCTGGAATCCTGATGCAGTGGTTCCGGAAATTACACTTTCAATAAGCTCATTTGAACCTGCATCAAGAAATATCGTTTCTGATAGTGCTGATATGTTTTTCACCATACGAACAAATGATGTATGTGATGCCACCTGGTCAGTTGATGGAAGTATTGTCAAAACAGAAGAAGATGTGACCAGATCCTACTATAGTATGAAATCAGCTTCAGCAGGTGAGCACGATATTGAAGTAACTGTCACCGGTTCCAGTGAAAATGATTCTGTAAGCTGGTCGCTGGAAGTGGAAGCTTCCGAAAACATGAAAGGTGATTTTGACGGCGATATGGATGTTGATTTTGATGATTTTGTAGAATTTGCCGAAGTATATGAATCAACATCAAGTGATTGGAACTATTCTCCAATATTCGATTTTGATGATGACGGCAATGTTGATTTTGATGATTTCGTGGAGTTTGCAGGAGTGTATGAAGACTGATTAGTAATTCGGCAATTCCTAGCTGTACAATGCAGTAAAACATATTAAAATAATAATAGTGCAGTGAAATCTGCACTTTCGCTTTTATAGGGTTCATTAATTAAAGGAACCTGGAACCCGGATCAAATATCAGAATTACTTCATATAATTTCCAGAAAAGTAGGACTTCTACTAAATATAGTCAATACTCTGTTTTCACTTATTTGAAGTCAACAATGATTAATAAAACATGAATCTAAAAATAGAATAAAGGTGAAATCATGTTAAAGATAACTCCCTATATGGGACCACTTGTTATCATCGTTTCAATAGCAGGATTATGGTTCCCTCTGCTTGGTTACTTCATGCTGCTGGTTTTTGGTGCCATATTTTTAATAGCTCCATTCCGAGGCCGCTGGTTCTGTGGGAATCTCTGTCCCAGGGGAAGCTTCATGGATTTCTGGGTAGGCAAAGTCTCAGAAAAAAGAAAGATACCCAAGTTTCTCAAAAGCTATTGGATAAGAGTTCCTCTTTTCATATTCATGATAGTCTTTATGGGCTACAGATTCATGAATACCCATGGACTTGTGAATCAGATAGGCATGGTGCTTGTAATAATGTGTCTGACCACATCTTCAATTGCAGTTATTCTGGGAATTACAATTGCTCCAAGAACATGGTGTACTTTCTGCCCGATGGGTACACTGCAAAGCATAGTGGGAGTAAACAAATATCCACTCCAGGTTGATATTGATAAGTGCATAAAGTGTCATAAATGTGAAAAGGTATGTCCAATGCACCTGAATATCGTGGAAATAACACACAATCCTGATTGTATAAAATGCGGAAGATGCATTGATGTCTGCCCGAAGGATGCACTGAGTTTTAAAAAATCCGCAAAAGGTGCATGATTCTTTTTCTTTTTCTCTTTTATTATATCCCGGCAGATACAAAAGCAATGACCAACCTTGGAAACTAAATATGGATACACTGAACTTTGACGGCTCATGCGACCCGAATCCCGGAGGAATAATGGGATTTGGATGGATAATCAACTGGAGCAGTGGAAAAAAACCAACTGAAGGAAGCAAAGAAAAGAAACCTTCAAAATCCAATACTAATAACGTTGCCGAGTATACAGCCCTTAAGGAAGGTATAAAGAATTACCTCAAACTCGGAGGAAAAGGTCCTCTCCAGGTCTGCGGTGACAGCAAACTTGTAATTAGCCAGATGTCAGGAAAATGGAAAGTAAATAACCAGAACCTTGCAAAGATAAAAGAAGAAACTGATTCCATAATCAAAAAACATAATCTGAAGGTCAAATTCACATGGGTTCCCAGGGAGCAGAACAGTATTGCTGACAGACTTGCGTTGCCTGAATCCAGACGCAGCAAACTATCAAAATCTGATTCAAAGACTTCAAAAGGAAGTTCTGTAAAACCTGAGAATAGAAAGTTCGTTGCGGATGTGAACTCATCTTCTGTTTCTTCAAAACTAAGACTTAAGATAAATGAACTTAATACTTCTCCATCACCTGGTTTTAAGTCCTTTGCACAACTTAAGGTTGGAGGATTTGACTCATTTTCAAGAAAAAAACTTGAGACTTTACAGAAGGAAGCAGGTCCAAAAGCTTCGTCTGTTGTTAGAAAGGAATTCCCCAAAAATTCAAGTCAGCAAGCTTCAGCACTAAGGTGGATGCTGAGAGGGCTTGCTACAGACCTTGCTATCAGGAAGGTCAAAGTTGATATTGAACTCAGTAAAAAGAGAAAAAAATAATCAAAAATTAATATTTATCGGAGCTTCAGATTTACCTGATCATAAGCATGAAGCTTTTCTGATTGTGAACCAGAAAACACTTCCATGGCCAATTGAATTGTTTTCTACTCCAATTTCTCCGCCGTGAAGTTCCACTATTCTTTTTGCGATTGCAAGTCCAAGTCCGCTTCCTTTTATGCTTCCTTTTTCTGCCCGTCTGAAACGTTCGAATATCATTTCCTTGTCACTATTATTGATACCCGGTCCGTTGTCAGTGACCTGTACTTTCCATTTGTCCATGGCATCTGATATGACTATTGATATTCTTCCTTTCGGAGGTGTGAATTTGATAGCATTGGAAAGCATGTTAAGGAACACTTCTTCTATGATAGGGTTGATGAATGAGGGATAAGGTCCTGTTGCCTTCATGTCAAAATGGATATCCTTTTTATTCATTTCAGAACTGAGATTCCTGACAACTTTTTCCAGTACAGGTAAAAAGTCCTGCTCTTCAAACTTGATATCATCGACAGATTCCAGTTTTATGAACTTTGAAGCTGATTCGATCATATAGATCATTCTTTCATTGTTCTTATGTATCTTGTCGAGCAGATTCTGCTTGCTGTCCTCATCTTCGATAATTATCAGCTCTTCGGTAAAGCCACGTATTATGTTCGCAGGATTTAGAAGATCGTGTGTAAGTATATCTGTGAAAAGTACTTTAAGGTGATTTGCATCCTCAAGCTGGTTTGCATATCTTTTGAGATTTTCTTCAGCTTCTTTCCTGCTCAGAGCCTCTGCAAGTACATTAGCCACAGATTGCATGAAGTGCATGTCATCTTTAGTAAATACTCTTTTTTGAGTAGTGTGTACGTTCATAACACCGTAAGGATCTTCTCTGCTGCCGATAGTAACATCCATTCCGCTGACGATACCATGCTCTTTTAGCAGTGACAATCCGTTGAATTTATCCTGTGATCTGTTTTCCCGTATAAGTGAGTCTTCTTCGGTATCTGAATACAAAGTATAGCAAACAATGTCATTCTTGCTGTTTTCGCTCTCTTTTTTGCTGTTGTCATCTTTTTCCCATCCAACGCCTGCAACCATAACAGCACTATCTTTTTCTTTTTTCATGATACGGCAGTATTCAACACCAAGGGTATCTGTCACAAGTCTCACAGATTCCTGCATGAGCTCATCAAGATCTGCTCCTGCAAGTCCTTCCTGTCCGAGTTTTGCAACTACTGCCTGTTGTTTTTCTCTCATTTTCAGGGTATTCTCAATGGTTTTACAATCACTGATGTCTTTTGCGTGTCTTACTACCATGGAGACGCTACCATCATCATCAAAAAGCGGAGAAAGCTCAATGAGTTTTGTTTTGTTGTCAAGAGGATCTTCAATCTCGAATTTACAGCATTCACCGGTAGCAAAAACTTCAAGTAAACGGCATGATTCACAGGGTTTTACCTGTTTCATGAGGCAACTATAGCATAAAGGATGTCCCATTTTTACATTTGCAGGTACAGAATCACAATTCTTCCAGTTACTGGTTACAATCCTCATATCCCGGTCTATTACGACTATGAGGTCCTGTACCGATGACAGGGTTTTTTTCAAGATACTGAGCTTAATATTGTTCAGCTCATCGTTTTTTGTGTCACAGATTGAAATGTGAATCCTCCGGATGACTTTCAATTATTGTGATTCGGGCACGGTTAGCTTGTTATTGGAACATTATATTACTAGTATAATGTTATAAGACCAAATCACGATGAAAACTGTCTAGAATTCTGCTATTTATATGTATCCGGGATGTGCGTATATGATGATGAGCATGAGTGTGATATATCACCTCATTATTCATATACTTCTAAAAAATTATGCACAAAATCTATGTGCAGAGACTCAATAATATTATAAAGTCGTAATATATCCAATCTCATATATTTACTATAAAGTCAATATCTGATATTTATCTTATAATTTTGTTCCACAATGCTTACAAAATAGGGCGTCGCTATCGTTTCTATCATTTCCACAATTATTGCATACATTCCTTGGTCTTTTCTTTTCCCTGTCTTCAATTGAAGCAAAACTTATCTCGGCTGTTACAATACCTGTTGGAACAGCAATTATGCTGTAACCAATTATCATGACAACTGAAGAAAGCGCAATCCCAAGCGGTGTTTTCGGTACAATGTCACCATAACCAACTGTTGTAAGTGTAACAATAGCCCAGTGAATGCTCATGGGTATGCTGGTAAAACCGTTCTCTTCTCCCTCTATAAGATACATCAGGGAACCAAGGATCACAACAAGTGTGAGTACCGTAAACAGGAAAACAGTAATTTTCCTGCTGCTTGCTTTTAATGCGGTTATCAGCAGCTCAGCTTCGTTCAGGTATTTCACAAGTTTGAGTATACGGAATATTCTCAGCACTCTGAGTATCCTGATAACCAGAAGGAACTGGCTTCCCGGAAGGAAGAGGCTCAGGTATGTAGGCATGATGGCCAGCAGGTCAATTATCCCTAAAATGCTGGTTGCATATCTGGTCTTGCTTTTGACGCAAATCATTCGAAGAACATATTCAATTGTAAAAAGTATGGTGAAGAACCATTCTATATCATGGAGCAGGTCACCGTGTGCAAGTCTTAATGATTTTACGCTGTCTATCATGACAACAAGTACACTCAGGAGGATGCTCACTATCAGGACTATATCGAAATTCTTCCCGGCAGGAGTGTCAGCCTCAAATATAATTTCGTAGAGATGGCTTTTCCAGTTATTTTCATCCGGCTTGTTCTCTGAATATTTTTCCTCATATACAGCCATTGTAATCCTCAGAAATCAAAAAGGCTCTTTTGTCCTGTGCTTTCCTGCAGGTTTCCAACCCTCACGCCGATGCGTCTGAAGTTAATAGTGCTTTCTTCAAGGAACTGTTTCATCAGTTCCACAGCATTTTCATCAAGGATTTCCCTGTCGTTCACAGCATGGTTGAAGGTTTTGCTTTTTGTTGAAGTTTTAAAATTTGAGAATATAACGGTTACTGTTACAGAACGGAATGATACTTTCCTTTTTTTGACTTTGCCGATTACATCCTCCATAAGCTCATCAAGCAACGAAAATATCATATTCTCGTTCCTGCTGTCATTTTTTAGTGATGCCATCCTGCCTATCTGGTCACTTGCAGTTCTCTCCTTCACTGGACTGTCATCCTGACCTGATGCAGCTTTTTTCAGCCACATACCTTTCTTTTTTCCAAAAACAGAAATAAGTTCCATAACATCAAAAGCTGCCAGTTCTTCAACAGTTGTGATTTCCATTTCAGCCAGCTTATCCTCAGTTACCTTGCCGATTCCCCATAATTTCTTCACAGGCATCGATTTAAGAAAATCCTCAGTTTCTTCCTGTCTTATTACAGTTATTCCATCGGGCTTGCGGAAAGAAGATGCCATTTTGGCAATTAGTTTGTTGGGACCGATGCCAACTGAGCAGGTTATTCTTTCCTTGAGTTTCACTTCTTCTTTTATCCTCAGACCGATCTCCTTTGCAATATCATAATCACCGTTGCAGGATTCGGTGATCTCCAGAAAAGCCTCATCAATGCTTATCTTTTCAAAAGCTTCCTCGCTGTCTGCATTAGATCTGAGGATCTCCATCACATTTTCAGAAACCTCTTCATAAAAGGCTTTGCGTACTGGAAGAAAAACAGCATCAGGCTTTTTGGATATTGCAAGTTTACATGGCATTGCAGAACGTATTCCGGCATCCCTTGCAATGTAATTAGATGTGCTTACAGCTCCACCTGATTCGCCACGGTTGGAATACATGCAGACAACAACAGCCTTCCCTTTGAGTGCCGGGTCTTCTCTCTCTTCTATTGCAGCATAGAAGTAGTCCATGTCCACATGAATTATCACACGTTCCATTACTGAGTAAGAATGTTCAGGAGCCTTTTATGGTTAACTGAAAAATTGATTGAAAAATGAATTAGAGGATTCATATTTATAGTATAGTATCTCTGCAATCTACGTATGTCCGGCTAAGATCAGGCACTTTTCCTGAGATTGGTTTTGCGTAGAGGTATAGATTCTCATACATGGGCTTGAACTTCTTCATTATTCCATGGATCGGATCATCAGGATCGATGTATGCTCCGAAGAACTTGCAGTTTGTATCGAACATCAGGTTATTGAAGTAGTCAATTATCTCTTCCATTGCAAGACTGTGGTCCTGTTCAAATGCGAAATCAACAATCGAATGCAATTTGCACACCTCGCCTTCCGATGGAATATCCGGCATCCTGGCCAAGTGTCTGAGTATTCCATATGCATTTGCCATGATCTTCCACATCATCGGTTCTTTTGTGTATGTGACTTCCATAAGGACCGAGCAGTCCCAGAAACCTGCGCATGCGACAATATATCCTTTCCATTTTGCCACAATGAAATTCTCAAGACCGTATCCAAGTATTCTTTCAGTATAGTCCCTGAATTTCTCTGTGGTAAATGGGTAGAATTGAGCATTTCCATGGTAATAGCTATTGATCAGCTTGATGGTTTCATGGATATCATCAGGATTTATTCTCTCAATTTCATATCCGCTTTCTATCTTTTCCTTTTTATAAGCTGAAATTGAAATGGCCTGTATGGTTTTCTCCTTCATGTAGCCCAGTTTTTCAAAAAGATCGATGAACTCTTCATTTGGTTCATAAGCATAACAATAGATATAAGAAGCCTTTATTTCAGATGCAGCTTTTTCTGCTTCCCCTATAAGTTCGACTTCAATTCCCAGATCTTTGTGGCCAGGATGAACCATAACTTCTACAATGTAAAGATATGGTTCATCCAATCCTTGTTTTATTGTCCACCCTATCCACCCCACAGCGGCGGCATTCTTCTCTGCGACACGGATCTCCCAGTTGTCATAAATCTCATATCTTGCTGTTATATCCGGTCCCTTGTCAATGATTATTGCACATTCTTCATTTCCCTGAGGACATAGCCTTTCAATGTCCAACAGGGTATCGTTGTCCTCTTCCCTAAAAGGTCTTATATTGACCATGCAATCACTCCGGTATCTTTTATCAGATATTCCAATAACAAGGAAACCCGGAAAAACAGAGTCATAACTCCGTGTCACAGGTTTTGAATTCTACTACTCCCAAATAAAAATTGAATTTGATTGGATATATAGGTTTTGGATTAAAATAAAAAAATGATGATAAAAGATTCAAGAACAGCTACAAATCTCTTAAGTGAAAAGTTGTTTCTGATTTTATTCATCAAATTCAGCAAGTGCTGTACTAAGATATCTCTCACCGGTATCCGGCAATATCACAACTATCATTTTTCCGATATTCTCTTCCCTCCTGGCAAGTTCCAGGGCTGCGTGAAGAGCTGCACCACATGAGATTCCAACAAGTATTCCTTCCTTTTTTGCCATCTGTCTTGCAGTTTCAAAAGCATCCTCATTGCTGATTTTTACAACCTCGTCAATAATTTCAGTATTCAGGACATCAGGGATAAAACCGGCACCAATCCCCTGTATCTTATGAGGTCCGGGATTTCCACCCGATATTACAGGTGAATCTTCCGGTTCAACAGCTATTGCTTTAAAAGAAGGCTTCCGGTCTTTGATAACTTCAGAGATTCCGGTAATCGTTCCTCCTGTACCGACACCTGCCACAAGATAATCTATTTTACCATCCGTATCCTTCCATATCTCTTCGGCGGTGGTACGGCGATGGATATCTGGATTTGCAGGGTTCATAAATTGGTGAGGAACAAAAGAGTTCTCAGTTTTCTTTGCCATCTCTTCAGCTTCACTGATGGCTCCGTTCATACCTTTGCTACCAGGGGTGAGAACGATTTCAGCGCCCAGCATCCTGAGTATCTTCCTTCTTTCAATGCTCATGGTTTCAGGCATTGTGAGGATGAGGCGATATCCTTTAGCAGCACAGACAAACGCAAGTCCTATTCCTGTGTTTCCTGATGTTGGTTCTATTATTACAGAATCCTTTTTGAGGATCCCATCATTTTCAGCCGTTTCTATCATATTAAGAGCAATACGGTCCTTGACTGAACTTAAAGGATTAAAGGATTCAACCTTGCCGACTACAGTTGCATGGCAGCCTTCAGTTATCTTGTTCAGCCTTACAAGTGGCGTGTTTCCAACAGTTTTTGTTATATCCTCATAAATGCGAATTTTACCAACTCCCTTATTATGTTCATTTTTTCTCCTTGAAAATGAGTCTTGGTTCTTCGATAATGACCTTTGTATCAGGTGGAACAGATTTTGTTATCCATACATTACCACCTATCACTGATCTTGTTCCAATTATGGTATCTCCACCAAGAATGGTTGCATTAGAATAGATTATAACATCATCCTCAATTGTAGGATGTCTTTTCTGATCCCTGATTATTTTACCTAATTCATCTTTTGGAAAACTCAGGGAACCAAGGGTAACTCCCTGATAGATGCGGACATTGTCCCCTATCTCACAGGTTTCCCCGATAACAACACCAGTACCATGGTCAATAAAAAATCCTTTTCCGATCTTTGCACCTGGATGTATGTCTATTCCCACAACACTATGAGCATACTCTGTCATTATTCTGGGAATTATTGATATTCCCTGTTTGTGCAGTTCATGTGCTGACCTGTAAACGGTCATGGCAAATATTCCCGGATAGCTGAAGATAATCTCATCATAGTTCTTGGCTGCAGGATCACCTTCATATGTGGCAATGATATCTGAAGCCAGCATGGATCTTATATCAGGTATCTTTCTCAGGAATCGCAATGTCTCTTCGTGTCCCTGGTCGATACAATCAGTGCATTCCTCATCGCAGCGCTTGCACTCATGTATAATACTGTTAGTGATCTGCTCTGACAGCTTTCTGAACAATTCGGTTATTTCGTTTCCCAGATGATAGGGCAAAGTATTTCTGTCAACTGTCTGGTCTCCGAAATAACCGGGAAAGAGAATGTCTTTTATCAGGTCGATAATTTCTATAAGTGCTTCCCGGGATGGTATTACAGCAGCTTCCAGGTGGTCAAAACATCCTCTGTCCGAGCAACTGTTGACGACAAGGTCTACTATTTCCGGAATTTCCGGGCTATATATGTTATCGACCATGGAGTTCAGTATCGTGCATCTTCTCTGTTCAGTTGATGTTTTTTCCATATTTGTCACATCTTATCAATATTCTCTTGTTTTCAATGTTAACAGCGTTAACACACCTTCTCTGTTAAAGTTCTATTTTTATGCGTAAAGTTTCATCCCAAAAGTATAACTGCATATAGCAGTACCCACTTTTAACAAGCCCATAATATGATTAAATATAATTGCATTTAAAATCTTTGAAGCTACTAGCAGAGAATTGCTTTCATGTCATCATAAATACTAATATCTGTGAGCATAATACTTCTATTAGGACGTAGAGCAATCTAAGACCCCTTTATTTCCAGTAGAGAGTCATAAATGGTTATTTTCATCTTAATTCCACAGTTTGATGTACTAAATCTAAAATAATATCTATATCCTCTTTTTGATTCTATTTCTATCAATGAAATCTACTAAATAAATTTAAATAGAACTCGATATTAGATATTTTATGCAATCGTTTGAAGGTCATAATAAGATGATAAGTGAAGAGTTGTCTCCTGTTACGGATATTGATATCAGGGCACTGGCTGAGATATATGATGAGCAGGATGTCTATCTTTCCGTTTACCTGCCTGTATCCGGAAGGGAAAATGAGCATCTTAACCGCATCTTTGTAGATTCAAGGTTCAGTGCCATCAAAAAGGCTTTAGATCCTGACCTTAGGTCTGAATTTGAAAAGACCTTTGAAATGGCAGAATCCTCTGTTTTTGATGAGCCAATCTCAGGTGAAAAGGGCAGAATCATTTTTGCAAGCTCAAAAGAATCATTCCTGCATGTTTACAGGCTTGCAGTGGAACCAGAGCAGTCCTTTGTCCTTGACACGTCACCGTATCTGCTTCCACTGGCAAAACTCAGGGCAGATTATGAAGACTACGGTGTGCTTCTGGTGGATTCCCGTGAAGCCAGGTTCACATGTATACGTTCCGATATTGCAGAGGAGAAAAAACACCTCTCAACCGACCTGATGAATAAGCACAAAAAAGGAGGTTGGAGTCAGATGCGTTTCAATCATCTGAGAAAAGGAGCTATCAAATCCTTCCTTTCTGAAGTTGCCGATAATGTTCAGGGAACCTGTGACCAGTTACAAACAAGAGGCTTTGTTCTTGCAGGACCTGGAGAAGCAAAACAGCACCTTATGGAAATTCTTCCACAGGAAGTTCAGCAAAAGGTTCTGGGTGTTGTTGATGTTCCTATTGATATTCCTGAGGATGAACTGGTTGAAGCTGGAGATGCCGTGCTGCAGGAAAATGAAAAATCTAAATCAAGAAGTGCTGCTGAAGAACTGAAAAGTGAGATCCTCAAAGGTGGGCTGGCAGTCTATGGAATTGAAGATGTAAAAGCGTCACTTGAACAGGCAAGAGTTAACACTCTGCTGATAATTAAGGACTCATCGGTTCCGGGTTGGCTATGTGAAAGATGCCAGAACCTGCAGTCAAATTCTAAACCTCCGAAAGAATGTGAAAGGTGTGGAGGTCCAACATCAACTGTGGATGTGGTTGAAGAACTCTATGAACTGGCACAGCGCACAGGTGCAAATGTTGAGTTTGTGGAAAAAGAAGATTTTCTGGATTCCGATGATGTTGTGGGTGCGCTGCTGAGATACTAAATTGGAATTTTTCTGCATATAGTCTTTTAAGACAATCATCAATGGCAGAAAAGAAATACATGATATGCATATAATGAACTAACTCTATTTTATAATGAAATTGGCTGGGTTTATGGCATATAATATGTTTACACACGATAGGATATTCAGAAAAGTTATCAATATTGTGACAATTGTTATCCTGTACATACTTCTGCTAGCGATAATAGTAGGAATGTTCAATGTTTTCCAGAATATCGGACTGGTATGGCTTAAAAAAGGTGGTTTCAGTCAGGTAGTATACAGTGTACTGACAATCTTTGTGCTTATTGATTTTTTTAAGGCTTTTGCAGATTACCAGGTCCATGAAAGAATCAGGCTCACATATGTGACCGATGCGACCATTCTGATAGTCATGCGTGAGATAACCGTACTCATATATGGACAGGAATTTGACACAGAAACTTTGCTTGTATTTGCAGCATTACTTTTAGTTCTGGGTATAGTACGTGGAATTGCTGTTAAGTTTCATCCATTTGAACATCAGGATTCCATGTTTACATCAGAGGAAAAAAGTGAAGCAAAATAATGTTTCACTTTTTGACTACTTAATGCAGTAGAAACCAGCCTGCATGTAAGAATACCAGAACAGCTCAACGGTTCTGAATCCGGTTTCCCTTAGCAGCTTGAGATGTTCCTCAACTGTGATGGGGAAATATTCAGTTCCAAATCGTTCAAGGTGAATCTCTATTTCATCCTCAGTTCTTGCATGAACTCTCTGGAAATCGCCCCAGTATCGCTTTCCAACGCTGATACCCTCTTCAGTAAGAGGGTTGATATTCTCGAAAGTGATAAAAAATCCTCCTTTTTTCAGCAGTTCATAGCATTTCTTTACTGCTTTTTTCCTGTTTTCCATGTCAAGATAGTGATGGCACTGGATAGCAGTGATGACATCCGGTTTTTCATTGAGTTCCTGAGTGAAGTCCTGAGTTGTGGATGCTTCAAGTATTTTCACTTTACCACTGGAAAATGATGAGAGTTTTTTCTTTGTGTGCTTCAGCATTCCCTCGGAAGGATCAATCATCAGGAACTTTGTATCAGGAAAATGTTCGATGGCTTTTGAGACAAACGTTCCTGTACCGCATCCGGTGTCCATCCAGACAGTAGGTGCTTGAGGAAGTGATTTTATAAGATTAATCGTTTCCTGATGAAAGGTCCTGTAATATGGAAGAACAGCAGATATCTTAGTATCATAATCCTCTGGAAGATGAGGTGTCTTATTTTTTGAGGTTTCTGCAGGAGGCATGCAGGAAATTGGACTATTTTTCTTATTTATATTTCCTTTGCAGAAACTATGTGTAGTATTGGATAAGGAATAGTTTAAATCATAAACAATCAGAAATTAGAGATTAAGAGGAGAAATTTAATGTTATACAGGAAAATGCCAAAGAACGGCGATGAACTTTCAATACTGGGTTTCGGGGCCATGCGTCTTCCAACAAAAGAGGACGGAAGCATCGATGAGAAGACTGCAACTGATATGGTTCGCTATTCCATCGATAATGGAGTTAATTATGTTGATACAGCCTGGCCTTATCACATGGGAGAAAGTGAGCCTTTCCTTGCCAGGGCACTTGCACATGGATACAGGGAGAAAGTGAAGCTTGCTACAAAGCAACCTCAGTGGATAGTTAAAAAACCAGAGGATATGGATAAGTTCCTGAATGCACAGCTTGAGAAACTCAACACCGATCATATCGATTATTATCTTATACACAGTCTTGTGTCCAGCAGCTGGGAAAACATCAGGGATCTTGGAGTACTTGAGTTCCTTGACAGGGCCAAAGCCGATGGGCGTATAATAAATGCAGGTTTTTCATATCATGGTACACCTGAAGATTTTGCACCGATAGTTGACGCTTATAATTGGGATTTCTGTCAGATACAGTACAATTTCCTTGATACTAATGTTCAGGCAGGAAAAGCAGGCCTTGAATATGCTGCTTCCAAAGGTCTTGGTGTTATTATAATGGAGCCTTTGCGTGGTGGGAATCTTGCAGATCCTGTCCCACAGGAAGTTATGGATATCTGGAATGCTGCCGAAAAAAAACGCAGTCCGGTTGAATGGGCTTTGAGATGGGTATGGAACCACCCTGAAGTTACTGTTGTTCTTTCAGGTATGAGTGCACCTGCACATGTTGAAGAGAATCTGAGGATCGCAGACGAAGGTCTTCCTGAATCATTAAGTGAAAAAGAGCTGCAACTTGTGGAAAGAGTGGCTGAGAAGTATGGAAAAATGATGCCGATTAACTGTACCGGATGCAGATATTGTATGCCATGTCCGGAAGATGTTGATATCCCTGCATGTTTCGATACATACAACAACCTTCACATGTTCGGTGATGAGGACAGACTTAAGATGATGTACGCAGCAAAACTGGGTGGAATTCTCAGGGGAGCCGGGACAAACTTCGCTTCACAGTGTGTGCAGTGCGGTCAGTGCCTGGATGCCTGTCCTCAGAATATTCCAATACCTGCCATGCTTGAAAAGGTCGCAGAGGAATTTGAAGGTCCGGATCTTCAAGAGAGAATGGCCTTTGCAAAGAAGCTATTTTCTGATGACAGTTGCTGAGATGCTTTAATTTTGAGAGCATCTTCTTCTTCCTTTATTTGCATGTAACAACTTGTCTATGTAGAAGTTCTGGTGAAATCAATATAGATGAATTTAGCAAATATCTGATCGTGCACCAATGTAGATAATTGTAGTTACGTTACATTTGTATTTCAAAGATCTCTACAGAGCCATGATTTATTCTTTTTAACATTTAGTGCGGCAGAGTGTGGGTACGTGATGATGGTGGAATTGTGATTGAATAAACCTGAAATTCTATTTGAGGATAATTTGCTAATTCTTTTATACAATAAATGCTATTTGTACATATTCACTAGTTCTGATATAAATAGAATAGTTAAAAAAAGAGGCTTATTGTCTGTTCTCATCAGGTGTAAAAATGGAAATCGAAGATCTTGTTCTTTCATGTCTTGCCATTGGTTTTATGGGAGGTTTAATCCTTTATGCAATGACCAATCCCCTTCATACCGGTATTCCCGTGGTTGAAACTGTGGCAATAGGTGGCTTGTGGCTGTATCTGTTCAGCAATCCCAATTTCTTTTAGATTTTTTCTAGTCTTTGTTTAAGTGTATATTATGCAGCTTTCTGTAGATACGGAACATAGCTATTGATCATTTATATGTTCTGTACTTAGCCACTAACGTTATCTTCTAATTCTCATAATAAACTTTTAATGAATTCTATCATCTCCCTGCTAAGAAATGACCTTGAACAAAATTCAGACGAAGAAGCCAAAGCTAGCTCAAACCGTTTCTTCAAAGAACCAATAAAGTGCTACGGCATGAAAACTCCCGTTGCCAGAAAAATAGCAAAGACCTATTACAAGCAAGTATCCGGCAAAAACAAGCAGGAGATATTTGCTCTTTGCGAAGAACTCCTCAGTTCAGATTACATGGAGGAAGCGTTCATTGCATTCGAATGGTCGTACAACCTGCGAAAGCAATACGAACCTGAGGATTTTCCCATGTTTGAGAGATGGGTCGGGGATTATGTCAACAACTGGGCGAAATGCGATACTCTCTGCAACCATACTATAGGCATGTTCATCGACATGTATCCTCAGTATATTGATTCCCTCAAAAAGTGGACTGCATCTGAGAATAGCTGGTACAGGCGTGCTGCTGCAGTAACTCTCATTTTAGCAGCCCGCAGAGGAGATTTCCTTGATGATATTTTTGAGATTGCTGATTTATTGCTGACCGATGAGGATGATCTGGTTCAGAAAGGATATGGATGGATGCTCAAGGAAGCGAGCAAGCAGCACCAGAAGGAAGTGTTTGACTACGTGGTGGTGAACAAGGAAGTTATGCCACGGACAGCTCTCAGGTATGCTATTGAGAAAATGCCGAAGGAATTGAGAGTTAAGGCTATGGAAAAATAGTAACTAAAATAAGTTCAAACCTCAGTTATTCCGTTTTCTCTATCATAAAAAAGAATCCTGACAGGAATGTCAGGTAATTCATTTCTTTAACAATTAAGCTAGTGCCATTTCTGCTATCATCTTTTCACCGAGCTCAACAGCTTTTTTTGTTTCCATTATAGGAATGGTCTCAAGCTTTGAGATATCTCTCCATGGGAATGTAGCTCTGGCATATGCTTCTTCATTGTCTAGGTCATAAACGATAAAGACCCTGCATGATGATACGTCAGACCACTCTGCTATTACATTGTAGCCTTTTGGGTATTCCCATGAAAGATATCGCTTTTCTATTTCCTCGTTATCTTTTGGATCCCACGTCATAATATCCATGAATCGCATTTTCCACCCTCCTTTAATTTTGCTCTTTTTGATAATTTATTATATGCATGCCACATATTTATTAGTTGAAGAAACAAAAGAATTTAAATATAATTTAAGTAAATATTTTCTGATTTTGAAAAACAGGAACCTCTACTAAGAATGATAAAAATAGAATTTCAAACTTCACTCGAAGGACACAATTCGCTCACAACACAATTCCCACACTTCGGTCTTCTTGCGATACACACATTTCGACCGTGAAGGATTAACGTCATGGAAAGGTTCTCAAGGTCTTTTCTTTCAGCAAGAGCCATGAGGTCTATCTCTATCTTTTTCGGGTCGCTGTTCTTCGTAAACCCAAGCTTCTGAGATAATCTTGTTACATGGGTGTCCACTGCAATTCCCACAATAATATTGTACCCTCTGGCCAGGACAATATTAGCGGTTTTTCTGCCAACACCAGGAAGTTTAAGCAGGTCTTCCATATTATCGGGAACTCTGCCATCAAAATCTGTAAGGATGAGCTGTGCACTACCAATAATGTGCTTTGCTTTCTGACGATAGAATCCAGTGGTGTAGATGTCTTTTCCAAGCTCAGTGAGATCTGCGTTGGCAAAATCTTCTACGTTTTGATACTTTTTGAATAAAACCTGTGTGACCTTATTTACCTGTTTGTCTGTACACTGGGCGGAGAGAATTGTTGCAACCAGTAGTTCCAGTGGATTCTTGAAATGAAGCATAGGTTCTGCATTGGGATATTCTTCTTGCAGAAGTTCGAATATATTATCAAAATTATCTCGATTGTCCGGAACAGGAGATTGCATGGTCATGAGAATGAATTATGGCATGATACTTTTTAGCTTTATTGAGAACCCCAGTGTTTCCACTAGAACTAAAAATAATAACGGGGAAAATATTTCTCAAAGAATAGATCTTTTTCGATATATTGCTATTAATACAACTTAGTGTATAATTATTTACCATAATATATCTGGATCAGACATAATGGGAACCCACAAAGAGTGAGTATTGAGTTATAAAGATTACGAATAAAATGAGAAATAAAAATAAGAAAAGATACGGGTTTAGAGCCCGAAATCTTCAATGTTCTTATCAGCGATGGCCTGGATCTTTGCAATCTCTTCCTCGCCACCTTCCATGGTGAATAGGTGCTTGAAACGGCGCTGCATTTTGAGGTAATCCTCAACAGGCTTAACGTTCTTGCCAATCTTCCTGACCTTTGTGACCTCGCCATCCTCCATTTCATAAAGTGGCCAGAGACCGGTCTGGACTGCCATCTTTGCAACTTCAACTGTTTTTGATGTGTCAAAACCCCATCCGGTTGTACATGGAGCATGTGCATGGACGTAGGTTGGACCTTCGATCTCAGTAGCTTTTGCGACCTTTTTGATCATGTCCTTTGGGAAACCAATGGAAGTTGTAGCTACGTATGGAGCACCGTGTGCAGCCATGATAGCCGGCATGTTCTTCTTTGGTCTTGGGTTTCCGAATGAGACCTTTCCTGAAGGACTTGTAGTGGTTGAAGCATTGTATGGTGTTGCACCACTTCTCTGAACACCGGTGTTCATGTAAGCTTCGTTGTCAATACAAACATAAGTGAGGTCATGCCCTCTCTCAAATGTTCCGGAGATGGAACGCATTCCGATATCCAGCGTTGCACCGTCTCCACCCATTACAACCACCTTGGTATTCTCTTTTCCAAGTGACTTAAGGGCAGCTTCAACACCTGCTCCTACTGCAGCTGCATTTTCAAAAAGTGAGTGAATCCAGGGTACATTCCATGAAGTCTCCGGGAAAGGTGTTGTCATAACTTCAAGGCATCCGGTAGGATTAATGACTATACTATCCTCTCCGGCACCCATAAGTGTGAACTTTGCAGCCATTGCGTCACAGCAACCTGCACATCCTCTGTGACCGGAATCAAATAGATTTTTCATAGTAGTTCCTCCTTCAGGTCGGCAAACTGGCTTTCGATTCTGATACCAGTCTTTATAACTTCTTCTGCATCATCGACAATCTTCTCTATTGTGTCGACCTTGATGTCACGTCCTCCATGTCCTATCATGTAACCAATAACAGGTACTCTTATGTCAGAATTGTAAAGTACGGACTTTGTTTCGGTACAGAGTGCACCTTCGTTCAGACCAAGTGATATATTCTTGTCAAGTGTTACAATGACCTTTGAATCCTTTATAACTTCCTTGATAGCTTCTGCAGGGAATGGTCTGAATGCCCTGACCTTCAGAAGACCGACTTTTACATTCCTGTCCCTGAGTTTATCAATGAGGTCCTTAATGGTTCCGACAATGGATCCCATTGCCATGATGATGATGTCTGCGTCATCTGTCCGATACTCGTCAATAAGTCCTCCGTAGTATCTTCCGTATATGTCGTAGAATTCATTTGCTACATCCTCTATTTTCTTAAGGGCTTTCTGCATTGCCTGTTCCTGCAGGTACCTGAACTCTGCATAGTAATTAGGGTCTGCAAATGCACCAAAGCTCAATGGGTTTTTAGGATCAAGTATTCTCTCCGGTTCGTATGCTGGCAGGAATTCATCTGTGAGATCCTGTTCCAGAAGCACTACAGGTTCATATACGTGTGAAAGTATAAAACCGTCCATACAGGTCATTGCAGGCATGAGTATATCTTTGTCCTCTGATATCTTGTATGCTTGTGCGGTCATATCGGAGATTTCCTGGATGTTCTCTGCATAGAGCTGTATCCATCCCGTATCTCTCTGGGATATGGAATCCTGCTGATCGTTCCATATGCTGATAGGTGCGCTGACGGCTCTGTTCACAATGGTCATAACAACTGGTAATCTCATTCCGGATACATTGAAAAGTACCTCGTGCATTAGTTCAAGACCCTGTGAGGTTGTTGCTGAGTAACATCTTGCTCCTGCAGCTGAAGAACCGACAAGTGCAGAGAGAGCTGAGAACTCAGATTCCACATTGATGTATTCACAGTTTGGTATCTCACCATCTGCCATGAATTGTGAGAGATCCTCAACAATGTGAGTCTGTGGTGTTATTGGGTATGCTGAAATTACATTTGGTCTGCAGGTCTTCACAGCGTGTGCAACAGCGTATGAACCTTCGACAACGACCATCTTGCTTTTGTCAAGTTTGTTTTCCGGTGCCATTTACTTTTCCTCCAGAACCATTTCAATTGCGCTCTTTGGACATTCATTTGCACAGATTCCGCAACCTTTGCAGTAATCATAATCAAATTCAAAGTATCCGTCATCCCTTGGGTTTACTGCCATGTCCGGGCACAAGAGTTCGCACAACTTGCATTTAATACATTTGTCGTAATCGTAAACCGGCTTAAAAGTTCTCCATCCACCAGTCTTGTTTACTCTGGTTGTGCCTGCCTCGCAGGCTCCACCTGGAAGAATCTTCATTTCTTAGCCTCCTTCATCATAGTGTATGCTTCCTTGATAGCTTCAGCATTCCTGTCTCCTACTTTACCAGGGAACCTTTCCTTAACGGCTTCCATAATGGATTCTGGCTGGATCTCGCCTGTTGCACCTGCAAAAGCTCCCAGGAGTACTGTGTTAACGATAGGTCTGCCTATAATGTCCAGTGCGATCTTTGTTGCATTGACTGTCATTATCTTTGCCTTTGTATCAAGGTCAAACTTGTCAGCGTCAAAGTCACTGTTGATGATAAGTATACCATCGTCCTTGAGACCACTGGCAACATCTACAACCTCTAGAAGTGTTGGGTCCTGTACGATAACATAGTCAGGCTCATAGATCTGGCTTCTGAGTCTGATGGGTTCATCGTTGATCCTTGTGAATGCCTGGACCGGTGCTCCCCTTCTTTCTACTCCAAATGCGGGGAAGGCCTGGCTGAATTTACCGTCTGCAAAAGCAGCAACGGCCAGAAGTTCAGCAGCTGTGACAGAGCCCTGACCGCCTCGACCGTGTATTCGTATTTCTTTCATCTAGAATTCTCCATAAACCATGTGTAATAATAGCTATAACAATTTGATCCGGTTTCATATGTTTTATCTTTAACATTGCGCGTAAGGTGTCGAAAATTGATACTAAAAAGCATCAGATTTTTCGTCAACTGACGTTAAATGCAATGTTTAATTGTGTAGAATCGGTTAATTACTATTTAGTCTTTCGGTAATTTACACCGTTAAATCATTACAATTCAATTAAATCCAGATAAATATAAAATAAACATTTTGGTATAATTGGTGTCAGTAGGCACGTCTGCACATTTCATCAAGACTTTCAAAAATATATTTTAAACTTTTGGAAGCTGCAATATTTCTCCTTATATGCCTGCCATTTCTCATTCCACGGGTGAACCATTGTGCTTGTGCCTTAACGTTGATTGTATGCATCAGGTTATATTCTTCCATAAGTCCAAAGTACTCTTTGAGGTCTGCAATCCTCTGATTGCATGGTTTATAATCAAGCATTTCCCCGGTTCCAAGAAAGTGGAATATCCTTTTGAAAAGGAAAGGATTACCCATTGCAGCTCTGCCTATCATTATTCCGTCACATTCAGTATAGTCCAGAACCTCCCGGGCAGATTTCTCATCAACGATGTCACCATTGGCAATAACAGGAATACAGAGTTCCTGTTTTATCTTTTTCACATATGAATGATCGGCTTTTCCTGAATACTGCTGTTGTCTTGTTCTTCCATGAACTGTTAACGCATCTGCTCCTGCCTCTTCTATCAGGTGAGCTACTTTCAGGGTTTTTTGCATATCTTCAAGAATGCGAATCTTTGCTGTCACAGGAGTAGACAGGTTATCTGAAAGGCCTTTAATGATTTCATGAATAAGTTCAGGTGACCTAAGTAGTGCAGATCCGCAGCCGTCTTTTGTCAGGAGTCTTGCAGGACATCCAAAATTGACATCGATTATCTCTGGCTGGTATATCTCTTCTATCTTAAGAGCCGCCTTTACCATAATTTCAGGAGAATTACCAAATATCTGGATTCCAAGTGGTCGCTCTTCTTCGCAACTCATTCCACGGTTAATGGTCTTCTCGTTCTCATATATGACAGCATCTGAACTTATCATTTCTGAGTATGTAAGTGATGCACCGTATTTTTTGCACATGAGACGAAATGGCAGGTTCGTCACATTTGACATAGGTGCAAGCAGGATATTTCCGGGAATCTTGATGTTAGCAATTTTCATGGGAATTGTCCTATCGAAGGGTATACTAATATATAAGTAGAATGTATGGAAAAATCTATTAAACCATTCATTAACATTTTGAAACTCATCTTTACTTAATAAAAGAAGACAGGTTCATTTATGACTAAGATTTTAGCTTTTGTTGGAATGCCGGCCTCGGGCAAATCAGAGGCAGCATCTGTTATGCGCCAGGAAGGTATCACTGTTATCAATATGGGCGATGTTATCAGGGAAGAGGTTGTCCGCAGGGGACTTGAGCCGACCGATGCAAATACAGGCGGTGTAGGCAGCGACCTCCGTGAAAAGGAAGGCAGGGATGCTGTTGCAAAGAGATGTATCCCGAAGATACAGGCTACAAATGAGGATTTCATCGGAATTGATGGTGTTCGCAGCGTTCCTGAAGTTGAGAGATTCAAAGAGGCGTTTGGCTCGGATTTCACTCTTGTGTCCGTGGATTCTCCACTGGAAATAAGATTCGAGCGTGTGCTTGCACGCAAAAGAAGCGATGACATGAAGGATATAAGTGAACTTAAGGTCAGGGATGAGCGTGAACTTGGCTGGGGAATGGGTGAAGCAATGGAAGTTGCAGATGTTGTTGTTGAGAACAATGGCACTCTTGATGAGTTCAGGGACAGGATTCTGGCACTTGTACAGTAAGGAACAGATATAAAGGAAGAGTTATCCAAAATTATCAGAAGGAAAATTATCATGATAAAAGTTAAAGTTTCAGCAGTCGTGAACCCTACAGAGAGTAAGGACAAAGTATTCTCTGCTCTGGACCAGCTTTTCCCTGAGATTGATTTTGATTACCAGGGCACTTCAGAGTATACCGGAGTGTTCACTGGTGAGAGTGACATCTATGCGCTGAAGAATGTCCACTTCCAGATTAGAGAGGAAGAGATCATTGATACATCGCATACAAGGCTTAATGTTGGTCTGTCAGAAGATGGCCTGTCAACTTCTTTTATCATCAGTAAGCAGGTAGCAACTGTTGGCCGCCTGAATTATCCTGCACAGGAAGAACCTCTTGGTTCTATTAATATTACCGTCACAGCCGACAATGAAACGGAAATGCAAAGGTTCTTCGACTGGCTGACGCCGCCAACACAGGATGGAGTTCCTGATTTTGAGATGGATATAAGAGATGTTTAATATGGATGTAAGGAATCTGAGTTTTTCATCACGTGCAGTTGTGGAGGACCCTTTCAAGTGGGCTTACAATCTTGAAGATGTCGGATACACAGGCTGGGAGATGGTCCAGGAGGGCTCACAGTGCCTTACAGAAGAGAATCTGCCAAAGGTCAGGGACATCAAAGAGACCACGAACCTGAAACTGAGTATGCATCTACCCTTCTCAGATATGAACCTTGCAGGCCTGAATTCAGGAATTCACGGTGAGGTCATAATGCAGATGAAGCATTACCTCAGCATGGCATCAGGTCTTGTTGAAGTGGCCGTGCTGCACCCGGGTTATCTTTCACCTTACGGTTCCAAACTGCCTGAGAAGGCATGGGATAGATGCATAGAATCTATTCAGATCCTGTGTGACCACTCAGCAGACATGGGCATTACAATAGCTGTTGAGAACATGCCTAATTTCCCCAAGATATTCGGTCGCTATCCCGATGAGATGCTGGATATACTTGAACAGGTGGACAGGGATAACGTGGGTATGACCCTTGATGTGGGACACGCGAACACCATGGGACTCCTGGATGAGTTCGTGCAAAAGTGTAAGAGCAAGCTCTCACACATGCATATACATGATAACAACGGAGCACATGACGAGCATCTCCCGCTGGGACAGGGAAATATAAACTGGAAAAAACTCATGGAAAGCCTGTCCGATTACAAGGGACTCATGGTCACGGAGATGGGCAGTGTCGATGAGGGAAGGCAGTGTATTGAGTATTTGAAGAATCTCTGAATCTTAAAATAATTACCAAGCACAAAAACAGGATTTGATTTCTGTTTTTTATTTTTACTCTTCCAGCCTGCCGTGCCTGCGGTCGATATCGTCGAGCTGGTCAAGCATCTTACGCACGGCTGTTCTTATAGCATCAGCCTGTGTGACGAACTTCTTGTTATCTCCGACATGTTTGTTGAGGTCTTCAAGAAGCTCCTGGGGAATGTCAAGACTCACTTTTGGCATTGTTTCACCTTTTGAGAACGAAGATAGATTAATCTGATAGGATTTAATCTTTTAGAAGTATCAAAGAATTAGTCAAAAAGAGATTGTAAAATGCGAGCCGGAAGGGAGTTGAACCCCTGGCCTACGGATTAAGAGTCCGTCGCTCTGCCTGGCTAAGCTACCGGCCCGCGTTGTTCTGCTCAGTTGAGCGAGACACCCATACGTACTGGCTTCATATATACGTTTCGGTTAGAAGGGCCGGAATGTAATATTCTCGGGATTTTTCACCTAACTATGTACAGAGTACTGCCTAAAGGTGTCAACAGTATTTTCTGTAAATATTCTGCTGATTGCAGATAACCACCTAATGTCCTCTTTTTAGAGCATCTGTCAAAAACTCCTTCTCTACTAAGATTAGGATTGTAGGTGTAATCTGAAGAAACTGCTGTGACGACAAAGATATTGCGTCCTTCTAGCGATTTTAAAGGGATATACCCTCTTAGAATATTGCTATTTTCTTCCATTTCTCTGCGGGAAATTGATGTGTCAGGGGAACTATAACGCGTTGTATAGATAAAAAAATCATATTCTGCAGCTTTTTTTTCAGACACGTTTCCGGCAAGCTCCATTTCCAGAACTACCGAATCACCTACGATTTTTGATTCCAACCGAGTAATATCTATATGGTCATATCCTCTAAGTTCGTATTCTGACCCATTCAGCTCGCGGTAACTCATATCACCTTTCGGGTCATTTACTTTGAATTCAAGTTCTTTTTCCTGATTTAAACCATACACAACTATTGAAATTAGCACTAAAATTGCAATGATCAAAAGAGAAAGATTTCTTCTATTAAAAACTTTTAATGTACCCTTTACATTCGATTTTATGGTGGATATTTCCCAATTTTTAAATTTGTAAAGTATAAATCCTATTAATATGCTGGAAAGGAGTCCTGCAAACAGTGCATCGAAAAAAATCGGTAGATTAATAATGAACCATATTAAAATGGATAGGGGTAGTGAAATAATTCCTCCTAAAAATGATATTTTCGTATTTCTAAAAAAGATGTAGGAAAAAACAAACCCCACCACAAAAGGAAGGAAGGTCAACAAGGCTATGAAAGCCAAAATTGCTTCTACAGTTGGTACGTTGGTCATATTTTCCCCCTTCCCAAATTCAGACTTGCAATTTGAGAATTTTTTATACATTAATCTGAGTAAACACTAATTGCCATCTGCTTAAATTAAATTGGGCACCAAACAATATATTTGCTTTTCTAAATAAAATTCAAAAAGCAAATATATATCTTAAGGAATGGAATTCAATTTACAAATCCGGTCATACATGCTTCACAACACACCGTGAAAGTCCCATAATCTCAACCATATCACTGTTATCAGGACTCTGCACGATCATCTGTCCTTTTTTCAGGTAAGGAATTCTCTTCTCAAATTCCTTTTTCACCTTCATTGTACTGATTGCCGCATCATTACTGAGATTAAGAATCACACGCGTGTTGATCTGCTTGAAAATGGTATCATCAATATCCTGTGGGTCCTGTGTGATAAGGAAAAGACCAAGTCCTTCTTTTCTTCCCTGACGTGCAGCATCGGCAAACTTGGAGATGAGTCTTCTTGAGTGTTCTCCTCCTGCTTTTGCGAGATAGCGGTGGGCTTCATCAAGTCCCAGGATAATCGGAGTTTCCTTTACAGCAGCTTCTCCTGAAGTGTTCAGTTTGTTATCGACTATTGTGCTCATCAAAGTGAGAGTAATAATGTCACGTATTCGTGAGTTTGTGATGTATTCGGTTGGGAACACACTAACCTGTCCGGGTTTGAAAATCTGTCCCAGAATCTCACTTATCGGTCTTGCAGGCTGGTCAAACACTCTTGCAAGAGCACGATTCTTTACTCTGCGCACGATACCATCGTAGGATGATTCGTGTATCTTGCCGCTTTCAACATACAGGTCTCTGGTAACATCATTATCGATAAAGTCCATGAAACCGCTATAAGTATGCTGTCCGGGTTTCTTGAAGTAATCCTCCAGCAGCAGGTCAACTCCTACGTATTGCAATTCTGTCATACCAACAGGTGCAATGAGCCATGAATTATTCTTTACCATTTCAAAAGGAATTGTGAACTCTATCTGTTCTGCCCTTGACCTGCCGGTGTAAGCTTCACCATTGACCTTTGAAACAAAGGTTTTAGTGTTCCTGCAGGCTCCAAAATTGACATCCTCAACTTCAAATGTGAACTCATCACTTTCTGTTATCTCAGGATTGTCCTCAAAAAGCTGAGAATACTCGTCCTGAGGGTCCATTATCACAAGACATGGATTTTTCCTTTCCTCTGACCCACGGAGCTTGTAACGGTTATTTTCACTTATGAATTGTCGCAGGATGTTCTTTGTCAGGAATGTTTTTCCGGTTCCAGTACTTCCACACACCAGCATGTGCCTGAAGATCAGTGGGTCACCCATTGAGTAATCATTTCTCAGGTAATACGGAACTGTGGGGGGCACAGCATGTGTCTTGACAAGTTCACCGCCAACGCTCAGGTGTCCCATGAAGATTCCTTCTTCAGGAATATTAAGACCTGTCTGTATCTTCTTTTTATCAGTTACAGGGAGGATCGGAGTATTTGGACGTGGTATTCTGTCGCTCATTCTTCTGGAAAGAACACCTTCTTTGTCATTTGATTCGTAAAGGATGCAGATTGGGTCAAGGTAAGCCAGGAATTTGTAATCAACCTCTTCAGTTGTATTGGATTGAAGCATCCTGCGGGAATGAATCTCGGTTGCATCATCAACTGCAAACTCCTGAAGGTACTGGAGTTTCCATATTCTTGCAAAAAGGTCTTCGTCACCGTATGGTACTATTGCATATTTACCAAGTCTCACTTTCCGGCGCTGGGATGTAGTAATATATCCTGTGATCCTTGCTCCGGCTTCTGTTATCTCAAGTGGGTCAATTCCAGTGGTAATTATTCCGAAGGCATCATCTGAAACTCCGTTCTCTTTAGGTGAAGCCGATATTTCGGGTTCGAATTCCTCAAATAGATCATCTTTTTCTGAATTATCCAGGCCAGTGGATTCAGCAGAATAACTCTCACTTTTTGTTTTCTCTTCACCCTTGCTGGCAAAAGAAAGTATATCCTCATCTCTCATCCTTTTCATCCCATCTGATTTCGTTATAATTAATATCTATCTTTGAATTCCTGAACCTGTCTATGATGTGACGCCTTTCAGATACAGGTATTTTTGCAATTGAATCTGCTTTTGACAATGTTTTTGGTATGCTGTTCATTGCCAGGTCATAGAGCACTTTTCTTGTGATCCTGATTCTCATTTCATCGCTTTTTATCAATCCATATGGAGATTCAATTTTAAAAATGGTATTAAGCTTCGGAACATACGCCATGAAGAAACTAAGGGCATAATCCTCCGGTTCAAATTTACCACTTGCCATTTCAGCAACCAGAGGAGAGGTGGATTTAAGCATTTTCTCATAGAACTGGTTTGGCTGGATGAACCAGTTGGTATAGGTTATGTATTTCTCTGCTTTTCTTCTATCCATGCCGGTTTTTTCAAGCGAGAGTGCATTTTTGAAAAACTGTGCATCAACAAGCCATGGCAGATCAATTTCTGCATCCTGTTTTTTCAGGGCAAGCATGATTTGCATGTCCTCTGGATTTTTAACAAAACCAACAAGAGGTCTCATATTCTCAATATGATAGTCCATTATATCGATATAATTCTGGATTATTTTGTTGCTGCTTGGATCAATACGGATGTTTACATCCTCGGAATTAACAACCATCCAGTACATCACTCTTTTAGGATAGATGGGACCATCCATTATGAAGAAACCCTCACTTTTTATCTTATCCAGCATCCAGAGTATGTGCTCAGATTCACTCAGGTAAAGGGCTACATCGTGAAGTATATCTGTTACTTTTTTGTTCAGCAGACCGGGCTGGATACGTATTATTTTCTTTCTCCCTGAGCCCTCATCAAACAATTCCCAGTTTCTGCTGGTATTTATGTACACCTTGTCACTGGCAGTGTAAGCTGCTGCCACGATAGTCCTTTTGCTATGTATCTCAAGGTCAGAAGGTGTGCTTGCCATGGCACAATGACAGAAATCAACATAAAGACCGTTATCGAATGTTTTTGCAGTTGTGCTGCCGCTGTCACAGGAATAAGAAAGAGGGAACGGGTCTTCAGACTGAAGCATCCTTTCGATACTTGCTTTCCCACGTCTGACAGGTCCGATGGATCTAAGTACAACTTTTCCGTTGTATTCCAGTTTTCTGAGCCGCTTCAGGATATTCGATATATTTTCAATATCCTCGCAGTCATCATCGTCTTTTTTAAAACAGGTATCAATTCGGTCGACTATTTCATGTATCTCTTTAATGTGAACCGGCTCAAGGGTCATGAATCATAATAGTATCTGAATGATAATATTATTTTGGATAGGAAGTGGAATTACAAACTATGAAATTGGGTGATTTTGATAATTTTATTAAATCAATTTAATTTCCTATTTCTGAATATTTTTTCATAAATCGCTATCATGAGATAAATCTTCATTATAAAAGGTAAATAAAATTGTCTAAACATAAACTCTATTTTTTGAAAACCCTTATATACTTACTATAATAAGAGTTAATACACATATATAAATGACTTCGGCAGTATCTGTCGGTGTCTTTCAATCACAAGAGGTAGTTATTATGGAAAGTTATCAGATATTCCTTATATTAATGGCAGTCTATTTGCTTGGGCTGGTAGGTATAGGATTCTATTTCACAAAAAAACAGAAATCCATAACTGATTTCTGGCTCGCAGGCCGTAAGATCAGTTTTGTAGGCGTTGGTTTTTCAGCAGCATCTTCGTGGATGACTGCTGGTGGAATTCTATCAGTTATTGCACTTTACATGCTGCTTGGAATGGGCTCCATCTGGAGTTTTGTAGCCCCGAACATTCTTGCATTGTTGTTGATCGCCCTGCTTGTAGGTAAAATCAAGCATCTGCCTGCAATTACACAACCTGAACTTCTTGAACAGAGATTCAGCAGTTCAATTCGTGCGCCGGTAGCCATTGTTATTGCAATAGTAATGGCTCTTTTCGCTGTTGCCGACATCAAAGGTTTCTCACTTGTACTCAGCGTATTTTTCGGTCTTGAACCAATATACGCAGCAGCAATTGTGGCTCTTGCCATCTCAATTTATGTAACACTCGGAGGTTTCTCCGCGGTTATCTGGACTGATATGATACAGTTCATCATGCTTGCAACATTCTCACTTATCATTGCATTTGTACTTGTAAGTGCAGCAACATCCGGGGCCGCTGATGCACCTGCAATGACAACTTCAGACCTTTTCGGTGACGTACCTTCAGGATGGTGGAATCCCTTTGTAATTGGTGTTCCGGCAGTGCTTATAGCCATTTTTGCCATAATTCCCGGCTGGATCACAGAACAGGATCCGTGGCAGAGAATATGGGCGGCAAAGGATGAGAAATCTGCAAGGAACGGTATGATTCTTGGTTCATTCCTTATCTTCCTCATTTTCGGAGTTGCCTGTACAGCAATTGCAATAAGTCTTAACCATATTTATCCTGAGATACCGGCTTCATTCTCAGAGATCGGAATGGGTGCAATGGCAGCAGCAGAACCTGCTCTACTTGTCTACATTGTGAGCACTCTTTCACCAATAGCAATTGGTCTTTGTGCTGTTGGTCTTGCAGCGGCAGCAATGTCCTCTGCAGATACATTTGCAACATCAGGTGGTTCCTGTATCTCTCGTGACATTTACCAGAGATACATAAACCCTGAAGCTACAATGAAGCAGATGATGACGATAAACAGGATCAGTGTTCTTATTATTGTGGCTCTTGCAACCGTACTTTCATTCTATATTCAGAGTATAATCGATGTTATCCACATTGCAACCTTCATTGCCAGTGCATCCTACTTCTTCCCTCTCATGGGAGGTCTTTTCTGGAAGCGTGCAACAAAGGAAGGTGCTCTTGCCGGACTTATCGTTGGTGCAGTGGCACAGATATCATTAACAGCAGTTGACCTGGCAAACACTCCGCCACTCTCACCTGCTTATCTTGATACTATCCACCCGGTGCTTTCAAACCACGGTGTGATAGTTGGTATGCTTCTTAGTGGAATAGCTTTCTTTGGTGTGTCACTGGCAACCAAACCATCCAGTGCAGTAAACCTTGCTCCGTTCTTTGCGGATGAAGCAGAGAAGCTTGAGAAAGAAGCTATGATCGTTGATGAGTCAGATCCTGAATACAAGAAGCTTGTCAAGATAATTGAGAAGGAAGTTACAGGAGACCGTGCAATTGTCAAACTGAATCTTGAAGCATCTGCAACGATCAACTGGGACAGGTTTGTAAACGAACTCAAAAATATACACCCATCCTGGGTAACTCCAACTGGAAGAGATTCTGTTTACAGGCTTACCAAGGCTGACATGCTTGCCTGTGTTTCACTTACCCGTGGTGACACTGAAAAGGAAATATGGTTTGCAGCAGAACCATTGGCTTCTGACCTTGATCTGAGTGAAAAGGAATTCCTTATCGCTTTCAAGCAGGCAGCAGAGGCATTTGCAAACATCGGATTACTGTTGACATTGCCAGCAGAGAATTAAACTGAGAAATAGTTCTAAAAACTTTAAGCTTCGGTATTTTATCCGAAGCAATTATTTTTTTGTGTATTATTGATTTCTTCTTTTATTACAAATCCTGTATTATTTTTCTCTCACTCATTGCATTCATTTCAAAAATTAGTATGCCATGTAAATATTCACTTCATATATATTAAATAAATATAATTACCAAAAGTATATCTAATGTAACTCAAATATATTCTTTTGTGGTACCTATGGAACTAAAAAATCCTATATTAGATATTGAAATGACCGAAGAGAACAGGGAACAACTCACTTCTTTAAAAAAGGGTTTTGATGAGCTGAGCTCAGAAGAAAAACTGGATGTTATTGATTTTCAGAATGTAATGCTTGAAAAAGTTTCAAATCATCGTGAAAAGTATGGGATGCCAGATAGCAGCCAGACTCCAAAAAGAGGTGCAGATGAGATTATCTCCCACATGTCACCTAAATCTCTGGACTATTCCCAGATGTGTGTCAATTATTACGTATCAAAGATATCTGCTACTCTCAAAAAATAACTGGCTTTTTGTCAGTCTCTTTCTCTTTTCTATCTTTTCGTTTTTTAACAATATTTATGCCAGACTCTGACTTTAGGATCTACACTCAAAAATTATAAGTGAAATACAGGCAAATAAGAATGGCATGGCAGAGATAATCTATGATGACATTGGCAGTTTTCCTCTTCCGAAAGGTATATCCAAAGAATGGATGAATGGAAAGTTCTCAGAAAATAGAAATGATACAGACCTTTTCAAGGTCATAAATGATGCTTTCATGATGAAAGTTGAATCAGGAGTCGAAGTATCGACTTATCCTCAATATCAGGACATGAACGAGCAGTTTCTTTCTATAATCAGGGATCCTGAATGTACAGAAGAACCTTTTAAGGTTAAAACTGACTCTGCCCGCATCATTGAACTCGAAGCCATTGAAACAGTTGCGAGAACATACAGGGAAGAACACGGTGAGAAACTTGATGTCCGTGTCTGTGTTACTGGTCCACTTGAACTTTATCTCAAGGAATTCGGTGGAACCGAATATGTGGATATACTTAACCTTCTGGGTGAGAGCGTTGACCGTTTTGTTAAGAACTCACTTTCTGGTGCAAAGAACTTCAACATAAGAACTGTTTCAATTGATGAACCCAGTATAGGTATCAATCCTCAGGTAATGTTCTCTGACAATGATCTTATTAAAGCCATGGATATTGCCTGTGAATCTGCCAGAAAAGCCGGCTGTGATGTTGAGATACACCTGCATTCCCCACTCCACTATAAGCTTGCAGCTCAGGCCGAGAATATCAGTGTCATAGGTGTTGAATCCGCAGCAACACCTTCTTATCTTGATCTTATCGACAAAAAAGAACTTGAGGACAGTGGTTCCTACTTGAGAGTGGGAATTGCAAGGACAGATGTATTCAACCTGGTTGCAGTCCTCAATGACAAATACAATACCAATGTCTGGAAAGAAACCCAGTATTTCCCTGAGATCATAACTGACATGGAAACACCAGAAATTATCTCAAAGAGACTTTCAAAGGCATATTCCATGTTCGGTGAGAGTATAAAATACGCAGGTCCGGATTGCGGTCTGGGTTCATGGCCATCACAGGAGATCGCTGCTCAGTTATTGAATAATGTTGCAGAAGGTATGGCTGATTTTAGGCAATCTTCTAAATAATTTTTCTGCTCTCTTTTAGTTCATATTTTGTTTTTTATGCGATGTATGGTTCAATAATAGAATCCATCACCGTCATAATTCTGTCCACTATTCCAAGTGTAACATAGGTCTCTATATACGCTGCAACAAGAAGTGTCAGGGTGATGAAAACAACCATCTTCCATGCGTATGCTGAAAAAAGGTATTCTTTTATGCTCTTCTCAACGTACCCGTAATCCTCAAGCAGACTTTCAATTTTGTCTCCGTTAAAAAGTTCCTTTTTGACTACATCATGTGACTGGATGTATGCGAAATGGTATCCAACAGTGGCTGCCAACAATATTACTGGAATTTCTATAATTCCATGTGGTAGTATTGAAATAAAGAAATAGACAACATTGTAGAGTAGTCCGATTATTGCTCCCTTCTCTCCAAACAGTTCAAATCCGGTCAGTGCTCCGTTGAAAGTAAAGAATGCCAGGAGTATTCCCATAATTACTCCGTTGACAAGTAATATCAGGAGAGGAACTGTGAATGGAAGGATGTATGAGAACATGCGGTACTCATATTTTCCGTAACCACAATACTGCCAGATCGTACCTTCGTTATTGTTTTTCTCATTTTTTATCAGTAACAAATCTCTGTCAAGCCTTGATGCGATTGTAATGAGTGCCCGGTATAAGGGCATCATGGCTTTCTCCATAAGAATAGAAAGGCCGGCATAATACCGGTTCTTCGGCCTCATTGCTATATCGCCAAGTAACAGCTTATGGACCATAATGAAAAGTCCTGTACCAATAACTGCACAGCCTGCTGCAAGACTATTAAAGAAAAAGATTGCCCACATGGGATTGATGTAGGTGGAAGTTACTGTCACTTTGGATGTTGCGGCTGAAGCTGTGCCCATGATAACATCACTTATTACTTCACTTGCAGGTTCAGGTTCTGCAGTCATGAATGTAAGGATGTAAGCGATCATTGCAAGGATAAATGCAGAAAGAACGGACAACAGGAACACTTTTATTGTCCACTTGATATCCTTTGCACCGATCTTGAATCTGTTAATATTTTTATTTTCCTCATTTATCATGTGCGGCACTTTTAATTATTTCTATTCATCGATGCATTGAAATACTTTATACATTATATAATTGTATTACTATATTACTACACTAGTATATTACTATTCATCAAGTTTGGGAAGTATATCAATGCGAATACCTACAGGAATAGAGGGTTTTGATGACCTGGTACAGGGCGGCTTGCTTACGGAAAGGGTTTACGTACTCAGCGGTCCTCCCGGAAGCGGAAAAACAACTTTTGGAGTTCAGTTCCTCGCACAGGGCGCAAGTGAAGGAGAGGTAGGGTTATATGTTACCCTTCTGGAATGTCCTCAGAACATCATTAACGATATGTCAAATTATGAAATGAATGTTCCAGGGCTGATCAAGATGAAGAAACTTTTGTTTGCTGATCTTGGTCCACGTATGGAATACGGATATATGGATGAAGTCAATGAGTTCATAACTACGGATTATGATGTAGGCACAACATCAATTGAAAGTGATGCACCTTCTCCTTCAATTGTTTTCAATGAGATAGCCGCATATGTTTCAGAATACGATGTTAAGCGGCTTGTAATTGATTCCGTATCTGCAATTCGTTTTACAACAAGGGATCTTTCTCTCCAAGAGAAAGAAATGAACAGATTCATGCGTAATCTCAAGAAACTGGGATGCACCACACTTATACTATCTGAGATGACCGACCCAACTGCCTATTCTACTGAGCAGTTCGCCGCACATGGTGTGATTTTCATGCATAATTTCCTTTATGATAAGACCATGACCCGTGCTTTACAGGTTATCAAGATGCGTGGTACAAAACATGACTGTAATATGAGAAGCGTTGCTTTCTCGGAAAAAGGACTGAAAGTAGAAGGCTATCTTGAATGATGGTTGTACTATGGTAAGAATATTCAAAAAACCGGATGAGAAGAAAGAACTTCCTCATGATTACAAAATGCAGTTAGCGGAGGCTTCACGTAGGCTGGGGTATGAAGTAGGTTATCATCGCCATTCTGAGATCGGATGGGTTCGGGATAAGCTGATGTATCTGTACAACTATGCTGAAGAATATGATCTCAAGGATTTTGTACAAGAACATTATAATATCGGAAAAGATGAAGGTTCAAAGGCAAAGGATCGCGATACTAAATCAGGTCTCTCTAAGGTTGTCTCTACTGAAGAACCGGAAGTTTCTCCAAATTTCACAATTGAAAGGAACAAAAAAGAGTATGCGATATCAAATATTAATTCCGGATTCAACAGGGCAGATTATACTTTTTCCAGTTCATCAGATATGATAAAACAACCGGATCTCGTGGAACTGCCGGATAATATAGAAAGAGCCAAAGTTGTGGACAGACCTTCATTTCTCAATGGTGCCAAACACCTGACACCCAGGAAAAAGTGAATTATCCGATGTAAGCTCAAAAAAGATATTTATTGTTCATGCCCGTAGGCAATGAACCTTTGTTTTTCATCCAGGTTTGAAAGAATGAACCTGTCGGTTTTAATGTAAGATACTTCTTTGGAACCTTCAAGTTTTAATGTATATTGTTTTCCAGGACTTGCTGTCTCAACTGGGCTGTCTTCTTCCAGTATTTCTGTAACTCTCACAGGTGAGGACTGGAGCCCTACGTAGAGATGCAACATATCATTTACGTTGAAAGGCTTTGCAAGAGGAGAAACTCCGCATTTGAGTATAAAATCTGTTGCAACGGTCTCTTCATTTGACACAACATATCCTCTGTCAATGTCCTTGGACTGAATACCTTTCAGTGCAAGTCCTACCCTTGCACCTGCAGGAGCGGACTTGACATCGACATCATGCATTTGTATTGACCTGATCTCAAGTTCTTTCTTAGTGGGATAAGCAAGCATTTTGTCTTTAATGTTGATAGTTCCCTGTTCTACAACACCCAGTACCACACATCCGATACCTGTCACGTTGAATGACTGGTCTATCATAATTCTGGGACTGAGTCCGTCAAGTTCTCTTTGCTCAGTTTCTACTTTAGCACCGATGTCAAAAATGAGCTCTTTGATCTCTTCCATTCCCTCAAAAGAAGTTGTGGATATTGAGATGTAATCCCAGTTCTCAAGAGCTGTTCCCCTGGTGACATTCTGAAGCTTGGCTTTCAGTTCATCAACAGCATAGGGATATGTAGTATCAGCCTTTGTGAGGACCACAATACCATGTTTGTATTGCATAAGGTCAAGAGCAATGATACATTCCGCTGCCAGAGGGTCAAGTCCTTCCGGAGGGATGCATAAAAGTGCGATATCAGAAAGGTTTAGTGCTGTGATAAGTGACTTTACAGATGTCGGATAACCTGTGGCATCAATGGTTGTGAGTATCCTGTCATTCTTGGCATAATCATACATTGTTATGTCAGTGACGTTTCCTTTCTTTCCGAGCTTTCCGGCAAGAGTTGTCTTACCGCTTTTCTCACTTCCGATGATAGCAATCTTTGTCATATAGGCACCTTGTGTGGTTTACGAATTAATCTATTCGGATATATGTCTTTTTCATGACCACAACTGTCCTTCTAGCATTGCAAGTGTCTTATCATTTGTGCTTTTGTTCACTTTTCTGATCTCAGCCACATATTCGTCTCCGATTCTCTCTATTTTTTCAAGGGCAACATAGAGTCCGAATCTGTCGAGATAATCTCTGAATTTGAAAATAATTTCCCGGTCTTTCACACGTATGCGGAAATCATCGGATATCCTATCTCCACTTTCTACCTCTTCAATAGTTTTTTTCATGGGGCGGAGTATACTTTCTCCGAGCCTCAGACATCTCTGTGTGAATTCATCTTCGTTTTCATTCCACTCATGGGACTGGAATCCTTCACGAATAACCCGTGAATAGAGATAATCCCTTCCTGCTTCATTGTAGAATTTAAATGCCTGCCTTAGATCAGAACAATTACTTTCGGAACATGTGTATTTCACTGGTTGCAATACCATTGCCTGATCTTTGATAACAACTCCTTCCCGTCCTTCTTTTCCAAGATCACGTATAATTTCTGTTATTTTTGAAGAAGCGCTCTTGATGCTGAAATCTCCAAAGAGCCTTACTTGGTTGAAACCATAATTCTCTGCAATTTCTCTTCTCTGGTTGACTGGCAGAGCTTCTCCTGTATCCTTGTGACGTATGTCAAAAACAAAGAAATCAAGAGATTCTATTCCATAAGCATCTTTTTGAACGTATGGGTTCTCCGGTCCTGCCATTTCTCCATAGACCACAAGGTCTGGATGTTCCCTGAAAAAATCCGGTTCTAAAAAGTTCTGTACCCTTTCTGTAGAATAAGGGCACACATGACCGCTGCGTGTAAATGCAATTAGTTTTCCTCTGAATTCTATTACTCGGACATTATAGCCGTTCATTTTCTCTTCAACGACAACAGAGGGTATTTCTTTGAAGTTTTTAAGAATAGCAGGTTCAAGAAGCATTGCCCTTTTGATCTTTGGAAAACCGCGGACCAGCTCAAAACTTCCATGGTGGTCGATGAGAACTGTCCCATCTTCCATTTGAGGTGCATGTCCCTGAAACCTGTAAATGTCGTAATATTCGTCCCAGTTACGTTTCAGATTCCCTTTTTCTATGAGTTCGGAAATTTTAGAAGGTGGGAGTTCAAGGAACTCCGCCACCTTTTCAACATCCAGTTCTGATATTTTGCTGTTTTTCATCACCAAACTCCTGGTTTTACTCTGCCATTCCCCGGATGATGCTCCTCCTTGTTATAAGTCCTACAAGATGTCCTTCAAGGTTCACAACCGGAAGTCCGCCAAGATTTTCTTCGAGCATCTTCTTAGCTACATCACTTGTAGTGTCATTGGTGTAAACAGTTTTTACTCCCATCTTCATGATGTCCTCTACAATGAGATTCTTTATGCGGGCTTCCTGCTTGCTTCCTTCAACAAGGTCGCGGAAAGAGCGCATTGCCTTTGCAATATCCTTTTCAGTAACCATTCCCACAAGTCTGTCCCCTTCTATAATAGGAAGTCTTCCGATATTGTTGTCAAGCATTATTCTCCTGACATGACTGACACGGTCTGCAGGCCCTGCAACAATCGGATTCTTCTGCATGATCTCTCCTGCAAATCCGCTGAAGTTGTTATTCATGAGTATTTCGTTAGGAGTGACCCATCCAACTATCTGCTCATTTTCTACGACAACTATCACACCACCGTTCTTGATCATAAGTGTGATAGCATCAGTTACCTTTGTGTCTGGCAGTACCTTTATGAAATTATCAGAGACTGCTGTGGCAACATGCAGGGAGGAAGCAGGCTTACTTCCCTTCTTTCGTGTTCCGAGCTCCTTTGTAAGGTTTCTCATAGTAAGCACTCCAAGCAGCTTCCCATCGTGTTTTACCAGAAGACGTCTGGTTCCCTTCTTGTCCATAATGTCAAGTGCATGGGAAATAGTGTCTGACTTATCTACGGTCAGCGGTTCTGACATAATTTCCTTTACTTCCATTTTAATTCCTCTTCTTTGTTTGTTTCTATGGTCTGCTTATGCTTGCTGTACTGCCCTGATTATATCACGCCTGCTGATCAGGCCTATGATGTTATCGCCGTTAGCAACAGGAAGGGCAATAGTATATTCTGAAAGCATTATTCTTGCTGCATTTGTTGCCTTGTTATTTATGTCAATTATATGTGGTAGCTCTGACATGATATCTTCCGCAACAAGAGGTACTTCCTTTACATAACGATATTCTTTTACCCCTGCAGGTGTTGAACGTCTTGTCATCTTGATGTTCTTTGAAGGGAGTTTTCCTTCATTATCTGACATGAGATTGAATGCAACACTGCCTGTTGTTATGATTCCCACTGCTTCATCAGCATCGTCATTGACTATTACATGTCTGGTCTGGTTTTCCTCCATTTCATGCATCACATGGTTTATGGTATGGTGCCTGTGAACGAACACAATGTCATCTGACATTACTTCAGAAACCTTTGTTTTAATATCCTGCCCGGAGTAATACTTCATAATGTCCGTTCCTGTTACTATTCCAAGCACTCCTCTGTTTACAACAGCAAGTGAGTTTATTCCATTCTCTATCATCAGTTCACTGGCCTGAGCTGGTGTTGCCCCTGGGTATATCGTAATAGGATTTTCATTCATTACCATTCTCACCGGTATCTTGTCAATTGGCCTCCTTCTCCACATTGGTTCGGCCTGTGCGAGTCTCCTTCCGAGGTCTGTCTTTGTGACAATACCAACCATCTCTTCCTTTTCAGCTACCACAAGGGTACTGATCTTATGCTTGAGCATAAGTTTTCTTGCATGTGCTACGGTTTCTTCCGGTGCTATGGTAAAGACCGGTGAACTCATAATGTCCTTCACATTCATGTTGTTCCTCCTTTTTTGAAGCCTGAACTTAAAAACGTCCAGACCTGCAGGATATTTTTAAATTATTGTTCTGCAAAGAGCTTCTGCCTCTTTCCTCTGGCTTTTTGCCTGCTCTTTGATCTCAACTCTGCCTTTTCGGACAATTCCCAAATGATTATGCCCGTTGTTTTTCACCACCACTTATTGTGGTATTCCCGCTTAATACCGGGTTTTCTTCTTCACCTCCTGATTAACAATTAGCGTGAACTGATACAGCAGCGTCTTTCTGTCTGCTGATTATAATTCCAAAAGGCATAGCTATGGCTATGGAGTTTTGTGTTTTTTGGTCTTTTGTCCGGGGTCGAATGTTTATCTTTTCCAGTTCTTTGACCTGTTTTCTGATTTTCAACTAAACCACTGCGCTCCATAACATCACAAAATAACTGGAATTTTTATTATATAATGTCCAGATGTTTTGTGAAAGACATTCAAACCTCTTGGTTAACAATTATCTTACCTGATATGCAATTAGATATTGCTTTAGTATTCAGGTACTATACTGTGTCTGCCTGCAATAACAGTAAATCCAGCTAACACTGAATGCCAGAATATCATAATTTTTCCCGGCCGAAACACAGGTGTTGCTTTGAAGATCGATACATTTATTTTTTTAGTATATATCGGGACAGACATTTGTTTCACCAGCTTGAAGTGTCCTTTATCAGTTGACCAGTCAGAACTAGTCATAGTAACCTTCTTCCTCTTTACAGTCTTCGCACAACATCAATCCGTTTACATCCGTCAGGCTGTCTACCAGAGTTCCGCAACGCTGGCAAATGCCACGTTCAAGTTCCGGTTGATGCTGGATGTTGTTTTCATGATGCAGTTCGATAAGTCCTTCCAGAATAGTGTTCAGACCCGGAGCTATGGCTAGTATGTCCCTGTCCGTTATCATTCCCACTATTGCATCTCCTTCCATCACAGCAAGTCTTCTGATTTCAGACTTGACCATCATTTCAGCAGCCTCGATTATATTTGTCACAGGCTTTGTTGCTATGATAGGGGATGACATAATCTCACCGGCTGTCATCTCAGAGGGCAATACGTTCCTGGATACGGTCTTTATTAAAATATCATGCTCAGTAATGATGCCGATGCTGTCATCATTCTCTTTTACGATAATGCATCCAGTTCCACTTCCTGCCATTTTGTTCGCAACATCTAGAACACTGGCATTGACATCAATGTCAAAAGTATCCTTGGACATTATTTCCCTGACCGACATCTCATTTTGAATCTCCATTATGGAGACATCGGTTTCCATATCATCATGAACATTCAAGACCATAAGACGTACCCCAGAATCCTGGATTAAAGGAATCAATTACCTATAGTCCACTAAATAAAATTGGACTTTTATTGTATATATAGGTGTTCGTGGATTACAAGGTCTAAATACACTGTGCAGCAGGTACTGCTAAGTAAGTCAAAAGATGGCGTTTTTTAAAAAAATTTGCCTTTCCGGATAAGCTTTGCCAGCCTTCCGGAAACAGGTGGTATAAATTATTAAAGAATGTTTATTCTTGTACGGTTTCCTGCACTGAGTTCGATCTCATCATTGAATCCTGATTTGGAATATGCATCTATTATCTCAATGTCAGTATCGATGTCAACTTCCTCTACAAGTGTTGCATGATCCCCCCACAGTGCGATACGTATCCTGCCGGTATCATCTGATACATAGATGTTGGAAACCATATTTTCTGTTCCATCATCACGTGTGAATTCCCTGAGCTCTCCAAGACCTGAAACCTGTCCTGTGATTGAATATGATTCTCCAGGAATTATGTCAGAGATCGGAGTGAAGCTTTCTTTGAACTCAACCTCTTGTTCTGTTCTTTTAATAGTTCCGCGGTTTCCAACCTGCATTTCCACCTGCTGGTTGAAATTATTCTCTCTTGCATAGGCATTAAGGATCTCCACAGAATCATCGACTTCTATCTGTTGTGTGAAATCAGTGAGTTCATCCCAGAGGGTCACTCTGATTTTACCGGTCTCATCACCAATGAGCAGATTTGCAACTCTGCCTGTGCCCCCATCTCTCTTATTAAAGGTTCTGATATCTGAGATATCAAGTACCCTAGCACGAAGATTGATGTCTCCCATTCCGTTAGTTATATCTTTGATCTGTTTTGACTCGATGCGGGCTTCGACCTTTTCATCAGTTTCACAGAATACACCGTTGTTACCAATATTAACCTCTACACCAGAGTAGCCTTCCTTTACGTATCCTGCGATCTGATAGTTCTGGCCAATCTCTATCTGTCCGTTCTTTACAAGATCTGCTCTTTCGTCCCATAAGGTAAGACGTATTGATCCTGTGTCATCTGCAACTATAAGGTTTGCAACCCTGCCTATTGTACCATCGTTCCTGTTGAATTCCTTTGCAGGGAATACAGTCATTATTTTGGCTATGAGCTTTACATTACCGCTGTTTGGGGTTATATCTGAAACTTTATTTATTTGCTGTTCCCCGCCTGTGTCACTGACACCAAGGTCGTGTGCAACCAACATAGCTGCAGTTTTGGTGTCACAGAGGCCGCTCATCTGTTCTACTTTTTCTTCCACCTTGCTTGTAAAATCATCTTTGCTGATGACGCCACCCAGTTTTTCATATATTTCGTTGATCTCGTCCATAATAATACCCTGAAAATGAGTAAAGTGATTTAAAGTCCTAATGTAATTAATTACTTTTATCTTAAGTATTCATCCTTCTTTACTAAACTAGACATAGTATCGTTCCAGATAAATTAATGTAACGAAAACTTTCCCGTTTCTCTAATATTTACTCCATTTTCTTTTGTATCTCTTGAATGTATATCTTTCTTATCTTTTTAAGATAGTTCAGTGTTTCTTGCGTTATTTTAATAACTTATATTAATTATGAGATGTATTTGCAAGATATCATGATCCGTAAATGTAAAGAGCATGGCTATTTCAGGGGAGAAAGTTGCCCTGACTGTGGAGAAGAAGGACGTTATGTGCTGGATGATGATCGGGAAGAGAGACTTGGAAGGTTTGTTTCCGGTGCACTAAGACACTTCCCTGAAGATGTGGGCATAGACATGGACCCCCAGGGATGGGTCGAACTGGACCAGCTCTCCAGAGTTATGAAAAAGCGCTATAAGTGGGGAACCATGGAACGTCTTATTTCTCTTGTTGAGTCTGACAGGAAAGGACGTTACGAAATAGAGGACGGTTTTATCAGGGCAAGATATGGACACTCTGTAGAAGTTGACCTTATGTCCGATTATCCTGAGAACGATCTTTCTTATCTGTATTATGGCGTAAGCCAGGAAGAAGTAGACATGCTTCTTGATAATGGTATTTATCCTATCAGGCAATGTTATGTGCACCTGAGCACATCATTTTCTAAAGCAAAAGAAGCAGCTTCAGTTCACACAGATAATCCTGTAATTCTTGAAGTTGATGCAGAAGGGGCCCAGCAGGACGGAGTTGACATCGTTGCTGTAAACGATGATATTGTTCTTGCAAGGGGAATTCCGCCTGAGTATATCAGCGTAGTAGAATCCGGGGAATGATCTCATTCCACGGTAATCTTTATTGGTCTTTTTTTGTTTTTGTTATTGTAGTCTATGCTGAATTTAACATCAAGCATTTTTTCAGTGATATGCATATTTGTAAGACAGTGTTTTGAAACTTCTCTTACTGTGAAAGAACCTTTTCCCGCAAGTCCCATATATGGTATGAGCTGGTCTGCAAGATGACTGTCTACTGCTGCCCCGCACAATAGTTCATCAAGCATTTCATTTGCAGCACATTCTCCTACTTTTTCAGCAGGCAAACCTCTTTTACCGATGCTGACTGCGCCTGAAAGGCCGGACCATAAAGTGATACCACTTCCTGTAGACCTGAAATTATCTGTAAATACGGAAATATCAGTTTCCTTCCTCATTTCTTCCAGTATCTTTTTTGCAGATTCTGCCTGTCTTTCTGCAACATGTTCAGGTAAACCTGAGCAGTGTGACATTCCACAGATTATTTTCTTTTCATTCTGATTTTCAGTTGCATAATGATATCCAATAAGTTTAGACGGCTCGATTTCAATTTCTGCTACTCCCCCGCCTTTAGGATAGTATCCTCGTTCAATGAGCTTTATGTCTGCCTGATATCCCATTATGCGAAGCGCTTTTAATGTTACTTCTTTCAGGTAATCTATGGAAGGGGACCATGCAACATCAGTTCCACCGTTTATGGTGAGTTTTGTCTTTTTCTTTGCAAAGGCTGCCATGGGCATGATGGCCTGCATCAAAAGAGGAATGCTCCCTGCGGTCCCAATAGATATTTTTCTGTCAATCCCCCTTATTTCCGATGGAGAAAAGTATATATCAGTTGAGCCGGAGGCTACTCCTTTGATTTCCGCATTGCATAACATTGCAGCAGTTTTGATTGACATTAGATGCTGTGGTTTCAGTCCTTCTTTTGGACGGTTGCGACGTATGTTTGTTATATGTATTTCTTCTCCGATAATTGCAGAGAGGGCTATGGCAGTTCTGAGAATCTGGCCACCACCTTCTCCGTATGAGCCGTCTATTTCAATCATATCTTTCTTCTCATCTTTTTCAATGCACCTTTTGCAGCAAAAACAGTGGGATCCTGCAGTGTGGATACAGGAGGTGCATAACAGGTTTCCATCTTTACAAGTTCCTGTGCAGTTGTTTTCTTTTTGATAGCAAGTGTAAGGGCATCGATACGTTCTTTGATCCCCTCCCTCCCAACTACTTGTGCACCTACAAGATATCTTTCACTGAATATGAGTTTGATGAAAAGTTTGCTTCCTCCGGGATAATAATCAGCCCTTGTTGATCCGGTTGCAAGTCCTGTTACTATTTTTATATTGTTTTCTTCCGCCTTTTTTGAGGTGATTCCTGTTGTTCCTACCTGGATGTTTCCTATTACTGCTACCCATGGATTGAGTATGGGATCGAATTCAGCCGGTCCGGATGTGAGATTATTTGTTATTATTCCTGCCATTCTCCTCGCAGTGCTTGCCAGCTGGCTCAACATTGCTTTTCCGGTTATGAGATCCGTAACTTCTATACATTCACCGCCGCAGTAGATGTCGGGGTGGAATGTGCCTGATATCGAAGGATGCAGGTAATCATCAACTATGATCCCGCCGGTATCTCCAATATCTATGCCTGCATTTGAAGCCAGTTCGTTGTCCGGTTCAACTCCTGTGGCAAAAATCACAAGATCAGAAGGAAACTCGGTTGAACCCACTGTAACTGAGCTGATATCTTTTTCTCCGTTCATTGCAGAGGGAACGTATCCTGTAATTACTTTAACTCCCAGGGATTCGAGATGTTCCTGCACAACTTCAGCCATATCAGAATCTATATTGTGTGAAAGTATTGATGGGCTTCTGTTCAAAAGTACTGTATTTATATTTCTACTTGAGATTGCTGCTGCCATCTCAGCACCAATGGATCCACCACCAACTATGACAACTGAAGATGCTTTTTGGAGTGCTTCTTCAATTGTCATTGCGTCTGATAGTGTTCTGAGTGTGAATATGTTTCCAAGGGATGTTCCGGGAATTGCTGCAGGAATTTTTGCTTTGCTTCCTGTTGCAATGACCAGCCTGTCAAAATGATAGTCATTTCCACCTGATGATATGCTGTTATCTTCTATATTTATTGAATCAACTGTTGTTCCCAAATGAAGGTCTATGCCAATCTCCTCAAAGTATTTGTTACTTCTGAGAACCAATGATTCGAAATCTTCAATTTCTCCTCCGATCACAAAGGGCATTCCACACTGACTGTATGCTGTGTGGGTATCAGCAGAAAAAACGGTTATTGAATAGTCACTGTGGCGTGTGAGGCTTGTGGCAACAGCCATGCCAACAGCACCTCCGCCTATAATTATTACTTTTTTATTATTTTGGTTATTTTTGAAGGGCATGTTGTTTTATAAGCTCGCATGAATATTAACTATGTTCCCTGAAAAATCAATATGGGCGGATTAAAAGAATTTGCGTTTTCTGTTTAAAATATCTTGTGATTGTTCAAAAATGTCAACCCATAAGTTTATAAGACTTTGAATTCTATTACCTAGTGTAGTCATGATTATATGATTACATAATCGATATAATATAGATACTGTGAACGAGGGTATCTTTCAATAATACAAATATAGTTTAGTCATTCGTAATCACTACAGATTCAAAAAGAATCATTTACCGAAGAGGTATTCATAACATCACAAGGTGCTTACAGGTCAAAAGCTGCAGTTATTACAATGAGGGATTTGGAAATACTGCTTATTGACCATGCCATAAAACAGTTTCAGTAGCAAAAATGCATTTGATGCAGGACATCTAGTTACTGTTGTTATTAGCTTGGCGTTGGTTTGGATTAAGTGGAAATCTTCATGTTTATTCATTGAGATTAGAGTTTAACTTAAGTTTCCACAATTTCAGACTTTTGATAAGATGACTTTGGGTGTTCATTACAACTTTTCTATTTTTGTATTCCGAATTGTTCCGGTATCGTCATTACACAAATTTGGAGACTATCATATGCAGAATGCAGATACCACTAAATATATAATTCATTCAAAAATAAGTGCAGATGGAATAATAGAACGCCCTGATATTGTAGGTGCTATCTTTGGTCAGACAGAGGGTCTTCTTGGTTCCGATCTTGATCTTCGTGACCTTCAAAAGACAGGACGTATCGGCAGAATCGAGGTCGTGGTCAATGCAAAAGGTGGTAAGACCAAAGGTACTATCCTTATTCCTTCAAGTCTTGACAAAGTTGAGACCTCGATCCTTGCAGCTTCACTGGAGACCATAGACAGGGTTGGTCCCTGCAGTGCCAAAATAGAGATATCTCATATAGAGGATGTAAGGGCGACAAAACGTCACCAGATCATTGAAAGGGCTAAGTTCATTTTTAAAGGTATGTTCGATGAGAATCTTCCTGAGTCCCAGGAGATCGCTGATGAAGTGCGTCAGTCTGTCAGGGTAGAGGAGATGCAGTACTATGGCAAGAACAAGATTCCATGCGGTCCTACGGTTTTCGATTCAGATGCTATAATCGTTGTTGAAGGGCGTGCTGATGTTCTTAACCTTTTGAAATACGGTATTAAGAATACCATTTGTGTTGGTGGTACAAATGTTCCTCCTGAAGTTGCAGAATTTACAAGGAAAAAAGACACAGTGACTGCTTTTACCGATGGTGACCGTGGAGGAGAACTCATTATCAAGGAACTTGTTCAGGTTGCTAACATCGACTACATTGCACGGGCACCGGATGGCAAGAGTGTTGAGGATCTTGTACAGAAGGAGATTGTCAGGTCACTCAGGCAGAAGGTTCCTGTTGAGCAGGTGATCGATAAGTATGTTAGTAATGACCAACCCTCATCCGCTGACGATGGTCGCAAGCAACGTATTTCAAAACGCAAAGAAAGAAGACCATCTCCTGCTGCAGATGCTAAGCGTATTTCTCCCGCTGCTGTTAAAAGAAATGCAAGGGAACCTCGCAGAAATAAGAGAAAGCAGGATTCGAGAGAGAAACAGCCCAATGGTAATAAACAATCCGATGCACGAAAGACTGAAACTCCGAAGTCAAAAGTGCCGGTGTCTCCTGAGAATAAGAGATTCAAAAATCACGCAAATGATCTGATAGGCACTTTCAGTGCACGTTTTCTCGATGGTGGAGATAATGTTGTAAATGAAACTGCTGTAAGGGATCTTGTGAGCACTCTTAAGGCCTATGAGGATGAAGTCAAGACTGTTGTATTTGATGGTGTGGTCACTCAAAGGATTCTTGATATCGCCGCTGATAAGGGTATAGAACGCCTTATAGGTGCAAAAGTGGGTAGTGTGACCAAAAGACCTGCTTCTGTAAAGGTCCTTACTGCTGCTTCATTATAATGTTGTGTACTGTGCTTGCGCACAGTATATATATTTAATATTTTTTATTGATTTTCTTTTTGCTTGTTCTGATTTAATTTGAAATTATTTCCTCTTTACTTAATGTTTAATCATTAACATTAGAAAGCAAATTTTATATACAATACACAAGGCATCAATTTCCGGGGGAAATGGCTTTATTAGGAAATTAACCAACTAAATGTAGTGCATTATTTTAAAGAGTGCACAAAATAACAGCAAATAATTAATTTTACATACAGGTTGGTTGGTATGCATAAAGATGAATTAATACAATTGCACACATTGATGGCACAGATCAGGAGACATTTTGAACATATGGGTATGGATAATACCTTTAATGAGTATGATTCGTTGGCTATAAGCCCTCTGCATGTTCACAGGAGTAAGGCTGAGCACAAACATGCGATATTTGTTCTTGGTAATGATATTGCAGAAGCTCTGTCACAGGACGATACTTCAGGGATTGGCAGGACTTCCGAAAGGATGCATGAGCTTGCCATAAAGACAGGCAGTCATTTAGCAAACACCAATTAAAGGAATTCAAATCCTTTAATTCCATTTTAGGAGACAAATATCTGGATTGAACTGGATTTAAAATGATACTGAATTAGATGGTATCAACCTTTTTTTCATTATGATTCCATCTTCTCCATCCGAATAATATTCTTTTTGAACCCAGCAGTTTATGAAATTCATACGTTCATAAAAATCCTGGGCCCGGGTATTTGTAATTCTTACCTCAAGGCTTGCATATGGAAGAAGCTTACATACAAATATAGTAAGGATGGAATTCATAAGCCTGGCACCAATTCCCATACTTCTGAAACCTTCCCTGACTGCAAGGGAAAAAATCCGTCCTTCCATTTCTGATAATTTATATCCTACAACAAAACCTACAACATAATTGTTGTATTCTGCAACAAGGAATCCTTCATTGTTCATCTCATAGAAGTTCATGTAAAGGAAAGGATTATGCTCCGAAAAAGCCTGTGATTCGATTTCCAGTACCTCTTCAAAATCGGATGGTTCAAAGTTCCTTATTATTATCATGCAAATCTGTTAGTCAATCTTTTTCACATGGCGCAGATCCACTGCAACTCCACGTTTTGATCTTTTCATCTCATCTCCGCTCATATTTGCTCTACCGACTGCAATTGCTTTATTCCCACTGATAAGAACCTCATCATTTGGTCTGATCTGAGGGTCTGCATCAATTACCCCGGGTGCCAGAAGCGAGCCGCGTGGGACAAAATCGTCAATCTTTACGATGTATCTTCCCTTTTCAAGTAAGGCTCTTGCGCCATCTATAGTAACAGCCAGCGTACCATACTGAGGTATAAGTGTTACAAGTTGCTTCTTTCCGACAAATATCTGATGCTTGGGGAATGGTCCTTTGACAGTTGAATCTTTGGGTACAAGTATATCCCCTGAACCTGTGCCAAACTGATAATCTGCAACAGCTTTCATAAGATCTTTCTGTGTCTTCTCATGACTGCGCTTTCTTCCGGTGCAAAGTCCAGACATTGTAGTGCTGAGGTTTTTCAGTGATTCTCTGGATGTGACATTTCCAAGACTGGTATATGTTATATCTATGTCAAGTTTTTCTGCGACCATTTCGCAAATTACACGATAGGCATCCTCGACATGTGCAACGATACTTGTGTATTTATGTTTTTTCAGGTAATCCTCAAGACAGGATGCCACCCATTCCTTTTCCTCTGCATCCCAGTAACCTGTCACAGTAGTATCATAATGTGCAGCAGGGTATGTGAGTTCCAGTTCCCTAGGGACTATCCCAAGCGGGGATGTTATTATTACTTCATGGACAAATTTTCTGCTTTTTCCAAGCGCTTTGATGAATTTCCAGTGTGAATTGGATGTGGAATATGGTTTCCTGGCAGAACATGGCAAAAGTAGAAGTACATCAGCTGCAGGTGGTGTGTATCTTTCCTGAATCCTTTTAGCGTACCTAACAATTTCTGATCTGTTCTGTGATTCTCCACAGGTGGCAACAAGTGTGTTATTTCTTGCAATAGCATTCTGACTTTCCATAAAGTCATATTCGTCATCTGCAAGTCTCATAAGTGCTGTAAGCCATGGGTGTACTCTGCATTGTCCCTCAATATACTCACGTAATGTTCCTGCACGTATCCTTTCCCTTACAAGTGCAGTTTCTGCTTCCATTGTATTGATATTGTGTTTTTCCAGAATTGCTGCACGACTCTTTTTATCCATCTCCCTGAGACCTTTCAGGTCTGTGGATGAACATGCGCTGCATCTGCATGGTAATTCTGCAAGTGAGTCAAGATAGAACTGTCCGGCAGTTGTAAGGTATATATTGTTATGTCCGGCAATTATTGCTTTAGTATTATCTAAAACATCGATTCCAAGGTAGATCAACATTGCCAGATTTTCGGGAGTGGCTATATTTGGTGCATAAATTGCAGTGTCAGGAGCTATGTCCTTTTTCATTTCAAAAAGCAGGCTGAGAAGATTTCTTGCATTCTTTTCAAAACATCCGGCTCCTTCCATGACATACAGGTCATGTTCTTTTACCTGCTGTCCGGATATGTAAATAGTTCCGGTTGCACCTGTGTCTTCCATCTCTTCTGCTTTTTCAGCCAGTCTTATCGTAATTTTCCGGGGAGCTTCCGGTGTCAGGTCCTGATGTGGAAGTATAATAAGAGAATCTTCTCCGGCCTTTTGTCTTATTTCCCTGAGATGTTCCTGAGCTTCTTCAAAATTTGGATATTTCCAGAGTGATCCGCCGTCTATGATTGCACTATCAGGATTATCCAGGCTTCTGGTATCTATAATATAAGGTGTCCGGATATCTTCCTTCAAAAGGAACTTTCCTATCCTTGCAGCACCGTCCCGTTGCTGTACCTCAAAATATCGTGTCATTGCTGTGTAATAGGTGTAGTCAGATGTAAATGTTTGCCTTCACCAAAAACTATAAATTATCCTATCCCACTTAAAAAACGATTCCATGCAAAAATCCGATTTACTTAATAATCTGCAGAAAATAGTCGGAGAAGAGTATGTTTCCGCGTCATCTGCAGAACTTTATTGTTATTCATGTGACGCCTCACAGATAAGAGGCATGCCTGATTTTGTTGTCAGGCCAGCAAGCACTGAACAGGTTTCAAAGATAGTCAGTCTTGCAAACGATAATGAGATTCCTGTGACTGCAAGAGGCGCAGGTACAGGACTTGCCGGAGGAGCTGTTCCGGTAGAAGGTGGCATTGTACTTGATATGTCATCAATGAACAGGATACTTGAAACTGATCTGGACAACCTTCAGGTAACCATCGAACCTGGTATTGTCCAGGAAAAACTGAATCAAGCGCTTGAACCATCAGGTCTTTTCTTCCCTCCTGATCCGGGAAGTTCCGCAATGTGCACCCTTGGTGGTCTTATTGCAAACAACGGAAGCGGAATGCGCTCTGTAAAATACGGTACTACTCGAAATTATGTACTGGGACTTGAAGTCGTCCTTGCAGACGGAACTGTGATCAATACTGGTTCCAAGGCATCAAAATCAGTTGCTGGTTATTCTCTTACTGATCTTTTTGTAGGTTCAGAGGGTACTCTTGGTATTATCACAAAGGCAACGCTGAGACTCAGAGCACTTCCAAAGGAGCGCTCTGTATTACTTGCTTCTTTTGATGATCCTGAACTTGCAGGACAGGCAGTAGTAAAAGTCCTCTCCTCAGGAATTGTTCCTTCTGCGTGTGAAATTCTTGACAGGAACATAATAGAGGCAATTAACACTTATGATCCACACATCGGATTGCCGGAAGCCGGTGCTATTCTGATGTTCGAGGTGGATGGAACAGAGAACACGGTTCGCGAAGGAATAGAGATGATTAAGGATGCATGCAGCACCCTTGCAACAAGTATCAGGGCAGCTTCGGACAAGAAGGAAAGGGATGAGATATGGGCTGCCAGAAGACTTGTAGGTGCAGCGGTTTCCAGACTGGACCCACTCCGCACCCGTGTTTATGTCGGAGAGGATATTGGAGTTCCGATAAAAGAGCTTCCGGGAATGCTGCACAAGGTACGTGAGATCTCAGATGAGTTCAAGCTTCCGATCATGACCTACGGTCACATCGGTGATGGAAATCTTCACACAGGAATGTGCATTGACGTGCTCAGTGATGAAGAATGGGAAAAGCTGAACAAGGCTGCAGATAAGATACACCGCACAGCCATAGGTATTGGTGGAACTGTTACTGCCGAGCATGGAGTTGGCAGTGCCAGGGCAGATTATCTTGGTCTTGAACTTGGAAAAGCTCTCGATGTAATGGTATTGATCAAAAACGCACTGGACCCAAAGGGTATTCTGAATCCGGGAAAGATGGGGGTCTGAAAATGAACGATGAAGATATGCGTTCAATACTGAAATGTGTACGTTGCGGTACATGTCGTTCAGTATGTCCTGTTTTTGACGTTAAAGGCTGGGAATCATCAAGCTCACGTGGTCGTATGCTTGTAGCTCACGGTATTTCCCAGGGGCTTGAAGTTGATAAGGGTGTTTTCGATAGTATTAACACCTGTACTACATGCGGACTTTGTGAGGAAATATGTCCTTCTGGAGCATCTCCTGTTAAAGTAATAGAAAATATAAGGCACCAACTCGTGCTTCAGGGTAAGATGACAGATGCCCAGAAACTTCTGCGCACAGAAGCTCTTGAAAAAGGGAATCCTCTTGGTGAATCCAGGGACAGGATGGCATGGCTTGGGGATTCCAGAAATGATCTTCCTGAAAGGTCAGAATATGTGTTCTTTGCAGGCTGTCTTGCATCTTACCGGTATCCTGAGATCACAAAGAAAACTTTTGATATCCTGAGAAAGTTCGGAGTTACCGTACTTGAGGATGAGGTTTGCTGTGGCTCCCCACTTCTGAGAACCGGCTCTGACCCATCTGAACTTATTTCAAAGAACCTTGAGCAGATAAAAAAGACAGGTGCTCACACAGTTATCACAGGTTGTGCAGGCTGCTACACAACTCTTAAGAATGATTTCCCTGGAGAACTGAATGTTCTCCATGTAACAGAGTTCCTTGCAGACCGTCTTGCTGAAATGGATCTAAAGAAGCTTGACCTTAAGGTTACCTATCATGACCCATGTCACCTCGGAAGGTGCAATGGTGTATTCGATGCTCCAAGACAACTCATAAAAGCAGTTTGTTATCTTGAGGAAATGAAGAGCAACAGGGAGAAATCCAAATGTTGTGGAGCTGGTGGAGGGGTCCTTAAAGGTTATCCTGAACTCTCACTTGAACTTTCAAAGAACAGACTTGAAGAGATACCAGGGGACGTTGACTATCTGGTAACTGCATGCCCTCTATGCCTCACAAATCTCAAACGTGGGGGCCCGAGAGTTGATGTGCTTGATATCATCGACCTGCTTGAAATGGCTATGGAATAGCCATTTTAGTTTATTCTTTTCTCGGTTTTTTAATTATTGTTTTTAAAAAAGATGTGAGCATGTAGTTCATGCTCTCTTTATTCTCCCAGCCAATGCCAGAGCAAATACTACTCCAATAGCTTTAAATCCTGGAATTGGAAGACTGTTTTCAGCAGCTGTATTTGTATCTTCTGTTTCTTCACTCATGGCTTCCATTTCTGTATTATCATACCCATTCATTTTTCTGAGCTCTGCATAGTCCAGATTGAGTCTTTTGCTCACAAGGTATGCAGGATATTGTCCAGCCTCAGTATTTCCTCCAAGAACTTCGTATACTATGCAGGAACCATCATCAGACCAGTAAACTTCATAAATAACTGACTTCTCCCACTCCATTGGTGTAGCTTTAGTACTTTCTATATAGAAAGGAGTGAGTTCTCTGTGCAGTAGAGTATTATTGTGGACAGAACAGATATCGATAGCATATTGTGCATTTCGACCTTCATCGAAGAAAACTGCCCTTGGTGCTGCGTACATTTTACTGTCCGGTGAAAAAGCAACTCCATAGTAGCTCATTGTAATTATGTTCTTGATATTTGTCTCGGTTCCTGCAACTGTGTCGTTAATGACATAATCTTCAACACCCACTCCCTTTTCTGAATCCAGTGCCTTCTTATACACACTGTAATTGCCATCAGGACTTGTAGTTGTTCTTGGAGTAAGTCTATAGTGCAGGTGTATCTGTGAATGTTCTCCATCCTCGCTATACACGACTATCTGATGTGCCTCTATACTATCAGGATTAGTGTATGATTTAGAATAGAACATATTCTCAGTTACAGTCTCATCAATGCTTATGACCGGGCTCGCCAGAACAGCACATGCCTGGATAATAATCAATAATAATATTGGTGCCAACAACTTATACTTCATAGTATAACTTCCATTTTTATTTGAAAAATATACGTTTGAAGTACAGTAAACTAGTATATGTTAAAAAGATAACGATTTTATTATTGTATTTAATGGTAATTAGCTTACCATCCGCCTTTTCTACCTTTCTTTCTTCTTATCAGGCAATTCCATGAATTTCCAACAAGGTCAAGCCGGTTGGCACGTTTCAATCCTTCATAAACCAGATTATAATTTCTGGGCTCACGGTAATGTAGCATTGCTCTCTGGATGCTTTTCTCTTTCTGAGAAGTTGCCACGTAGGTTTTTTTTCCAGTGAAAGGATCGATCCCTGTGTGGAACATACATGTTGCCGCTGTCATAGGAGTGGGTGTGAAATCCTGCACCTGTTTGGTATAGCGTCCTGTATCCCGGATGTATTCAGCAGTTTCTATCATGTCATTAAGTGTGCAACCCGGATGACCTGACATGAGGAAAGCCACAAGATACTGGTCTTTTCCAAGTTTCTGGTTTATTTCCTTGTATTTCTCCTCGAATCTTTCGAATACTTCCCTGTCAGGTTTCTTCATAGCATCAGTGACTTTATCGCAATAATGTTCCGGAGCAACCTTCAATTGACCGCTGACGTGATGAGCACACAGCTCTTCCATGTATTCCTCATCAAGAAGCGCAAGGTCATAGCGCACTCCATAGCCGACAAAGACCTTTTTGATCCCGGGCAGTTCCCTGAGCCTGCGCATAAGCTCAATGAGTTTCTTATGGCTTGTATTAAGTGAAGGGCAGGCTTTTGGGTAGATGCAGATTTTCTCTTTACATACGCCTTTATCTTCCCAGTTCTTGCAGTCCATTCCGTACATGTTGGCTGATGGGCCGCCAAGTCCGTTAATAGTTCCTTTGAATTCTTTTATTTGTGTGAAACCTTCTGCTTCTCTCAGGATAGATTCCATACTGCGGCTGCGTATCATCCTTCCCTGGTGCAGGGCAATGGCGCAGAACGAACATGCACCGAAACAACCTCTGTGAGTGTTGATAGAGAATCTCACCATGTCAAGAGCAGGGACTGGTTCATCGTATGATGGGTGTGATTCTCTGGTGAATGGAAGTTCATAAACATGGTCCAGCTCTTCTGTTTTGAGCGGACGCATAGGTTTATTTTGTATTATTACTGTTTTTGGATGAACCTGAATAATGGCATGCCCGCTAATGTGGTTCTGTTCATGGTAAACAGTCTTGAATGTGTTTGCATAGAGTTCCTTGTTCTTTGAAACTTCGATATAAGGTGGTATTTCTATACAAGTCTCAAGCAATTCTTCTTTTTTCGCTTTCCAGGTTTTGATGTCCATTTTCCAGACAGTTCCGTCAATATCCGTGATATCTGAAACAGGAATTCCTTTATTGAGTCTGTCTGCTATTTCAACTATCTGGAGTTCTCCCATTCCGTATACTATCATGTCTGCGGGAGCATCTGCAAGTATTGACTGGCGTACCTTGTCGGACCAGTAATCATATTGTGCGAAACGGCGTAAAGATGCTTCAATTCCTCCAATAACTCTTGGAGTATCAGGGTAAGCTTCCTTCAGGCGGTTAGAATAAACAATGGTTGCACGGTTAGGTCGCAGTCCCGCCTTGCTTCCGGGTGAATATGCATCATCGTGTCTGAGTCGTTTTGATGGTGTGTAGTTGCTCACCATCGAATCTGTGTTTCCTGCACTGATGGCAAAGAAAAGACGTGGTTTTCCAAGTTTCTTGAAATTTTCAACATCATCCCATTTTGGCTGTGAAATAACTCCTACTCTGTAACCTGCATCTTCCAGAACTCTGCCAATGATGCTGGTTCCAAATCCCGGATGGTCCACATATGCGTCACCTGTGACAATAATAACATCAAGTTCATCCCAGCCTTTCTTTTTTGCATTCTCAAGGCTCATGGGAAGAAACTTTGAAGGAGCTGCTTTTTTGCCTTTATTGCCACCCTTATTTCTTTTATGTCTCATGTTCTATCCTTAAAGCAACATGCTTTTAGACATGCGCAGGGAGAGTTGTATCTGCTTGTTAACGTCATTTGAGGTTACTTCACCGTGTCCTGGATAAAGTGTTTTGACATCCAGTTCTATAAGCTTATTTATAGAAGCTGTTAATTGATCACGGTTGCCGCCCTGGAAATCAGTACGTCCTATACTTCCGTTGGGAAATACTGTGTCACCTGAAAAAAGGCTCTTTGAATTTGCTTCATAGAGGCAGATTCCTCCCGGTGTGTGTCCTGGTGTGTGTATGACTTCCAGTTCCTCGTCATTTCCTATGGGTATCCTGTCACCCTCTTCCAGAATCATATCGGGTTTTATTGCAGGTGCCTTATATCCGAACATTGCCGCTGCACTTACGGTGTCATTGCTCAGAAGTGGTTCATCGTTTTTGTGAATTGCTATTTTTGCACCAGTCATATCTGCAATTGCCTGTGCAGATGCTGTGTGGTCATAGTGGCAGTGTGTAAGTATTATGAGTTCAAGATCTTCTATGTCTATGTTCTCTTTGATGGCAGAAATAAGGCCTTCAGTGCTCATTCCGGTATCTACCAGTATTTTTCCGTTAATGAGGTATGAGTTAGCGTCATAAAGTCCGATAATAAAATGTTTGACCTGCATGTGTATTCTCCCGTACAGAAAAGTCAATTTTAGAGTTCAAATGCACTGCGGGTATTTTGCATTGTCGCCCTGGCGATCTCGGCCTCATCTGTTTCTTTTAGTTGTGCTATGACAGGGACTGAGTCCCTGACAAAGGCAGGTTCGTTGCGGCCTTTGCGTGGTGAGAGGTACGGGCTGTCAGTTTCAATGAGCATATTTTCAAGAGGGAGATTCTTTGCTATCTCTTTGTGATGGTCTGAAAAGCATACAAGGGTCGGAACTGAAATGTAGTGACCTGCATCAACTATTTCTCTCATAGTTTCGACACTGCCACCATAACAATGGAATATAACCCTGTCAAGATCCCTTGTCATTTCCAGTGCAAGTTCTTCTCCGTCTCTGCCGTGTATTACAAGGGTTTTGTTATATCGGTCTGCAATGTCAATGACCTTCTCAAAAACCTCTTTTTGCTTTTGTTTTCCTGTTTCATCTTTACAGTAATAAAAGTCCAGACCCGCTTCACCGATTCCAACTGCTTTGTCAACATTGCGTTCCATCTGAGCAAGTATCTGGTTAATTTTTTCTTCATTAGCTTCAGGAACCATCTGGGGACTGAGGCCTAAGGTTGCATGGATGAAATCATACTTTTTGGCAAGTTCAAGAGAATTGATATTGGTTTTGTAATCTATGCCGGAGTTGATCATTAAGGCGATTCCACTTTCTTTCGCTCTCATGATTGTCTCATGTCTATCTTTGTTGAATTTAGGGAAATCAAGATGACAATGAGAATCTATAACTTCATAGTTCATGTGTATCTTTTCATGATTATGAGCTCATTATATAGATATTATAGATATGAACCTGTTTTAATGGTTAGAAATAATGAAGTTTAAAATAGAGAGGATTTAATATGCCCGATATTGATGAATGGACATCTTTATATCAAAATCTTTTCTGCATTTTCAAGTTCAAGCTCTAGTTCCTCTTCTGAATATTCTCTCATTTCTATGTTTTCATTTTCCGGTTTTTCTTCTATATTTTCCGGTTTAGTTTCAGGAATTGTCTTCTCTCCTCCATCAATTTTGAACCTTACAATTGTATTCATGAGGTTTTCGGTCATATCTGAAAGTACTTGCGCGGATTGTGCAAGTCCTTCCATTATAGTACTCTGTTGATTGATTGCATAAGTGGTGCTTTCCATGCCTGATGCAGATTGTTGTGTAATAGATGCAACTTCATCGATGGAAGAAGATATCTCCTGTATTGATGCAGATTGTTCCTGCGCAGCAGCAGCAATATCCTGTACCATGATTGCGATATTGTTTCCTGATTCTACTACTTTTTCAATTACATTAGCAGCTTCATTCAGTGCTTCTGAACCATTTGATACTTCTTCGGTTCCATGTTGCATTGAGTCTACAGCATTATTTGTTCCTTCCTGTATCTCATGTATCAGGTCTGCTATCTGATTTGCAGCATTTCCTGAATTTTCTGCAAGTTTTCTGACCTCATCGGCAACAACAGCAAAACCTTTGCCATGTTCTCCGGCACGCGCAGCTTCAATGGCGGCATTCAATGCAAGCAGGTTTGTCTGATCTGCAATACTTGTTATGAGGTTGACTATTTCGCCTATCTGTTTTGATTTACCGTCCAGATCCATGATGGCTTCTGCTGATTCGGATGATGCTGTTTTGATTTTATCCATTTTATATAAAAGATCTTCTGTGATTGTTCTTAGGCTGCCGATGACATCATTGCATTCTTTTGCATCATCTGCGGCTCTTTGGGAGTTATTGGCTACCTCCTGGACAACTTCTGTCAGATCAAACATTGCTTTTGCGACATCTTCGGATTTGGATGACTGGACTGTGATGCCATTTGATATTTCAATTATTGAATTTGATATTTCGCTAGATGATGCAGATATCTCTTCTGATGAAGCTGCTACTCCCTCTACAGTGCTGGAAAGAATTGACGAACCTGAATACATCTCGTCAATAATTTCTTTGAGGTTGCCTTGCATTGATCTTACTGATTCTGCCAGAAGGCCTATCTCGTCCTTTGAGTCATTTTCAATGTCAACTGTAAGGTCTCCGGATGCAATTCTTTCTGTAACATCAACCATGTTCTCAATGGGTTTTGTTATGGTTCGAGCAAAATAGTGTGCAACATATACAACGAGAAATCCTGTAAGGACCAGGCCGATTATATACATATTTCTAAGGGCAGTCAGTTTTTCTAATGATCCTTCTTCAATTGCGTAACTTGCCTGGGTATAGCTGATTGTCGAGACAATTAGTAAAGGAATCAAACTTACTGCTAACATAATACTTATTATTTTTTGTTCCATACTTATGTTTTTTAATATGTACACTAAAGATCCTCTCCCTTTTGTCGCATAAAGCGATGTTAATTTGAGTTGATTATGAATGTAGTTATGTGCAACAAATAATCATATATAAAAGATACAAATATATTTATATATAAATTTAATCTTTTTCTCCATATTTCTTAAGGAATATCTGAATAATTTGTTTTCTTACTAAAATAATAAGATTTCATCTAAGTGACTTCAAAATAACAGTTATTACAGGTTCTATTGAGAAAAAGCAAGAACCGTGAGTACACGGTTCAGGAAAAATAAGTTTATTCCATATTCCAGAGCTTCTTTTTATCAAGAAGCAGATTTATAGCTGTTATGAGTGCGTCTACTGATGCAGTTGCAATGTCTGCGCTGGCAGATTGTGCACTGGCAACTCTCCCTTCTTCATCCTGAACTGAGATCGTTACTTCTGCAAGAGCATCACTTCCTCCGGTAATTGCCTCAAGGCTGAAGTCACGCACTTTTACTTTTGTATATCCTCCTATCATGAGCTCAACTGCCTTAAGCGCGGCATCTATTGGTCCCACACCATAGTTGGATGCAACTGCTTCTTCTTCTCCGATATTGGCCCTGACAACTGCTGTTGGTGTTGTGAGGTTACCTGTCATTACGGAGAACTCTTTCAGGACAATTGTCTCACTTCCGAGATTTCTTCCAAGAACTGCTGAGGCCACTGCTCGAAGATCGGCGTCACATATACGTTTGCCTTTGTTTGCAATGTCCTTGATCTTTGCAAGAATTTCATCAAGCTGTTCTTCGTTTGTTTCAATTCCCATTTCTTCCAGGGATTTTTTGACTGCATGCTTTCCTGCGTGCTTTCCAAGAACTATGCGGCGTCTGTGACCTACCATCTCAGGTGTCATGATGCCGGGTTCAAAGGTGTCGGATTTTTCGAGCACTCCATGGGTGTGTATACCTGATTCATGGGCAAATGCGTTATCTCCTACAATTGGTGTGTTTGCCGGCATGTGTATGCCTGTGTAGTTTTCCACCATCTTTGCGGTCTCAAGGAGGTATTCTGTCCTGATGTTCGTCTTTGCACCATATATGGAATGCAGGCACATTACTACTTCAGCAAGATTTGCATTTCCTGCACGTTCTCCGATACCGTTGACAGTTACCTGTATCTGACTGGCACCTGCTTCTGCAGCCATTAGGCTGTTGCCAACTGCTATTCCAAAGTCATTGTGGCAGTGTACGTCAATTGGTATATTTATATGAGCGTTGATGTTCTTTACAAGCTCGTACATGGATGAAGGTGACATTACACCGACTGTATCTGGTACATTTACTATGTCACAGCCTGCATCTTCCACGGCTTTGTACACTTCTGTAAGATAATCAAGGTCGGTCCTTGTGGCATCCATTGCTGAGAACATGCATTTGGCACCATGGTCCTTGATGTACTCAACAGCGTCTACTGCCATTGTAAGTACTTCTTCCCTGCTTTTCTTGATAGTATGTATCCTCTGTATGTCGGATGTGGATACAAAAGTGTGTACCATGTCAACGTTACAATCTATACATGCATCCAGATCTTTTGTAAGGACACGGGCAAGACCACAGACATCGAGACTGAGTCCTTCGTTGGCTATGGCTCGCACATTTTGCTTTTCGCCTTCCGAAGAGACTGGGAAACCAGCTTCGAGCACATCAACACCAAGTTTATCCAGTTGCCGGGCAATCTTGAGTTTTTGCTCGTTGGTGAGTGATACGCCAGGTGTTTGTTCACCGTCGCGCAGTGTCGTGTCAAAAATAGTCTTGTGTTTATCTATAAGCGGTTTATCGCTGTAAAAAGCGATCCCTCAGTTCTACGGTTGAATTCATGTTAATCACTTCGCCTTGTTATTTATCATATAAATATTCTCCGCAAAGAAGATGAACATTTCTATTTATGTTGTTTCATTGATAGTATGATTATCAGTTTCTCCGCAATGTTTTTATAGTAAGCCTGTTATGTAAGGGTGCTCGCGACGAGCCTTGTGATGCGGTTACTGCATCACGAAAATGAGTTCATCGTGT
>NZ_JAGGKD010000005.1 GCF_017873415.1 Methanolobus bombayensis | reverse complement strand
GCAGGATCCTGTGTTAGCTGATAGCTTTCCTGCGATATACGGGCATCTTTCATGTATTTGACAAGGCGGTTCATATCATCCGCCTTTACTACCCTGTCATCTACATTCATCATTCCATTGTAACCACTATATCCCACTATAGCAGTTAATAATAATAATACTGCAAAACTTCCTATAAGAAGATTCTTGATTTTCATATTCTCAAACATGTTCAATACCTCACCAAATACCAACTGATAATTGTAATTTTCATCTTTCATTGAGTATTTTTAAATTCATGAACCATCTGTTGATTAATGCAACTGTTCAACAGATAAAAATAATATATAATAATTTATATATAAATTTCATAGTATCATAAAAATACTGGGCGCATGCCAGCTATTCTAGCAGCTAACTAAAAAAAATAGAAAACTAACAGATATACATTAATGCTCATCTGATCACCGTTCAAAACATATTCAGAATGAATTATAAAACAAAAATGTTACAAAAAAATATAGTACAGAGACAGGAGAAAATATGAACAGTTGAATAATACGAAAATTCCATTATATAAAAAGTGTTATCTGTATATACAATATAATGAAAAAAAATTCAAAACGGAAAATAAAATTTGTGTAAATGATATTTACACATCAATTCCTCATTTTTCCCTTTCAGTCGATCCTATCAAAACGGGATGCAGGTGCACCACAGACAGGACAATTGTCTTCAGGTTTGCCTTCATGGGTATGTCCGCAGACACTGCAAACATAATAATCAACCTCTTCGTTCTTGCCTATATGATCAAGTGCTTTTTTAAAGAGATTTGCATGGACCTTTTCAACCTGGTTTGCAACATCAAAACTCCATAGAGCACGGTTGTCCCCTTCTTCCTCTGCTTCTTTTATGAACTGAGGATACATCTCCTCAAACTCATAGGTTTCCCCGTTGATAGCTTCCTTAAGGTTCTCCATTGTAGTGCCAATACCTCCCATGCGCTGGAGATGATTTAAAGCATGGATCGTTTCAGCTGCAGCTGTTGCCCTGAACAATTTTGCGATCTGTGTATACCCTTCAGAATCTGCCTTCTTTGCAAAAGCCAGATATGTTCTGTTTGCCATAGACTCACCGGTAAATGCTGCTTTTAAGTTATCTTTTGAACTCATGGATATCTCCTTGCGATTTTCCATTTAGATTACGCCTTTGTCAATATATCAGTTTAACGCCGTTACAGGCTGAATAAATCATAAATCAAAAAAGTTAGAATTTCCAGACCATCGGTGAACTGCATGAGCCATAGAAATCCATTTTTTCAATCCTGAGAATAATTTCAAAATTTGAGATTTATGAATGCAAATAATATTAACAAATATATACACAACATATGTCACTTTTTTTGTTATATGCTATATTATAGAAAGTGTTAAATAAAAGAATCCATCATTGTAAAAATACTACTAGATATAATTGCTGAATTTGTTCTGATCTGCAAATCACATTTTTTTGCACTAATTTGAGCATTATCGGTCAAAAAAATACTAGTACTTTAGGGGGTCTATGCTTCTGGTAACAATAAACGGGAGTAGAATATGAATACAGTGGGAATCACTGAAAATGAAAGCAAACCTTCGCATTATATAGTTGGAGTAGGGGCATCTGCAGGTGGTCTTGAAGCTATTGAAGAACTATTTGAAAATATGCCTCTTAGCACAGGAATGTCCTTTGTCGTGATACAGCACCTTTCTCCTGACTACAAAAGTCTCATGGTTGAACTGCTTTCTAAAAGAACAAGGATGGAAGTTTTAAGAGCAGAGGAAGGCATGGTAGTTAAGCCTAATAAGATCTACCTTATACCACCCAGAAATAATCTTACAATTTTCCATGGGAAACTGCTCCTAAGTGAACATGATCATTCCAGAGTACCCAACTTTCCAATAGATATATTTTTAGAGTCACTGGCCGAGGATCAGGGAAGCAAAGCTATTGGTATAATACTTTCAGGGACCGGCAGTGATGGTATGAGGGGAATAAAAGCCATCAAAGAGAAAGGTGGCATGACAATGGTTCAGAGTGAGGAATCGGCGAAATTTGACGGAATGCCCAGAAGTGCCATATCCACCGGGATTGTGGATTTCATACTACCAACACAGGAAATGCCAGAGCAACTCATATCTTTTATTGAGCACCCCTACGCCAGCAATCAGACAGATGCGAATATCTTACTTACTGACCAGGAAAACATGAACAGGCTCTTTGCCCTTTTAAGAAAAAAACACAAAGTTGATTTCACTCATTATAAAATAAACACTGTTGTCAGAAGAGTAGAGCGCAGAATGGTGGTAAATCACATTGATAATTTCAAAAATTATGTCAGATATCTGGAAGACAATCCGCAGGAAATAACAAACCTCTACAGGGAACTTCTCATTGGAGTCACACACTTTTTCCGGGACGTAGAAGCTTTTGATTATATAACTCAGAAATGCGTGCTGGATATCGTTAAAAAAGCTGATGATAAAGAGATACGTATATGGGTTGCAGGTTGTTCAACCGGGGAAGAAGCGTACAGTATTGCCATAATCTTTAAGGAAACCATGGAACTGCTTGGAAAATACATCAATGTCAAGATATTTGCAACCGATGTTGATGAAGAGACAATTCTTAAAGCGGCAAGCGGACGTTATTCCGAAACAATTGCAGCTGACGTAAGTCAGGAAAGACTTAGAAAACACTTTAATGCTTCTGATACTGAATTCCATATTCGCAAAGAAATAAGGGAAATGATCGTATTTGCAAAACATGATGTGCTTGTAGATCCGCCGTTTCCTAATATAGACCTGATAAGTTGCAGAAATCTTCTCATATATCTTCAGCCCGTGCTGCAATCAAGAGTCCTGGAACTTTTTAATTATTCATTGAAAGCAGACGGGATTTTATTCCTGGGACCAAGTGAGACCACAGGTGAAATGTCCGATCGCTTTGAACCCTTGAACCATAAATGGAAAATATATCGCTCAAGGGGGAAAACAAAGGCAATTGACATGCAGAAAATCCGCAACATCACAATTGATGCTTCAAGAGCTAAAAATGACTACTCTGTAGCACCTAGAAAGTTGAAGCAAACAGAAGAAGAAAAGCTGCTTGAAAGGATTATGGGTGCTGTCCAGGAAGAATATCTACCCTTAACCATAATCGCAAACGAAAATATGGAAATCGTTTATACACTTGGCAACTCAGAGGGGTATTTCAGGGTTCCTTCCGGGAAAATGATGTTCAATATCCCAAAAATGTTATCAAAGGATTTGTCAATACCGATTACCACTGGTCTTCAAAAAGTATTCAACACAAAAGAAGAAGTCAAATACAAAAATGTCAAGACAAAAATCAACGGTGAAAAAAAGACACTCAACATTACAATGAAACTTCTTCCTTCCAGACATAACCAGATACCTCTTGCTGCGATATTCCTTGATGAAAATATAATTACCACCCAGGAACAGGGTATTGACAGGGGACAGGAATATGACATGGATGAAATCGTTGAGCAGAGAATTTCTGATCTTGAGCAGGAATTGCAGTTCACCCGTGAGAACCTGCAGGCAACAATAGAGGAGCTTGAAACGTCAAATGAAGAGCTGCAGGCAACAAATGAGGAACTTTTTGCAAGCAACGAAGAACTGCAGGCAACAAATGAAGAGCTTCAATCGGTTAATGAGGAGTTGCATACCGTCAACTCAGAGTTCCAGGCCAAGATCATTGAGCTTACAGAACTCAATCAGGATATTGAAAACCTTATGGCAAATACCCAGATAGGTACACTCTTCCTTGATGAAAATCTTGAGATACGTAAGTACACACCAATGATGAAAGAGGTATTCCACCTGCTGGATAACGATATAGGCAGGCCGCTTGAAGGAATTGCTAATTATGTAATTGATATCAATATACAGGATATAATTAAAGAAGTTCAGGATAGCAATAATATTTATGAAAGTGAAGTACGCTCAAAAAGCAATAAATGGTATTTTCTCAAAGTGCTTCCTTACTTCATTTCCCACGATAAATATTCAGGCATAGTTGTTACTATCATTGACATAACATCACTCAAAGAAACACAGCGTTCTCTTGAAAAGAAAGATATGTGGCTAAAGGAAGCTGCAAATATTGCAAAAGTGGGAGGATGGGAGATAGATCCGTCTACAATGAAGACTTTCTGGACCGAAGAAGTTTACAAAATACATGAAGTAGAACCTGGGTTTGAACATGGAGTCAAAAATGGAATCGAATTCTACCATCCTGATGACAGATCTAAAATCGAAACTGCAGTGAAAAATGCCCTGGAAAAAGGCAAACCATTTGATCTCACTTTACGCCTTCTAACTGGCAAGGGAAATCTGAAATATGTGAGATCTATAGGAAAGGCTGAAAAACAGAAAAATAAAATAATCAGAGTTTACGGGGCTTTCCAGGATATCACAGAAGAAACCCATAGAAAACAAAAACTTGAAAATGCTACAAGCAAGTATGACGAACTTTACGATACAATAACAAGTCCTATGGTCGTCTGCAAATATGAAAATGGGAAATTCATCATCAGGGAAATAAACTGTGCCGGAGAGAAGATGCTTGCCATAAACCGTGGTAGAGCAGAAGGAAAGGATCTATTTGAACTATTACCTGAGGATTCCGGAACTTTGAACAGATTATTCACTGATGTAAAAGATACAGGAACAGCAGCACATGTTGCAACATATGGACCTTTCAATGGAAGTTTGAAGAGTGCGTATGAAATCCATGTTTATAAGCTCCCCTGCGGAGAAATTGTAAGTCTTTTCTCAAAAATAGAAGACGTAGATATCGAAAAACAGAAAAAATAGATGGAAGGAGAAAGTTTGGACTCATCTGAGACATGTAAGGATGAATACATGGAAAATTTAAGATTGCAGGCATATGACAGACTTCATGAACTGGAAAAGGAAGATAAGATCAGAGACGAACTCGATGAAAAACTGAAGTCAGTCCTTCATGAGCTGCAAGTACATCAGATTGAACTTGAACTTCAGAATGAAGAACTAAGAAAAGCGCAGGCAGAACTGGTAGTTCAGAGAGAAAGTTACTATCATCTTTTCCACAGGGCACCTGTAGGCTATGCACTTCTGGATGAAAACGGGATAATAAGAAAAGCCAATGAACTGCTTTGCCAGATAATTGATTGTCATAAATGCGATGATATGCATGAACCCCTCTCCAAATATATTCTTGAAGAAGACAGAGTGATTTACATGTCACGCTTCAAAGCCTTTTTCAAAAAACCCGAGGGAAAGACCCTGGAAGTCAGAATAAAAGATGCTAACGGGAATATCCTGCACATGGAAATGAGAGGAAGAAAAGAGATCCGTGAATACTTTAGTTTCCCTGGAAACCATGAAAGAGCGTCCATGATACTTATCACATTCAATGATGTAACTGAACGTAAAAAAGCAGAGCAAGCAACACTTAAAGCTATGCTTGCAGCAGAAGAGGCAAACAATATTAAAAGCAGATTCCTTGCAAATATGAGCCACGAACTTCGAACCCCCCTGACATCGATAATTGGTTTTTCAGAAGCACTTGTGGGAGGAGAGGCCGGAGAACTAAATGATGATCAGAAACATTACCTTACATACATCGAGGAAGGTGGCAATCATCTTTTAAACCTGATTAACGATTTGCTGGACATATCAAAAACGGAAGCAGGAAAGATGGAGCTTTCGCTTGAACAGATAAAGCTGAATGATATATTTGAGGAAATTGAACATATGATATATCCCATAGCTTCATGTAAGAACATTAATCTTAATTTTGTCCTGGAACCAGATGACATTATTTTTGATGCTGACCCGGGAAAAATAAAACAAATATTAATAAACCTAATAAGCAATGCCATTAAATTCACTCCCGAAGAAGGAACAGTAGAGGTTTCCGGAAGGTCACTTGACCAGGTAATAGAAATATCGGTGGAAGATACTGGCATCGGAATCCCATATGATTATCAAAAAAAGATATTTGAGCCTTTTTCACAGATCAATTCAGCATCAAATACGGAGCAGAAAGGAACCGGCCTTGGGCTTGCCCTTGTCAAAAAACTTGTAGAACTTCACAATGGCACCATACAACTTGAAAGCGAAGTGTCAAAGGGAAGTAAATTCTCAGTTACAATTCCAAAAACGTTTAATTTATTTGATGTATCAAAATAAAACTACTTCCATTACCTTATTTTTTACTCGTTTTAATTCAGGATGGTTAAGATACTGATCAGCCGAACACCTGATGACCTCATCCGAAAAAATAGGACTTTATAGTCCATGTAATTCCTATTCCAACCATGAAAATTCCGGTTAGACCTACATTAAATATTATTGATGAGAGAACATGAGGATCAGCATGAGTATTTTCTGCCATATCACATGAGCTTGCAGTAAGATCAATTCCGGAAACGTCACATATTGATAAGATACTTGCAACAAGGAAAATAATAACAAGTCCTGATGCTACCATATACATTGGCGTTTTTAGTTTCATTGGCCGCATAATAGTTTTCAAGTAATTTAGCTTTTTATGATGAAAGCCAGAATTAAGTTAAATTGAATTTGCTTCAAAATTGCAGACCGGTAATCAAAAAGAATGTATCTTTTGTGGGGGTGGTATGCTGTTACATCCTATTCCCATCTTCCCATGTATTCGAGCGGGAAGGCAGACCACCTTTTCAGGCAATTGCCATTAGAGGTGGTCTGCCAGATGAGACCACCCCCACGTCTGATAGATTATGTACATACGCAATCAGATATAACATTTGTGAATTACTTCGTTCAGAAATGAATGAAAAACATCAATAATATAACTTGAAGACAGAAATTTAAAAACCTTCAATGAATTATAGATATTTTATATCGAATAATCATTATATACAAATAGACCATATAATAAGGTGAGGTCTAACAATGAATAACAATGCAATAATCAGTGCTAAAAAAGTGGGAATCATGGTCCTTCTTTATACCCTCATGCTACTGGCAGTGGTTGTAATCGCAGGACTTGTCAACATCTGATCGCTGACAACACACTCATTTCTGTAAAAGAGGATGCAAATAAATATGCACCCAATAATATGCTGTTAAAAAACAGATAGATTGTTTAATTTCATTTGTAGATCAGTTTTCAGGCAGTCGGAGTTACATAAGGGATCTCTTCATAAGGTTGTATCACAACAAAACCATCCCCCTTAAATGCCATCTGCAGACTTTCACCGCTTGACCTTCCAACAAGGGTTTTCAGGGAAATATCGGTTTTAATGTCCGGTACAAGATTCTCTGACCATGCTACAGTAGCATTCGGATCAGTGAATACCGGCCTGTCAGGTGTTACTCTGAGTGTAAGAGGATCATAGTGAGTAGTAATAGCTATCATGCCGGTACCTTCCAGTTTAACATTGAAAAGTCCACCAGCCATCATTCCGGCAACCTTTTTCATCATTTTGATGTCCCATTTAATGCTCTCTTCAAAAGCCAACAGGTCATTACCATTCACATAAATAGCCTCATTATCAAGGTTGATTATTGAGATTTTCTTTCCACTATCTGCAAGATAAACTTTTCCCGCACCTTCTGCTTTGGTAAGGGTAACTCCTTCACCTGTAACTGCTTTTTTCACAAGTTTACCTAAACCATGCTCTAGCACTCCTTCCCTGGTGAATTTCACATCACCAAGATAAGCAACCATAGCGCCCATTTTCATCCATATACGTCCATCAAGGTTAACTTCCAGCATCCTGTCGCGTTCAAGTTCAAACTTACCCTGTCCGAGATCCTTCTGACCTGTATTTTTTACAAATTCATCAATTGAATATCTTGGAATATCAATCCCTCCTTCATTATAAATATTGTTCATCAGTAATATAGTTTTTCAAAGGAAATTAACAGGTTTCAACATGACAAGCAAGTTAACACTGATAATTAACTTTTTACAGTCATTAATTTCATATAGTCTCCTAACTAATAGATTATTGACTGATGAAAAGGAGTGTGGAAAATATGGTAAAGGTTACTTTAGTGCATTCAGAATGGTGCCATTTCTGTCCAACTGCAAAGAAAATGTGGCGGGAATTAAACGAACAGTGTGATTTTGAGTATGAGGAAGTAGAACTGGACACTCCTGAAGGCAAAGAACTTGCAAAGAAGTTCAAGATACGTTCAATACCTACAACTATCATTGATGACAAGGTTGCCTTTGTAGGAGTTCCTGATAAAGCACAGGCAAGTAATGTTTGTAATGATGATAGTTGATAAGTATGCATGACCTCATAATTATTGGCGGAGGACCTGCCGGGCTGACAGCTGGCATCTATGCAGTACGCTACGGCCTTGATACATTGGTAATTGAAAAGAATGTAGTGCCAGGCCAGATAGCAACAGCAGACAGAGTGGAGAACTATCCGGGTTTTCCTTCAATTTCAGGAATGGAACTCATGAATAAGTTCAAGGAACACGCCGAAAAAACAGGCGTCATCGTTCATAGTTCTGATGTCAGATCCGTGAAAGATGGAGGTGACAAAAAGGTCATAGTCACCGATAATGGAGACCTTGAAGCCTTGGCAGTGATCATCGCCACAGGTGCAAATCCGAGAAGACTTGGAGTTCCGGGAGAAGATACATTCCTGACAAAAGGTGTATCATATTGTGCCACGTGTGATGGTCCTTTCTATGCAGGACAGAATGTCATCGTTGTGGGCGGAGGCGAGTCCGCTGTGACAGATGCACTTATACTTTCAGATATTGCCGAAAATGTCTATGTGGTACACAGGCGCGATGAACTAAGAGCATGTTCTATTCTTCAGAAGAGGGCTTTTGATAAAGAGAACATAACATTCGTCTGGGATACCGTCGTTCAGGAGATCAAAGGCGGAGAGTTTGTTGAAAAAGCAATACTCAAGAATACAAAGACCGATGAAATAACAGAAATGGAAATTGACGGGATTTTCATTTATGTTGGTATCACTCCTAACACATCCATTGCGGATGTTGAAAAGCAGGGAGCAGGTTTCATAGTTACAGATGAGAAAATGGAATCTTCGGTCAGCGGCATATTTGCGGCAGGAGATTGTCGCAGGACTTCCATGTGGCAGGTTGTGACTGCTGTTTCCGATGGAGCTGTGGCAGCTATCTCTGCTCATGAATACATTACATCTGTTAAATTTGAAAATTAAATTCTTTCCACAAAATAAAAGGTGAGTCAAAAATGACATGTGATGAAGAATTAAATAGTTCGGTTTGCCTGAATATCTGCTCGGATTCTACGGCTGAGGATCTGGAGCCCATAGCAATTGCCGTACACGCCCTGCTAGGAATCCCAACAACCATTCGCAGTCTCAATTGTAAGGGTATCCGTATGGAAAGAGGCATGATCATTGACAGGGACTACACAGGCCCGGTCCTTGAAGAGGTAATGAGAACAAACGTAAGTATCAGGACTGTACCGAAGGAAGGTGTTTACAAGGGTAAGTCAGTTGTTGTGGCTCCTATAAGGACACTCAGCGGGGAAGCTATTGGTGCGATAGGTGTTGTTGACCTTGTTGCAGCCCTTGACATCCTGGTGATGTTCAGAGAATATCCAGGTGTTATTGACGAAGTGGAAGAATCAAGAAAGAGAATGAAGTAAAGAAAGTGAATTGTATTTATTTCTGCCTTTACTTCTACCTTATTTTTGTATTCTTTTTCCTGATTCGCACATTTATATTTTCTTAATTTTTAGTATGTGTCAGTAATTGTACTTTTATACTTGATCACTGCATATTTTGTAGTTTGCTAAGAATGTTAGCCATACCAAAATAATTAAATACAGACAATGCATTATTGGTATTGCTACCATGAAACACAAACTGTCAATAAACACAATTTGATAAAAATTGGTTATCTATTGCACCAACTAGGTCATTTTCCTTAAGCAGAACACTCTTCTCCAGTTGTTTCATGGTAGCCTTCAAACACAAAAAAGCACATAACGAAAAAAAAACAAAAAAAGAGAATATAATAACTGAATAAATAAAAACAGTTCAAATAAGGAGTTTTAATTATGGATTGGAGACTTCCACGAAGAACACAACAGCGTTTCAGATATTTCAGAGTATGGCGCGATTCAGATTATTATTGTGATTCAGAAAAGTAAATGTCCGGGATCTGAAGAGAACTGGATACAAAATATAATAATCAAAAGGTGTATTCAAGTGAAAAAATTAAGTGAAGAACTTTTGAGTTCGTACGTGTGTGGCAACATGCAGGTTTTACGCCATCATATCTATGAATACCAGAAAGGTTTGAGGCATTTGATATTACATACTTCGACCAGTGAACTTGAAAAAGAGATAACTGAGCTGCTTGAAAAAAAGAATGTAAGTTATCATATTCAGAAAGCTTCAGATAAAAAAATAAATGTCTTCTTTGGAAACAAAAGATGTATCAGTGTTCTCAAAAAAATGGGGAACAAAAGTCTTTCAGATTATACTCCTGAAGAGGACTTCATACTTGGTATCATGTTAGGTTATGACAGGATACAGCAGTGTGACCGCTACCTCAAGAGGAAAAGCAAGACCAAAATGTTCGGAGTTTATTTTACCTGTGATCACCAGCATATACCAGCAGACCTGCCGGTATGAACTCTAAATTTGATTTTTACAGACTTGCAATAACAGATCAGCTCAGAATTCTTTAAATTTCTGAAATTTTATAGCCCTACTTATTACAAAAGCTACAATGGATATCGCTATTGCAAGAATTATAACCATCAGCACGTTCCCGTTTTCCGCTGCCTTCATCAGACTATAGAAAAGGAACGCACTCAAAACCATACCAATAATCACCAGCACAGATGCCGGAATACTATATATTTTACCAAGTGGCCCTTCTTCCATAGTTTGAACAACATTTAATCCATATTATAGTTTTCTATTCATAACGGTTCAATTTTGCAGGCACCATGTATATTTTTAATGTGTTGGGTTTTTGTAACAAGGTATTTATACCAATAATTATAATTCAAATGAAAATGACTAAATAGTCAATACCAGAGTTAATCCATGAAAAAACAGGTTGAAGACAAGAAAGCAGCCCTTTTAGAAGCTGCCCTGAAGCTCTTTACTGAAAGAGGTTTCCACGGTACATCCACTGCCCAGATATCAAAAGAAGCAGGTGTAGCCACAGGTACATTATTCAATTATTTCCCTACTAAAGAGGATCTCATCAACGCCCTCTATTTCGATGTTAAAGAGAAATTAAGTCGTAGCATGGGAAAAGATGTCCAGGCACAAAAAACTTATAAAGAAAAATTAAGGAAAATGTGGTATAATCTGGTAGAATGGGGAATAGAGAATCAGGATCAATTCCTTTTTGTCGGACAGTTCTGTTCTTCTCCTTACATAACAAGTCATACCCGTGAAGTGGTTATGGAAGAGTATGTTTTCTTCCATGATCTGGCTATGGAAGGATTGGCAAATGGTGAGCTTGGAGACTACCCACCAGAAATGATAACTTCAATGTTCTATCAGTCAAGCAGGACAATAGTGGATTATATTCTTTATTCAGAACCACAGGATAAGAATAAAGCTATCGAAGATGGATTTCAGGTTGTATGGCAGGGAGTGTCCAAAAAATAATATTTCCCAGTACTTGCCTAAGTAATCCATCACTCATTAGGCCTTCTGTATCTAGCCCATATTTTGAGAATAAATGAAAAAGAATGAGATAAATGGTTAAGCTCAGAAAGATTGCGTTACATTCATTCTTATTTTTGCTTCTATTTTGTGCCGGTATAATAATATTCATGAATGTAAGCCCTGCTTTTGGCGGGGATCCAACAACAGAACAAAAAGCAGCATATCAACAATTAAGTAACTATGTCGATGGACACTTTGTGAATGAATTGCCTACAAGTGTATTCGTAGATTTGTCAGATACTCCAACAGTAAATGATCCTTCTGTTTACGAGCTCGCAGACCGCGATCCTGCAGGTCCGATCCCAGTTTCTACGATAGACTGGAACAAGATAAACACTAAAAACGATAGTTTGACATGGTTAGGACACTCTGCTTATCTGCTTAGTATTGATGACAAAAAGATATTGCTTGATCCTATGCTGAGTCCAATTGCTTCACCGGTTTCGTTTGTGGGAATTAACAGATATGAATATAATGAAGACATCATGTTGAATATTATTGATGAAATGCCTCCCATTGATGCAGTTCTCATTACTCATGACCATTACGACCACCTGGATTACCAATCCATAGTACAACTAAACGGTAAAGTATCACATTTCTTTGTTCCTCTCGGATGTAGCGCCCATCTGGTCAGATGGGGGATCCCGGAAGAGAGAATCACTGAACTTAACTGGTGGGAAGAAACGGAGTATCAGGGCTTGACTGTTGCTCTGACACCATCCAGACATAGCTCGGGAAGAGATCCTTTTAGCATTGATACCACTTTGTGGGGCGGTTGGGTCATTCTTGGGAATGAAAACCGAATCTATACCAGTGGTGACGGTGGTTATGGTCCGCATTTTAAGGAGATTGGAAACAAATACGGACCTTTTGACATCACCCTGATGGAAGGTGCCCAATATGACCAGAGATGGGCTGAGATCCATATGGTTCCGGAACAGGCAGTACAGGCCAATCTTGATGTGAACGGTGAGACTATGATGCTGATGCATTGGGGAGCTTTCACGCTGGCAAATCATGCCTGGAACGAACCAATAGAAAGAGCGCTGGAAGAGGCAGATGAAAAAGAAGTGGACATAATTGCTCCAATGATCGGTGAGACAGTTCTGTTGGATTCTGAGCTGGAATCACTTCCAACTTCATGGTGGAATTTTTGATACAGAAATGTCAGTTCAGCAAATTTTCCGGTAACGTCACTAAGCAAAGAGTTACAAAATGTCTTGCTTGATTCGAGAAAAAATGAAAATATTCTATTAAGATTTGCATTCAATTATTTTCTGAAAAGCTTAACCTTATATACTAGTAGGGATAATACATAAATGACTGATTAGTCACTCTCCAGCAATAATGATTGAAAATACGGCATTTCAAAATTGATGACTGATTACTCAATCATAAAGATTGTAGTTACATAAAACTTTCAGAAAAAGATAATTGAGGATTTAATATGAGCGATACAAATGATCTAAGCGAAAGTGCAATTTTTCCGAAAGGACGAAAACTTCCGGAATTTTTAAGCAAGTATTTTACAGGTAAAGCATGGGTCAGCATGCTGGTTGACAGAGACAATGAATTCAATTGTCCCATCGGCAATGTAACATTCGAACCCGGATGCATAAATAACTGGCATAAGCATCCCGGAGGTCAGATTCTGTTAGTAACAGGCGGACGCGGTTACTATCAGGAAGAAGGAAAGCCTGCAAGGGAACTTAAAGCAGGTGATGTAGTGAAAATAGTTCCTGATGTAAAACACTGGCATGGAGCAGCACACGACAGCTGGTTCGTACACCTTTCCGTTGAGACAAACGCTGACGCAGGCCCGGCAGAATGGCTTGAACCTGTAGCTGATGAAGACTACAAAAAGCTGGAATGAACAATGTCCAAAAATAATAAAACCAGATTACTTATGCTGTGTTTTTCTTTGATGTTCATTTTTGCTACAGGATGCATTAGTGATTCTGATAGTGAACTTGAAGATGACACAATATTCCCAAGAGGGAATAATGTTGCCGGAAGTCCACTTGGAGACAGTTTTACAGGAGATGTATGGGTCGAAATGCTTGTAACTGACGATACTTTCAACTCTCCATCATATAACGTAATATTTTCAGAAGGAGCAAGGACCGACTGGCATTCCCACCCAGGAGGACAGCTTCTATTCGTTACCATTGGAGAAGGGTATTATCAGGAAGAAGGTGAGCCAGCAAGATCACTGAAAGCCGGGGATGTTGTTGAAATTCCACCAGATGTCATACACTGGCATGGTGCAACAGCAGATAGTACATTTGAACATGTAGGAGTAACCACCAATCCCATTGCAGGTGCTGCAGAGTGGTTTGGAGACGTTACAGATGAACAATACAATAATTTAATCATAAAAACAGAAGAAAATTCAGAGGAAGATAATATGGTAGAAAATAACGAACAAGGAAGATATGATCCAGGAGATCTTACATTCGAATTAAGTGAAAACGTAATTCTGGAAGAAGTCAGGTTCAAGAATAAATTCGGAGTCGAGGTTGCAGGTCATTTGTACGTGCCCAAAGACATAAACAGGTCCGAAAAATATCCAGCAATCATTGTTGGAACACCTTATGGTGGAGTAAAGGAGCAGGGAGCAGGACTCTATGCTCAGGAACTGGCACAAAGAGGTTTTGTTGCAATGGCATTCGACGAATCCTATAACGGAGACAGTGGCGGAGAACCAAGACATATCTCATCCCCTGACCTGTTTGTTGAAGACTTTAGTGCAGCAGTTGATTATATCGGCACAAGAGACTTTGTAGACAGAGAGAAGATAGGAGTTATCGGAATTTGTGGCAGTGGTGGATTTGCACTGACTGCAGCTCAGGTTGACCCACGTATAAAAGCAGTTGCCACTGCAAGTATGTATGATATTAGCAGCATGTTCAGGGATGGATTCGGATATTCATTGACTGATGAGCAACGTGCTGAATCTTTAGCCCAGATGGCTGAACAAAGATGGATAGACTTCGAGAACGGAAGTCCATTGGTACCTGAAGGATTCCCACGTGAACCAGCAACATCAATTCCGGAGGTGCTGGATCCTGTTACAAGTGAATTCTTTGAATACTATGCAATGGAAAGAGGATTCCATCCAAATGCAGGAGCAGCATTTACTGCTACAAGTGGTATGTCCTTTATGAACTTCCCTCTGATGAACTACATTGAAACAATTTCCCCAAGACCGATTCTTTTCATCATGGGAGAGAATGCTCACTCCAGATACTATACTGAAGAAGCATACGAAAAAGCAGCTGAACCTAAAGAGCTGGTAATCGTTCCAGGTGCAAGACACATCGATCTGTACGATGGCGGAGATAATAACTATATTCCATTTGACAAATTGGAATCTTTCTTCAAAGAAAACCTGAACGAGTAAGTATAATGGCGAAATAGAAAATCATTTTTCTATTTTTCCAATTTTTCCTTTTTTAATTATTTTGATATATTACTAACAAGTGAGGATCTGGATATGACAACTCGCGAAATAAAAAACGGAACAAAAATTAACATGCTTTTTGGTAGCAAGGTCATTCCCGGAATACTAAATAATAGTGAACCTGCAAGGGAACTCATCAGCAGACTACCCTATACAATCCATGCCAGCAGATATGAGTTTGATGTTTGTGGTGTAATGGATGAACCATTGTCATTTGGTGATGAAGACCTGGTCCCCGGATGGAAAAATGGTGATATTGATTTTACTACTCATGGAGATTATTTCACCATTCTGTTTGATAACGAAGAAAATTGCTATGGTGAATTTGTAAATCTTGGTATTATTGAATGTGACCCATCCACGATGGATTCATTGAATGGCAGCTTTGATATTTTGATAGAACTTGCCTGATAGAATGGATATTTTATTTTACACAGACATATGAGTGAGTAGTCAATCAAAGATATTATATAGCACGTGTCATATTATATAATGACTGTTCAGTCAGTTGTAACCTATGGAAGTTAAAATAATTCTTATTAAGGACAGAAAAAAGGTAAAATATGAGTCAAAAAACTAATGAATTTAAGGACTTGATATTGGATGAAGAGCGTGCTCTGTATGCCATACAGAATGCGACAATCACCCATTGTACCTTTGATGGGCTTGCTGATGGAGAATCTGCTTTAAAGGAAAGTGCAGACATTTGCGTTTACGATTGTGACTTCAGACTTCGTTATCCTTTCTGGCATGTTCGGGACGCTCAAATTGAAAATAGCCGTATGACAGATACATGCCGTGCTGCATTATGGTACAGTAACCAGGTGACAATAAAAGATAGTCATATGGGAGGTATTAAAGCTGTACGGGAATGCGAGGATATCACTATTGAAAACTCAAACATTGTATCATCTGAGTTTGGATGGTTATCACACAGACTAACGATAAAGAATTCAGAACTTGAGTCTGAATATCCATTCTTCTACAGCACAGACATACTTCTTGATAACTTCGTATTGAATGGTAAATACTCTTTTCAGTATGTGGAAAATGTCGAGATAAGCAATTCACGGCTGGATACAAAGGATGCTTTCTGGCACAGCAAAAATGTCACAGTTTCAGACAGTATCGTAAAAGGTGAATACCTTGGTTGGTACTCTGAGAATCTCAAACTTGTCCGTTGCAAAATAATCGGAACCCAACCGCTTTGTTATGCGAAAAATCTGGTTCTGGAAGATTGCGAAATGATAGATTGCGATCTTGCTTTTGAATACAGTGATGTTCATGCTACAATTACAGGTCCTATAACAAGTGTAAAAAACCCACGTAGTGGCCATATCAGTGCTGATTCCATTGGTGAAGTGATATTGGATGATAACAAACTGACAGACGATTCATGTGTGATCGAAGTCATGGCAGAACTGAAAAAAGAAGAAATTCAAAGATCAGATAACTGTGATGAAACATATATAAAACAATGCAGATGTGTCTGTTCAGGAAACATAACAAATTGAGGAATCACCAATGGAAATTATTCCAGAACATCATGCTAGAACAAAAAGAATGCTAATTTGTTTAGGAGTATTTTTATTGGTATTTTTAGCGATCGGATGTGCTGAACAAAATAATATAGAACAAGGAAACATCAGCGTTAAATCAGAATCAGAACAGGATGGAGTTATCCAGAAAGAGGAGGAAACAAAAATGCAGATCAGTGTTCAGGCAAATGGAAATACAACGATCTTTGAACTTAATGATGGGAAAGCTGCAAAAGATCTCTATGAACAATTGCCCTTAACTGTTGATGTTGAAGATTTCAGCAATAATGAAAAGACATTCTATCCGCCCAATAGACTCGATACAACTAACACACCAATGGCAAATGCAAAATCCGGAACCCTTGCATATTATGCTCCTTGGGGAGACGTGGTAATGTTTTATGATAGCTTCGGCTCTGCAGGTGGATTGTATGAATTAGGTAATGTCGTATCAGGAGAAGAGCATATCAAAAATATGTCAGGTACGATACTCATAGAGAAAGTGTAAATGAATCCGTTTTAAAATAATACAATAAACAGAGAGGACAATTTTAGTGACTACAAAAGAATGTACATGTTTCGATAAAGACGCAAAGAAAATTCGCATAGGTACCTTTTCGCATTCCAGTGACATACATGAGATTGCAAGTATGCTCAATGAAAAAGTATTCAGGAAATCTGACTAAAAATTAAGTTCTCACGGAATAATGAGTGATTGGTCAATCAAGATAGAGATAAAAATTAACAATTCAGGAGAACTAAAATGTTATACAGAAAAATACCAAAAAGCGGAGACGAGCTTTCAATATTAGGATTTGGATGCATGCGCCTCGCCTCAAAAGAAGACGGTAGCATAGATGAAGAAAGGGCTGCCAGGCAGGTGCGTGATGCAATCGACCAGGGTGTGAACTATATTGATACGGCATGGCCATACCATATGGGAGCAAGTGAACCTTTCCTGGGTCATGCCCTTAACGATGGATACCGTGAGAAAGTGAAGCTCGCAACAAAGCTTCCTTCGTGGCTTATAGAAAAACGTGAGGATATGGACCACTATCTGAATACCCAACTTAAGAAACTGAACACCAACCATATTGACTATTATCTTATACATGCTCTTGTTGGTGATCTTTGGGACAGTGTTGAAAAATTAGGTGTAGATGATTTCCTTGACAAAGCCAAAGCTGATGGTCGCATAATCAATGCAGGTTTTTCGTTCCACGGAGCATCAGAGGATTTCAACCGCATAGTTGATGCTTATGACTGGGATTTCTGTCAGATACAGTACAACTATCTTGATGAAAAGAATCAGGCAGGCAAAGCAGGTATGGAATATGCGGCCTCAAAAGATCTTGGTGTCATAATAATGGAACCTCTCCGTGGAGGAAGCCTTACAAAAACTGTACCACAGGCTGTGGAAGAAATATGGAATGAGGCAACTATAAAAAGATCACCTGCTGAATGGGCTCTGCGCTGGGTATGGAACCATCCGGAAGTTACAGTGGTTCTTTCCGGTATGAGCGAAGAATCTCATGTTGAAGAGAATCTCAGGATTGCAGGAGATGCACATCCAGATTCACTTACAGAAGAGGAACTACAACTTGTAAAAAGAGTGGAAAATAAATATCGTGAATTGATGAAGGTAGAATGTACCGGTTGTCAATATTGCATGCCCTGCCCGGCAGGTGTGAATATTCCACTTTGTTTTGAAATGTACAACAACCTTTACATGGAGGATGACACCGAAACATTAAGATTTATGTATGCTGCACGTGTAGGCGGTGCTGTAGGTGCAGGTGGAGGAGAGTTTGCATCCTTTTGTGTCCAATGTGGACAATGTCTTGAAAAATGCCCACAACATATTGATATACCAAATGTTCTTGATTCCGTAGTTAGCGAACTTGAAGGTTCCGACCTTGAGCAAAGGGTTGCCATGGCAAAGGAGATGTTCAAGAAGGTATAATTCCGGAGTTGTAAAAGATGCAGAAAAGCAGATGTTGTTTGGTTCAACCACACTTTAAATCAAACAATATATCATTTCTTTTTTTTCTTTTCTGAATTTCACATTCAGTTAATTATATTAGTTATCCAATGCAGAAGTGAGATAAATGAATCTCAAAAACATTTTAACCAGACTGAAAAATAACGAGATGGATCTCGAAACTGCAGAATCCGATATTCGTTCGATGGGCTATGTTCCGGTCACGGACATTGCCAAAATAGATATCTTCCGCAAGCATCGCACAGGCATAATGGAAGCCATCCTTGCAGAAGGCAAAGACCCGGCAGATGTAGTGGAAATTGCAAAGGCACAGGTTGATGCCACCGGAAGAGTGCTTATCACAAGACTCAATGATGGTCACAGGGAAATGATAAGGGCCATATTCAATTCCGATGAACTTGAGTGGGATCTCCATTCAAAAGGTGTTGTGGTCCACAATGGTACTCCTGCTCCAAGAACCGGAGGAGTTGTAGCAATAATCACAGCTGGTACCGCTGATATTGATGCAGCCGAAGAAGCAAGGATAGTTGCTCATGAGATGGGGTGTGAGACAATCGCAATATATGATGTCGGAGTTGCAGGATTCCACAGGTTAGTATCCGAAATGCAGGTTCTTAAGGATAAGAAACCGGATGCAATTGTCGTGGCAGCAGGAAGGGAAGGTACATTGCCAACTGTAGTTTCAGGTCTTATGGATGTACCGGTTATCGGCCTTCCGGTATCCACAGGTTACGGAGCCGGTGCAAAAGGAGAGGCTGCACTACTTTCAATGCTACAGTCATGTTCCGTGCTTTCAGTTGTAAACATCGATGCAGGATTTGTGGCTGGTTCCTTTGCTGCGAGAATAGCAAACAGGGTTGCTGAAGCAAGGAACAGCGAATAAGAAAAGTATGACTGAAAAGTGACATACTTAAACGTTCTTGTTTGAAGTTTGAAATTTTAAATTATAATCTGGAATGAATAAAATGAAATCCCTTATATTCGATCCATTCTCCGGTGCTGCCGGTGATATGATACTCGGAAGTCTCATCGATCTTGGAGCGGATGCCACAAAGATACGTGAGATTATCGAATCTGCAGTTGATGTAACGGTATCTATTGACAGGGCTGATAAGAGAGGAATATCAGCTACCGATGTTAAGGTCAATGTAACACATAAGGAACATTCCAGACATTACACCGGACTTGTGGATATCATCAAGTCAGCAGGACTTCATCCACATATCGAAAAAAGTGTTCTTGATGTTTTTGCTATCATTGCAGAAGCCGAATCAAAAGTACACGGAGAATCTCCTGAAACAATTCATTTCCATGAAGTCGGACAGAATGATGCCCTTGCAGATGTTATCGGCTCCTGTGCAGCCATTCATGAGATTGGTGCCGAAGCGATATTCTGCACACCTGTCAACGTTGGCGGAGGAAAGGTAAAGGCTGCACACGGGCTTATGGCTGTTCCGGCACCTGCAACACTGGAGATTCTGCGTTCAGGAAATCTCTTATCTTATGGCTCCGGCAAGAGAGAACTTCTCACGCCAACAGGTGCCGCTCTGCTGTCATATTTTGCAAAACCCATTAATGATCTGCCAAAAGGAAAAATCCTTTCTATCGGATACGGTGCAGGCGATGCTGACACTGAAGACCCGAATGTCCTTAGAAGCATGCTTGTTGAGATGGACGATATCCTGACCAAAGACCAGATAGAAGTTCTGGAAACAAATGTTGACGATGTAACAGGTGAGGTTCTCGGAAACCTGTTTGATAAATTACTCGCAGCAGGTGCAAGGGATGTTGCCATAACTCCTACAATTATGAAGAAAGGCAGATCAGGCCATATAATCAAAGTTATCACAAAATCCCAGAACAGCGAACGTGTTGCCAGAGAGATGATGAAAGAAACCGGCACACTGGGAATTCGTGTGATTCCTACGGCTCACCGCTTTGTTGCTGACAGGAGAATGGATAGTGTTGACATTCATCTTAAGGGTGAGAATTTTACCAGTGCCGTGAAAATCGCACAGGATAAAACAGGCGAAGTGCTTCATATTTCTGCTGAGTATGAGGACTGCAGGAAGATTGCTGATAAGGTTGGACTGCCACTTAAAGAAGTGATTCGCAGGGTTGAGGAAGAGGCCTGGGGGAAGTTTGGATTATAGATTCAATCTAACCACAAACAATCTAAACCATCCCGGCAATTAGGAGTTCAGATGATAGACGACGTTGTGAAGTTATTCAGGGAACTGGACAGTAAAGACCTGCGTATACTTGCAGGTATTGAAATAGGCATGAAGCACTTTGAATGGGTGCCTGCTGAAGATATAATGAAATACACGCGCCTTTCACACTCAGATCTTGAGTTCAAACTTAAAAAACTCATCAGGAACAACATGGTAATCGGCACCAACCAGCCATACGAGGGTTACCAGATATACTTTGACGGCTACGATACACTTGCTCTTAACACATTGGTTAAAAGAGGGACGATCAGTGCCATTGGGGATGAGATTGGTGTCGGAAAGGAATCTGTGGTTCATGAGGCTGTCAAGGAACCTGAACTGGCATTTGGCGAAGCTCAGGGCGTCATTCTTAAGTTCCACAGGGAAGGCAGGACCAGTTTTAAGACCGTCAAAAGGACACGATCTCACCTTGAAGGGAAGGAACATTTTTCATGGATATATGCAGCAAGATTGGCTGCAAAAAGAGAGGCTGCCATTTTAAAAGAGCTCTATCCTGAAGTATCCGTTCCAAAACTTATAGACAACAACCGTCATGCGCTTGTAATGGATGTGGCAAAGGGAACACTCCTCTACAAAACAAAACTTGAAGACCCGGAGTGGTTCCTTAATGAGATTCTAACGCAGATAGCTCTTGTCTATGAAAAAGGGTACATTCATTCAGACCTCAGTGAGTACAATATCTTTGTGAACGAGAGAGGAGTTCAGTTCATTGACTGGCCACAGTATGTTGAGATAAGTCATCCACATGCTGAGGAACTGCTTGAAAGAGATGTATCCAATGTCCTGAAACACTTCAAGCGAAAATACAGGATAGACAGAGATTCCCGGGAGATAGTGTCAGAGATAATACAGAGCTGAAGCTGGAAACTGTCAGTGGTCATTGATATATCTTAGTAGTAACATAAATTAGATTGTATGCAAAACGGGGTTATATACGGCATTGACATAGCAAAGGGATCAGCCAGAGCGCAGGAAGCTCCCCGATATGCCGTTGCCGTGCTAAGGGACGGAGAAATCAGTCATTACACCATGGTCAGACTTCACAGGATACTGCGCATGCTGAACAAGGACCGGCCGGATTACATTGCAGTTGACAACATTTTTGAGCTTGCACCGAACAAAAAAGGTCTTATTCGTTTTCTTGAAAAGCTCCCTGACAACACCAGACTTGTACAGGTTACCGGAGGAATTCACCAGAAACCTCTGCTCAGACTAGCTAAGGAACATGGACTTTCAATTAATCAGTTCGATCCTGTCCAGGAAGCGGAGGCCTGTGCCATACTTGCAAGCCTTGGGGTTGGAGAAGAAGTTTCTCTTTTTGAGGATATTACACGCATCAAGGTTAGCCGTGCACGTTCCCTTGGAAGAGGCGGATGGAGCCAGAACCGCTATCGTAGGAAAGTTCACGGTGCGGTCAAAGAAAAAAGCAGGGAAATAGAGAGCATCCTGCGTAAATTCTCCAGAGATACCGGATACAGATATACCGAGCACATTACCGAAGGTTTCGGCGGTTACGTAAGGTCGGAATTCACAGTAAAAGCACGTCGGGACAGAGTTCCTGTAAAACCGTCTTCAAATGCTGATGTGCAGGTTACTGTTAAAAGTGTGGAACGGGACAAGATACAATATCTGCCCCTGAAAAAAGCCGGAAGGAAATACACCATAGTAGGTATCGATCCTGGAACAACTGTAGGAATTGCAATCCTTTCGCTTGATGGAGAACTTCTGCTCTCGGAAAGCATTCGCGGGATTTCACACGACGAAGTTGTCAGAATGATATCCGAATACGGAAAACCTGCAATTGTTGCCACAGATGTTTACCCCACACCTTCTGCAGTAGAAAAGATACGCCGCAGTTTCAACGCGGTTATATGGAGTCCCGGCGGTGAGATAAGAGCAGAGGAAAAGATAGCTCTTGCACGCACATTCGGCTATTCCAACGACCATGAGCGCGATTCACTTACAGCAGCCCTTGCAACATATAAATCCTACAAGAATGTCTTTTCCAGAGTAGAAAAAAGAACACCTAAATACCTCAATACGGACAGCATCAAATTCCATGTAATTAATGGAGATTCCATTGAGGAAGCCATCGAGAAAGTAGCTTCTGAGTCAAAGATACAGGTCCTTGTCAAACCGGAACCAGAGCCTGCCAAAGAAGAACTTACAGAAACTGATGAACTGGTAAAGAAACTACGTGAGGAACTCCGGCAAAAGAATGCCCAGATCAAACAGCTCAAAGATTATGTATCAGAATTGAAATATGAAGCAGGGCAGAAGGATAAAAATATAGAGAAACTTGAGATGCGTATCAACAAAACTAAGAATTCTATCTACAAACAGGTGAAAAGGGAAAGAGAGATACAGATCAGGGATAACGAGATAAATCGCCTGAATAAAGAACTTGCAAAAAGCAGGAAGAATCTCAAGAACCAGCGCAGGCAGAACAAGCGCCTGAAACAGATACGCAAAAAAGAAGTGAAAGGCGAAGGCATGCCTGTAAAAGTGATATCTGCCTTTACAAAAGAAGCAATACAGCACACAAGAGAACTTTATGGGATCAAGGAGAATGATGTGGTGTTCCTGAAAGATCCAAGTGGAGGCGGGCCTGTTACTGCATCACTGTTGTCAGAATCAAAAGTTAAAGCTGTTTTGATATCCGAAGATATGCCGCATGCTGCGCTGGAAGCGTTTTATGATAACGAGATCCCGGTGTTGAAAGACGTTAGAGTTCACCGTGTTGGAGACCTGGCATCAGTTGATCCTGATATGCTGGATGAATCCATCAAAAAATGGAAAGAAAAAGCTGAAGAGCGTCTCCGGGAAAAAGAGCAGGAGCAGTTCCAGTCAATTCTTGAGGAATACAGAAGTGAGCGCAGGAGAGGACTTGTATGATAAAGCGTTCATCACTCCTGCTTGCTGGAGGACTGGGTACCCGGATGAATGGCAGGGAAAAAGCCCTTATGATGTTTGAAAATAATACACTTCTGGAGCGTTCATTATCTGTTCTGGATGATGTTTCCGATGAAGTGATAATATCCCTGAGAGATGAAGAACAGGTTCATGAATTCTCTTCCTATCTTCACAACAGAAAAGTGGTAACCGACAGGATAAAAAATACCGGTCCTCTTGCAGGGATGCTTTCCGGTTTTGAGAGAGCTTACGGAGAATATGTTTTTACTGTTGCATGTGACATGCCATATCTTAACAGGGCGCTTATTGATATGATGTTCAACATGGTCGGGGAACATGATGCACTGATACCGATAAGCGAGTATGGTACAAAAGAACCGTTACATGCAGTTTATAAAAGAGACACCATGCTTGAAGCAATAGAAAATGCTCTTAATGAGGGCAACAGAAGTATTCTTTCTCCGGTATCTTTTCTGGATAATGTTATCTATCTGGAATCCGAAATTATCAGGACAATAGACCAAGATTTTAAGAGTTTTGTTAACATTAATACACCATCAGATATGCTGAAGCTGGAATAATACCATAAAGAAACTAATTAGTGGCAATATGCATGTTATGCCGGCAGGATGTGTCAGAATGATAGACAATGGAATCGTTATCGAAAAAGCCATCTGGAAAATTGCCGAGGAATATGATTTTGATGTGAGAACAGTAGAAGATGCCATCAAAAAATCTGAAGTTCCACCTGACCTTGAAAAACTTGTCAGTGAAGGAATTTTCTGCTTTAGGGGACCGAATGACAATGTAAAGTATGACAATGCTGCTCTTTGTCTGTCATGCAAGATTCTTGCAAATTCAGGTGTTGCAAAAATACTACTACCTATTATCTGTGAGCGCATACGCAATTGGGACCATGAAGATATCACTGTTCTATTATCAGATCTGAAAAAAGTTATCGCTATCATGGAATTGAATCCTGACGAGTATCCGGGTCTGCAGGAATGTAGCATCAAACCAGAGGAATTGCCATCTGAACAAATTCCTGAGGATGTGAAAGAAAAATTTCATGTATGGTCAATGGACAAAAAGGGCATGTGTCTTGTGGGAATTGATGCGAACAAGTTGATGCATATTGATGAAATTCGCAATGCTCCAGTTGATATATGTGTCAACCAAACATAGGAATAAACTAATCACAGTTTGTATTTTATGGTCATATTAAATTATATTTTTTATTGATTATGTAATATATTCATAACTAGATTCCGAATAATTTCGATAACTTAATTAATATGTTATGTACATTAAGGAAAAGTAAAAAGTGAATATAGATTGACGCAAATGTGATATCATTTCAGGATATTACATTATTCTGGAGTTGGTTGGTTGAATGGATTCTGATACGCCGGAGGAATGGTTCAAATTAGCATTTGAAGCAGAAGATCCGGAAGAAAAAATAGAATATTTTTCACTTATACTTGAATATGAAGATCTGGACCCTGAGCTATGGAGTAATGAAGCACTCGCATTGGTCTGGAATAACAAAGGAATAGCACTTTCTTTTCTTGGAATGGATGACGAAGCTCTTGAATGCTTCAAAAGGTCTGTTCGCCTTAATAAAAAAGATGTCGATGTCTGGTGTAACATGGGAGCTATCCTTTTTAAAATCGGCAACTGTGAAGCTGCAATTAAATGTTATAACCGAATACTCAAAATAGATCCATCAAATGAGAATGCCTGGGTAAACAAAGGAGACATTCTCGGAGTAATGGGTAAGCACAATGAAGCAATTAAATGTTATAGTAAGGTCCACAAGGAGATCGAACTTGACAACAAGTTTGCCGTTGTGTGGAATAAAAAAGGTCTTGCTTATTTTGGTCTTGGGAAATATGAAGATGCTGTCGAGTGTTTCAACAGGGTACTTAAAATAGACCCTGAACACATTGATGCAATAGAGAACCTGAAAGCTGCAATGTCAAAAGCAAAAAAGATGAATGAAGACATTAGCTGTTCAGATCCCTCATGCCTGTAAAAAACAAGAGATTACAGAAATTGCAACACTTATACAAAATTTGATTCTTATACGCTAAACCGTTCTCCTATCTCAGGAGCAAAAGCTTTCACACCGACCTCTTCATTGATCCAGTCAGCAAATCCTTCACAGTTGTCACCATGCATTGTGAACACATGCTCAGTTCCCCTGTCACAGAAATCCTTAACCATTTCCTTAAGTTCTTTGTCGCCTGAATGAGCAGAGAAATCATATTGCTCGATCTTCGGTTTCAGGTGCTGGATAACCCCATCATTTTCAATTATACCGTTATCCATAGCCATCCTGCCATTTGTACCCTCGACCTGGTAACCTGTAAGTATAATCTTGGATTTCGGGTCTTTGAATTTCTTGCTGATATAATACAATACAGGACCACCGTTCAGCATACCTGCCGTTGTAACAATAACAGATGATTCCAGACGTACTGAGTCACGTTTTCTTCCTTTTACTGCAATGGAATTATCAAATGCCCTTTTAAGATGAGTAGGGTTTCGGATATATTCCGGATGTTTTGTCATCAGTTTGTATGCCCTGACTCCCATCCCATCCACGTAAGCCCTGATACCATGTGCATCCAGCAGCATTAGTATCTCCTGCGTCCTGCCGATGGCAAATGCAGGAACAATAACAGTTCCACCTATATCCAGAGTATCCATTACGGAATCTATGAACTGGTTTTCAACTTCCTTTCGGGGCGGATGTTCATCTCCGAAATATGTGCTTTCAGTAATAAGTATGTCAGAATCAGGAAAATCAACAGCTCCCGGGACAAGTCTTGTGTCGGCTGTATTGATGTCACCGGTATAGAACAGGCTTCTGTTATCTTTGTCTGTCAGATGTATCGAAGAAGCACCGGGTATGTGTCCTGCATCAAGGAATTCGACATCATATCCATGAGTATGAAATGGAACACCGGTATCAATTTGTTTAGTGTTATGAGCAAACTTTGAAAGCTCAATGGAATCATATGCAGGCATCTCGCCTTCCCTTTCAGCGATCCTGAGAGTATCCTGTGCAAGCATATGTGAAAGATCAAAAGTAGGTGGAGTCATGAAAACATCGGGTTCAAGGTCCATAAGATTTGGAACAGCACCTGAATGGTCAATATGCGCGTGTGAAACAAGAATTGCCTGCGGCCTGGACCCGTTCACAGGATACTTAATATGTTCTCCCGGAGAAACTCCGTAATCCATCATGACCTTTTCGTCCACAAGGACGGCCGATCTTCCGACCTCCCTGCACGCACCCTTAAATTCCAGTTCCATGTTAAACCCGTTCCCATTAGAAAATATCAGATTGCCACGTCTTTATTTTCTTGACAGGTATACTTGTAACTTTTGCAAGTTCCAGGGCATCAGCTTCACATAACTCATCCACACTGCAAATACCTGCATCCACTAGTTTCTCTTCGGTGACCTTACCAATGCCCGAGATATCTTTGAGTGCCTTTGGCTTTTCCTTATCAGGAGATTCTTCCTTTTGTTTTTTCTTCTCTTCTTCCTGTGTTTTCTGCCATTCAAGGAAGTTACACTCAGGACATCCAAGGTTCCATGGTCTTTTACCTGCATTGATAATACGTATATGGTAAAGACCATGATCCTCGCACATTTTATCCGTTACAATTACCTGGCCGGACCTTGGAAGAGGGAGGGAGAAATTACAATCAGGATAGCCCTCGCATCCGATGAAACGGCCACCGCGCTTTGATCTCATTACCATAAGATTGGAACCACATTCCGAACACTCGCCTATTATCTTGTCCTCACGCAGACCTGCGCGCAGAGACTCACTGATATCATCCTTGTTCTTTTCAAGATCAGTAAATACCCCTTCAAGCATTTCCCTGGATTCGTTCAGAACCTCATCTTCCGGAATCTCACCTTCTGCGATCCTGTCCATATCAGCTTCAAGTTTACTGGTCATATCCGGTTTGGAAATAGTAGGTGCGAACTTTTCAAGTGCGTCTACAACCGCAACGGCAGTTTTAGTAGGTTGCAGTGGGTTTCCATGTACATAAGCCCTTGAGTAAAGTTTACTGATAATATCATGACGGGTAGCTTTTGTTCCAAGTCCCATTTCTTCCATTATTCTGATAAGCCTTCCCTGTCCGTATCTTCCTGGTGGTTGTGTTTCTTTTGCCTCAACATCAATCTTTAATACGGAGTGAACATCCCCTTCTTCCATTTTTGGAAGCAGTCTGTCCTCAGGTGCATTATAATGATAGTACCATCTCCAGCCAGGTTCCACAAGTCTTGCACCGTTTGCTTTGAATTCCTCAGCCTCAATATCATACTTTGACCTGATAGTCTCCCATATTGCAGGGTCTGCGAAGGTTGCAAAGAAACGTCTGACAACCATTTCATAAAGTTTCCATTCCTGCTCGTTCATTTCGGATTTTTTGGCAAGTGATGCAGGGAAAATTGGTGGGTGATCAGTTGTTTCTTTCTTACCCCTGGTAGGTACAAGCTCTTTCTTTTCAAGCAGCTTGAGAGCATACTGTTTGAAAGCTCCGGTCTTGAAAATCTCAATCTGTGCCCTGAGATCAAGCGTATCCGGATAGACTGTGTTGTCAGTTCTTGGATATGAGATGAAACCGTTAGTGTAAAGTGATTCAGCTATTCTCATTGCGTTTGCTGCTGTAAAGCCAATGGAACTTGCTGCACTGATAAATTCAGTTGTATTGAAAGGAGTAGGAGGTTTGTCTGTTTTTTTAGATGTTTTAAGTTCTGTTACCCGAGCATCGTCTCCAATGGATATCTTTTCCATTGCCGCATCAACCTCTGCTTTATCCCAGAACCTTTTGGTGCGGTGTTCGACCTTGAACTCCTCTCCGCTTTGGCTCTTAAGCATGGCTGAGAGTTCCCAATATGGTTTTGGAATAAAAGCCTCTCTTTCCTTTTCGCGCTCAACGATAAGTGAAAGCGTGGGCGACTGAACCCTACCTACTGACAGGAACATCTTTCCCAGACGACCGGCTGCAAGTGAAATATAACGGGTGAGCGATGCACCCCATACAAGGTCAATGACCTGGCGGGAATGTCCTGCATCTGCAAGGTTGAAATCCACATTTGTCGGGTTCGAGAATGCAGTATCAATGGCTTTAGGAGTAATTGCACTGTAATGTACACGTTCAAATATAATATCAGCATTTACGCCTTTGATAATGTCAAGAGCCTCAACACCAATAAGTTCTCCTTCCCTGTCATAGTCAGTAGCAATCGTGACTTTTGTAGCTTCTTTTCCCAGCTTCTTAAGTGCGGATACGATCTTTACCTGGGTTGAAGCTGTGATTATTTCTGCCCCGATAAGTTCACTTGCCTCTACCTTTTGCCAGTTGTTATATGCCTTAGGGAAATCCAGTTTCACAATATGCCCGCTAAGGCCTATGAATACCTTTCTCTCCCCCTCAGATTCATATTCGTAAGTGTCTACACCACTTACACGAACCTGTTTTACCTTTTTAGGTGCCAGAATTGCAGCTATTCTTTTTGCTGCAATATGTTTTTCTGCTATGATGAGATGCATGTTATCTCCGTAGATCTTGAAATAGTGTGATAAACAAAATGATTAAATGTTCATTTGATCCGATACTTTCGATAGAAAATCTTTATTTTTACAGTGTTATTTAATGATTAAATCTAACAAACATTCTTCTAAATATATCTATCGCAAATGAATTACAAATCAAACAGAGATCATTTTTGAGAAAACAGCATCAAGTGGCAATATAAAGCGAAAACAGCCATGCGCACTGGCGCACAGTAAAATAAAAACAAAATAGATGATGCATTCCCCGTCCATTTCAAATGAACAGGAAATGCCAAATCCTTCTAATCCGTATGAAGATTAGTCTTTCCTCTGCATAAGTTCGATATCTTCCATGACAGCCTGCAGATCGTCCTCGTGCTCGATCTCATCGGTGAGTATCTGTAACACGATCTCGTAGGTCACAGGGTCCTTGTCCTTTACTTTGTCAAGGATTGTGCTGTAAACCTGAATAGCACACTGTTCTCCCTTGATGTTCTGCTCAAGGATCTTCTTTACAAATGGATCCTCCGGAGCTTCATATCCACAGTTTGTTATCTTATCCCATTCCTGCGGGGAGAGTACAGGTGTTCCGCCAAGCTGTAAGATCCTGTTGGAAACCATGTCTGCATGGCGCAGTTCATCGTTTGCGTGCTCAATGAGTTCAGCTGCTGCAGCTTCTCTCATCGGACCTTTGATTACTTTTGCACCGACCCAGTACTGATAGTATGCAAGCCATTCGTCTGCAAGGGCCTTGTTCAGTAACTCAATCAACTCATTTACATCTAATCCAAGAATTTCTACACCTTTTGTTCCCATGATAGGTCACCTCTGGAATATATCGTTTCGTACGTATTTAAGACTGTTTCCTCAGGCACATGAACCAGTCAAGGCAATACTTGCCTTCTTCTTCGGTCTCGACCCTTTCCTTTGCAGTTCCGCATGAACCTGGTGGTGGGATGATCACGTCATCTCCTGGCTGCCAGTTTGCAGGTGTTGCGATGTTCTCTGCATCAGACTTCTGCATTGCAAGTATAATTCTCTTGATCTCGTCCATGTTCCTTCCGTTGGACAGTGGATAATAGAGGATTGCTCTTACCGTTGCCTTGGGATCCATGATGAAAACTGCCCTTACAGCCTGTGTTGTGGAAGCATTTGGCTGTACCATTCCGAACTTCTTTGCAACCTCCATCTTAAGATCTTCAATAACAGGGAATGTTACTTCGACATCCTTCATGCCCTTGTATTCGATCTTCTCTTTGATTGTGCGCAGCCATGCAATGTGGGCATAGATACTGTCAATGGACAGTCCGATAAGTTCTGTGTTCAGTTCCCTGAATTCTTCCTGCATGGTTGCGAATGTCATAAATTCAGTTGTACATACAGGTGTAAAGTCTGCGGGGTGACTGAACAAAATTACCCACTTGCCCTTGTAATCTTTAGGGAAATTAATTTCTCCGTTAGTTGTCACTGCTTTAAAGCTTGGTGCTGCGTCTCCGATAAGTGGCATTGTTACTATTTCTTCTTCCATAATTACTCCATCTCCATACATTTCTTACAAATTCCGTAAAAGTTAGTGTCTGCTGATTCTATTTTGAAGTCATCTATCTGTTCTGCTATTTTCATAGCGTAATCGCTAAGCTCTTCTGATTCATAGTCTGCTATTTCTCCACACTCGAGGCATATTGTGTGATGATGAGGTATCAGATTGGATTCAAACCTTGAAACCCCCTTTACATTCACCTCCTTTATCAATCCCTTTTCAGCAAGGAATTTCAGGTTGTTGTAAACCGTAGCCTTGCTGATGCGGGTCAGTTTTTGCCTTACTCCCTCATAGACATCATCTACAGTTGGATGACCATCAAATTCCTTGAGGAATTCCAGGATCTCAATCCGCTGGTTTGTATATTTGATGTCTGGTTTTTTCATGTTTGAACACTCTTCGCTTTTTCTTGTTCTTAACATATCCAATGTAAGAACAAACACTAAATAATAATTATTATTATTTAAGCTTTTTTCTCATTTAGCATTTAGAACTATTTAGAACTATATATTACACATATGCAATGCACAAAAACCGGTTCAGCAAACAGAAACACATGTTTTTGAGCAAGCTACTTAACAGATAAGTTAGCAAATAATATCAAAAATCCCGGAGAAATAAAATGAGTAAGATCAGGATAATTTCATGGAATGTAAATGGCATACGAGCGGTTCATAAAAAGGGTTTTCTTGACTGGTTCAATGAAGAAAAGCCTGACATACTCTGCATCCAGGAAACAAAAGCACGCAGGGAACAACTTCCTGCAGGACTTCTTGAAACTGGCGGATATTACAACTACTTTGCATCTGCTGAAAAAAAAGGATATAGTGGTGTTGCACTATACACTAAAAAAGAGCCAGAGGATATAAAGTGCGGTTTCGGAATAGAAAAATTTGACAGTGAAGGACGCACACAAATAGCTGACTTCGGAGATTTCGTACTCTTTAACATTTACTTCCCAAATGGAAAAGCATCATCTGAAAGACTGGACTATAAGATGGAATTCTACGATGCTTTCCTTGAATATGCTAACACCCTCAAATCCAGAGGCAAGAAAATAATCGTCTGTGGTGACGTGAATACCGCACACAAGGAAATCGACCTTGCAAGACCAAAAGAGAATGAAAAGATATCAGGTTTCCTTCCTCAGGAACGCGCGTGGATTGACAAACTTCTTGACAACGGGTATGTAGACACTTTCAGGATTTTCAATGAAGAACCTGAGAACTACACCTGGTGGAGTATGAGGACAAGAGCAAGGGAAAGAAATGTTGGCTGGAGAATTGACTATTTCTTTGCTAGTGAGAATATCAAAGACAACGTCAAAGATTCATTCATACTTCCGGACGTAATGGGCTCTGATCATTGCCCGATAGGAATTGATCTTGAGATCTGATCGTAATTCCAAAATCAGAGGAAAAAATAATCAGGATTATGATTTGCTGATGCCGTTCAGGACAATCCTGACCGCATCTTTTGGATCTTTTGCTTTGAGTGTGCCTTCAATCTCCCATTTAGAATTAAGAGTTGCAACTGTTTTTCCCATTTTAAGTGAATGAGCAATCTCTGAAAGCGTACCATATTCACCACCAACAGCGATCAGCGCATCTGACGAACGTGCGATTATCACATTGCGGGCATGCCCCATTTCAGTTACGATCCCAATGTCCATGTAATTATTTGAATCACTGCGCCTGTCACCAGGGAGAATACCAACTGTTGTACCTCCCTCATTTTTAGCACCTTTTGCTGATGCCTCCATTACTCCTCCGAGTCCGCCACAAAGAAGTATTGCTCCATTTCTGGCAATTTCAGCACCAACTTCTTCAGCAATCTTTTTCAATGCCCCGTCACATGAACCTGCCCCAATAACTCCTATTTGAATCATATAATCACATCCGGTATTACATATATTCGCTCTGTATCCTTAAAATATCCTTACTGTCCTTTGCTCCTGAATATTCTTCAAGTGGCTCATGGTTGAGCTCAAGGAACGTGTGTCCCCAGTTGAACTTTGACATTATATGTTCAGCCTGCTCCTTGTTACCAAGAATGTAAAGTGCAGCAGCAAATGCTTCCACTGAGGTCAGTTTGAATGGTCTTCCAAAATTAACCGGATTTGCAGCCACAAGATAGGGCAGTGCCCGATGTTGCAGTCTCATTTTAAGGAGATGAGGGAACACTCTTTCGACTTCCTCCCATGAACAATCGAGTACTGTTATGCCTTTTTTAACATTGTCTTCCGGTGAGAGAGCCTTTTCTGCCATAGGATCAAGTAATATTGACCCTGATGGGATTTTTCCGATTTTTTCAGAAAGATCCACAAGTCCGAATTTAGCCATTTTCTTGCCAGTACATTTCCTGGGATCACACTGTTTTGCATGATACAGGAAAAGTCTGATGTCATTTTTTTCAGATTTGGACATATGGGAAAATGAGTCATGATTCTATAAATTATTGTTCTGTGAACAATTTTACAACAAATAATATAGATATGTATTTATATTTATAAGTAGTATTTAGTCGTGATTATATAATGTTACATTAACCAGACCGATCTACACTTGAAAGGTACATCAATTGGGATCATTAACAGAGGCATTTTATGACAGCAACAATTTTTACAATCGTCTCAGGGAAGGGTGGTGCAGGCACCAGTATGGCTGCTATAAATCTTGGTGCCGCTCTGGCAGGGTTTGCAAAGAAAACTCTACTCATCGATGTTGATATAGGAATGCCCACCATAGGGCTGATGTTGGGACTCGAAACTTCAAAAGCAAGTATTCATGAAGTACTTGCAGGCAGCGCAGAGCTTAAAGAGGCCATTTATGACGGACCAAACAACATGCACATTCTCCCGGGAAGCATTTCACTTCAGGGTTTTGTAAATGCGAACATGGACATTATCGGCGATATCCTTGAGAGTGTCAAAGAAAAATACGATTATATTATACTGGACTCCCCCACCGGGATCAGCAAGAATTCACTTTTAGCAATATCACTTGCAGATGAGATAATCCAGGTCGTTAATCCGGACATACTATCACTTGCCGGTGCAATGAAGATCAAGGTAGTTTCCGACAATATGGGAAAACAGTTCAGAGGTGTATTGCTGAACAGGACCGAAGTTACCCAGAACGAACTTAGTGCTGAGCGAGTAGAAACAACTCTTGGGCTTAAGATACTGGCAACTATGAATGAAGAGAAGAACGTAAAAAATTCACTGGCTTTCAAGGCACCGGTGGTTATCAAGTATCCTGCTTCACAGGTTTCTGGAAACTTCAACCGTCTGGCAGCTGAAATCGCAGGTATCAAAGTACCAGAGGAAGAAATGGTCATAAAAGCACCTGAAAAGAAAAAGAAAGCAAGAAAGTTCTCCCTTGCAAAGAACAGGAACTGATCCGGGTGTAATTATGAAAAAAATGCCTGAAACATTATATCTGGAATATAACCTGAATGGCCACGATTACCGGGGATGGTGATTTGAGTACAAATAATGATCCAGAGGATCTGACTGAGAAAAAAGATGATGCGGATGAAATTCATTCATCTGTGCCGGAGGAAAATGTCATCATACTGGATGATACTCCCATCGAAGTACCTGCAGAGGATCTGATAACTGAAGGCAATTTAGCAGAATCAGACGAAGAGACTGAAATTACTGAAATCAGAGAGAGTTCTTTTGTCAGGGAATCAGGAGATGAAATCTATGATGCTCCAGACATAGCAATTCAGGAAATAAGCACAGACCATGAGACAGATTATGAAGAAAATGCCGACAATATTCTGGAAGTTGACGATGACAGTGTGATCGGAGAGCTTGCGGACCTGATACTGCCTGATGCCGAACCAGTAAGTATCGATAGTCTGAAAAGCAAGATAGATGATGTTTATGTTCCTTCATACAGAGATGGCATTGAGGAAGAGAAGGATTCTTTCTGGAAGGATACTGTTTCCGATATATTTAGTGAAGAAGCTGTTGAAGAAGAATTATTTGAAGAAGAGAAAAAAGGTTCTTCGATAATTGATCGTATCAGCAAGTTATTCTCATCTAATAAATCCCTCATGGAACCATATAATGTTGTGGAGCATGGACCAATAGTAGACCTTACAATGCCTGCAGACAGTCCTTTCAGAGAAGTGGAACTGTATGAGGTTAATCCCCTCTATGCTTATGTGAGAATAGCATACGACCCGGAATCACATGAGTACCAGTATCAGGCAATAGAACCCTTACTTACGGAAAAGGAACAGGAACTCCTTGATACAATAAAACTGAAGTTTGTGGAAACACTTGATGTAAATCTTAAGGAAATATCCCGCAGGAATGCAGAGGATTACCTGAAAGAAAATGTAGTCAAATACCTGCAGGAATTCAAAATTGATATTTCCCCGAGAAAACGTGAGAGAATATTATACCACATCGTCCGTGACTATGTAGGATACGGGGAGATCGATGTGTTAATGAGAGATCCGTATCTTGAAGATATTTCCTGTGACGGACCTAACACTCCTGTATATATCTATCATAAAGAATACAACTCAATCCCAAGTGACATTGAATTCCCTTCTGATGAGGTACTGGATTCATTTGCTATCAGAATTGCACAGATATGCGGAAGACACATCTCTATTGCAAAGCCGCTGCTGGATGCAACAATGCCGGATGGATCACGTATCCAGATGACCCTTGGACGTGAGATCACAACCAGAGGAAGTACTTTTACTATCAGAAGATTCAAGGATAATCCGATAACTCCCGCAAACCTGATAGAGTTCCATACATTCTCAACAGCCATGATGGCTTATATGTGGCTTGCTGTGGATTCAAGTAAAAGTCTTATCTTTGCCGGAGGTACCGCATCCGGTAAAACAACAGCCATGAATGCTGTCTCACTTTTCATCCAGCCGGAAATGAAAATCGTTTCCATTGAAGATACAAGAGAACTGAACCTTTCACATCCGAACTGGATCCCTGGCGTTACAAGACAGGCATTTGCAGGAGAGGACAAAGGTTCCATTGAAATGTATGAACTTCTCAGGGCGTCCCTGAGACAAAGGCCCGAATATATCCTTGTGGGTGAGGTTCGAGGAGCTGAAGCATATGTACTGTTCCAGGCAATGTCCACAGGACACACAACATTCTCAACAATGCACGCAGATTCAGTGCAATCTGTAGTACACAGACTGGAAAACCCACCAATCAATGTACCAAGGATAATGATACAGGCACTCGATCTTGTGGCTATCCAGGTACAGGTCAAGGTTGATGGAGAACGTGTCAGAAGGTGCAAGAGTCTTACTGAGATAGTAGGTGTTGACCCGAGAACAGGTGAATTGCTTACAAATGATGTTTTCGTATGGGATGCAGCCCGTGACATGTTCCAGTACTCCGGACGTTCTTACATTATTGAAAGTGTTATGGAAAACCGCGGATGGACTGAAGAGAAAGTCCGTGATGAACTCAAACGACGACAGGACATATTGGAATGGGCCCGTGACAAGAACATCACTCACTTCAGAGACTTTGCAAAGATAGTTGTGGGCTATAACCGTGAACCGGAAATGATAATGAAACTCGTAAGGCAGGAATTGTATGGCTAATCCGTATTTTGTCTTTGCTTACAACCTTTTTGGAAAATACTATGAGAAAAAGAGGGTTGAGTTCTTCGGCCTTCGTCATAGTTTACTTAAGAACAGAGTAGACATGGCCTTTGATGTCTACATGTCCGGTGCACTCCTGAGTGCTATACTGAGTGCATTTATAGCCTTGATTGGTGTTTCTTTCCTGTTTATTGTCTTTGGGGTTCCAGAGGTCAGTCCTACAAGGATTATGTTTCCCGGATGGATGGCACCATATCTCCAGTACAAATCTATTGTTCTTGGAATATTTTTTGGGATTGCCTTCACAGTCCTTGTCTTCGTGGTAATTTATAAGCTATTCCTGGTTTATCCTTCAATCATGGCAGGGGACAGGAAAAGAAGAATTGACAGTATGCTTCCATATGCTGTTAACTATATGTCAGCCATGTCAGGTGCAGGAGTTCTTCCTGTAGACCTTTTCAGATCACTTGCAAACAATGACATTTACGGTGAGATGTCAGTAGAATGCAGGTATCTGGTACGTGACCTGGAAATACTTGGTCATGATCTTGTGACCGCCATGAAGAACCTTTCTGTTACAACACCATCAACGGCATTGCAGGATTTCCTGCAGGGTGCGATCACCGTAGTAACTTCCGGTGGCCAGCTTGAACCTTATTTCGAAATAAAGACTGAACAATATATTCTGGAAAACCGACAGAACCAGAAGGAATTCCTGGAAACCCTTGGTCTTCTGGGGGAGACATATGTAACGGCTTTTGTTGCCGGTCCTTTGTTCCTGGTAGTTGTAATATCTATTATGTCGATAATGGGAAATGCACAACTTGTATTCCTTTATGTGATAATCTACGCACTGATACCTATTGGCAGTATCATGTACGTTATTCTTATCAGTACCCTAACTCCGGAGGCCTAAAATGAAATTACCGGAATTTTTGAATTTCAATGCAGAAGATCAGGACATGCTTACGGAAGAAGAATTATCGGAGCTGGAAGACAACCTGATAAGTTCTAAAATGGAGGAAGCAACGAAAAATGTGGTTATTAAAGAGTTCTTTAAAGATCCTTTTAAGACGCTTTACCTTTATCCGGAATATACATTCGTTATCAGTATACCCATTGCTATTGTATTCTTTGTAATTGGCATGATAGCTACGTGGGGAACACCAATAATAGATGATGTCATCATCTTTTCAGTGCTCATCTCAATAACACCTCCTGCATTCACATTTCATAAAAAATACAACAGAACAGACACTATAGAAGAATATTTGCCTACTTTCCTCAGGGACATATCTGAAATGAGCAGGGCAGGACTTACCCTCCCAAGAGCGGTCAATACTGTTGCTAAAGGCGAATACGGTGCCCTGACCAAGGAAGTTCAGACAATGGATGCGGCAATGTCCTGGGGTGTTTCTTTTGAAGAAGCATTGCACAATTTTGCAAAAAGGATCTCAACTCCGATAATTGTGAGGTCAGTGTCACTTATCACACAGGCAAGTAAGGCAGGAGGACGTGTTGCTGCTGTTCTTGAAGCTGCTGCCCGTGACGCAAGAGAGGTTAAACTGCTGGAGCGTGAGAGAAGAGGTAATATGATGGTCTATGTAGTCATCAGCTACATGTCTTTCTTTGTGTTCCTTTTTGTCATCGGAATGCTCACATCCACCTTTGTACCGACAATGGCAGAAGCTGGAAAAGCTGCACAGGCAGCAGGTGCCGGAAGCCAGTTCATAGGTTCGTTCGATCCTGCAAAATACACACGTTTAATGATGCACACAGGAGTTATTCAGGGATTTATGAGCGGACTTGTGGCAGGACAAATGGGTGAAGGTTCTGTGTTCCAGGGTCTTAAACACTCTATAATCCTTACTCTGATTGCCTGGATGGTATTCACTTTCGCCATCTAAAAACAAAAAAGAAAACAAAAGTCAAGATTTTAAAACAGGAAGGTTTATTCTATTTTAGAATAAGCTTCCACTGATTTTTTTCTTACATCTGTGAAAAGATCACTGCCATGTGAATCAATTCCAACTACAAGAGGTCCGAAATTCTCTACCTTCAGTTCCCAGACAGCTTCAGGCATTCCAAGGTCAAGCCAGTGTACTGTACTCACTTTTTCAATGCTCATGGCTGCAAGTGCGGCACAACCTCCCGTAAATGCAAGGTAAACAGACTTTCCCTCCATAGATTCTGAAACATTGTCCATTCCACCTTTTCCAACAAAAGCACGTACTTCATGAACATCCAGCAGTTCAGGTGTCATTTTTGACATTCTCGCACTGGTGGTGGGTCCGGCAGCAACAACTTCCCAGCTAGCATCTTTTCCTTTCATGAGCGGACCGCAATGGTATATTACTGCCCCTTCAAGATCGAATGGAAGTTCTTTATTTTCCCCTGCCATCTCAAGAATTCTTGCGTGGGCTTCATCCCTTGCAGTAAAAACAGTTCCAGTGAGATAAACTATATCACCTGCTTTGAGCTGCTCAATATCTTCCTTTTTCAGTGGAGTTTCAAGTCTGTATTCCATTATTCATCACCACCAAGGACAACTGAAGCATGACGGTTTGCCCAGCATTGGATATTCACCGCAACCGGCAGAGAAGCCGTATGACAGTATGCTTTTTTAATGTGGACTGCTAAAGCAGTTGTTTTTCCTCCAAGTCCCATTGGCCCGATACCAAGCGAATTTATGTCGTCAAGCAGAACTTTTTCTTCTTCGTTCATTACATCAACTTTTTCAAGCAGAGCAGATTTGGCAAGTCTTGCAGATTTATCGAATGAACCGCCAATACCAACTCCCACAACTACCGGAGGACATGGTTTTCCACCTGCATTCAGGACGGTTTCAAGCACAAAGTTGCGTATACTATCCTTTTCAGTCGGATTAAGCATCTTTATAGAACTCATGTTCTCAGAACCTGCCCCTTTAGGTGCCACCGTTATCTTTATACTGCTGCCATCCACAAGTTCGTATTTTATGTCAGGAATGCCGCTTCCGGTATTATTACCACTGTTGCTGCGTGTTATCGGATCAACTGCGTTAGGACGTAGTGGTATTGATTCGGTTGCTTTTCTAACACCTTCAAGAATGGCATCCTCAAGTCTGAAATCCATTTTTGCATCACGACCGATCTCTACAAAGAAAATCAAAATACCGGTATCCTGACACATTGGCACTTTTTTCCTGGCTGCAATATCTATATTTTTCAGAATTGCTTCAAGTTGCTCTTTTGCAACAGAGGATCTTTCTTCAGATGTGGCTTTTTTTAACGCATCAACAACATCCTGTGGCAGTACAGTCTCAGCCTCTTCTAAAATATCAATAATTGCTGATACAACAGTATCATGATCAATTGGATTTGACAAAAAAGATCACCTTGATGTGGTGCGGGAGAAGGGATTCGAACCCCCGAACGCCTGCGCGAGCAGATCTTGAGTCTGCCACCGTTGGCCGCTTGGTTACTCCCGCATTTGAGATTTTACGATATCTCTACTGCTGTATTTATTATAAATTTAACTGTTGTTCCAAAATGCAATTCATAGTCAGGGCATTCAAAGACGTAACAGTTGTATCAATTCAGTAACATATTTACTTAGTATAATTACAAATCGATGGTATTAAATAGAGGATATTTGATATTTGGAATATAGTGGTATACCATTAATACATAATTATATTAGTGGTTAAAAGTGGTACTGAACATAGAATGCAGGGGGCATACTATTAGAAGACGGAGTAGGTTGGATATTACAATTGCTATTTTAAAAATTGCAATGGATGGCGCAAAAAAAACACAGATCGTTTACGGAGCAAATCTTAACTCAACAATTGCAAATAAGTATCTTTCTACGTTAGAAGAAAAACAGCTAATTGAGCAGAAAGGTAACCTCTTTGTCACAACAGATAAAGGCAGAGTCTATAAAGATATGGCCAGCGAGCTGGATATTCGCTGAACATACAATAAAGTGTTGTTTGCTAGTAAAACTGCTAATTTTCTTTGTAATTTAGCTTCAATTTAAAACCTGGCTCAAATAAAACCAAGTAGCTGAGATATTTTGAGAACGACATTTGCTACAGTGTAAGTGACATTGTTCATAATACCCACAGGCTCGATGACAATGTCACCATTGTCTTTTGCCTCGATAAAAGTTTCCAGTGGGGTTTCAGAGTTAATCACGTTTCTAACAGTTGATTCGCTGGTCCCTATTATCATAGTAGCATCAAATTCAGTATCTTCTGTTACTTCCTCAAATGTTGTTACATACGCATTTTCTGTAACTGCTTTGACGTAAACCTCATCACCTGCATCAGTTACGATAACAAGTTTGATCACTTCATCTCCAAGCAGGCTCTTAAGATATGAAGGTAGATATTCTGAATTTTCATTGTACTCATTTACCTTGATCTCGAGGTCACTGACTATATCGGCACTTGCTACTGGCACCATCAGGGTCAGCAGCATCAATAGAATTAATATTTTTTTCATCCGCTTCCTCCATGTATGATTATCTATTTATTGATAGATAATGAGTTTATATGAATATTTGATTATAATCCGTAATATTAACAGTCATGGATGAATAGAAAAGCCGAATGAGTGCATTATTTTAAAATGATTTCTTGTTTCCAGCCACATAATCACCCATACATCGTACCAAATATATATTGAATACAATTATAGTTATAGTTGTCCGTGTACTAACCTGCAATACTGAAAAATACAGGAAAACAATTTTAATAACAAAAGCATAATGGCATCTTCACAGAGGGCGATTTCTAATGGGTGAAATAGTAGTAAGCGACACCATGAAGGAGTATTTCGAAGGACTTGAAGCAAAGCTCCATAAAGAGATAGAAATCGCAAACAGTGCACGTTCAAAAGGTGGAGATCCAAAACCACATATCGAAATACCGCTTGCAAAAGACCTTGCCGACAGAGTGGAAAACCTCATTGGCGTAAAAGGAGTCGCAGAACAGATACGCATATTCGATGAGACCATGTCCCGTGAGGAAGGTGCTCTTGCAATAGGAAAGGCAGTAGCTGAAGGAGTAGTAGGAGAATTCGAGTCAAAGGAAGAAGCCATTGAAGCTGCTATCCGCGTATCCGTTGCAATGCTTACTGAAGGTGTTGTAGCCGCTCCTATTGAAGGAATTGACAAGGTCACTCTTGGTAAGAACGATGATGGAAGCGAATACATAAGAATCTATTATTCAGGACCTATACGCAGTGCCGGAGGTACGGCCCAGGCACTCTCAGTACTTGTGGGAGATTATGTTCGCCGCGCAGTGGGAATTGAAAGGTACAAACCACGCAAGGAAGAAGTTGAAAGATATGTAGAAGAAATCCTGCTTTACAGGCGGGTGGCAACCCTGCAATACACACCTTCCGAGGATGAGATCAGACTTATCGTTGAGAATTGCCCCATATGCATAGACGGAGAACCCACTGAAGCCGAAGAAGTTGAAGGTTACAGGAACCTTGACAGGATAGAGACAAACAGAGTTAGAGGAGGCATGTGTCTTGTACTTGCTGAAGGTCTGGCACTAAAAGCTCCAAAGGTCCAGAAGCACGTAAATAAACTGGGCATGGACGGATGGGAGTGGCTTGACCAGCTCATAGCCGGAACCAAAAGTTCAGACGATGAAGACAGCAGTTTTATAGGTGTTAAACCAAAGGACAAATATCTGCGTGACCTGATAGCCGGACGTCCGGTATTCTCCCACCCCATGCGCCCCGGAGGATTCAGGCTCAGGTATGGCAGGTCAAGAAATACATCCTTCGCCGCTTCAGGAATAAGTCCTGCAAGTATGTATATAATGGACAGTTTTATCGTTGCAGGCACACAACTTAAGGTGGAAAGACCCGGAAAAGCTGCCGGAATGGCACCTGTGGACAGTCTGGAAGGACCTACTGTAAGACTGAAGTCGGGTGATGTTGTCAGGATCGACGATGAACAGATGGCCATCGATATACACCCTGAAGTTGAACATATCATTGATATAGGCGAGATCCTAATCAATTACGGGGACTTCCTTGAGAATAACCATCCTCTTGTACCGGCTTCTTATTGCTTTGAATGGTGGATTCAGGAGTTTGAAAAAGAAGTTGATAACTCGCCTTATTCCAGAGATGAACTTAAAGAACCTTCACAGGAACTTGCACTGGAGCTATGTGATAAGTATAAAGTATCTCTGCATCCTGAATATACGCACCTCTGGCACGATATTTCCGTAACAGATTATGCCACGCTTGCATCTTTTATATCAGAGAACGGAACCCTTTCTGATGATTCAAAAATCCTTGAATTACCATTGGATACTGCAAATGATTCCGGCATAAAAACAATACTTGAGCATCTACTTGTCCTTCACAGATTAAGTGACGGAAAAATAGTTATCGAAAATCCATTACCTTTCATCAGGTGCCTGGGACTGGATGCAGGGCTAAAGAAAAAATGGACTTCTTTGCCGGAAGAAGTAACTGAAACTGTGCCACTTATAAATGAACTCAGCGGACTTTTTGTAAGAGAGCGTGCACCGATCAGGATAGGTGCCAGAATGGGACGTCCTGAGAAATCAAACAAGAGAAAAATGTCCCCTGCACCTCATGTTTTATTCCCGATAGGAGATTCTGCAGGCAATACAAGAAAGATGGAAGCTGCTGCAAGTTATATATCTTCAATGAACAGCAAGGTTGGGCAGATAAGGGTTGAAATCGGCAATAGAATATGTCCTGCCTGCGGGATGGACACATTCCGTTATCGTTGTGATTGCGGCGAATTCACAATTCCAAAACTCTTCTGCCCCAGGTGCGGAATATCATCACAGAAAGAAGAATGCCCGAAATGTGGTTCCAAGACCACATGTGTGAAAATGCAGAATATAAATTTCAAACAGATATATCAGGCTGCTTTTGCAAAGCTTGGTGAACGGGAAAACATTGAATTCAAGGGCGTGAAGAGAATGATGTCCGGGACAATGACCCCGGAACCTCTTGAAAAAGGGATTCTCCGAGCAAAATATGACCTTTATACTTTCAAAGACGGAACAGTCAGGTATGATATGTCCGACATTCCCCTTACCCATATCCGTTCCGATGAACTCGGGATCAGAGTGGAAAAACTTCTGGAAATAGGATATACGGAAGATATATACGGAAACCCTCTTGAAAGGGATAACCAGGTAGTCTGCCTCAAAGTGCAGGACCTTGTTGTCTCGTATGATTGTGGCGAGTATCTTCTCAGGACCACAAAGTACATAGACAATCTTCTTGAGAAATATTACGGTGAGGAACCATACTATAATGCGGAGAAACTGGAGGATCTTGTGGGTGTTATGCTCATGGGCCTGGCTCCGCACACATCCGCAGGTGTGCTTGGAAGACTTGTAGGTTTTACCAAGGCATCGGTCGGTTATGCACATCCTTTCTTTCATGCAGCTAAAAGAAGGAATTGTGACGGGGATGAGGACTGTGTGATGTTGCTAATGGATGGTCTTATTAATTTCTCAAGGGACTATCTGCCTGAGAAAAGGGGTGGAAAAATGGATGCACCTCTTGTACTTACCACACGTCTTGACCCGAGTGAGGTTGACAAAGAGGCGCATAATATAGATGTGTGTGACCATTATCCACTTGAGTTCTATGAAGCAACCCTCAATTATACTAACCCAAAGGACCTGGAATCTACTTTTGATCTTATAAGTTCCAGACTTGGAACACCGGACCAGTATGAGCATTTCATGTACACACATGACACCAGCGACATTGCAGCAGGTCCCCTGAAAAGTGCTTACAAGACACTTGGAAGCATGGTTGAGAAAATGGATGCACAGCTTGCACTTGCAGACAAGATACGGGCTGTTGATGCTTCCAATGTGGCTGAAAGAGTGCTTATATCTCATTTCCTGCCGGATATGTTCGGTAATCTCAGGGCATTTTCAAGGCAGGGAACCAGATGCCTGAAATGTGCTGCTAAGTACCGCAGACCTCCACTTACCGGGGTTTGTCCTAAATGCGGGGGCAGGGTCATACTGACTGTGCATGAAGGTGCGGTGAAAAAGTATCTGGAGGTCTCAAAGAAAGTTGCCTACGAGTATAATGTTTCAAGTTATACCAAGCAGAGGATAGAACTGCTGGGCCTGGATATGCAATCACTCTTTGAGAATGACAGGTCCAAGCAGACCGGTCTTCTGGAGTTTATGTGATAAGTCCTCTTATAAAAACAGGGGTACTTTATTCATTAACAGGCAGACCTATTGCATTTATTTCATGAATGAGTTCTGTGAACTGCTCCACCTCAAATTCAAGAACTTCTTCTTTTGAAAGACCTATTGACATCTCACCATCGTAGGTAAGCATATCAGGTCCACGGCGGACAAAGCGCGAGACACCGTCTTCTGAGAGTACAGTTGTAACCTCTGGATCATGTACGAATGCTCTTCCCGGAATTACAACAGTTTCCTTTACTTCTGACAGGTCCAGTTTTTTCAGATCATCTATTGTAATGAGGCAACCGATATCCTTGTCCACGGCAACAACATTAACAGCACTTCCAATTTTTGTGAATATCTCCTGAAGTCTGTCTTTTGAGGCTCTGCTTGTAAGAATTGTTGCATCTTTTCTGACCTCAGGAAGTTTTTCCAGTTCATCCGGTTCATTTCTGATTGCATAAGGACATCCTATCAACGGGTCTTCAAGTGGTGTTCCTGTTATGCGGAGATTGTACTTTGCATCTGCATCCTTTACTATATTTACAAATTCTTCAATGCTGTGCGTTTCGATCCCTTCCATTATCGGAGAGTTATTCAGTATGAGACCTTCTTCTGTATTATTGGCAAAGCGCATAAGTATTGCACCTTTAGCTCCCATCTCTTCAAGGTCTGCAAGGGTTTTGTCAAGAACATCACCATCATTTACCCCGGGAATGAGAACTATTGCTGCGTAAACGTCACAATGCTGACAGAACTGACGCAAAACTTCCAGTGCAGCTTCAGGTTCCGGGTCGCGCATGTATTCTTTCCTGAGATGCGGATCGGTTGCAAATACTGTGAATGATACCTCATTAACACCATATTCTATGAAGAACTCTGCCTCATCACCTTTAATGAAACCTTTTCCGCTGGTGTAACCAAGATGTATAGGCAGTCCGAACTGGGCAATGTTAGCCACCAGTTCCATCAGATCAGGATAACAGCTTACGTCCCCCCCGCCACTTATGGTGATCTTATCGATTTTATTAGCTGTCATCATTAAACGCTGGTAGAGTTCCTGGAACACATACTGACCTGGCTTAAAACCGGAATAGGATTCCCTGACACCTCTTGTGCAGTAGTCGCATCCTTTTTTGAAAGGTAAACAGTACTTACATCCAAATGGAGGATTTTCTTTTACTTTCTTGAAATAACAATATGTACAGAAGCCTTTGCAATCTATTCCCGGATTGCCTCCTACGTCAGCAGTGATCTCCATAGGACGAGTTAGATAATATATAGGTACTTAAAGGTTTGTGGTTCGCATGATCAAATAGTAATAATTCATCATATACGCGATGAAAAGACATTATATTTATAAAGGAAAAAATAAGATATTTCTTTGGCCTGCATTCTTTTATTTAAGTCTTCTCCACGCAAATGTCAATGGATGACATGATGAATAATTTTTGCATGGAAATTTTGCTTGCGGTTGATGATTGCGAAATTGTCAGGAATCGATGCAAAAGGTTTAAACGTCATCGTTGCTTAATTATTCCGAGAATTCCCAGTGGAAAAAATTCGTACAGGAAATTACTATGTGGTACAAAGTAATTAGCATTCATTCGTTCACCTGTACATTTCCAGAATGGGCGATTTCTGAATAGAAACATAGGAGGAAAATATACGTGTCTGATAAAATAGACATTTACGACGACAGAGGAAAACTGTTGGAAAGCGGCGTTGATCTTATGGATATTGCGCCAACAAGAAACGCAGCGATTCAAAATATCATCAAAGATACAAAGAGAACCGTTGCTGTGAATCTCGCAGGTATCGAGAAAGCACTTAAAACAGGTGCAATGGGCGGAGCAAAGAAAAAGATCCTCGGAAGAGAACTCGATTACGATATTGTTGGCAACTCCGGTGCAATCCAGGATGCTGTAGCAAAACTCGTTAGCGTAAACGATGGCGACGACACCAACGTACAGGAACTTGGTGGCGGAAAGCAGCTTCTTGTACAGGTACCAAGCGTAAGGTCACAGGTCGGTGCTGACTTCGTATCTGCAAGTACCGTAACAGGTGCAGCAGTCGTCCAGACAATCATTGACATGTTCAACACTGACATGTTCGATGCACCAATCGTAAAGTCCGCTGTATGGGGAAGCTACCCACAGACAATGGACATGTCCGGTGGTAACATTGCATCCATCCTCAGTATCCCACAGAAGAACGAAGGTCTCGGTTACTCCCTGAGGAACATCACAACAAACCACGTTGCAGCAATTACCGGTAAGAAGGCAATGAATGCAGCAGCACTCTCATCCATCTTCGAGCAGGTAGGTATGTACGAGATGGGTAACGCTGTAGGACCATTCGAGAGACACCAGTTACTCGGTCTTGCATATCAGGGTCTTAACGCAAACAACTTCGTTTACGACATCGTAAAAGAGAACGGAAAGGACGGTACAATCGGTACTGTGATCCAGTCAACAGTAGACAGAGCTCTTGAAGCAGGTATCATCTCCGTTGACAAGACAGCACCATCCGGCTACAACTTCTACAAGGCAAACGACGTATCCATGTGGAATGCATGTGCAGCAGTCGGTCAGCTCGCAGCAACCATGGTAAACTGTGGTGCAGGCAGAGCAGCTCAGAATGTATCATCAACTATCCTCTACTTCAATGACATGCTTGAGAAGGAAACAGGTCTTCCAGGCTGTGACATGGGTAGAGCACAGGGTACTGCAGTAGGATTCTCATTCTTCAGTCACTCCATCTATGGTGGTGGCGGACCAGGTATCTTCAACGGTAACCACGTTGTAACCAGGCACTCCAGAGGTTTCGCAATTCCTTGTGTATGTGCAGCAGTCTCACTTGACGCAGGTACACAGATGTTCTCCATCGAGAAGACATCAGGACTTGTCGGTACTGTATTCGGATCAATTCCAGAATTCAAGGAGCCAATCAAGGCAGTGGCAGGTGCGCTCTAAGACACAAAATCCCTCCTTAAATATCACATATAATAAAGGTAACAAAAATGTCCGATACTCTTTCAGAGACAAACTTTGTGCAGCTTGAAATATTCCCTTCCAGGCTGCTTAAACCCGAAACAGCACAGAACTTGCTCACCTCCATCGCTGAAATCGATGGAATTGTCAGGCTGTTTGTCCATGGCCCCAGACTTCCCCAGACCGTTCCTTACGGACCTGCATCAGGATTACCTGTGAATCATCCGGGGAATGCTGTGATCGAGGTTGCAGGCCAGGCAATAGAACTTGCAGTGTATGTTGGCAGTATCCGTATGGAAGTTGTTGATGTAGATACAAAAGAGCAGGTAAGGGAAGTTTGCGAAGATGTTCTTTCAATACCCTTCGAGTTCAGGGAAGGTAATTTCATCCCGACAAAACAGACAGTCACCGACTATGCAAAGCGTGGACCGGGGGCTGACCCTATGATGATAGGAATGACAGACCCGAAAGGAAAATTGAAAGATCAACCTGTATGCATCCTTAAACCCGAAGATAAGGACGAGTGATATTATGTTTGACCGGGAAACACAGGTTGTAGATTGCAGACACGGAATGGGCCTTGGAAGAGGGGGAGGACTTGCACAACGCGGTACCCTTTCTGAAACCGGAAGGCCTGATGTCATCGCAGTTGCAATGAGCCCGGGAAGAAGACATATCACAAAACCTGTCTGTGAACTCACATATGGCATGCGCCGTGAGGAAATTCAGGTAAGTGTGCTTGTGCTTAATACCGGTTCCGGTGTTCCGGACACAAATATGGGTTCCGGCTCCTTTGGAATAAGTCCCGAGGAGATAGCACAGATAAACAGGCACAAGGTTGCTGTGATCCATACAGGAAATATCAGGGACCATGTGGTAAGAAAAGTAAAGGCAATTCTTGAACAGGCCGATGTTCCTGCAGTAATTGTTTGCCAGACCCTTGTTGATTTCGAGGATTTTGCAATGGCAGGGATAAAGACAAGGCTTGTTAAACCTAAGGATAGTGATATTTTAGCAAAAGGAAGGGTTATGGAAATTGTGACAGGAGTTACACGAGGAGAATCATGTTCGAGGGAAAAACTGAACGAACTCGTGAAAGCCGTGAAAACCACAATGAGATCATTAGAGAATTAGGAGTGAATAATTATGGCATATGAACCACAATATTATCCAGGAGCAACATCCGTTGCTGAAAACAGAAGAAAACACATGTCTGGTAAAGTCGAGAAACTCAGAGAAGTTTCCGATGATGACCTGACACTTGTTCTCGGACACCGTGCACCAGGTAGCGACTACCCAAGCACCCACCCACCACTCGCAGAAATGGGCGAGCCAGAGTGTTCAGTCAGAGAACTCGTAGAACCAACACCAGGTGCAAAAGCTGGTGACAGGGTAAGGTACGTACAGTTCGTTGACTCAATGTACAACGGTCCATCAGTACCATACTTCAGATCATACAACGCAGCAATCAACTTCAGAGGTGTCGACCCAGGTACACTTTCCGGCCGTCAGGTAGTTGAAGCTCGTGAAAGAGACATGGAAGAGATCGCAAAGTTCCAGATGGAAACTGAAATGACCTGCCCAGCACTCGCAAGTCTTAGGGGTGCAACTGTACACGGTCACTCACTCAGACTTCCTGAAGACGGTGTAATGTTCGACATGCTCGACAGGTGCAGAAAAGAAGGCGATGTAATCATCATGCACAAGGACCAGGTAGGAAGACCAATCGACAAGAAGGTAGACCTCGGAAAGCCAATGTCTGCAGAAGAAGCAGCAAAGAGAACAACAATCTACCGTGTCGACAATGTAGCATTCAGAGATGACGCAGAGGTCATTGAATGGGTACACAGAGTATTCGACCAGAGAACCACATACGGCTTCAAGCCGGAGAACTGAGGTGATTATAATGGCAGACGATAGAAAGAGAATGTTTGCAAAACACATGCAGAAAAAGTACACAGAAGAGCATGGTACTAACAAGATGAGCGGTGGAGAGATCACCGACAAGACTGTAGAGTACTACAGACTTGGTGTTGATCAGAACCCACGTAAATTAGAGATGAAAAAGGCAGGTCAGGAACTCGCAGCAAAGAGAGGACTTGTCGGTTACAACCCAATGATGCACTGTGGTGGTATCCCACTCGGTCAGAGAGCACTCACACCATCTTTCCTTTCAGGAACAGATGACATGGTCGAGATCGACGACCTTCACTACGTCAACAACGCAGCAATGCAGCAGATGTGGGACGACATCAGAAGGACAGTAGTTGTCGGTATGGACCTCGCACACGAGACACTCGAGAAGAGGCTCGGTATCGAAGTCACACCAGAAACAATCAACCACTACCTTGAGACACTCAACCACGCACTTCCTGGTGGAGCAGTTGTCCAGGAACACATGGTCGAAACACACCCAGCTCTTGTAGATGACTGTTACGTCAAGATCTTCACCGGTGACGATGAACTCGCAGACGAGATCGACAGCCAGTTCCTTATTGACATCAACAAGGAATTCCCAGAAGAACAGGCAGAGCAGATCAAGGCATCAATCGGAAAGACATCATGGCAGGCAGCACACATCCCAACAATTGTCAGCAGAACCACAGACGGTGGTCAGACAAGCAGATGGATGGCTATGCAGGTCGGTATGTCATTCATTTCAGCATACAGCATGTGTGCTGGTGAAGCAGCAGTAGCTGACCTTTCATACGCAGCAAAGCACGCTGGTGTTATCCAGATGGGTGACATGCTCCCAGCAAGACGTGCACGTGCACCAAACGAGCCTGGAGGAATCCCATTCGGTCACATGGCAGATATCGTACAGACAAGCCGTGTAGACGCAGAAGACCCAGCACACGTAGCTCTTGAAGTAGTCGGTGCAGGATGTATGCTTTACGACCAGATCTGGCTCGGTTCATACATGTCCGGTGGTGTAGGTTTCACCCAGTACGCAACAGCAGCATACTGTAACAACATCCTTGATGACAACCTCTACTACAACGTTGACTATATCAACGACAAGTACGACGGTGCAGCAAACAAGGGTACAGACAACAAGGTAGCTGCAAACCTCGACGTAGTAAAGGACATCGCAACAGAGTCCACAATCTACGGTCTTGAGAACTACGAGAAATACCCAACAACCCTCGAAGACCACTTCGGTGGATCACAGAGAGCAACAAGTCTTTCCGCAGCAGCTGGTTCCGCTGTTTCAATCGCAACAGGAAACGGAAATGCTGGTCTTTCCGGATGGTACCTCTGTATGTACCTCCACAAGGAAGCACTCGGAAGACTCGGTTTCTTCGGATACGACCTGCAGGACCAGTGTGGTGCTACAAACGTACTCTCATACCAGTCCGACGAAGGTCTTGCTCTTGAACTCCGTGGACCAAACTATCCGAACTACGCAATGAACGTAGGTCACCAGGGTGGATATGCAGCAATCACCTCCGGTGCACACGCCGGTCGTGGAGACGCATTCGCAGTCAACCCACTCGTCAAGGTAGCATTCGCAGACAAGCTCCTGCCATTTGACTTCACAAAGCCAAGGAAGGAGTTCGCAAAGGGTGCACTCAGAGAGTTCGAGCCTGCTGGTGAGAGATCACTCATCATTCCAGCAAAATAAATTTAAAACAAGTGTAGGCTTTATGCCTACTACTTACTCTTTTTTGAAATTCTTTAATTCTGATTTATCAATTACTATTCCCATCTTGTGTTCTTCTTTGCGTGGTAATGCTTAAATATTGCAAAACCATTGTTTTTTACACTATTAATTATTACTTTGATTTTGTTTTAAGGAGTGAACTAAAATGCAATACAGTCTGGGCATTGATGCCGGAGGAACATTTACAGACGGTGTAATAATCCGCGATTCGGATGGTGTGATAATGGATGCCACAAAAGTGCTTACCACTTATCCAGACCCTATTGGCGGAATTAAAAAAGTGATAGATTCGCTGAACCCCGAATATGCGCAAGACGTAAAGCTGGTTTCAGTCTCAACCACTTTATCCACAAATACAATACTTGAAGACACAGGTTTTCCTGTAGGTGTTATTCTTGTTGGTGATTACGTAATTCCAAAGGAAGGATTTCCGGCAAAGTACTATGTACAGTTGAGTGGAGGACATAATAGTAATGGAGAAGAAGCCATGCCACTTGACGAGGATGGTGTCAAGCTCTTTGCCATGGAAGTAAAAAAACATGTTGCTGCCTTCTCTGTATCATCATTCTTCAGTAACCGTAATTCAGAACATGAACTTCGTGTAAAGGAAATTATCCGGGAGCTTACCGGACTTCCTGTTGTTTGCGGACACGAACTTTCACAGGAAGTAGGTGCATATGACAGGGCCATAACTGCATATCTTAATGCCCAGCTTCTGCCTATTACCCACAAGTTCATCCAGTCAATAATGCAGGACATAAAATCAAGAGGCATGGACGCAAACCTGCTCATGCTCAAATGTGATGGATCTGTTGTTGGAATGGATGAGGCCCTGGAGCGCCCAATCGAATCTATTTTCTCAGGACCTGCTGCAAGTCTTGTAGGTGCTTCCTTCCTTACAAAGTATGATACATGTGCAATGGTTGATGTTGGAGGTACCAGTACTGATGTTGCCCTTATCAGAAATGGTGTTCCTGAACTCAGTGATCAGGGTGCAATTGTTGGGGGGTGGAAGACCATGGTTAAAGCTATCAGGATGGAAACATCTGCGACCGGTGGAGACAGCCATGTATGGGTAAAAGATCAGAAATTCTATGTTGGTCCTAGAAGAGTAATTCCTCTCTGCCGTGCTGCTTCAGAGTATACAGGTTTCCTTGAAAGGTTCAGAGAGTCAAAATCCCCATCAAGAAAACTTCTGTGTGAGAATGTGCAGCCTACAAAGTTCTTTGTTCGCACAGGACTCAGTCCTTTTGAGCTAAGCAGGATGGAAGAAGAGATTTACGATGTAATACAGGGAACACCTGTTTCATATGTGGATATATTCCAGCGCCTTAAGAAACAGCCAAGTGTGCGTGCACTTGATGGTCTTATCCAAAAACGCCTTGTACAATCTATCGGTTTTACCCCAACAGATGCCTTACATGTTCTTGGAGATTTTCAGAAATGGGAAACAGAAGCTTCCATTCTGGGTGCTGAAAGACTGGCAAAACAATTGCGTGTCAGCAAAGAAGAAGTTGCCACCATGGTAAAGAAAAGAGTTGCAAAGAACATGGCATCCGACCTTGTATCATATCTGGTCGACGAAATTCCACAATCAGTTATTGACCAGATGCTGACAGGTAACAACTACACACGTTTTAAGGTGGAAACTCCGGTGGTACTTCTTGGCGGTCCGGTTGTTGCATACAAGGAAGAGATGGAGAAGCTCATCGATGCAAACATAGTTGTTCCCGAGCATGCCAGTGTGGGAAATGCTGTCGGTGCCCTTGTTGGCAAAGGTATTAAACGTGTTGAAATCCTTATTAAAAAAGACTTTGCTCCGATCACAGGTGAAAATGTTTCTGACGAGGAACTAAAGAATGCAAAAGAAGTTATCAGTTATTTTGTATTCACACCTGAAGGAAGAGAAATATTCCCTGACTATGCACAGGCTTTTGACTTTGCCCGAAACACAGGTAAGGACATGATAATGGATTATATGAAAGCTGCCGGTTATAGCAAAGATGAGGTCGAGATAGAGGTTACAAAGAAGGAACTCATGGTCAGAGAAGGAGAAGAGCCTGTTGAGACAAAAGTAATTGTAGTGGGTATCGGTACATCCAAGCTTGTTGTAGAAAAGGATGTTATCCCGGAGTACATGCGCAAAAAAGCTGTCAGTTTCCGCTCTGCTGAAGATTCATATTCAGGAAAGTAAAAAACATTCTTAGAAATAAATAGACATCAGGAAGGACGTCATAACTTAATTTTGTAAAGTTACGTTGTTTTTTCCTGAAAATTTCTTATTTAATTTTGAACTTTTGAGTTTTAATATCTCAACAGGATATACTTTTCATCAAAGTATGCTCCCGGTGTTGTGAAGTCGAAAACTACAAGTGCACCAGCTTCCGGCCTTACCTGGAATGAAACCTCAGTCCTTGGTTCAAGACCTTCATACTCCACATCATCTGCCTGGAAAACCCTTCTGATATCAACTACCACTTCCATAATATCACCTGTTCTCAATACAGGTTGTGTGGCCTTGAACACAGTCTGGTCTCGGGTACGAATAGGGCTTACCGTGAAATACTCTTCTGTAGGAAGATGGATTTCATCATCCTCATCGCTGGTATCATACCTAACATTGGCTACGTGACTTCCGTCTGAAAGGTAAATGATAAGCTGTGACAGATCAACATCCTCACTACCCGGTCCAAGTGATACGGATATGTGCAGCTTTGTAATCTCACCATAATCTACTGTATCACTAACCGTTACAGTTCCAGTTGTTGTCCCGGCAGTACCGGTTATGGAAAAATTGTGTGAACCTGAACGTGAAAAACGATATTCATAATAAGAACCATCTTCAACAGAGGTTTCATCACCACCATCAACTGAAATGTTAAAAGCACCCGAAGAAGAAATCCACTCAATCATTCCACCTTCAGAACAGTTTAAAGCAGTAGATGAAGGTGTGCCGTCTGTAACAGTAACCGTAGTATAAGTAGCACGTGCTCCTTCCACACGGTCAATACGCATATTGGAAGCAACCTCACGTGTTGTTTCCTGGCCGGTTTGAGATGCTTTCTGCTGAAGCACTCCTGAGGTCTTGATCAAAAGGGCAGATGCTACGGCTGCCACAAGTACCATGGAGATGAAGATGATAAGGGTACCTATACCTACCTGTGCACGGTCATCCCTGTGCATTGAATGTCTCTGATTTGCTTTCGTGCGATTCCCTCATGAAACGTTTTAGCAATCGTGTTACAGGATTATATTGCGAGTTATACTATATTAATTCTGTTATTTAATATTTTTCGCGAGTTAATATAGATATCATGCTGATAACATCTAGTGACATAATTGCATAATCAAATATAATAATACTTATATTTAAATTATCCTGTAAAAACTACATTATTATATTGAGAAAATCATCAGGAGAATTTAAATCTATCAAAATTGCACGTGAAGGAGCACCATCACAACCTTCCAGTTTCAAAGGAAGACAAATAAATAAGTAAACACCCGGTTGAGCATCCTTAAAGTTCAAATATTCCACAATGTTGACACCATTATTCAAAAAAAGGTGATGATTAGGCAGGGAAACATCATTATCAACTGAAAGAGTGTCAACTCCTACTAATCTAAAACCATTATTGAATATCCATTCTCCTGCAGTTGCCGCAAGCATTCTGCCTGAATGCGGGCTTTGACCCTGATATTTAGAATAGTCCCTTGTTTTTATGAGAATGACATCTACAGTTTTCCCTGAATATGATTTGTTGACATTTTCAAGTTCTTTGTCAGTAATCGGGCCTTCACCTGATGAAAGATCAATCAGAATAGCTCTACCCATTAATGAAGCAGGATCTATTTCTGAAACTGCTTTGCCATTTCCATACAAATGTAAAGGAGCATCCACATGAGTACCTGTGTGAGTTCCTATACTAACCCTGGAAACCATAAAACCATCGTTCTCAACTGAAGATACTTTTTCAAATACAGGTAATGGGTCTCCTTCATAAACCGGCGTATTTTCAGATATACCGGTGGTAATATCTATAATCCTGACTGCCATTGAAAAAAAATGGAAAATGATCAAAGGAAGCGCATGGAATTATTTAGTACTTCCTTTGCCTGGTTCTCTGAAAGTCCTGCACCCATGGCAACTTTCAAAGCAAACTCCTTAGTGATCAGATTACCCGGGCTGTGAGCATCCGTGTCAACCACAAGAGTTGCGCCTGCTTCCATTCCAACCCTTGCTACATGACCATTTGTCCTGTTGTGACCGTTCCTTGCAGTGATCTCAAGGCAAACATCATTCTCCCGGGCAGTTTCTGCTTCTTCTACTGTAATAAAACCCGGATGTGCGAGTATATCCACATCTGCAAGTTCCACAGATGCAGCATTTGTTCCGGGAATTACAGGTTCATTTATGGTCTCGCCATGAACAACTATGATCTCTGCACCAAGATCCTTAGCCATCCTTGCAAGAGGAGCGATCTTACGTGGTGGTACATGAGTAATTTCCACACCTACCTTTACCTGGATATCAAGCTCATCTTCAAGGTACTTTGCCTTACTTACGTTCTTAATAATATGTTCAACGTTTGTAAAATCCGCATGGTCAGTGATACCTATTGCCCTATAACCATGAACAACTGCCCTTCGTACGAGTTCACTTGGAATCAGTTCACCATCACTGAAAATAGAATGAGTATGCATATCAATCATAAAAATACCTCATTGGTACTGAGAATGAATGGTATTATGTTCTGAAATTAGATAAATGCATTCATAGGAAAACAAAAATACTATAAAGGTTAATAGGCAATGCTGCTAGTTTGATAACTACATGATTATGACTTTCTAATAAGGAAGGATATAAATTGACAGGAATTAGAAGATTGGTTCTGGATGTGCTAAAACCTCACCATCCATCAATTGTAGAGGTGTCCAAGACGCTTAGCGTGCTTCCGGGCGTACACGGAGTGAATTTAAGTCTTTCTGAAGTGGACCAGCAGACGGAAACAATAAAGATCACGGTAGAAGGAGAGAACCTGGATTATGATGAGATTAAACAGACCATTGAAAATCTGGGTGCAGTTGTCCATAGTATTGACGAGATAGCTGCAGGAAAACGTCTTGTTGAGGAAGTAGAGACCTTACAGGAAAGATAGAGTCATTATATGGCAAAATCATTTTCTGCGTTTTTCATAGTCCAGTAGGAATCAGAGGCTCTTGTAGGCCCGTGCGATGTTGTGAATAACACCATCGTGCTCAACAGGGAAGAGACTAATGGTAAACACCTTTAAAGCCTCGTTGTAAGCCTTAACTGCCTTTTCCACATTATTTTCCTTATTTTCCAGTTCTGACAGTTCAAACCATGCATTTCCAAGATTGTTCTGAACTGTAGCATATTCTATCGGACGGGTTTCTATTGTATACACTTTGAGAGCATTATTAAAAGAAGTAATAGCATTCTCTATGTTTGTTTTTTCATTTCCGTAAGAGGACAGTTCAAGGTAGAGATTTCCAAGATTGTTCTGAACACCTGCATACTCCAGAGAATATACCTCTTCCCTGAATACCCTGAGTGATTCTTCATAAGATGATAGTGATTTCTGAAGGTAATCCGAATTGTTTTCAATATTACCTTTCTTACGCCAAGCATTGCCAAGCTTATTGTTAATAGAAGCAAAGTAAATAGGGTCCAATGCTATGGAATAATAGCTCAGTGCATTATTATAGTAGTTAATTGCAGTGTTCAGATCATTTACATCTTTCCTGGAAGCGTATAATTTGAGGTAAGCATCACCAAGACTGTATTGTACCCTGAAATATTCGGCAGGGTACTCTTCCTCCGTTATGAACTTCAGGGAATAATCATAGGCATAGATACTATTCTGCAAGTGGCTTGAAGCATTTTCCGGATCATAAGATGCCATATCTTCGTAAGTACCTCCTCTGTAGTAATGATTCATCCCATACTCCAATGGGAAATCTCTTGAAGATATCAGGTTAAAAACAGAATTGTAGACTTCAAGTGCAGAATCATAATCTCCTTCATCACGTAACTGTGATGCCTGCTCCCATAGAGAATCGATAGCATTAAGTGTCCTCTGCTCCTGAATATAATCTCCAAAAAAAATATATCCTGCAATAAGCACAATAAGAATGCCAACACCAGCATATACAAGTGGTTTTTTCTTTGGGGAAGATTCCGGTTCTGGGGCTTCACAGTTCATAGACATAAATTTCCAGATGCTTACTCAAAATGCCCATGCAAGTTTTATGTTTAAGAAAATACTGCAAGTAATACTAGTATAATTGCACACGCACTATAAAAAATACATTACTTAATGGCATAAATATATAATTGATGATGGCTGCATCATGAATTTACATAATTAAGCCAAACAATCAGTAATTTACTCTATAACTTCCGCAAATGCAAAGTTTGGTTTCACATCATTTATCTTGATTCTGACATGATCACCAATCTGCACACCTTTTACAAAAACAACAAAGTTATCTATCAGAACTGCACCATCACCACTGGAACCAAGCTCTGTTATATCAACTTCAAATTCATCTCCGCGTCTTACAGGAGCTGTAAGGAATTTCTTACCGACAACATATATTTCAGCACTCTGAGACCTTGAAGCTTTGGGAGAATAAGAACGTGTGTAAGTGAAATTATCTTTTACCTCATCCAGAAACTCTTTGAACATATCACCCTGGAACACCTTTACTACAAAATGTCCACCTGGCTTCAGAATCTTTTTTGCACATCCAAGAGCTGACCTTGTCAGGTCAATAGAACGTGCATGATCATAACTCCAGTTACCGCTTAAGTTTGGTGCTGCATCACAGATTACCGCATCTGCTCCTTCATGACCAACCATATCAAGTATTTTCGCAATTGTCCTGTCGGAAGTGATATCCCCAACTATGGTCTCTACACCTTCAATTGGCGATATTCTCCTGAGATCGACTCCTACAACTCGCCCACCTGACAACTGCTTTGCAACTTCACACCATCCACCGGGAGCTGCTCCCAGGTCTACCACGGTGTCATCTTCATTAATAACATGATGTTTATCATTTATCTGAAAAAGCTTATAGGCTGCTCTGGAGCGAAAACCTTCATCTTTGGCTTTCCAGTAATATTTGTCACGCCTGTCTCTTGCCATATATGTACCAGATAATACCTAAAAGTCAAATACCTTGTGCCGCCTTCAGGGATTCTATCCTGGAACTTAGTTCCTGTATCTCGTCTTCCAGATCAGACATATCATCAGGCAACCAGAAAGTGTAATCATAATACTGGTTCAGTATATCGCTATACCGGTACTCCAGATTTTCAAGATCTTTTTCATGTAACTTTGCAGAGCTGACAGAACTTATCTTGTTTTCAAGATTCTTTATCCTGCGATGAAGATTTCTGTTCAGTCTGGAAGCCACGCTGCTGAGATCCACTTCCCGTTTTTTCAATTCGAGAATGTCGATAACTTCGCTGAGTTCGAAAGGAACTTCAGGAAATGCATTCGGGCCTGAGATATAATACATTAAAGTACTATTTTCTTCATCCGAATTCTGTGAAACAGTACTGGCACCTTCACATGACGGTCCTGTGACCTCTTCCCGGGAGACAGCTACAATAAGATGTTCCTTTTCAGATTCTGAACATATATCCTTAATAGAAAGCATTGAAGGAGGAATTCCTCCTTTCAGCAGAGAAAGTTCTTTTGTTACATGGTATATCTCATCAAGTGTCAGGGCACCTAAAGCATCGATTATTCCGCAAAGTTCCTCTTTACTTAGCATTAAAGCAACCTCATGATCATAGTCTGTATCTGCGACAGGTCATTAACTGTTTCATTATGCCGGAGATATTATGTTTTTCGATACGAACATCTGATGGAGAGTGGACCTGAGGAATATCAAAAGGAAAATCCGAAGCAATTTCTTTTGCAAGAGGAAGATCACCTGCAAGAATCAGATAGTCAATGCTGTCTCTGAATTCATCAAGAAGATCTTTTAGGGCAAGTCTTACTTTATCGATATGGTGTGCGATATCCTCATCCCGCAACCTTTCAAAGCGTCTCTGACTGAAACCGCCTTTGGAATGTTTAGCCTTGACACTTGTCTTTATCATCTGGAAGGAATCAAAATCCTGAGAATCAAAGGAAAATCCTGTGAATGATTCACCTGCATGAGCTACAAGCACGCAAATACCTGCATCCTTATTTAGTAACTCCGAAATTACTGAAATATCAAACTTATTATCTGCACCCCATGATGATTTTTCCAGTGGTAATGGTGGCACAAGAATCTCATTTATCATGTGATTTGGAGAATGGAATAACACCAAACCCGTGTTTGAATCCAGTTTTTCTGCGAGAGCCAGGGTTTCGCTATCCACGTTGTCTGAAAGAATTCCATATTCTTTTATGCCGGCAGGACTTTCGTTTGCAGCAATATACATTGTAATAAGCACCGGATCATTGTATCTGATCGTTGACAGGGAATTCAGGAAATTTGCTGTTTGTTGTTTACTAAATTCATCATTGAAGGTGAATGAGATAGATGCAGGGGCATCATTACGTTCTTTTTCTACCTCATGCTCAAGGGTTTTGAGCCTTATTTCCAGAGAATTCAGTTTTTCTTCTGCCTCCTGTTTTGCTGCAATTGCCTTTTTTTCAGACTCGGCACTTTTCCCATATCTTATATTGGCCGTCCTCACATCCAGCTCAAGCTCAACGATGTGTGATTGCAAGCGGTTTATTTCAGTCTCAAGCTCCTCTTTTCCGGAATATTTATTGAAAAGGGAGCTGATATTGCCAACAACTTTTTCCTTTTCTATCATTTCAACTGAAATAGAAACTTACATGATAAATAATCTGTCGATTTGTTCTGAAAACAAATAAATCTAAAGTTACATTTGAAAAATATATGAGTACAGTGTGGAAATTTTCATCTATATAAATGCAAAAGAGATATATAGAGCTACAAAAAACGTTTTATTGCATTTTATTACAAAAAGAGGAGCGAAATCATGAGAACATTCAAAGTAGTTATTGTAATGTTAGTTATTATGGGACTTCTGCTGACGGCAGGTTGTGCAGATACCGAAGAAACAACAGAAGACACAGAAAGCGACATGATAGTTGTTGGAATCATGGGACCATACACAGGTGGTGCAGCCGAATACGGCAATGCTGCAAAGGATGGGGCCATGCTTGCATTTAACGAGGCAAACCTTTCAAATGTGGAGGTTGTGACCGAGGATACTAAATCCGAAACAAAGGAAGCTGCAACAGCTATGAACAAAATGGTGAGTGTTGACAACGTTCAGGCAGTAGTCGGTGATCTTATTTCCGCAGCTACCCTTGCTGCTGCACCAATTGCAGAGCAGAACCAAGTTGTACTTATCTCACCTGCATCAACCAGCACAGACGTATCAACTGCGGGAGATTATATTTTCAGGACAATCCCGGGAGATGACGGACAGGGGATCTTTGCAGCACAAACACTGAGCGACGCAGGTTACACAAAGCTTGCACTGCTTTACACCAACGACCAGTACGGAAACGGTCTTGCAACCATTATCACAGATGAGTTCACAGAACTTGGTGGAGAGATCGTTGCAGACGAAACCTACGAAGCCGGTTCATCAGATATGAGAACCCAGCTTACAAAGATCAAGGATGCTGAACCTGAAGCATTATTCATTGTAAGTAACACACCAGACTCAAGTGTGGCACTGCTGCGTCAGGTTACCGAAATAGGAATTGATGCAGATGTTTATGGTTCTGAAGGCCTTAAGGTTGCATCAATACTTGAACTTGGAGACTCTGTTGAAGGAGTTACAATTACATCCGTAAGCCCTGAATCCGAGGAATTCAAGCAGAAATACATGGAAGAATATGGTGTTGAACCACCAGCCTTTGCGGCTCAGGCATATGACGGAGCAACTGCAATAATAATGGCAATCGAAGGCGGTGCAACCACAGGTGAAGAAATAAAGGACGCACTCTATGAGATGGAATTCGATGGTGCTTCAGGCCACATCAAATTCGATGAGAATGGAGACGTTGCAGGAGGATATGTACTGGTAGAAGTCCAGGATGGAGCTTTTGTTACGCTAGAGGAGTAAAATCCTCTACCACCTTTTATTGAAAAACGAAATAAAAACATCCTTAGGGGGTAAAACAATAGCACTACTGGCACAATCCATAATCAACGGGCTTATCACAGGTTCAATATACGCACTTGTGGCATCAGGATACTCTCTGATCTATTCTACAAATAATTTCATGCATTTTGCCCACGGCATCAGTGTGGTTGCTGCGGGTTATATGGTCTACTGGCTTTTCAGCCTTGTAGGAATTCCATTTTACGTCACCTGCATAATAACTGTCATTCTTTCAGCTATTTTTGGACTCGCAATGTATCGACTCATCTACCTTCCGTTGCAAAAAAAAGGAGCTTCTAACGTAATTCTTCTTATAGCCAGCATTGGCATACTCACATTTTTCCAGAACGTGATCCAGATAGCATTTGGCTCAGGAGTAAAACTTGTCGGGTACATTGAAGTCTCAAAAGGAATCACCTTTGCAGGAGTAACAATGACCCTGCTCCAGATTGTTATACTTATCATTTCTTTGATCATTTTCATACTTCTTTACCAGTTCATGCAGAAAACAAAAACAGGAAGGAATATGCGTGCAGTCTCAAATAATAGTGAACTTGCAAGCATTGTGGGAATAAACCACATAAGAATATCAGACATTTCTTTTCTCATAGGCTCCGCACTTGCCGGAGTTGCTGGTATACTTGTGGCACTTGAACAGAACCTTTCACCTTTCATGGGAACGAATCTCATGATCAAGGGTTTCACCGGAGCTGTGATCGGTGGAATAAACTACGTACCGGGATCAATTGTAGGCTCATTCCTGCTAGGGATGGCGGAGAATCTGGGCATACTTGTACTACCATCAGGGTACAAAGATGCAATCGCATTTTCCATGTTGTTCCTGTTCCTGCTGTTCAAACCCAATGGAATTCTGGGTAAGAAGGAAGGGAGGTTTGACAAATGATAATCTCCGCATACCAGACCCACATATTCATCCTTATTTTCATCTATATTATACTGGCAGTAAGCCTGAATCTGGCACTTGGTTACACCGGACTACTGAACCTCGGACATGTAGCCTTTTTCGGAATAGGCGCATACACATCCGCACTTCTGGCAATTGAAGGACTGCCATATATTGCAGCTGTGATCATTGCAGGTTTATTTGCATCTGTTTTCGGATATCTGCTCGTAAAAGCAACGGACAAACTGAAAGGAGATTACATGGCAATGGCGACCCTGGGTTTCAGTTTCGTAGTCTATTCACTGTTGCTCAACCTTAGAGATATAACACGAGGTGCCATGGGAATTCCGGGAATACCAAAACCATCCATACTCGGACTTACCATCAGGACAAATGACCAGTATCTCATATTCGTGATGGCAGTCTGTGCAATTTCAGTATTCATAATGTACAGAATGGTCAATTCACCATTTGGAAAATTACTTGAAGCGAACAGGGATAATGCGGTCAATCTCAGGGTACTGGGAAAGAATACATTTGCCCTGAAATACAAGGCAATGATGACATCAGCATTCTTTGCAGGTGTTTCAGGAAGCCTGTATGCACACTACATTACTTTTATCGACCCGACGTCATTCTACATCGCTGAGCTTATCCTCATTCTTACAATAGTGATAGTTGGTGGGCTTGCATCCATAAAGGGCAGCATTGTGGCTACAATTGTTATAATCTATGTGCCGGAGATGCTGAAAATGCTGGAACTTCCGGCCTCTGTGCTCGGACCTGTTAGGCAGGCCCTTTACGCAATGATATTGATAGCCATACTTATGATAAGACCAAGAGGAATATTCGGGAAGGTGGATCTGGAATGATTCTCTCATGCAAGGACATCCACAAAAGCTTTGGCGGGATTAAAGCGATTCAAGGATGCAGTTTTACTGTTAAGAAGAACAAAATAACCGCCATAATCGGACCGAACGGTTCCGGTAAGACCACAATGTTCAATGTTATTTCCAAGCTTATAGACCCCGATAGTGGTACAATTGAATTTGATGGACAGGATGTTACTTCTCTGAAAGACTATGAACTTTCAAAGCTTGGAATCTCAAGGACGTTTCAGGATGTGAAACTGTTCCAGAACCTGACCATCAGGGAACATCTCCAGATAGCTTTGTCAGACTCCGATGAGAGGTTGCTGTCAAATCTCTTCAGAACAAAGGATGTAGAATCTGAGAAGATACAGGAGGTTATGGAAATAGTAGGGCTTGACAAGCCGCTGGAAACCTATGCAACTGACCTTAGTTACGGACAGCGAAAACTTCTGGATCTTGCCATCGGAATTGCAAAACCGCATTCTCTTCTGATGCTTGATGAACCTGTGGCTGGTGTTAACCCCCGACTCAGAGATTCCATAAAGAATATCCTCCGGGAACTGAACAATCGTGGAGAGAGCATATTGCTGATAGAGCATGATATGAACTTTGTCATGGACCTTGTGGACCATATTTTTGTTATGGATGCAGGTAAAGTAATTGCAGAAGGAAGTCCTGAAGAGATACAGAATGACCCTTATGTGCTGGCTGCGTATCTTGGGAACTGCGGAGATGAGGAGGAGATAGAATGCTGGACATAAAAGACCTCCATTCAGGATACGGTGAACTCAGGGTACTGAAAGGTATAGACATTGAAGTCGGTGAGAATGAGATTGTTGCACTCATCGGACCAAACGGTGCCGGAAAAAGTACTGTGATTAAATCCGTGTTCAATATTTCAGATGTAACTTCAGGAAATATTACTTTCAAAGGACAGGATATTACATCCCTTAAAACCCATGAGATAATTAAACTGGGAATCAGTTACCTGAATCAGGGTAAGATCAATTTCACCAACCTGACTGTGAGAGAGAACCTGACCATTGGTGCTGACCAGATATTTGACCCTGGCACCGTGCAGGATGGACTGGAAAAAGTATATACAAAATTCCCTGATCTTAAAACAAAGGAGAATGAGCTGGCTTATACTTTAAGCGGCGGACAGCAGCAGATGCTTGCTCTTGGAAGAAGTCTTATGCAACGACCTTCGCTTCTGCTTATGGATGAACCTTCCCTCGGACTTAGTCCTAAATTGCAGCAGGAATTGTTTGCAACAATAGCAAGCCTCAGGGATGAGGGTATTTCCATGCTGATAGTTGAGCAGAATGCAAAGAAGGCAATCGAACTTGCAGACAGGACATACCTGCTGGAAGACGGGAATGTTGTTCTTGAAGGTGGAAAAGAGATCCTTGAAAATGAAGCGATCAGGAATGTGTATCTTGGTGGAAGATACTAACCACTTTATTTTTGGATTAATTTTAGCTTGAATAAAAATAGACAAAACTAAAGCCAAAGTGGCTTTAGTCCATTTTTAGTTTATTTGTTAGTTTAGCATTTATTTATTTATTCAACTCAGATTCAGGCATCCATCACAAGACGGAAACCTATTGCAGAATCTCCATCACGTGGGTCCTGCTTCTTTCTGTATGCTGTGTATAGTGCGTTTTCCTTGCTTGAGTAACTGCCACCTCTGGCAACTCTCAGTGAACCTTCACCATTATCTACTGCACTGCCATCCTCACTTGCACTGCCGTAATTGTCCACCCAACTATCCTGCACCAGTTCCCATACATTACCGTGAACATCATAAAGTCCCCATGGGTTTGGAAGTTTCTGACCTACTTCGTGGGTATTCTCGTATGAGTTTTCCTGATACCATGCATAATCCTTTAGGAATGGACCTTCGTCCTCATCTATTTCACCAAATGAATAGAGAGTTGTTGTTCCGGCTGCTGCAGCATATTCCCATTCTGCTTCGGTTGGAAGTCTGTATTTTGTGGTTCCTTCCATCTCATTGAGCTTATCAATGAATTCCTGGACCTCTTCCCATGATACGCTTTCTACCGGGAGATCGTCACCCTGGTTTGCTGACGGGTTACTTCCCATTACCGCTTCCCACTGTGCCTGTGTGACCTCATACTTGCCAATGTAATAATCATTTTCAAGTCTCACTTCGTGCACTGGTTGGGAATAAGCATACTTTGATGTGCCCATATCAAAGCTTCCGGCTTCAATAAGCACGAAATCCATATCTAAAGAACTTGTTGAAGATGATGAGCTACTTTCCCCACCGTCATTACCATTATCATCTGTGCATCCTGTTACTGAGATTGCCAGCAGGAGTACTGCCAGAATCGTTATTATTTTTTTAATACCTATCCGCATAAAAAGACCTCGCTGTGAGTCTTTTTGAGGATATGTTATTAATACATATCTATTTTTGGCTGTTGAATTCAATCTTCAAAATACTCGAAAGCATCGATTATGTCAAGATAAACACCATCAAATCCCGCATCAAGTATCATATCCAGGTACGCATCATCATTTCCATAGATGACAGCTTGCCACTCCTCGTCCCAGTAGCGTACCTTGTAGTTGCCTTCCCAATCGGGATTCTCATTTTCAACCCATTCAGGAGAGCCTGCAGTCCATGATTCATCCCAGTAGTACCGGTAGTCCTCAGTTTCACCAATACTCATGTATGCGATTACCAGCCGTGAGCCATCATTTGATTTGGTTTTCAGGGAAGCTATGTCATCAGATGTAAGAGGCAGGTCATAAAAGAACAGATCGATAAGAATCACATCATAGTCAGTTTCCCACAAGCTTTCCAGAAAATCTTCCTTGCTGCCAAATTCCTCAGGATTGATGAGATACAGGAAATTCTCAGCATCACCAAGAGATCGAATATCATTGCTGTTGACATTGTACGGCTCTGCCGGATAGTCAGGGATAGTATCAAGGTCCCTGCTGTCAGCAGCAAATGAGATGTAACCCCTATCTGCATTTTCACGATATGAAGCATCGACATAAGATTTAGTCCAGCAGTAATCGGTTACAAGTACAACTACACCGTTGTCCCTGGCAATATCCAGTAACGATGCCATATATTCTGTATCTTCTTCATCGGTTGCTACGTTTTCATCATCATAACCGAAGAAGAGATCTTCCCTTCCAACGCCGTCAATGGCTGAAATATAATCCTGTGCAAACGGATCATCAGGCTCTCCACCGGATGTCAGAAGTTCCTGACCGTTCTGTGGGATGATTATGAAATCTGGATTATTCTGTTTTGAGTAAGTGCTGATACCGATTACAAAATCACGCATTTGCTGGCGGTAGTCCATTTCTGAAGTGGGTTCGTCAGCGGTGTTTGGAGAATTTGTGTTTGTGACTTCGGATATATCTGGGTTTTCGATTGTATCGGGAGTATCTGAGCTGTTGTCTAAACAGCCGGATGTCAGGAGGATGAGTGTGATTAGGAAAATTATCGACAATGAATTTATCTTCATATGGAAAGGATTTGTTTTACACTATTATATAGACTTGTAGGAACGTGCTGCCTTCGGCGAGATGATACTCCTTTTGTCAATATACAGAATAGATTCCTGTAAAATTTAATAGAATGATAACCAATTACATATTATGATACTAAAGATGACTACCTCTCTAAAACAAGAGAAAATAAAGATAATACAGAGATGAATATGCTATTAAAGAAGAACAGTATTGAGATCAACAATGCCTTTGACCTTGCAGAATCCCTGGGTCTTGATAGAAAGATTGGAAAAGACCTGGTGGAGCTTTGCAGGCAGAATGATATCGCTTCTCTGGAGCTTTTTGGTTCATTCTCAAGAAGAGAACAGGTAGAGAGTAGTGATATTGATTTTCTGGTGACGCTTTCTAAAAGTAAAAGCCTTATATATCACATAAAAATAGAAAATTATTTTGAAGATCTGCTTGGGAAAAAAGTAGATATGGTTACTGAAAGGTCATTAAGTCCATATATTTCACCCATGTTGAGAGATGAAGTCATGAGAATCTATTGTGAAGGATGATTCTTACTGATCTCAGTTACATAATAGACAATACTTGCAAACTAATTCTCTGAAACTCCCCAACTTAAATACTAAAATCCACTTATTCATCAAATAAGGACAGAATATGCCTCAGATTCAAAATGAACACCCGACACTCTGGATTAAATCCACAAAATCAGAATCTCTTAAAGGCAAGACAATAGTACTTGCAGTCACAGGCAGCATTGCTGCTGTAAGAACAGTGGAACTTGCACGTGAATTCATCCGCAGGGGAGCAGAAGTCTATGCAGTTATGAGTGAAGCTGCAGGTTGGATAATCAACCCAATGGCCCTGCATTATGCAACCGGGAATGAAGTTATCACTGAGATTACCGGAAAGGTAGAACATGTAGAGTTCTTTGGAAATCTTGGCAGAGCAGACCTTTTACTAATCGCTCCGGCAACAGCCAATACACTTGGAAAAATCGCAGCAGGGATAGATGATACACCTGTAACAACCTTTGCAACCACAGCCATCGGTGCAGGTAAACCTGTAATGATAGTACCTGCAATGCATGAAGATATGTACAACCATCCGGCTGTAATGGAGAACATTGAGAAGATGAAAAGCTGGGGAATCAGTTTCATCGGACCGAGGATCGAGGAAGGAATTGCAAAGATAGCCGGAAATGATGAAATTGTGCTTGAGGTTGAAAGAGAGATTGGGAAAAAGACACTCTGCGGAAAAAAAATACTCATTACAAGCGGTTCCACGGCTGAACCTATCGATCCGATAAGAATTCTCACTAACAGGGCTTCTGGAAAGACCGGGAACGAACTTGCACTTGAAGCTTATCGCAGGGGTGCTGAAGTAACCATAGTCCATAGGAACAAGCTTGGAGTAACTGGCATCAATGAGATACATGTTGAAACTGCTGACCAGATGACCGATGCAGTGCTTGGCGAACTTGCAAAGGGTTATGATGTGTTGATAAGTTCTGCTGCAATTGCAGATTATACTCTGGATGCAAGCAAGCAGAAGATCAAATCAGGAGATAGCGGGCTTGAACTTTCTTTCAGGAACACACGCAAACTAATAAAAGAAGCAAGGCAGGCATATCCACAAGTGAAAATAGTCGGGTTCAAGGCTGAGGCTGGCGTGGATAAAGAGGAGCTGGTCAAAAGAGCAAAGCAGACACTTGAAAGTTCCGGGCTTGATATGATAGTTGCCAATGAAGTCAGCAAAGAGGGTATGGGAACTGTCAACAATAGCATTACTATATTATACTCCAATGACAGAGATAATATTAGTATAGAAGGGTCCAAAACTCTTATTGCAAATTTCCTTATGGATGAGATCACGGGACTTCTGACATCAAAAGGCGAAATATAAATGCAATTTGAATCGTTCACCGATATTCGAACGGCCAGGGTTTTTGCCCCGGCACATATTACAGGTTTTTTTCAAATACATGACCATGAAGACCCTATGAAAAAAGGATCAACTGGTTGTGGTGTTGTACTTGATGGAGGAGTCTATACCACTGTAAAGGCAGGAAAAGACATTGACAGGACAGAGATATACCTCAATGCTGAAATTGTATCAGGAGAGACCAGCAGGACAGTTGTTGAATCCATTACAGAGCTCCCGGTAAAAGTGGAAAGTATTTCAGATATACCAGTAGGATGCGGTTTCGGAGCATCGGGAGCAGGAGCACTTGGAACTGCATATGCACTGAACCACGCTCTGTCACTTGAATATACATCAGTCCGGCTCAACGACATTGCACATGTTGCTGAAGTGAAGAACGGAAGTGGACTCGGGGATGTCACAGGACAGGCACATGGTGGAATCCCTATCAGAAAAACACCTGGTGCACCTTCACTAGCAGAAACAGATCAGATACCCACAAGAGAGAAAGAGGTATGTTGTGTAGTTCTTGGAGAACTGCCCACCAGCTCTGTGCTTTCAAATCCAGAAATGGTAGAGAATATCAATATCTCAGGCGAAGAAGCTATGAAAAAGCTCACTGAAAAGCCTACTATTAAAAATTTCATGAACTGCTCAAGAGATTTTGCCATCGATAGTGAGCTTGCGACCGGAAAGGTCAGAGACGTAATCGAAGCTGCAGATGAGATAGGATTTATAGCTTCACAGGCAATGCTTGGCAATGCAGTATTCTCAATACCTTCGATAACTTCAGTGACCAGTGCATCAGAACTGGTAGATGTATTTTCAGAATTCGGCGAAGTGCACCGATTCAGGATACGGACCGGAAGCATCAGGATCGTCTGAGCGAAAGCATATTATCAATTATGCCTGATATTATACGCTCAGAATTATTTACTGGAGAGATTTTTATGGTTATTGAAGATGAATGGGAACCCGAACCTCCTAAAAAGGCACCGGAATTCCCAATAAATGAAATAGCTCCTATTATTGGCAAGGTAGGACGCGGAATAGTAGTTATATTTGTTATATTGATAATATTCTCATTAATGTTTGGCTCGATATTCGTATCAGTCGGAGCCGGAGAAGTTGGCGTTAAATTCAACCAGTTCGGCGGTGTGGAAAACGATGAACTCGGTGAAGGTTTACACATTGTTCCTCCATGGGTGAGTGTTACAAAGTACTCTGTCAGGAGTGAAACATACACAATGAGCGGAGTTGTAGGCGAGGGACAGATAGAAGGTGATGACCAGATCAAAGCCCTTACTGTCGAGGGTCTTACTGTGGGACTTGATATTACAGTCAGGTACAGACTTCTTTCAGATGAAGTAAGTGAAGTTCACCAGAATCTTGGTACGAATTATGCTGAGAAGATTATACGCCCTACAATAAGATCATCCATCAGGGAAGTTGTTTCCACAAAGACAGCACTGCAGGTATATGGTGAGGAGAGAGAAGTAGTTGCGGGTGAGATGCTCACAAATATCGCTAACTCCCTTGAAACCGACGGCATAGTTGTAGAAGAAGTGCTTGTCAGAAACGTAGTGCTCCCTACAAGAGTTGCCGAGGCTATTGAAGCAAAACTTCAGGCAGATCAGGATGCCCAGAGAATGATCTTTGTAAAGCAGAAAGAACAGCTTGAAGCTGAAAGGAAGATAATTGAAGCAAATGGTGTTGCAAACGCGACCATTGCAGAAGCATACGGTGAAGCCGAAGCGCTCAGAATCATCAATGAGCAACTTGCAAAGAACCCTGATCTCATCAACTATAAGTACATACAGATGTTGCAGGGACAGGAAATACAGACAATGCTTGTACCAACTGACCAGGGAATAATACTGGATGCAAGCAACTAAAATAATTGAATGACAGGAGAAAACGGACTGAATGACAGACATCCCTAAAGATCATCCCAGGTATGAATCTCTCATCACCAGGGAAAGAATAGTTGAAGGCGTAAACATCGGCATCACCAGCAAGCAGGGACTTGTGGCGCAGGGACGCGGTGAAGCCTTCGATTACATGATAGGGGAAAAGACGACAAAGTCAGCAGCCATTGCCGAGAGGGCAGCAGTTGCTAACATCCTTCTCGCAGACAATGCCATAATATCGGTGAACGGCAACACTGCTGCACTTGTGCCTGATCTGATGGTGGCTCTTGCAGATGTTACCGGAGCAAGACTGGAAGTGAACCTGTTCCATAGAAGTGATGCCAGGGTTCACAAGATTATAGACCACCTGAAAGCTCATGGTGCTGGTGTGGTCCTTGGTGGAAAGGGAGACAAACGACTTGACCTTTCCCATGACAGGGCTATCGTTGATGAGGAAGGTATATTCAGTGCGGATGTTGTGCTGGTTCCTCTTGAAGATGGTGACAGGTGCCAGAAACTTGTGGAAATGGGAAAAACTGTCATTACCATTGACCTGAACCCTCTTTCCAGAACAGCGCTGACAGCTAACATCACCATAGTGGACAATGTTACCAGAGCTCTCAGGAACATGATCCAGTTCACAAAGGATATGAAAACTCACAGCAGGGATGAACTTCAGGAAGTTGCGGATTCATTCAACAATGATGTAACAATTTCTGATGCCCTTTATACAATGCAGGAAAATCTGAAGAACAAAGCAGAGGAGAAAGGTCTTACATGTGTCTGATCGAAACCACAAGAGATTTCGTCTCACAGGTGCTGGAAAATGAGCCCAGCACCCATGATATGTCACATATAGAAAGGGTTGAAAATACCTGCATGAGAATTCAGCAAAAAGAAGGTGGAGACTTACAGGTCATTCGCCTTTCAGCGCTTCTTCACGATGTGGGGATTGTAAGGGAACACAAGGAAGGTGGCAATCATGCAGAATACAGTGCAGAGATCGCCAGGGATTTCCTTTCAGAAAATGGTGCTGAAGCTGAACTCATAAAACATGTTACATCATGTATCCTTACCCATCGTTTCAGCCGTGGAATGAAGGCAGAAACTATCGAAGCACAGATCCTGCAGGATGCTGACAGGATAGATGCGCTTGGTGCTGTTGGCATTTTCAGATCATTGGTCTCAATGGGAGCGTTAAGGGCTTTGAAAGAGACAATCGGAACTGTAAAGGAAACTTCCATGAATGCTTATACGGAAGATCCATTCGATGGTTTCTATGATTACATGGAAAGAAAACCTTTTAAAATACCTGAAAGACTTAATACACAAACAGCTAAAGATATTGCAGAACAGAGACTGGCAATTATGCGCAAATATCTGGAAGAGCTAAAAGAAGAGACATCAGGAGAGAGATAATGGCAGATATTATCATAAAGAATGCTTATATCCTCACAATGGACCCGGAAGCAGGAGACATTGAGAACGGAGTCGTTGTTGTAGAGGACGGAAAAATAAAGGAAGTCGGAACTTCCACAGAATGCACTGCTGAGAAGATCATCGATGCTAAGGGCTCAGTCCTTATGCCCGGACTTGTTAACACTCATTGTCATGCAGGAATGACAATCTTCAGAGGCTATGCTGATGACATGCACCTGCAGGACTGGCTTGAGAATCACATATGGCCTGCTGAAGCTAAACTTACTGATGATGATATATATGCAGGCACTAAACTGGCATGTCTTGAAATGATACGCTCCGGAACCATTGCTTTTGCAGATATGTATATCCATGAGAACAAGGTAGCTCAGGCAGTAAGTGAAGCCGGACTCCGTGCTGCCCTTTCCTACGGAATGATCGATTTTGGAGATAAGGAAAAAGCTGACAAAGAGCTTGAAGTTGGCAGTGCTTTTGTTAAAGAGTGGAATGGGAAAGCCGGTGGCAGGATAAGCACCATGTACGGACCTCATGCACCAAACACCTGTTCAAAAGAGTTTCTTATCAGAGTTAAAGAGCAGGCTGTAAAGGATAATGTTAAACAGCATATCCATGTACTTGAGACTGAGGCTGAACTCAACTATATGAAAGAGAACTTCGGCATGTGTTCCATACACTTCCTGAAGGGAATAGACTTCTGGGGAACTGATGTTCTTGCTGCACACTGTGTCTGGCTTTCTGACGGAGACATCAAAATACTGGCTGAATACGGTGTCAATATTTCCCATAATCCTAACAGTAATATGAAGCTTGCATCCGGAATCTGTCCTGTTGCAAAACTTATTGATGCAGGAGCAAATGTATGTCTTGGAACTGATGGCTGTGCTTCTAACAACAACCTTGATATGTTCGAGGAAATGAGGTCTGCTGCTCTTTTGCAGAAGGTAAGCACCATGAATCCTACTGTGCTTCCAGCACGCAAGGTACTTGAGATGGCAACTGTAAACGGTGCAAAGGCACTTGGGATTAACAGTGGAATGCTGAAGGAAGATTATAATGCTGACATGATAATTGTTGATATGAACAAAGCTCATCTTACACCGGTCTATGATGTTCCGTCACATCTGGTCTATGCTGCAAGTGGTAAGGATGTTAAGGCTACAATTGTTGATGGAAAAGTGCTCATGGAAGATGGAAAGGTACTTTCCATGGATGAGCAGGAAGTAATAGATACTGCAATTGAAAAGTCAAAAGACCTTCTTGGAAGAATTGGAAACTAAGAAACCAAGGCTTATACTTATATTAGATACGTTATTATCAAATGTAATTTTGAATTTGGAGATTAAAGATGACTGATACTGAAATGTTAGAATCCGGAAATATGAAGATCGACTGGGTTCTTAATCACATGCCTGTTCTCAATATCATCAGGGAACAGTTTGCAAAGGAAAAACCTCTTGCAGGTCACAAAGTTGCAATGGCACTTCATGTTGAAGCAAAGACAGCAGCACTTGTTGAAACACTTGCAATAGGAGGGGCCGAAGTAGCAATTACAGGATGTAATCCTCTTAGTACACAGGATGACGTTTCAATGGCTTTGCATAACAAGAACAGCATCCAGTGTTTTGCAAAATATGACTGCTGCAATGAGGAATACTATGAAGCTATTGACAAGGTACTTGACTTTAAGCCTGACATCACAATCGATGATGGAGCAGACCTTATTTTCAAGCTTCACACAGAACGCACAGACCTTCTTCCAGAGATCCTTGGTGGCTGTGAAGAAACTACAACAGGTATCCACAGACTCAAGGCAATGGAACGGGACGGTGCTCTTAAGATGCCGGTAATTGCAGTAAATGATGCAATGACAAAGTTCCTTTTCGATAATCGCTATGGAACCGGACAGTCCTCATGGGACGGTATCATGAGAACGACAAACCTTCTGGTAGCTGGTAAGAATGTTGTTATCGGCGGATACGGCTGGTGTGGAAAAGGTGCTGCAATGCGTGCAAAGGGGCTTGGAGCAAACGTAATTGTAACCGAGATAGACCCGATAAGAGCACTGGAAGCACGCATGGACGGTAACAGTGTCATGCCTATGAAAGAGGCTGCAAAGATCGGTGATATATTCCTTACAACCACAGGTAACAGAGACATCCTGAAGAAAGAAGACTTTGAGGTCATAAACGATGGTGCAATCCTTGCAAATGCAGGTCACTTCAATGTTGAGATCAACCTGGAAGACCTCAAGGCAATGGCAGATTCTGTCAGAACTGTGAGAAATAACATTAAGGAATACAAGATCGGTGAGAAACGTGTTTATGTGCTTGCTGACGGAAGACTTGTAAACCTTGCAGCAGGTGATGGCCACCCTGCAGAAGTTATGGATATGAGTTTTGCAAACCAGGCACTCTGTGTCAGATATATTGCAGAGAACAAACTATCTGATGGAGTACACGCTGTGCCACATGAACTTGATGTTGGCGTTGCTGAAATGAAACTCATGTCAATGGGCATTAGCATTGACAAGCTTTCCGATGAACAGGAAGCATATATGGCAGGCTGGGAAACCGGAACATAAACCTGTCATTTACCTTTTTTCTTTTAAGAATAACGGAAACGCCACAACATGACTTAATCGAAGTTTTCGAGATTCTGTTGTTACATAAAATATTATTAAGCACCAGTATAACAGATGCATCCTTAGAAAGAGATCAATTAAACAATACCGGGGAGCTACTTTGTAAAGTGGACTAATAATAAGATATAAACATTCTGCTTTTGATTAAATTAAAGATACTTGAATAAATAAGATATAAGTAATAGTAGACCATTGGAACTAATAGAAGTTCGAACATACTGCGGGCATACGATAAGTATATATACTAAAAGTGCTTTTATCACCCGCTACACCGAAGTCGATGAATGTGAAGCAGCCTCAGCAAATCCACCCACCAAATTGGGCTCGTAGCTCAGTCAGGCAGAGCGTCTGGCTTTTAACCAGACGGCCTAGGGTTCAAATCCCTACGAGCCCGCCATCACTTTTGCACAGGAGTGTTCACGTTCACATTTTTGAGGGAGGAGTAATATATTGAGAAAATTTAGCCTGCTCGACCACCAGTTGATCCCTAAACATGAGATAATGTTGGAAGATGAACTTAAATCTGTTTTAAAGCAATTTGCCATAGAAAAGGAACAACTACCTAAGATAAAGGTTGTTGATCCCGTTATTCAGGAAATTGGGGCACAGGTTGGAGATGTCGTTAAGATAACCCGTAACAGCCAGACCGCCGGCGAAGCATTTTACTATCGACTTGTGATCGCTTAAAACGCGATCTTCACATTAATCATACAAGGGCTTTTTTGCAATAATACAAACCATATAAAGAAGGTGCTATCATAGCGTTAACCAAAGGACAGATCCCACGTTCGTTTTTCACGAAAGACAAGATCGTACAGCATCACATAGATTCCTATAACAAGTTTCTGGAGACAGGTCTTCAAAAGATAATCGATGAACAGAAGATCATCGAGACAGATCTTGAAGACACATATATCAAACTGGGCAATATCCGTGTTGAAAATCCCGTTGTCAAGGAAGCGGACGGAGCTATAGAAAATCTATATCCTAATGAAGCAAGGCTCAGGAACCTTTCTTATTCCGCACCACTCTACCTGCAGATGAGTGTTGTCGAGAATGATGAAGAAAAAGAGCCACAGGAAGCAAAAATAGGTCAGCTTCCGGTCATGATCAAATCAGACATATGTAACCTCACCGAGATCCAGGAGGAAGAGATGGTCAAATTCGGAGAAGACCCGCTTGATCCGGGAGGATATTTCATAATCAACGGAACAGAGCGTGTGGTCATGACTCTGGAAGACCTTGCTCCAAACAAGATCCTCACAGAATTCGGAGAGAGATACGGAGACACCATAGAGGTTTCAAAAGTATTCTCTCAGAGAAGAGGATACAGGGCATTAGTGGTTGTAGAAAGAGGTAGAAAATCACTTCTGGAAGTTTCATTCCCATCCATTTCCGGACGTCTCAACTTTATCACACTCATGAGGGCGCTGGGTGTGGAGACTGACGAAGAGCTTGTAAAAGCTGTATCCACTGATCCGGAGATTATGAAGTTCATGTTCGAGAATCTTGAGGAAGCAGAGGTCGACAACATCGAAGATGCGATGGAGAAGATCGGTTCAAGGGTCGCTTCCGGACAGGCGAGGGACTACCAGATCAAACGTGCGAACTATGTAATTGACAGATATCTTTTACCGCACCTTGGGAATGAACCTCATGACAGGGCCGCAAAGGCCAATTTCCTTGGAAGAATGGCCGAATCATGTTTCGAACTGGCACTTGGAAGGCGTACTCCTGATGATAAGGACCATTACTCAAACAAGAGACTCAAACTTACCGGGGACCTTATGGAAGATCTCTTCAGGGTAGCTTTTAACAGGCTCTCAAGAGATATCAAATACCAGCTTGAAAGAGCAAACATGAGGAACCGTGAGCTCAATGTTATCACGCTTGTCAGAGCAGATGTACTCACAGACAGGCTTCAGCACCCACTTGCAACAGGTAACTGGGTAGGCGGCAGAACCGGTGTTTCACAGTTGCTTGACAGGACAGATTACATATCCACACTTTCACACCTGCGTCGTGTAATTTCCCCACTTTCAAGAGCACAGCCACACTTCGAAGCCCGTGACCTGCACCCCACACAATGGGGAAGGCTTTGTCCGTCAGAAACTCCTGAAGGTCCTAACTGTGGTCTTGTGAAAAACTTTGCACAAATGGTAGAGCTTTCAACAGGAACAGACGATGAGAAGATGATAAAGAACGTACTCTACGACCTTGGTGTAGTAAAGGCTGTCCTTAACTCTTCACTGAAAGCGCTTCCTGAATATGACGAAGAACTGGATGACTATCTGGAAGAGATAGAAGTGAAAAATATAACAACAGTAGAAGAAGATCAAGAGAAAAAATCAGAACCTATCGGGTATACGAATTATTCTGAATCATTAGATGATATGGGAGGCCTTCTCGATGAATGAAGCTAAAGTTTTCCTTAATGGAGAATTAGTGGGAACACACACAGACCCTGCAGAGCTGGTAGAGGACCTGAGAGAGCAACGCAGATCAGGAATGATCTCTGACCAGATCAATGTAACATTTTATGAAGACATACATGAAGTGCTGATCAATACTGACATGGGTCGTGCTAGAAGGCCGCTGATAATTGTAAAGAATGGAGAAGCCCTGATATCAGAAGAAGAGATAGAGCTTCTTGCAGAAGGCAAAATTCCCTATTCTGAAATGACAAAAGCAGGAAAAATAGAATACCTTGACTCAGAAGAAGAAGAGAATGCATTCATTGCCCTTTACAAAGACGATATTACAGAGAAACACACCCATCTGGAAATCAACCCGGGACTTATGCTGGGAATATGTACAGGAATGGTACCATATCCGGAACACAATGCATCCCCACGTAACACAATGGGTGCAGCCATGGTCAAGCAGTGTATCGGTGTTTCAACATCCAATACCAAGCTAAGACCGGACACACGTGCACACATACTTCACTACCCGCAGAGGGCAATGGTCAGAACACAGACCTGTGAAGCAATTCATTTCGATGACAGGCCGGCCGGACAGAACTTCGTTGTAGCTGTTATGTCCTACGAAGGTCACAATATTGAAGATGCACTGGTTTTCAATAAAGGTTCAATTGAGAGAGGGCTTGGAAGAAGTCATTTCCTCAGGACATTCGAGGGTGAGGAAAGACGTTATCCTGGCGGACAGGAAGATAAATTCGAGATTCCTGACTCCGAGTTCAGAGGTGCGCGTAGCCCTGAAGCATACGCAAATCTTGATGTAGACGGTCTTGTGAACCCTGAAACAAGGGTAGGTCCAAATGACGTACTTATCGGAAAGACAAGTCCGCCACGTTTCCTTGAAGAACAGTCCGATTTCGGAATTACCGTTGAGCAGCGCAGAGAAAGTGCTATCACAATGCGTTCCAACGAGAAAGGAGTCGTTGACACAGTAATTCTTACAGAATCAATTAACGGTACACGCCTTGCAAAAGTAAAGATAAGAGACCAGAGAATCCCTGAGATCGGCGACAAGTTCGCATCAAGACACGGTCAGAAAGGAGTTATCGGACTTATAGTGCCTTTTGCTGACATGCCATTTACAGAAAAAGGAATGGTTCCTGACCTTGTAATCAATCCACACGCAATTCCTTCACGTATGACTGTAGGTCACGTGCTTGAGATGATCGGTGGAAAGGTTGGGTCAATGGAAGGAAGGAGAGTTAATGCAACTGCATTCTCCGGGGAAAATGAAGACGATCTTCGTGCAGCTCTCAAAACACACGGATTTGCACATACAGGAAAGGAAGTCTTCTTTGATGGTGTAACAGGAAAGAAGATACAGGCAGATGTGTTTGTAGGAGTTATCCTTTACCAGAAACTGCACCATATGGTAGCATCAAAGATGCACGCAAGATCCCGTGGACCAGTACAGGTGCTTACAAGACAACCAACCGAAGGTCGTGCCCGTGAAGGAGGTCTGCGTTTCGGTGAAATGGAGCGTGATGTGCTTATTGGCCACGGTGCTGCAATGACACTGAAGGAAAGACTGCTTGATGAATCTGACAAGGTAGTAGAACTTGTCTGCGGACACTGCGGAATGATAGCAACATTTGACAGGAAGAGAAACATAAGATACTGCGCCAACTGTGGTGCTGAGACTGACATCCACCCTGTAGAGATGAGTTATGCATTCAAACTGCTGCTTGACGAAATCAAATCCCTTGGTGTAGCTCCAAGACTGCAACTAGAGGATGCGGTGTGAGGGGTGATTCTAAATGAATAATGATATTCCATCAATTCCAAAAAGAGTAGGCGCAATAAAATTCGGCCTGATCTCACCAAGAGAGGTCAGGAAGATGAGCGTAACAGCAATAATTACTGCTGACACCTATGACGACGACGGTTATCCTATTGACATGGGTCTTATGGACCTTCGCCTCGGAGTTATCGACCCGGGTCTTAAATGTAAGACATGTGGCAGCCGTGCAGGAGAATGTCCGGGACACTTCGGACACATTGATCTTGTAGCTCCGGTTATTCACGTTGGTTTTAACAAGACAATACGCAAAACACTGCGTTCAGTGTGTCGCAACTGCAGCAGGCTTCTTCTTGAACCTGAAAAGAAGAGAGATTTCCTTGAACAGCTTGAAACATGCAGGGAAATGGGGCACCTCCCTGACAACATCATCAATGAGGTATTCAAGGAGGCACGTAAGTCAAAGACATGCCCATACTGCTCAACCGAACAACTTGAGATCAAGTTCGAGAAACCAAGCGACTATATTGAAGACGGCCACAAGCTTACACCAACCGAGATCCGTGACCGTTTCGAGAACATCCCGGATGAGGATGTAAAAGTTCTTGGCATGGATCCTTCAAGTGCAAGGCCTGAATGGATGGTCCTCACAGTTCTTCCGGTACCACCGGTAACTGTCAGACCTTCAATTACACTTGAATCCGGTCAGCGCAGTGAAGATGACCTGACCCACAAACTTGTAGATATTATCAGAATAAATCAGAGATTCCAGGAGAACAGGGACGCTGGTGCACCACAACTTATTATTGAGGACCTGTGGGAACTACTCCAGTACCACGTTACAACATTCTTCGACAATGAAGTATCAGGTGTGCCTCCTGCAAGACACAGATCAGGAAGACCTCTTAAGACCCTCACACAGCGTCTTAAGGGTAAGGAAGGACGTTTCAGAGGAAGTCTTTCAGGTAAACGTGTCAATTTCTCGGCGCGTACCGTTGTATCACCTGATCCGAATCTCAGTATCAATGAGGTTGGTGTGCCTTTTGCAATTGCCATGCAGATGACAATTCCCGAAAAGGTGACACCAAGGAATCTTGAACTACTCCGCATGTACGTACAGCGCGGGAACGGAGTGCATCCCGGTGCAAATTACGCAATTCGTGATGATGGAAGACGTATCAGGGTTTCAGAAATCAATAAGGATGAACTTGCAGAGAAGATAGAGGTCGGATGGACTGTTGAAAGACAGCTCATGGATGGAGACATTGTTCTTTTTAACAGACAGCCTTCACTTCATAAGATGAGTATCATGGCTCACAGGGTCAAGGTACTCCCATACAAGACATTCAGACTTAATCCGGCAGTATGTCCACCATACAATGCTGACTTTGACGGTGACGAAATGAACATGCACGTTCTCCAGACCGAAGAGTCAAGAGCAGAAGCCAGCATCCTAATGCAGGTACAGGAAAACATCCTTTCCCCACGTTTCGGAGGACCGATCATCGGTGGTATTCACGACCACATTTCAGGTCTTTTCCTCCTTACAAGGAACGAGAACAAGATCACAAAGAATGCAGCTCTTGAACTTCTCAGGAAATCCGACATAAGAGACCTGCCTGAACCTGCAAGTTACTCTGAAGAAGGAGATCCGCTCTGGAACGGAAAGCAGATCTTCAGTCAGATCCTTCCAAAGGGGCTCTATCTGGAATTTCCGGCACAGGCATGTTTCAAGTGTGAGACCTGTAAGAAAAAGGACTGTGAATATGACGCCTACGTAGTCATTGAAGACGGAGAAATGCTCCAGGGAACCATTGATGAACAGGCCATTGGTGCTTTCAAGGGCAAGGTTCTCGATAAGGTTATGAAAGAATACGGATCCGAAGCTGGTGCCAAGTTCGTAGATGACTTTACCAGACTTGCGATCAGAGGTGTGATGAAGACGGGCCTTAGTTTCGGCATCAGTGATGAAGATATTCCAAAGACAGCAAAGATCCAGATCGGCAATCTACTGGGTAAAGCTGAAGATTCTGTAAAGAAACTCATTGATGCTTATGAGGCAAAGGAACTTGAACCATTGCCAGGACGTACCCTAGAGGAAACGATTGAGATGAAGATCATGCAGGAACTCGGTAGAGCCAGGGACCAGACAGGTAACATTGCAGGTCAGCAGCTCGGTCTTGAGAACTCTGCGGTGCTCATGGCAAAGTCTGGAGCAAGAGGTTCAATGCTTAACCTTACCCAGATGGCAGCCTGTGTAGGACAACAGGCGGTTCGTGGTGAAAGGATAAGAAGAGGTTATGCAGGAAGGACACTCCCACACTTTGACAAGGGTGACCTTGGTGCAGATGCCCACGGTTTCGTAAAAGCAAGTTACAAGAGCGGACTTAACCCAACAGAATACTTCTTCCACGCAATTGGTGGTCGTGAAGGTCTTGTAGATACTGCAGTCCGTACATCCCAGTCAGGTTACCTGCAGAGGAGACTTGTTAACGCATTGCAGGATCTTGAGGTACAGTACGATGGTTCAGTACGTGAAACACGTGGAGTTATTGTCCAGTTCAAGTATGGAGAAGATGGTATTGACTCCACAAAGAGTGACTATAGTAAGCCTGAAGCGATTCACCGTGTCGTCAGGAGAGTCACCGGAAAGGAGGTGAACTAAAATGACGATCAGTGAAGCTACTATTGATGCAATGATCTCCGGACTTGACCTGCCTAAGAACATCATGAAGACTTTGAAAGATGACGTGATGAAGGTAGGTGTTTCAAAGAAAGAGCTTGAAGAGATTATCGAACAGGTTAAGAAAAGCTACGAATACGCATGCGTTGAACCGTGTGAAGCAGTTGGTGTCGTTTCAGCACAATCTATTGGTGAACCGGGTACACAGATGACCATGCGTACTTTCCACTATGCTGGTGTCGCTGAGATCAACGTAACACTTGGTCTCCCACGTCTCATTGAGATCGTGGATGCAAGAAAGCAGCCGAGTACGCCAATGATGACAATAGCACTGGAAGAAGAATATGCAAATGACAGGGACAAGGCACGTCATCTTGCGTGGGAGATAGAGGCAACTCATATCGAACATCTTGCAGACATTACTACCGACCTGGCAAACATGCATCTTATAATTGATCTTCACGAGAAGACTTTGATGCACAGGGCACTTAGCCCCGATGAGATCGCAGACAGGCTCCGGGATGAACTTGATGTTATGGTTAATGTATCTGACAGTGTTGCAAACCAGATAATTGTTACACCAAATTCTCCATCATACCGTGAACTTCTTCAGCTTGCAAAGAACATTCACTCAATTACCCTGAAAGGTATCGAAGGTATCAAGAGGGTTGTTATCAGAAAAGATGGTGACGAATATACACTCTATACCGAAGGGTCACAGCTTAAAGATGTACTCCAGATAGAAGGTGTGGATGTTACAAGAACAACAACCAACAACATCGGTGAGATATACGATGTATTTGGTATAGAGGCTGCAAGGAACGCTATAATCACAGAAGCTACCAATACACTTTCAGAGCAGGGTCTTACTGTTGATATAAGGCACATCATGCTGGTATCTGATATAATGTGCTGTGATGGTGAAGTAAAACAGATTGGTAGACATGGTATCTCCGGAGAGAAAGCAAGTGTGTTCGCACGTGCAGCATTCGAAGTGACTGTCAATCACCTGCTTGATGCCGGAATGCGTGGAGACCGTGACCAACTTAATGGTGTCACAGAGAACATTATTGTCGGGCAGCCCATCAAGCTTGGAACAGGAGACGTCCATCTAATAACAAAATAATAGTTCGTTATATAGAAGTATATAAAGAACAACCAGAAAGTAAATATACGGAATCACTTATTAATACAAATCTCAAAATGACGTTATAAATGAGTTGATATAAATGGATATTAACATTGACAAAGCACTTATCAAAGTGATCAGAACCGGAAAGGTGATCATTGGATCTAACAGGACCATTGATGCTGCTACAAGCGAAGACGCTAAAATGGTAGTACTTGCTTCAAACTGTCCTGCAGATGTCAGAGCCAAGATCGAAAGCACAAACGTACCGATACTCAACTACCCAGGAACAGGAACAGAACTTGGTCCTGCATGCGGAAAGCCATTCATCATTGCTGCAATGGCCATCATTGACAGCGGGGAATCTGATATTCTGGCTGCCGCTTAAAGGAGTTGCGATATTTGGGCGAGATCAAATTATCCACTGAAGGTATCCGATACATTGCATTATTTGAAAAATTGACCGGAGCAGCAGTCAGAGATTGTATAATCGAGGACGGCAGGTTAATATATGTGATAAAGGCAGGCGACATGGGTGCTGCTATCGGGAAAAAAGGTGAACACATCAACCGTATGAAAAAAACAGTGGATAAACAGATAGATCTTGTCGAATATTCGGACGAACCAGAAGTGTTTATAAAAAACGCATTCAGTCCGGTAACTGTCAAATCAGTGAACATCACAAACAGGAATAATAAACGATTAGCTTATGTAGAAGTGTCTAATAAAGACAAGGGTCTTGCCATAGGAAGAAATGGAAAAAATATTGAAAAGGTCAAACTTGTTGCAAAGAGACATCACGACATAGATGACGTAATACTGCAGTGATAGTTCGAATAATATCATACTCATCAAAGACATTAATTGGAGGATATAATATGCCAAATGGAAAATATGCAGCTCACACGCTTCAGCGCATGCGCAAGGATGCAAGGTGGAAGGACCCTCGCTACAACAGGCGCACACTTGGTCTGGACATAAAAGCAGACCCTCTTGGTGGTGCACCTCGGGGCAGAGGTATCGTACTGGAGAAAGTGGGTGTAGAGGCTAAACAGCCAAACTCAGCAATCAGGAAATGTGTAAGAATTCAGTTGATCAAGAACGGACGTCAGGTGTCAGCTTTCTGCCCTGGAGACGGAGCTATCAACTTTATTGACGAGCACGACGAAGTTACAGTAGAAAGAATCGGTGGCCGTATGGGTGGTGCAAAGGGTGACATTCCGGGTGTACGTTTTAAGGTCACTGCCGTAAACAATGTATCTTTAAACGAAATGGTCATTGGCCGTAAAGAGAAACCAAGGAGATAATCATATGTATAAGTTATTCGGAAAGTGGGATCTCGCTGAAGTTGAGGTCGCTGACCAGGGAATCAGAAGGTATGTTAACCTTGACCCTGTGATCATTCCACATACAAATGGAAAGCATGCAAGACAGCAGTTCAACAAATCAGACATCTGCATCGTTGAGAGGCTTATCAACAATATCATGCGCAGTGAACAGAACACAGGAAAGAAACAGAGAGCAATGGCAATTGTCTCTGAGGCTTTTGATATTATCAATGAAAAGACAGACAAGAATCCTGTACAGGTACTGGTTGAAGCAATCTCAAACGCAGGCCCAAGGGAAGAAGTTGTCAGACTGAAGTACGGCGGAATTTCCGTACCAAAGGCAGTAGACACTGCTCCACAAAGACGTGTTGACACTGCACTCAGATATATAACAAATGGCGTAAATCAGGCAGCTTTCAAATCCAAGAGAAGTGCAGCAAGTTGTCTTGCAACAGAACTTATTGCCGCTTCAAACCGCGATGCAAAATGCTTCTCAATCAACAGGAAAGATGCGAAGGAAAGAGTCGCAAAGGCAGCACGCTAACCAGACCCGAGCAGTTAGTAAATAAGGATTAGGTAGTAAATATGGCTAAAGATAAAATGGTCGACCGTGTTGCATCAATCATGGGCAAACCTGAGATGATCCGTAACATTGGTATCGTTGCGCACATTGACCACGGAAAAACAACATTATCAGATAACCTCCTTGCAGGCGCCGGCATGCTCTCAAAGGAACTTGCAGGTAATGCTTGCTGGACAGACTCTGATGAGGAAGAACAGGAAAGAGGTATTACAATTGATTCAGCAAACGTTTCAATGGTCCACGAGTACGATGGAAAGGAATACCTCATTAACCTTATTGACACACCAGGTCACGTAGACTTTGGTGGTGACGTTACACGTGCAATGCGCGCTGTTGACGGTGCAGTAGTGGTAATTGATGCTGTAGAAGGTACAATGCCACAGACAGAGACCGTTCTCAGGCAGGCACTCAAGGAACATGTCAAGCCAGTTCTTTTCATCAACAAGGTTGACCGTCTCATCAACGAACTACAGGTTGATGGACAGGAAATGCAGATCAGACTCGGAAAACTCATCGACCACGTTAACAAGCTCATCAAGGGTATGAACGAAGAGCGTTACAAGGCAGGATGGAGAGTCGACGCAGCAGAAGGAACTGTAGCATTCGGTTCAGCTCTGTACAACTGGGCTATCAGTGTACCAATGATGCAGAAGACCGGTGTCAGTTTCCAGCAGATCTATGATTACAACAAATCTGACGATCCGGAAAGCATAAAGGAACTTGCAGACAAGTGTCCGCTTCATGAAGTTCTGAACGATATGGTCATCAGGTTCCTTCCATCACCACTTGAAGCACAGGAAGGAAGGATTGGCGCTATCTGGCACGGAGACAAGGAATCACTAATCTACAAATCAATGATCAATGCAGATCCAGAGGCAGACCTTGCTTTCATGGTAACAGATATTACCATGGATCCACACGCGGGTGAAGTTGCAACCGGAAGGTTGTTCAGCGGATCACTCTCACGTGGAATGGAAGCTTTCGTATCCGGTACATCTAGAAAGAACAGAATTCAGCAAGTAGGTGTTTTCATGGGTCCAAAAAGACTTGAAGTGGAGAACATCCCTGCTGGTAACATTGCAGCCGTAACCGGACTGAGAGATGCTATTGTCGGTTCAACAGTAACAACCCTTGAAGGCATGGAGCCTTTCGAGAGCATCACTCACGCAAGTGAGCCTGTAGTTACTGTAGCAGTAGAAGCAAAGCACATGAAGGACCTTCCAAAGCTTGTTGACGTACTTAGACAGGTTGCAAAGGAAGATCCAACACTTAAGATCACACTTGACGAAGAGACCGGTGAACACTTAATGGCCGGTATGGGTGAACTTCACCTTGAAGTCATTGCACACAGGATTGAGCGTGACAAGGGAGTAGAGATTACAACCACGCCACCTATTGTGGTATACCGTGAAACCATTCGTGGCGGTGCCGGACCTGTAGAAGGAAAGTCACCAAACAGACACAACAGGTTCTATGTAGAAGTAGAGCCACTCGAGGAAGGTGTCAGGGACCTTATCAAGGCTGGCGAGATTTCAATGCGTATGCCAGAAGTTGAGCGTAGGGAAAAGCTCATGGAAGCAGGAATGGACAAGGATGAAGCGAAGGGTATCGTAGATATCTTTGAGAGCAATGTTTACCTTGACATGACAAAAGGTATCCAGCACCTGAATGAAACCATGGAACTTATCCTTGAGGGATTCCACGAAGTAATGAAGGGAGGACCTCTTTCAAAGGAACCATGCATGGGTGTAAAGGTAAAACTCATGGATGCAAAGCTTCACGAAGATGCTGTCCACAGAGGACCAGCACAGGTAATACCTGCATCCAGGCAGGGTATACAGGCAGCAATGCTTATGGCTGATGATACACTTCTTGAGCCATACCAGAAAGTATTCATCCAGGTTCCACAGGAACAGATGGGTGGCGCAACCAAGGAGATCCAGGGTCGCCGTGGAATCATCATTAACATGACCTCTGAAGGCGACATGACCGTCATCGAGTCCAGGGCACCAGTATCCGAACTATTCGGATTTGCAGGAGATATCAGATCAGCAACAGAAGGCCGCGCAATGTGGAGTACAGAGTTCGCAGGATTTGACACACTCCCAACAAACCTGACTGAAGAAATTGTAAGTAGCATCAGAGAAAGGAAAGGCCTTAAGAAAGAGCTTCCACAGGCATCTGACTTCCTTAGTATATAATCAGGGAATTTGCAGCATTTTGCTGCAAAAACCTATTTCGTCAGAAAGGTTTAAAAGCAGAAACAACTATTAGGTCAAATCATATTGAAACTAACATTAAATAAGGAGTAATTAAAATGGCAGCTGAGAAACCACACATGAACTTAGCAGTTATCGGTCACGTAGACCACGGCAAATCAACCTTTGTCGGAAGATTGATGTTCGAGACAGGAGCAGTACCTGCTCACCTTATCGAAAAATACAAGGCAGAAGCAAAAGAGAAAGGTAAAGAATCCTTCGCTTTTGCATGGGTAATGGACTCACTCAAGGAAGAACGTGAGAGAGGAGTTACCATTGACATCTCACACAAGAGATTCGACACAGACAAGTACTACTTTACAGTAGTAGACTGCCCAGGTCACCGTGACTTTGTGAAGAACATGATCACCGGTGCATCCCAGGCAGATGCAGCTGTTCTTGTCGTAGCAGCACCTGATGGTGTAATGGCTCAGACAAAAGAGCACGTGTTCCTTTCAAGAACCCTTGGTATCAACCAGCTTATCGTTGCTGTAAACAAGATGGATGCAGCCGAATACAGTGAAGAGAGATACAACAAGGTCAAAGAAGATGTAAGCCAGCTTCTCGGTATGGTAGGATTCAAAGCAGACGATGTTCCATTCGTTCCAACATCCGCATTCGAGGGTGACAACATCACAAAGTCAAGCGAAAATACCCCATGGTACACAGGTCCATCACTTCTTGACTGCCTCAATGACCTTAAGGAACCAGAAAAACCAGACAAACTTCCACTCCGTATCCCAGTACAGGATGCATACACCATCTCCGGTATCGGTACCGTACCAGTAGGTAGAGTAGAGACCGGTGTCATGAAGAAGGGACAGAATGTAACCTTCAACCCAAGCGGTGCAACAGGTGAAGTCAAGTCAATTGAAATGCACCACGAAGAAGTTCCGGAAGCAACACCTGGTGACAACATCGGCTGGAATGTAAGAGGAATTGGAAAGAACGATGTCCGCAGAGGAGATGTCTGTGGTCCTTCTGACAACCCACCTTCAGTAGCAGACGAGTTCACAGGACAGATCGTAGTCCTTCAGCACCCATCTGCAATCACTGCAGGTTACACACCAGTATTCCACTGCCACACCACCCAGACAGCATGTACTCTCATGTCCATTGACAAGAAACTCGATCCAAAGACAGGTCAGGTCAAGGAAGAGAATGCAGCATTCATCAAGGCCGGTGACGCAGCAATCGTAACCATCAAGCCAACCAGACCAATGGTAATTGAGCCTGTGAAGGAAATCCCACAGCTCGGTAGATTCGCTATCCGTGATATGGGTATGACCATTGCTGCTGGCATGTGCATGAGTGTCAAACAGAAATAAGACACTCTAATTTTCCTTTTTTAGGAGAAGAGTATTATGTCACAGAAAGCAAGAATAAGATTATCAGGAATTAGTCCTGTAAACCTTGATGGAGTTTGCGATCAGGTTAAAGCTATTGCAGACAGAACAGGTGTAAGTATCTCTGGACCAGTTCCTTTACCAACCAAAAAAATGGTAGTACCTGTCCGTAAAAGCCCAAGTGGTGACGGAACTGCCACATGGGATCACTGGGAAATGCGTGTCCACAAGAGACTCATCGATATCGCAGCAGATGAGCGTGCACTCAGACAACTCATGCGTATCCAGGTACCAAAGGATATCAATATCGAGATCGTACTCCAGAATTAAAAACTATAGTTATTGACAACAATAACTATCACCTTTAAGTTACAGATTAAATCTGTAACCTACTACTTCTCAACTTTCAGCAAGGCACCATGAGTGCCTTCTATGAAAGTATGTATATAGAACTGCTAAAAATTATCTTATTTTATAGGTTCTTCCATTTACTTATATACTACTGAAGAAAAGTATCAGTACCGTAAATTATATCTAAACAAGTAACTCATAAAAAATATGGGGTTTTATATAATGAAACAGAAGGTATTGATCTTAGGAGCGGGCTATGCCGGATCGGTAGTAGCCAATATATTAGCCAGAGAATTCAGGAACAAGATTGCTAAAGACGAACTAGAAGTAACAATTCTTGACAAAAATGACACAAATATTAATCAGGGCGGATTCACCTTTATTCCTTTTGAACTTTACACCCCTGAAGACATCACACGACCTCGGAAGAAACTTATCAGTCCCAGGGTAAAGGCATTTTTTGGAGCAGATGGAGAAGTAAAAGCTGTTGACCTCCAGAACAAAGAAGTAACCGTCAAAAGCGATAATAAATACAACTACGACTACCTTGTCATAGCAATGGGATGCAGAGCTGATATCAATGCCGTTTCCGGACTTACAGATGACCTGAACACTTTCTACACATCAATGGAAGATGCATTCAAAGTACGAGATATTGTCAAGAACCTTGATGGAGGAAAAGTTGCCGTATCCGTTGCCTCAATGCCTGTTCCATGCCCTGGTGCACCTGTCAAATTCACATTTATGCTGGACAGCTATCTCCGCAATGTCAAAAAGAACAGAGACGATGTACAATTAACCCTTTTATGGCCCATGGAGCCAATAGGACCACCCGAATTTAATAAATTTGTAACATCCCAGTTCAAAGAAAAGGGCGTTGAAGTTGTAAGGAACTTTCCACTTGAAAATGTTGACGCAGCCAACAAGGAACTGACATCAAAGAATGGTGACAAGGTCAATTATGATACATTGATCACAGTTCCACCACACAAAGCACCACAAGTTCTGATCGATTCCGGACTTACAGATGAAAAAGGATGGATAGGCGCAGACAAGTCCACACTGCAATACCGTGGTCCCGCAGGTAATCATGATAATGTCTATGTTCTTGGTGATCTTGGACCTGCAGACATCCTTAAAACAGGAATAGGAGCACACTATCAGGCCATTGCAGTCAGCCAGAGTCTTAAGAATGACATTCATGGAAACGGGATTCAGACACCTTACGAAGGAGAAACAGGATGTCCACTGGTAACTGAACTTGAAACTCCAGCCACTCCGGGAAGGGGATACATTGCCACCTGGAAATATTCAAAGCCTCCTGAAGCTTTCTCAACAACAAAAATGGGATGGTTCCTGTATCGTATGTATTATCACATCCACTGGGATATAAGCGTAAAAGGACTGTTCTGAGGAGATGACAATATGAACGATGAAAATCTTATGAACGAAATATCAGGTGTCGAAATCAGACCAGGTGACGTTGAAGCCGTCTTAGACCTTATACGAACAGCAAGAATATTGCAGGATTATATCAATGACCAGACAGCCCATGGAATTGCTGATCTTACTTCAACTGTATTAAAGCTCACAAATGCCATCATGTGCACTGACTTGATAGAAGTCATGGAGCGGGCAGTTCAGGATCCAGAACTTGACAAAGCTATCCTGAACCCGCCAAAAGTAGGACTCGGAGGTTTAATAAAAGAAATGGGTGATGAGGACTTCCAGAAAGGCATGGGAGTTATGCTAACACTTGTAAAAGCAATGGGTAGAGCTGCTGAAGAGTAAAAAACATGAGTTCCCACTGAATGGGAATTTCTTTCTTATTTTTGTATAAAGTTTTCTTTAAATTCCTTATTTGACTCATTGTTAAAAAATCTAATAATAAAAGTTGCTCCTGAAGGAATGTTATCTTCTACAGATATATCACCATATCTTTCAATAATCTTTTTTGAAATATACAGTCCCAGACCAGTATGTCCAGATTTACCAAACTTGAATCCTTCATCAAAAATACGATCTTTTATTTTATCCGGTATTCCACTACCATCATCAGATATGTGCATTTCACAATATTCCCCATCAGAGATAATATCTATATTAATATTTTCTGCTCCACCATGCATAATAGCATTCTGTACAATATTACCAATTACTGAATGAAGACCACTGTCTGCTTTTACACTACAATGACCGGATACTTTTATATTTGCAGGGAACTCTTGTGAGACTTCCAATGCAAGTAAACGAAGATCAATTGTCATTAATTCCCTGACGCGTATGAGGGACTCAAAATCCTTCATTTCGTTTATGAGTTTAAGACTGTGTGCAACAGCATTTTCTGAGAGATCAAGTTCTTTTTCGTCCATCCTGCCTTTGAGATTTTCAATTAAAAGTGAAATAATATTAAGGTCATTTAGAACATCATGTCTCAGTATCTTATTCACAAGACCAAGTGTTTCCAGCAGATCATCCTGATCTTTTTTCTTTTTTATGAGATCATATTCCCTCATCTTAAGTTCCCTGTAGAGAAGGTCATATGGTCTGGCAAGACTTGTAACAACTATCGCCTTATAAATCAGATAGAATGAAAACAGTTTGAGGAAATGACCAACCAGATTTGAAAAACCATAGACATCTATGTAAAAGGTGAAGGTAAGTTCTGAAAATATCGTGAGAACGATAGAAGCCATGATCAAACTGTAAACCTTGTTGTCAAATTCATCCTTATGCCTGTGAAGTAATGTGGCTGAACCAATCAATATCAAAGATATAATGTACTCACTGATGACTTTACAAGTGGTCAGACCACTCCCTTCAATGTAACAATCCGGGAAATAACCCTTAAAGATAACTGCTATAACCAAAGAAGTAACTGCAAAATATATAGCCAGGACTTTTTGATAATTGAACTTTTTTCCCATTGCAATTGGAGCAATCAAAAGTGAAATACTCTGCATATACCTGGCAGCGATCCATAACTGAGTAGGCAGGTTTGAATCATTGCCTGGAAAAATTCCCATTCCCTTATAACTTAATGTATGTAGAAAATCAATCCATGCTACAAAGAAGAAACTTATTCCGATAAACAGAAGATATGAATTCTTCAGGTATTTCTTTGAGTTCCATGTGATTAAAAAAACAGCAACAATAACTATTATACTTACAAGTTCAACTATGCTGTGAAATAAGAGATAACTTTCAAGGCTTGTAAGATACAAACTTAGGATTAACAGAATTACAATGATCGTTTCAGAATAAAGACCACATAAATTTTTCAAATTCATAAGCCAAACCCGCATTTGTTACACAAAACCCATATTAAACACTGTTATTATATTATAAGAAGTGTTGCAAGAACAGTTTGTTGATACACTGTTGAAAAAACATTAGTTGCCAGAACTACCTTTTGGATTTACAAGATCCAGTTCAACAATAAATCTGGCACCTGAAGGTACATTATCTTCAACACGAATGCAACCATTGTAGCGCTCAATCGTTTTTTTGCTTACAAAGAGACCTATTCCCGTATTTCCTGCCTCACCATGTATGAATCCTTCATTGAAAATATAGGGTTTTACACTATCAGGAATACCCTTTCCATTATCAGCAATTGAAATCTGGCAGCGACCATTCAATTTTGCAACTTTGATTTTTACCTCAGTGGCTTTTCCATGAGAAATTGCATTACTTACAATATTATCGAATACCGACAATAGTGCCTGATCAGCCATAACATTACAATTGCCCTCCATAGTAAATTCCACATCATGCCTGTTCATTGATGACTCAAGAACTTGCTTGACATTAACAACTTCCAGATCACATCGCCCTGAAGAGTTCATATCAAGTCCTTTAACGCTGGTTATGAGCAAAGCACTTTTTTTCGTAGCATTCCTTATCATTGATATATAAGAACTATCTCCTTTTTCTTCCAGAAGATCAAGAGCCATGGTTATAACCTGTAAATTGTTAGCAATATCATGTCTCAAAATACTGTTTGTGGTTCGAAGTAATTCAGCAAGTTTTGCTTGTTCTTCTTTTGATTCGAAGAGCTCATAATATCTTCTTATGTTGGATATAGCCAGACTTGCTGCTTTTGCAATATCATAAGCTATACTGAGATATTCATCCATGTTTTCAGGTAAGGCAATTTCACGGATTTCAATTATACCGAGAAGATCACCTGACATTTGTATTTTTATTGCAAAGCCATCCCCTTTTTCAAAAACAAAATGACTGGAATCTGAATCCTTCAACTTAAAAATGGCTTTTTGTTCAGTATTAGTCGGTTTGCAATATGCAAACTCCATACTTTCACCATTTACAGAATAGTAAACAACATAACGAGGAGCAAACATCATGCTGAAAAGGTTACAAATAGCTTCTATAGTTGCAGCTTCATCGTTCATATCAGCAAGTGATTTTATGAAATCCAGCGACATGGCATATGTTGCAGATTGTCTTTTACAGACCTTTAGTTCATCATGTTTCTTTTTAATGTTCCATTTGAATAGCAAATTCTCAAAGGATAATTTGAAATAATCCATTCCTACGTAAATTACCTTATAGGGAATACCTGTTACTCTTGAAAACTCGTCTGCATGAGCGAGTAAATTTGGATGTAGGCCTGTATCCATTACTAGAACATGAGAATATGACTCCAGAAATTGATCACCTTTACCCGATTCATAAAGACCTGTAGATATCAGATTCTTCTCCCAGCATTCAAACCAGCCCGGGGATACAAAAAAAGCATCATTTTTCCTGTGTTTTTCCAATACAAGTTCTTCAGTAAAAAGAGAATAAAGATGATTCACCCTTCTTATCTTCAAAGATTGGGAATATTCATCAGGAATTTCAAATTCAGGGCAGGGATTATTGCATATAAGAAGAATGTTATTTCCGGATGTTATTATTCCCCGGCTTACTTCGAAAATTGATTCAAAATCTCCAAAATCTTCCAGATAGTCAAAAAATGAATATTTGATCCCCTTGAACAGGACATTAGCATTTAGAACCTGCTCTACCTCTTCCCTGATACAATCCGGTGCAAGAACTTGGTGATTACGAAACATTAGTTACTCCGATAATATCCCCATTTTCTTACAGAACGAGAAATTTCATTTATTACAGAGGACGGAACTGTGTATGGGATTTCACCGTGGTTGTCCGACAGAATGTAACCCCCACCTGAAGCAGCCTTATCAATAGCCTCCTTTACTTTACTTTCAGTATCTTCCAGAGACCAGTGGCGCATTTTTATACCATTGAGATTTCCAAGAACAGATATTTTACCATAACATTCCTTTTTTACCTCAGCAAGATCTTCCAGAACACTTGTACATACTATTGAAGTTCCTGTTTTGATAATATCTTTGATTATGGGAAGACATCTTCCTGATGCCATATGAGTTGCAGTGGGTCCTTTTATTCCGTGAAGAGTACTTTTTGCGACTTTAAATCCGGTTTTCCTGTAAAGTTCAGGAGGAATTATTGTAGAAGAAGAAATGGGATCAAAATAACAGATAGCTGTGGCACCTGCCTCCAGTTGTGCATTTGCCCACTGAATGCAGAATTGTTTGTTTATATCCATTAATTCTTCAAAAATGTCCGGGTCTTCATAGATAAGATCAAAATAATGATCCATTCCCATTTGCATTGAAGGCAGGGCAAAAGGAGACATGACAACACCTATTATAGGAATATCTGTTCCTGCATGTTCCTTTAATATAGACGTTGTTTTCAGAACCTTTTGCAACCCAGGAGACTCATATACGTCAGGTGCTTCAAGGGAAGAAATATCATTGATGTCATGGATAAGCGGCAGGCCACAATTTGGAGATGCATCCGGATAGAAAACAGTGTTCCCACCCCATGACTCAAGTTCAAGTGATGCGTAATAAAATGAATAATAACAATCATGACCATATTTCTTTTGCATACTTATCTGGGCAGATGCAACCATCTCGGGATCAGAGAAGTATTTCTCAATGGAAACATCAAATTCCTTTGCACCCTGCGTTGTCAATAACAGAAAATAAGGAACTATGTCAGGTTCCCTGTGGTCCAGTGTTGTGAGAACTCTTTCCATGGAGCTCATCTCTTCAGTTGACACAGGTATTACCCCCCATTAATTTGCATATAACGTCAAGAGACTCTGTTGCATCATTTGCCATTGCATGGGCACCTACTTCCCTCCACAGATCAGGATCGAACATAAATGGAGCACCTCCTACTATTATTTTGGTACCAGAGCCATTACTTTCGAGAATTGATCTGAGCTTCTTGACCTCATGTGCAAAATTAAGCATTAATGTTGAAACCAGGATAACCTGAACATTATCTTCAGCTATTTTGCGGACAACATTCTCAGGAGCCATATCACCATAATCGTGAACATCAAAACCACAGGATTTGAGGAATGAAATGACTATTCGTTTGCCTAACATGTGTTCATCCCCAAGGGTTGTGATTCCCAGAATAGGCTGATTCTTTCTGGAAGAACTCTCTGAAGGAAGGATGTCTTCAACAATTACCTCACACATCTTACTTGCCATATACTCCTGTGACAGGGCAATTTCACCACAGTTCCACATATCTCCTATATTTTCAAGAGCTGGTGCAATGATGTTCCTTATAAGTTCAAAGGCATTGTCACCTGTGAATTTACTACATATCATTTGATGTGCAGCAACCCTGTTCAAGGACAAAAGAGCATCTTCAAAATCCCTGGCATCCTTTGCATTAGAGTTATCACCGGTTATAGACTCACCACCTAGTATGAATCATTTATGCGGTCAAATTATATAAATATTTTATTAAAATAATAATTAACCAACTAAAATATTCTGCTTATCTGAAAAATAGATCAATTTAAGGTAAGCACGTATTTGTGAGCATTCAAAGTTTGAGAATTAAGTGTAAATTAAACAGTAAGGGATTTCAGCCATGACCTGCATCACCATTTCCACATATTCTGCATTCCTGTCTTTTTGAAACGCGCATGTATTCCATTTCAGAATTGAGCCCATCCCATATCATTAACCTGTCTGTCAGAAGCCTGCCCTTTCCCAACAGGTATTTGAGAACCTCATTTGCCTGTATCATTGCAATGATCCCAGGAGTTACACCTACCACCGGAAAGGTTTCTGATGGTGGTTCACAAGGGAATACACAATTAAAACATGCACTTTTTCCAGGAATGATCGTCATGGCCTGGCCATCAAAACCACGAATGGCACCATGAACCAGTGGGATGTTTTTCTCATGGGCAATCTTATTCAAAAGATAGCGCACCTCATAATTGTCCATGGCATCAACTATTAGGTCTGCATCGTCCACAAGCTCCATTATATTTGATTCATCTATAGTCAGATGAAATGATTGAACGTTGATATGAGGATTGATCATCCTGAGTTTTTCCTCCACAGACCCTACTTTTTCTTTGCCGATATCTTTTTCCCAGTGAAGGACCTGACGGTTGAGATTTGTCTTTTCCACTGCATCTTTGTCTGCAATTCTCAGATTACCAATTCCCGCAACTGCAAGATAAAGAGAAACGGGACAGCCAAGACCTCCTGCTCCTGCAATGAAAACAGTAGCTCCCTTTAAGCGTTCCTGGCCGCCTTCACCAAAAAGCATTATCTGCCTGCTGTACCTTTCAAGTTCTTCATCAGTTAACATAAAGTGTACCCTTAAATATGGATTTAATCTTCAATTCATGAATGACCTATGTAAAGTCCATAAGTAGTCAAATAATATAAGTCCACAGGGTCAGAACTCCGATTCAGTAGCAGGATATTATTTTGGTGGACTCAAAAAAAGATATTTAATATGAAGAATATATTCACAATTGTGAGTTGTTTTCTATTTACTAACCAAAAAGCAACAAAAAGTGAAAATCATGAAATTACCATGTCAGATGATAGTCTGGGACGTATTACCCGCGATTAGAGCAGCCATTGCAGAAGAACTTATGAATTGCGGACTATCACAGCAGGAAATAGCTAAAGAGCTGGATATGGCTCCTTCTGCAGTCTCACAGTACCTGTCTAAAAAAAGAGGCTACAGAATTGTGCTTGAAGATGATGTAAAGGAATCCATACGTAAACTTGCAGAAGATATGAAAGCAAAGCGTGTTGATGATCTGGCATCCAGAATTTGCAGTATTTGTAAACAATTAAGAGACGAAGAACAGCAATGTGTCAATAATAATGTCTGAACCAGAATAGGTTCAACCACCAAAAACCACCTGCATAATACGAATATTGTCCTCTCTGTTAAGTACTGTGTCTACAGGAATTATCTGCCCGTCCCTGGATACAAGTACTTCTCCCTGACTTATGGATAAATATTGAAGGAGTTCCTCAACTGTTGCTGATTCCATATCTATTACTTCAGTCTTGCCGGAAGGGAGTTTTACTTTCATGTTAGTCCTCATATCAAAAATACAATGGATGTTAGAGGTTGATTTAAGGATAGGACGTTTTTCAGCAGGAGCCTGGAAGCCCCTGCGCTATATCTGAGGTATAATACCTCAATTCAGGTTCCGGATTCGAACCGGCATATTGCAAAGGACAATTGTGTAGCCACCCTACAACCCGATATCAGACAGAATTCCTGCCAAATCACAATTGTGATAGCATCTAATACACAATTGTGATATTTAAGAATAACGTTCGTATAGGGACTAATAATCCATATTATAATAATAAATATACAAGAAACAATCTAGAAAGCCCATAGAACACCAGCACCAACATTATATTTATCTTCAATGACAAACATGCAAAATGAGTTTAAGTTTTAAAACTTAAGGCGGACCTGTAGTGTAGCGGATATCACTTAAGCCTCCGGAGCTTAGAACCCGGGTTCGAGTCCCGGCAGGTTCGTATATTTCTGAAAATCAATTTGGCGGTTCCATGAGTAAGAAACATACCGTGAAAGGAAAAAGAAAGTCTGAAGGTAAGCAGCAAAAAATGAACGTCAAACTTCTCCCTCTTGTACTGGGTATACTACTCATGGCAGTCGGTGTTATTGGGGTCATGTACAGTTCGCATGACGGTGAACAGTGGTCTGTTTCAGATGATGGGATTTTGTCCTATCCGGAAATTAAGGATGTGGAATACAGCTCTCAAGTCATTTCAGAAACTAATGGTTCCAATATTATCAGAGAAGTTAGCTTTGAAAGCCGTGGCTCTGAAATTGCAGGACTTATCAGAATTCCAGAATCTAATACGAATGTACCTGGTGTTGTGATCCTCTCCGGAGCAGGCGTATCGAAAGAACAGCAGAAAGCGGTTCCTCAGTTAATTTCATCCCTGGGGTACGCATCCATAACCATAGACCAGCGAAATCTTGGGGGCATTGATCCGCAAGGAGACTTGGAACTTTATATGAACAACGAAGAACCTGTGCAATATATGATGGTTCATGATGCTCTTGCAGCTGCCACTGTTCTTGGAGATCATTCAGAAGTTAATTCCGAGAACATTGTAGTGCTTGGACTCAGCAATGGTGGAAGGTTCGCCATAATAGCAACTGCCATTGAACCTGAAATCAAAGGAGTTATTGGCATAAGTACAAGCGGATACGACACTGACTCTATAGAAGTTGATGAAACAATTGACACTGATGCATACAAGTTTTACAGATCAATTGATCCTGACAACTATCTGGAAATGATCTGTCCACGCAAGTTTGTGATGCTGCATTCTATAAACGACAGCAAAGTTCCATATGAACTTGCACTTCGCACTTTTGATAAAGCCGAAGAACCAAAGATGCTTTATCAAGTTAACGGAAGCACCCATGGATATTCTCAACTCATGGTTACAGATATTGAAAAAGAGCTTTCAATTATGTTTCAATAGTCCTAATCTAGAAATAAAAATCCAACAATAAATCCAGAACAAATCAATAGAACAGGGAAAAATGGGTAGAATAGGAATGAATTTAAGGGGCATTATCTTTGATATGGATAATACACTATTCGACTTTGTGGAAGCGAAGATAGTTGCATGCACAGAAGTTGTCAGTTTTCTTGGAGCTGGTGATCCGGGAGAATTATTCGAGTATTTCCGCAGGGAGACTCATGGTTTTGAAAATCCGGAAAACATAAAGGACTACCTGTTTGATAATGGATTAGACCCAATTCAAAATTACCAGAGATGCGTTACAATATATGAAACCCACAAGATCGATCACATCAGGCTCTACCCGGATGTAAGGGAAACACTGGAGGAACTTAACGAAATTGGACTTCCGCTTGGAATTGTTACTGATGCAAACAGCAATAACGCCAGAAAAAGACTTGAAAAGACAGGACTTGAAAAACTGGTTCAGTCGCTTACAGCCCATGATATGACCGGTGCAAAAAAACCGGATCATGCACCTTTTAAATATGCCCTTGAGAGCATGAAACTTAACGCTTCAGAAACACTTTTTGTTGGCGACAGCCTGAGAAGGGATATTGCTCCTTCAAAGGAACTGGGCATGATGACAGCATATGCGGCTTATGGAGACCGCAACAGTGCAAAGGACAGGACATCAGGTGAATACAAACCTGACAGAACACTCAACAATTTCCGTGAGGTTCTGGAAATAGTACGTGAACTTAAGTGAAAATGACAGAATATGATGTTATTGTTGTAGGCGGAGGACCAATCGGTTCGGTGGCAGCAAGATATGCTGCAATTAATGGTGCAAAGACACTGATACTGGAAGATCATGCATTTATTGGTACTCCTGTTGGATGTACCGGACTGCTGAGCACCAGGGCACTAAGTGAATGTGAGGTGGAACCGGCTGACAGTTGCGTCCTGAACTCTGTTAGAGGTGCTTTTGTCCACCCTATGCATGGAGATTGTCTTCCAATTGACGGTAAAAAAACCAAAGCGTATGTTGTTTCCAGAAAGATATTTGACAGGAAACTTGCTGCAATGGCCCTTGAAGAAGATATAGACCTGTGGCTTAAATCAAGGGTTACAGGTATTGAAAGGTCACAAAATGAACAGAAGGTTTCCGTTGTAAAGAACGGAGAAAAACAAGTTGTCAAAACCAAAGTTATCATTGGTGCTGACGGTGTTCGAAGTCAGGTGGCAAAGTGGTCAGGACTTGGAAATGTCAGAGAGGTGCTGCCGGGAATTCAAGCTGAAGTCCCTTACAGTAGTGATGATACTGATTTTGTGGAATTGTTCGTTGGCTCACAAGTGCCCGGATTCTTTGGTTGGACTGTGCCGGTTAATGAAAGTATATCCCGTGTAGGTATGGCCGTTGATCCTAACTATGGAATTTCAGCTCAAAGAGTTCTTGAAAATCTGTTGACGAAGAACAAGCATATTGATTCAAGATATGGTGGTGGAAAACTTGACCTGGTGATGGGAGGAATTCCCCTTGGTCCACTTGATAAGACATATGCAGATGGCGTGATGATCGTCGGTGACGCGGCAGGGCAGGTCAAACCCACATCTGGCGGTGGAATATATACCGGAGCAGTATGTGCGAAGATTGCTGGTGAAATTGCTGCAAGGGCTGTCGAACAGGAAAACAGCTCAGCATCTTTACTTTCAGAATACGACCATCAGTGGAGAGCAAAGCTTGGAAAGGAGCTTGCTATGGGAATGAGAATTCACAGGTTTGTAGCAGGACTGGCAGATAAAGAGCTCGATGAATTGATTAACTCAATGAATAATCCTGCTATTCTGAACACCATAACACGTTATGGTGACATGGACCATCCCTCAATATTGATAAAAAAACTACTTCACCCTTCTAAATCCATTCATATGCTGAAGATATTCAGGGCTTTTGCCAAGGCTGTTCTTTGATATCATATATTTGTAATCATAAAAACTGATTTATCAGGAGATGCTTACACCTTTGACAGAATCAAGTTTGAGCAATTCCTCGATAATACTGCCTGGAACCTTTGTATCTGTGATTATGGTAAGTTTAGGTTCATCGGTAAATGCAGGATCATCTGATACAGCCTGTCTGATGCTAATATTATGTTTTGCGATCACTGTGGAGACTTCGGAAATTATTCCCTTGCTAGAGGCATCATCAGGGGTTATGATAATTACTCCCTGTCCCAGAAGTGGCGCCACATCACGAAGGAAGGGTATTGATTTTACGTTATGGAATATCTTGCTTAACTGTTCATCTGAAAGTATAACCTCTGTCGTGGAATCCACAACACGCCTGTCAACCCCTGCTTCCCTGGCAAGTTGTGTATGTGCGATCTCTATGGCACCTGAGGTTACCTTTCCCTCATCATTTACCTGAAAACCGCGTTCAAAAATAAGCTTCAGCACCTTTTGCTGGGCCGGGTATTTCTCGAACTTCCTTAGTAATATGCTCCACATATGAATCATGTAATCCTTTAAAATATAAAGATTTAAAGGTTTAGTTTTGTCCGTAAGGAATAGCAATCCTCCGGAATATATATAGAAACGATATTTTAAGTAGGAGTGGTGCTATAATAGAATTACAATTCACACTCAAAATAATGCTTATCCAGAGCGGACACATTTTATCAGAGTACTAATACCGACTCGTTTCTATAACTAACACATTTATTTAAGCTCTGGAGCTTTTGAATTGAAAAGGAGGTTTCAAATGAAAATATACGAGGACTATGACGATCTTCCTAAAATAGAATTACCTTTGGGGCAGGAAGTATCCATAAGTGACAGCACTATCAGGGATGGGGCACAGATGCCTGGTATTGTCATGAAGAGTCAGCAGAAGTTTCAGATATATAACTACCTGAATCGGATAGGAATAGAGAAACTTGAGACTTTTGTCTACAATGACAGGGATAGAAAGGCTATAAAGCTCATGATGGATCAGGGTTATGAATTCCCAGAGATCACAGGATGGGCACGTGCAAATCCCGCTGACATTGATATGGTCCTTGATATTGACGGCATCGAGGAAACAGGAGTCCTGATGTCAGTATCAGATCCTCACATTGTTGACAAGATGGGACTTACCCGGGAAGCAGCAGAGGAAAAATATCTCAATGCACTCCAGTATGCAGTGGACCACGGTCTCCGCACCAGGGCTCATATTGAGGATATGACCCGTGCAGACAATTATGGTTTCACCTTCCCGCTTATTGAAAAAATTATGGATATTGACCCGGACTGTACTATCCGTATATGTGACACTATCGGATTCGGTATTCCTTTTATTGATGTTGATGAGCCATTTGGAATCCCGATGATAACAAAGTACCTGAAGAACGAACTCAATGTCAAGAATATCGAGACCCACTGTCATGATGACTTCGGTCTTGCTGTTGCCAATTCCATTGCAGGATACTGGCATGGAGCTAACTGGTCCAATGTAACATTCCTTGGAATAGGTGAAAGAGCAGGTAACGCTGAAATGGAAAAACTTCTGCTGTTCCTTAAAAGACGTATCGAAGGCTTTGAAAAGTACAACCTTGATGCTATTATGGAATTCTCAAAGTTCATGGAAAAAGAGATCGGTGTCCGTATACCAAGGAACAAGTCGGTTGTCGGTAACAACGTTTTCGCTCATGAATCAGGCATCCACTCTGCAGGCGTTATTAAGAACCCGTTCACCTACGAACCATATCCACCTGAAATTGTCGGTGGTAAAAGGATATTCCTCATTGGTGACTCATCAGGAATCGAAGTACTTAGGTACAAGGTACAGGAAACACTAAATGAGCTCATGGATGTAAGCATTGAGATCGACAAGAATGATAAGCGTCTTAGAGCGATTCAGGCTGAGATCCAGAAACTCTACAACGATGAAAAGAGGGTTTCCTGCATATCCGACGAAGAGATCATGGCTTATGTGAAGAAGTACTTCATGTTCAACCCGATGGTTCATAAGGACATGAACCGTAAGGATCTGGAAGAGAACGGCAATCTCGATGAAGGCCAGAAGGACAACGAGATCAAGCCTCGCATGCATGATACTATAGACTAATTCTTTTTTTGGGCTGTCGTCTGAGCATGGCAGCTATGTGTTTTTATTTATAAAGAAACATTTTTTAAACTCGATATATGAGCGTCATATATCCCATCTAATTCAAAAATTCCATTTAATAAGATTTTATTATATTAAGTTCTGGTTTCTGCATAGCATCTATTGATATAGATAAATAAATTTCTTTTTCTGAAAGCAGTGAATCCTAAATGACGATAGATATAAATATGCATATAAAAATATATAGTTATGAATATAAGTTTCCAGCAACTAATTACAACTAACTTGTTTAGGGACAATTCCAGAAAACAAATCAATGATTATTCTTGTATCAGTATAAAATAAGTACATAATTTGGATGAGAGAGGATTTTATGCGCAAATTGATTATAATTATATTTTTTATATTAATATCCTGTGCCGCATTAACATCTGCTGCACAGGCTGCAACGACAGTGAGTGCTTCGAATAGTTCTGTTACATATACTGAAAACGATGATATGTATATAGACCCCGGGCTAACAATCACCGGTAGTGAGTCTACTTACTCATCAGCTAAAGTCTACATCGGAGACGGTTATATCGCTGGACAGGACTATCTGAGATATTCGACTACCGGAAGCATTACTGGAAGCTTCAGCCAATCAACTGGTATTCTTACACTGACAGGAAGCGGGGATGCAGCCGCATATCAGGCAGCTTTTAGAAATGTAAGGTACGAGAACACTAATCAAGAACCAAATACTGCAGACAGAAAGATTACCTTTGTCCTGGGAGGAAATACACTATATTTTGAAGATACGGGTCATTATTATGAATACGTGTCTTATTCTTCATCATGGACAGCAGCGAAAGCAAATGCAGATACAAAGACTATGGAAGGACTACAGGGGTATCTTGCAACCATCACATCAGAGGAAGAAAATAATTTCCTAATGGAAAAGATACAGGCTGATGCATGGATTGGAGCAAGTGACGCTGCCGTCGAAGGAGAATGGCGCTGGGTTACTGGTCCGGAAGGAACAGAGGAAGAAGGGGCTGGAAGACAGTTCTATCAAGGAGATGGTTACATAGGATCAGCAATACCAGGTGAATATAACAAATGGAACGGACCTGCATTAGGCAATGGTAATGAGCCTAATGATTCAGGTAGCAATGAGGATGCAGGGCAAATGTATTCAACCAACAATGGTACCTGGAATGACCTTCCTCATACAGATACAGCACTGGATGGATACCTTCTTGAATACGGTGGAATGAGCGGAGATGAATCACCTCAACTATCAACAACAGTTACTGTGAGCGTGACGTCAGTAAATGATGCACCTACAACTCCAGGAGCATTCACATCACCAACTAACAGCCAGATAAAGAAGGGTGGAAGCTCAATGACAGTGTCATGGGGAGCATCCTCTGATGTGGAAGGTGACAGTGTGAAATACGACCTCTGGCTCTTCAATGGTACATGGTCACTTATTGGGAATCTCCTAAACACCAACAGCATGGCATTCACTCTTCCAGAGGACAATACTGGAAGTGCAATGTTCCGCGTATATGCCAACGACACTCAGGATAATTCATCGGCTCGTGATGTTACATTCACCATTGACTCAGTTCCACCGATAATTGCGTATGGGACAAATGGTAACAGTACGTATGCTAACAACCACAGTTCCACAGTGACCGGAACGGATACACCTGCTGGTATCTCCGATATGGCTCATGCCTGGACACAGGATCAGGATATGGGTTCTGTTTCATCATGGACTTCTTTTGCAAACTCTGGAACGCTGATTAAAGATTCAGTTGATGGTGACTGGTATCTCCATACACGTGGAACTGATAATGCTGGAAATATCAATTATTCTGTGTCAGATGTTTTCAAGCTGGACAACAGTCTGCCTATAACATATTACAATGAAAATGGTAACAGCACATACAACCATAGTCACAGTACCGTTGTAACAGTAGTTGACACAGTATCAGGTGTCAATGAACTGTCTTATTCCTGGGCACTGGACTCTAATGTATCCAATGTGTCTGTATGGACTCCTTTTAACAGCGGAGACACACTTACAGCAGATCAGAATGATGGTGACTGGTATCTTCACATAAAAGCAGTTGACAATACCAGCAATATAAACTATTCAACATCTAACGTGTTTTTGGTTGACAAATCAAATCCTGTATATTCATGGACAAATATGCCCGTGGCTGCAAACACCGGAGATAGTGTCCTTCTTTCACTGAACGTCACTGATTATTCAACAATAGTAAGTTACAATGTGACTGTTGATGGCAACGAATACCAGATGAACGCAAATGCAGGAAACTACTCATGGACAATCGATATTCCTGCAAGCAATTCCGGTACGCTGGTAAGTCATATGACCTACAACTGTACCTTCGTGGATATTGCCGGAAATATAAACACTACTGATGATGTTCTGATGAACGTATCCATCCTGCCAATTGCTGATTTTAGTGCAAATGTAACCAGAGGAATAAGTCCACTTACAGTTAATTTCACTGACAATTCATCAGGACTTGTGGAAAACTGGAACTGGGATTTTGGAGAGGGAACAAATTCAACTGACATCAACACTACACACACTTTTACATCCGGTAATTACACGGTAAATCTCACAGTACAGAACAGCAACGGAACATCTTCCAGTCTGTTGAATATCAGGTGTGCAGAGGAACCGGTTTACACGTACTCACCTGAGAATTCATCAGCAATATCTGCATATGGAGAAGAACTGAACTTCAGTATACAGAGCACACTTTATTCCAGCTTTGTATGGCTCATCGACGGAAATCCTGTAAATGAAACAGGATCAACATTGTACAACAATACAAATGATTCATCCATGATTTCCTACTGCCTGATAAACACAAGTCAGTACATTAATCAGAGTGATTTCTTCATGGACATTTACAATGTGTCAGTCCAGACAAGCAATGAAAGTATTGGGCGAACTGACACACACTCATGGCAGTGGACAGTTACCGAGTCTTCAGAAAGCGGAAATAACATCACAATGGTAATCAATTCCACTCCGACGATTACAATAAATGGCAGTGATAAGTATCTGCGTTTTAACACCACCAATGACGATGACACTGATGACAACGGTCTTGCATGCAGTATTGTTTCAACATCGTTTAATACAGGTAACAACACCGACGGCATACAGGTCAGGGTAGAAGTGCTGAATGTTTCTGCTATTAATGAGTCGAGTATTGATTTCTCAACCTCTTCAATCTACCAGTACCTTGACATTAGTTTCACCAATGAAACACTGGTAAACAACCAGAGCAGCAATCGAAGCATAGAGTTCAGGGTGCTTAATGAAAAGGACGGAGGTACTTTGATAGTCAATACCGTGTACCTGAGACACTGGGCAAATCCACAGTGGGAAGCATATACTCCTGAACGCATAGGAAATGACGGAACGTACTCATACTTCATTGTGAGGAATGTTTCAGGATATTCTCCATTTGCTGTAACCTGTAATTATCAGTTCAGTTCAGCTTCAACTTCCAGCGATGATGGAATACCATATTATCTCAAGAAACTGCTTTTCTGGAGTGATGAGGAACCAACAGAGGAAGTGGCTGATGTATTAGAAACAGAAAATGTTGACATCATAGATACAGAATCTCTGGGCGATTCGGTTGGCGTGGTCTCAGCAAGTTCTTCAGGAGATACAGACGTATCGGAAGAATATATTGAGGAAGAGCAGGGAGAGAGCAATCCATTGAAGATTGCAGGACTGCTTGCATTGCTAATTGTAGGGGGGTTCTTCATCTTGTTCCTGAAAAAGAGAAACGATGAAGAAAAGAAGAATTTGTAAACAAGCTTTTTGAGCAATCCCGGATCATTGATTCGGGATATTATCTTTTTTTGTGCATTAACTGCAAAATAGCATATACTTATTTTCAGAATCCTAAAAAGAACCTATTTTACAAAATAATACAATAGAAAAATAAAGAATGAAATGGAAAAGAAAGTTTTTTAGATGGAATTACTTCATCTCAGCTTCGACATACTTTGAATGGCGTCGGTTATTTAGTTCATCTTTGTGTTGCCGCAAGGTCGTATGTTACAGACTTGCCTTCTGCGGTGACCTTCTCGATTGCTACGACGATAAAAAGCCCCGCCAAAACCGAGGCTTTCCTTTTGTTTCCACAATAAAATTAAATGGAATCGATAATCCCATTCAAAGTCGCACTAGGTCTCATGGCCTGGGATCTCAACTCCTCATCCGGAGCGTAGTATCCTTTAATATCCACAGCTTTGCCCTGAGCTTCTAACAACTCATTGGCAATCTTCTCTTCATTTTCCATTAGAGATTTAGCTACAGGTTCAAAAATTGCTTTTAATTCGCTATCTTTCTCCTGATCAGCCAGAGCCTGAGCCCAATACATTGCCAGATAAAAATGAGATCCCCTGTTATCAATCTCATTCACTTTTCTGGAAGGTGATCTTCCATTTTCCAGAACCAGCTCTGTGGCTTTATCCAGTGTTTCTGCTAAAACCATAGCTTTAGGATTATCAAAACTGTTGGCCAGATGCTCCAGAGAAGCACCTAAGGCCAGGAATTCTCCCAGAGAGTCCCAACGCAGGTGACCTTCCGATTCAAATTGCTGTACGTGTTTGGGTGCCGAACCGCCTGCACCTGTCTCGAAAAGTCCACCGCCATTCATCAGGGGAACGATGGATAGCATTTTCGCACTGGTTCCCACTTCTAAAATTGGGAAGAGGTCTGTCAGATAATCCCTCAAAACATTTCCAGTCACAGAGATTGTATCTTTGCCTTCTTGAATTCTCTCCAACGAAAACCTGGTCGCTTCAACAGGACTTTTGATCAATATTTCCAGACCATCGGTATCGTGATCTTTCAAGTATTTGTTCACTTTCTTAATGAGCTGTAAGTCGTGAGCTCTGTTCTCATCGAGCCAGAAGACTGCAGGATCGCCTGTCTCTTTGGCTCGTTTTACAGCCAGTTTGACCCAGTCCTGAATTGGTGCGTCTTTTGCCTGACACATGCGGAAGATATCTCCTTCCTCTACCGGCTGTTCAACGAGTACATTATCATTGTCATCGATAACCTGGACTTTTCCTGTACCAGTCATCTCAAAGGTCTTGTCATGTGAGCCATATTCTTCAGCTTTTTGCGCCATAAGCCCCACATTGGAAACGCTTCCCATTTTTGATGGATCAAAAGCACCGTGTTTTTGACAGAACTCAATAGTTTCCTGATACACTCCCGAATAAGAGCGATCCGGAATTACGGCTTTCATATCTTTCAGTTTCCCGTCTGGACCCCACATGCCGCCTGATGAGCGGATTGCTGCAGGCATGGAAGCATCGATAATAACATCACTTGGAACATGGAGATTGGTAATTCCCTTATCGGAGTTAACCATAGACAATGCCGGTCTTTTGGCATACACAGCTTCTATATCTGCTTTGATTGCGTCCTGTTTGTCTTCAGGCAGGTTCCGGATCTTTGTATAGAGATCCCCCAGTCCGTTGTTGGGATCTACACCCAATTCTGAAAGCAGATCATCATATTTATCAAATATATCTTTAAAGAAGACCTTTACCACATGACCGAAGATAATAGGGTCGGAAACTTTCATCATTGTTGCTTTCAAATGAACGGAGAATAAGACATCTTGAGCCTTGGCATCTTCTATCTGTTCAGCCAGAAATGCCTGAAGTGCTTTTTTGCTCATAACAGATGCATCAATGATCTCTCCGGTCTGAAGAGGGGCTTTGTCTTTTAATAGTGTTTTATTACCAGCTTCATCTGTAAATAAAATTCTGTAATTGGTAGCCTCTTCAATTTCAACAGATTTCTCACTGCCATAAAAATCTCCATCGGTCATGCTGGCTACATGGGATCTGGAATCGGACTTCCATTCTCCCATTGAATGAGGATGTTTTTTCGCATAATTTTTTACAGCTTTAGGAGCTCTGCGGTCAGAATTCCCTTCTCTAAGTACCGGGTTAACAGCACTGCCCTTGACAATATCGAATTTCGTTTTGATAGCCTTTTCTTCATCATTAGAAGGATCTTCGGGATAATCGGGCAGATCATATCCCTTAGCCTTAAGTTCTGCAACTGTAGCTTTGATCTGGGGGATTGAAGCGCTGATATTGGGTAGTTTGATAATGTTAGCCTGCGGAGTTAAGACCATTTCTCCCAATTCGGAAAGGGCATCGGAAATCTTCTGTTGCTCTGTCAGTCTTTCGGGAAACTGGGCAATGATCCTTCCCGCCAGGGAGATATCCTTCGTTTCCATAGTGATTCCGGCGTTTTTCACATAAGCCTGTACAATAGGCAGGAGTGAACTGGTTGCCAAAGCCGGAGCTTCATCGGTTTTAGTATAAATGATTGTAGATTTCTGTGACATCTTAATCCCTTTCTCTGTAAATTAATATTGCTCAAAATCAATAAGTATTTTAACAAATTGTAATTTTAAAATTGTAAATTATAATATGAATCTGAAAATTCAAATTGCTTTATTGACGACGACATCATATATATTTCATACCCAGAAAGCAAACATACACTAAAAAATAAAGGTTCAAAAAGAAAAAAAACATCAAATTATCATTTTTTAGGGGAATCCGTAACCTTTGCCAGATTCGCCAATCGTAATAAGGTCACTGCGAAAATAAAAGTAAACACCAGCAGGATAACAACCATAGCAATAATTCTATCCAGTGACGGATCATTATAGAAAAGCACAAAAGAAGCTATGAAAATTATGATTACCTGGCCCAGCAAAGACAATAAACTCTTCTGGACATCCCTGTGTTTCAAAAACAGTTTCAAGTTCATAAGAATATATTACCCTGTTTTGCATTTATAATTGACCGCTTACATTTTTGAAGAATCTGTTGCCTTTGCAAGATTCTTCAACCTGAGCAGTGTTACTGCAAAAATGTAAGCAAACCCTAATATTATAATGAAGATCAGGATAGCTCTCAAACCTGTAACGGTCCCTGAAATAATAACCAGAGATGCAAGCACCATGATTACCAATTGACTCAGTAGGGAAAACATGCTTGTCCAGACTTCCCTGTTCTTAAAAAAAAGTTTAAGATTCATACGCACATATTACCGGAATTTGCATTTATATTTTACCGCCTACATTTTTAGATAAAAAACTCATATAGAATATTATGACACAAAGTTTTCCCATCACAGACGAACACATGCACATTGACCCAAGAGCAAAGGGACTGAAAGCTGTCAAAGAGTTCCAGAACGTAGGCGGAACACACATATTCCTTGTAATGAAACCAAGCTGGACGCTTGGTATCAAAGTCACAAAACCCGAAGACCACATCGCAGTCTTTGATGAGACCGTTGAAATCTCCAGACAGATCAATGAAACCGGTGTCACCTCTTTCCCGGTACTGGGAGTTCATCCTGCAGAAATTACAAAGCTCACCGAATACATGGAGCTTCCAAAAGCCGTTGAGACCATGAAAGGCGGACTCGACATTGCAGCAGACTATGTTAAGAGGGGACTTGCTGTGGGACTCAAAAGCGGAAGACCTCACTATCCTGTCAACCCTGAAATATGGGATGCTTCTAATGAGGTCATGGAATATGCTTTCACACTTGCCGCAGACCTTGACTGTGCCGTACAACTACACACAGAAGATGTTGGAGAGCCGGAACTCACAGATATTGCAGAGCGTGCCAGAAAAACAGGCATCAAAATGCACAAGGTCGTAAAACACTACGCACCACCACTTGTCAATGTATGTGAAAGACTTGGGATTTTCCCCGGTGTGCTGGCGGGCAAAGGTGCCATTGAGGAAGCACTTAAGCAGGGGACCAGGTTTATGATGGAAACCGATTACATCGATGACCCGGACAGGCCCGGAGCAGTGTTAGGTCCTAAAACAATCCCCAGAAGAACTTTAAAATTAGTAGAAGAGTTCGGTGAAGAGCCTTTCTGGAAAGTTCACAAGGAAAATCCGGAAAAGGTATATGAAGTCGATATCGAACTCTGACTATATTTCCTTTATTTTTACATTCAGAACATATCAACAAGAATAAGATAAATATCCATAACATTGGTACCAGTAGGACCTGTTTTTACCAGATCCCCGGTTTCTTTAAAGAATGCATAGGAATTGTTATCTGAAAGATACATATGAGCATCAAGCTGAATACCCTTTCCCTTTTCTACCGTTTCACCATCTGCAAAAGCACCTGCACAATCAGTAGTACCATCATTGCCATCAGTTCCTGCTGCAAGCAAAAGAACATTATTCAAACCTGAAACTTCGATGCCAAAAGATAATGCCATTTCCTGACATCTGCCCCCTGATCCTTTTCCTTTCATTGTGACCGTTGTTTCCCCACCAGCAAGTATGCAGGCCGGGAGTGGAAGCGGAGCACCTCTACGTCGTTCTTCCCTGGCAATGGAAGCAAGCACCTTGGCGACTTCTTTTGCCTCACCAACAATAGAAGAAGTCAGAACCATTGTATTGTAACCCAGTTCAGAAGCCTTTATCTCTGCTTCCTGAAGAGCAAGGGAATTATTTCCTACCAGATAATGACTTGTTTTTTCAAAAATAAAATCTCCTGCTTTAGGAGTTTCCTCGATCACACCCTCCAGGCCATCTTCAAGCAGACCTTCAACACCCAGGGAAAGGCTGATGTTGTACCTGCCAATAATCTCACTGAAATCCCCGAAAGAAGAAGTATCAGGAACAGTGGGGCCTGAAGCGATAACATCCAGTGGGTCACCAACCACATCTGAAAGTATAAGACTCACAGATTCCGAAGGAAAAGCCATTTTTGCAAGTCCTCCACCCTTTATGGAACACAGATGTTTTCTTGCAGTATTGAGCTCATCAATTGTTGCACCGCCACGCATCAGGGAATCGGTAATTTTTGCAATATCCGTAATGGTGATACCTTTGCGAGGATATGTGATCAGAGCCGAACCACCACCTGAGATAAGGAAAATTACAAGATCATTTTCATCTGTGTTTTCAAGGAGATCATGGACCATGTGTCCGGCTTTAACACTATTATCATCAGGCACAGGATGACTTGACTCAAATACTTCTATTTTAGAAAGTGAGTTGCCAAAACCATATTTTGTAACCGCAAGTCCGCCTGAAAGAGAATCCCCCAGAACATCTTCTATCGCCCTGGACATAGATATTGCAGCTTTGCCGAAGGCTATTGCATAGACATTGGTATATTTAGAAAGATCATAGCTTTCTATGCCAATCAACAATTCATTATCTTTTTTGGACACCGATCGGTAGATACAGGCAGCCGGGTCAACTGCTTCAACTGCCTCTGACAAAATAGAATATGCATCATTTCTCATTTTCGCATTCATATTAGTTCAACTGAACCCTGTATTATGAATTCCATCTTATGCGCGGCTGTATGTGCCCATAAGTTCCCCATATGCCACAACATGACCATCCATTGAATCTTCCACAATATCTCTTTCAGAACCACTTTCCAGATCAAGTTCAGCATCAAGTGCATAGACCTTGAAGAAGTATCTATGAGTTCCGGAAGGAGGACATGGACCTATGTATGAAACCTGATCTGCACTGTTCTTGCCTTCAACACCCGGAATACTATTTTCATCGATCTGCGGATCTGTTGCAATATTCCAGACAACCCAGTGAGTGAACGTCACCATAGGTGCATCGGGATCATCCATTATCAATAAAAGAGAGACTGCTTCTGAAGGAATACCTTTAACTTCAAGAGCAGGATTGATATTCTCACCATCACATGTGTATTTTACCGGAATTGCGCCATTATTTTCAAAGGCCGAGCTGGTTACTATTAGAGTTTCAGAAAGCATATTATCGTCTTCCGGGTTAACATTAGAACCATTTTCAATATCTTCAGCACTTCCACTTAGAATATCAGTTTTTTTCTCCTGAACCTCATCTGCTCCCAGGCATCCGGACAGTGAAAGAGACAATAACAATACCATCAGTACCAATAAAATTGATTTGACATGTTTAAAATTCATGGTAGCAACTAAAGGATCTGATATCATTGTTAACCCCCATTTATTTCAATATAGTAGTACACTTACTGCAGAATATTTATTTTTTGTGGAGCCGTTGATAATGTGAACTGCAGGTGGCAAAAATAAAACTTAACGGAACAGTTCACCGGGAAGGTTAAATTACTCCTCCGGAATGATGATCCATGCAAGGATATAAAGCAACAATCCTGTGCCATAAGCAAATATAGCTATTGCCCACAGAAGCCTTATAATCACCGGATCAATACCCAGATAGTTACCTAGACCTCCACAGACCCCTGCTATCATTCTATCGGTTCTTGAACGTGTTAACCTTTTAGACATAATTCCCTCCTGATAAATAATTGATCAAAATCTGTATCTATAGATCTATGATATTATAGGCATTATAAATCAGTTTATTGCCAATGTATTGAACTTGATACAATCACAGTTCGCATGTCTTACAATTGGTTCCACCGCACTCTGGATTCTCGAACTGCCACTTAAGACCCCATTGTTTGATATTCTGCAAAACATGCAGAAACTCTTCACCGCTTTCTGTAAGACAATATTCTGACTTTATGGGAAATACCGTGTCGTCAACATTCTTATCAACAAGACCATGTTCTTCCAGTTCTTTCAGCCTTGTTGAAAGCGTCTTTGGTGTTACATCTTGAAGCTTATTTTTGAGCTCATTGAACCTTTTACGCTTATTTTCACCCTTGTAAAGTTCATGCAAGATGCATAAAGACCATTTTTTGCCGACAATATCGACCGTTTTGTAAATTGTGCAATCTTTCATAGTATCATATAGGAAACCACCCAATATATAAGTGAGTATCTGTAATATACCTGATATCCAGAAGAGAATTTTGGAAGAAGGAGTGACCAAAATGGCAAAAGATTTACTTGAGAAAGGAGCAATCCTGCAGAGAGACCAGGAAACATACGCAATTGCACCACATCTGCCAGGTGGAGTAGTATCTGCAGAACAGCTTCGTAAAATTGTAGATGTTGCTGAGAAATACAATGCTGCAACATTGAAAGTAACTTCATCTCAGAGGGTTTGTATTGTTGGGTTAAAAGAAGAGGATATCGACAATGCATGGGACGACCTTGGAATTAAGCCAGGAGCCGCCATTGGACTTTGCGTAAGAAGTATCAAGATATGTCCTGGAACCACATTCTGTAAGCGTGGGCAGCAGGATGCAGTCGGTCTTGGACTTAAGCTCGATGAGAAATATCATGGAATGGAACTTCCATGTAAATTCAAGATGGCTGTTTCCGGATGTATGAACTCATGTTCAGAACCAGCGATCAAAGATATCGGAATCATGGGTACCCCAAAGGGATACACAGTCATGGTCGGTGGTAATGCAGCACTCAAGCCAAGGCTTGCAGATGTCATTGCAGATGAGCTCAGTGAAGACGAAGTACTTGCACTCGTTGATAAGATCGTCAGTTTCACCAAGGCAAATGGTTCAAAGCACCGCCTCGGAAGAGTTATCGACGATATGGGTCTTGACAACTTCAAGAAAGAAATTGGATTATAAGTTTGATTTGAGCATTCTTCAGGGGAAATCATCCCCTCTTTTTCTTATTTATTGAATAAATTTTATTATTTCTTAAAAAACGGAGCTGGTAGTATCGAAGATGTTAAACCTGCAACAAAGATCGCAGTAATAAGATGTGACATTGTATCAGAAGCATGCCCCGGTGTGGGATGTTTCATGGCTTTCAACAAAAGGAGCATGTATTTTAGCGATTACAATGAGAACTCAGAGATGGTTGCATTTTTTACCTGTGGCGGATGCTCCGGCAGAAGAGTTTATCGCTTGCTCAAATCACTGAAAAAACGAGGTGTTGACGTTGTTCATCTGAGCTCATGCATGCAGATGGAAAATTATCCGAAATGTCCGCATATAGACGAGATCAGAAATACAGTAAAAAATGCCGGAATAGAACTTGTTGAAGGGACACACCACTGAACAGGAGAGAGAAACATGGGAAAGAGACTGATAGTTAAAATTGACGAAGATAAATGCACTGGATGCGGGAAATGTGTTTCACCGTGTGCCGAGGGTGCAATACAGATCATTAACGGAAAGGCAAAGGTTGTTGCTGAAGAACTCTGTGACGGAATGGGCTTCTGTATAGGGGTCTGCCCCGAAGGAGCCATCACAATTGAAGAAAGGGAAGCTGTGCCCTTTGATCTGAGAAAGGCTGAATCACAACCAAAGAGCACTGATATTTCCATTAAGTGTTTCAGTTGTGGTTGCGGTGAACAGGATAACTACCTCATGCCTGTAAGACATAACATGGAAAGTCTCTGGGTCTGCACAAAATGCCTCCCACGACTTATTCATGGATGAGATCATGACAATAGAACTGCAGATTGAAGGAACTGCAGATTATATCTGCGACTATACATTCAATTTTTACTGGCATAACAACAACCTGAAACCGGATTCCACCGTTCCCGGGCAAAATGGGACTACTTTCACATATCAGGATATTGTCAATGAACTGAAAGCAGGTGGAGATGTTAGCATTACCGGAAATGTCGGGAAGAACTTCGCTTATAGCCTTGGTGCTGATATTAAACACCTTGAAGGAAGCGGGGAAATTGAAAAGGCAGGCAGGGTATTCATAGATGGAAATGTAGGAGCTGAAGCCGGCATGGGAATGGTCGCCGGTACGCTCTACATCAAAGGAAATATCGAATATCCCCTGGGTAATATCATAGAACTTGTCAGTGATGTCCAGGATTACAGAAAATTCCGCTCCATTACAGATATTCTATGTAACGGAAAAGGTAATGATGAACTCATAACCAATGAGTTCAATGAATCAGAGAGAACATTGATCCTTAAAGACGGGGTTCCCAGAGGAACTGTGGCTGCACGATGTCCTTGTAATTCTAAAATTGTCATTGAAGGTGATGCATACAATGGAACCGGAATGCTTGCCAGAAAAGCTACAGTCATTGTAAACGGAAATGCCGGCATGAATACAGGCTCTCACCTTAACGGTGGAACTGTTGTAGTTCATGGTGAAGTCGGAGAATTTGCCGGAGCATACATGAAAGATGGAAAACTCATATTCCTGAACGCTAAAGGTTTCATAGGTGCAGGAATGGAAGGTGGTGCCATCTACAGTAAACACAAGGCAAAGACAAGTCCTCCTGCTGCAAAATCCAGAATGAAAGGAGATGACAGCAAGCTCATGAGGGAACTTATGGATGCCGGAAGGGTTGAATCAATGCTCTATAACAAATACGAGCCGGAAGAAGAAAAACAAAAGTACGTTGAAGTTCATATGCGTGACGGTTCCATTGTTATGCGTAAGATCGACTGAAACCAGGAAATTATTATTGAACTAAAAACTTTGGTTCATGCTTTTTCAAGCATTACCCAGAAAACTGAACCTTTTCCTTTCGGATTGTCTTCAACACCTACACTGCCTTTATGGATCTCAACTATCCTTTTTACGATTGCAAGCCCAAGTCCGGTTCCTTTTATACCTTTTTTATCAGCACGTTTGAACCTGTCAAAAATATATGGCTTTGCATTATCAGCTATACCGTCACCCTCATCTGCAACCATTATTTTCCAGAATTTTCCTTCATCCTGAACAGAGATGGAAACTGTACTGCCGGCAGGACTATACTTCAATGAATTTGATATTATATTAGAAAAGACATCTTCAATTACATCATTGACCTTTGATTGATACTCCTGTACTATATTATATTCAAGATTGATTCCCTTTTTTGAAAATTCCGGAGAGAAACTATCGGCAACCATACCCAATATGGCACCTATGTCCTGAATCCTGAATTCCATATCTTCATCAGATTCAAGCCTGGCAAGTTTTGCAGCAGAACTTATCATTGAAGTCAGATGTTCTGACTGTTTGCTTATGGTCTTTAAAGATTCCTTTTTTTCAAGATTTACCTCATCCGCATAAAGCACATCACTAAAGCCTTTAATCACATTTACAGGATTTATCAGATCATGTCTCATGATATCCATGAACAGATCCTTGAGCTGGTTTGATGCTTCAAGCTGTAATTTCTTTTTCTTTTCAAGCATCCAGCAGGAATGAACTACAAAAATAGCAAAGATCATAAGTACGAATCCTAGGATGTACCAGTGTTGAATGAAAGCTTCCCTTAGAGTTATTTTTCCGTAATCAACATACATGCCATATCTGAGTTCACGCATGAGTCTGTCCACAGGACTGTAATCTGCCGGAACTGTCCATCCACTTGCACCAAGAGAAATTGCTGCCTCACTATCCGCAGGCATACTTAACAGAGCAATTGTTATACTCTTAGAGATCTCATCGCCTGTTGATGCGGTTTTTGCAAAAACCCAATCAGGGTAGAGTTCAGTACTAATCAAAAAAGGATAAGCATCGTATTCTTTTGTGCTCAGGATTTTGACATCAGAACGACCTATGATCCCTTCTCTTATCATATTTTCCAGAACAGCTGTTCTTACAGTACCCGAATCAACATTACCTTCAATTACAGAAAGTACCACATCTCTCTGGTAATCAGCAAATGTTATTGAACTGAAATCATCATCTTCAATGTCTTCAAGATGGAATTCACCCCTTGCTGCCAGGTATCCACCTAATGATCTGTCGCTGACAGCCATGAATGACTTCCCTTTCAGATCTTGCAAGGAATTAATATCATTTCTATCAGCCCTTGCGAAAATAACACCACCCATACCAGCATACGAAAAGTTGTTCCACAATGGCTGGAATGTTGCTATCCTGCCTGCTCCATTAACACGTGCCATTTCCACATAGAGAATAGGGTTGGAATAAAAGAAATCAATATTATCATTAGTTAACGTTTGGGAGAATTCATCATATTCCAGAGGAACCATTTCAAAACTGGAATTTGGAATGCAATCTGACAGATAAGCCACAACAGGAGTCCATCTTTCTTTCAGGCATTCCTCATTTCCACAAACTGTAAGAACACCTATCCTGTATACCTGAGACTCATTTGACTCACAATTTGCCAGAGGTATGAATAACAAGCTCAGAATGAAAACTGTCAAAACAAACCTAACAGTCAAGAAAGCTATTTTATTTTTGATAGCACTTTCCTCCCACAAAGTGTAAAAGTTACTATTACTTGAAAATATTTATAACCTTGTCAATGAAACAAAGAAATATAATTATTATTCAGCCACAACAAATTTCAGGAAGTTTGTACCGCCGGATTTACCCATACCCGGAGTTTGCCCCTGGGTAAGTATGACGAGGTCACCAGGATCTATATTTCCAAATCTTTTGAGCGAATCCATAATAGTTTCCTCCCATTCATGAACTTTCAATATAACAAATACAGGATACACCGCATACTGCAAAGCAAGCTGTTCACAGGTCAGTGAATTACGGCTGAATGCAAGTATCCAGACGTTTGGCCGGAACCTGGAAATCATCCGGGAGGTTTTCCCGGACACAGTGGGAGTAATTACATAACGGACCGGCAAGCTGCGAAGAGCATCATTTACCTGTATGGAAATTACATCTTCAATGCCCGGATCCATTTTCTGGATTGCCTTTGTCATTAACTCAAGTCCGAGAGTTGTATGGTCTCTCCATTTTTCTGTTGACCTGGCGATTGTAGCCATCATCCTTACAGTTTCAGCAGGATATTTTCCAACTGCAGTCTCTGCTGAAAGCATTACTGCATCTGTACCATCTATTATCGCATTTGCCACATCTGTCGCTTCAGCTCTTGTAGGACGAATGTTGCTGACCATTGATTCAAGCATCTGGGTGGCAGTGATCACCGGTTTACTGAGAAGATTCGCTTTGTGGATTATCTTCTTCTGGATAATAGGAACTTCCTCAATAGGAACCTCAACCCCAAGATCACCACGAGCTATCATGATAGCATCGGTCTCCTGAAGTATAGAATCTATATTAACTACTGCCTGGTCCCTTTCTATTTTAGAGACCAGGAATGCTTTCTTTCCTTTTGATTCAATATAATTACGTACCTGCTCAACATCTTCCCTGGTTTCTATAAATGAGAGGCAGAAAATACTAATATCTTCCTTGAGACAAAAATCGACTATTTCAAGATCACGGCCTGTTATAGGACTGATATATATTTTAGAACCAGGGAGATTGATGCCTTTTTTAGAGAAAAGCTGACCACCTACAACGACCTTACAGTGAATATCCTCATTCTCTATGGATTCACAGTTAAGCTGGATAAAACCATCACTCAGGTATATAGGACTCCCCAATGACACACTTTCTGATATTCGTTTATACTGAACAGGAATTACTGAATTCCTGCCCAGAACATCCTTAGGGGTTAAAGTTACCATCGAATTCTTTTCAAGCAGCATCGGTTCATCTTCTATAACCCCTACTCTTATTTTAGGACCAGGAAGATCTGCCATAATTGCAACCACCTGATTTAGTTCATCAGATGCATCCCTGATCCTCTTGATAAGTGTGCGATGATCCTCCATGTCCCCGTGAGAAAAGTTCAGGCGAGCAACGTTCATTCCTGCAAGGATCAGTTCCCGGATCATCTCAGGTGAAGAGGTTGCAGGGCCGATAGTGCATACAATTTTTGTTTTATGGTCAGGCAAATACATACATTATCCCACCTTAAAGATATTCAGTAATCAATATATTATTTCTCATGGAACTGATTAAATTCAGGCTTATTCGGAAGTATTCAATTCAGTATATATACAGACATAATAGACATACTATAAAGTTACATCATTAAAAATGTTTAAAACATAAGAATTGAATATATATTATGGGGTTTATCATGACAAATTCAGTCTATAAGTTGAGTGAGCAACAAAAGAATGAACTCTCCGATATTTTCGGCAGAGGAGTCAATTTCAAAGACAAAGAAAGACACTTTTACACACATGATGTGGGAGCCTTGCCTTCATTAATTAAGTCAATGGTAGGTAATACAAAACCAGCAGCTATTGTAAAAGTAAGAAACGAAGAGAAAGCTGTTGAACTTATTAATTTTGCAAATAAATACAAAATCCCTGTTGTACCAAGAGCTGGTGCTTCTTCAGGATACGGTGGAATCCTTCCTACGAAAGGTGGGATTGTGGCCGATGTAACTCCCATGAGACATATAATCGATATTGACAAGGACAATCTCAGGGTAACAGTAGGCGCAGGTGCCGTATGGTATCAGCTGGAGGAAAAACTTAACGAGGAAGGACTTGCTGTACAGGCTGTACCTTCCAGTGCAATGTCTGCAACAGTTGGTGGATGGCTTGCCCAGAACGGCGTTGGTTACGGAAGTTATGAATACGGATGGTCACAGGACACCATGGAATCTGCAAGAGTTGTACTTCCAAACGGTGAAGTGAAGGATTTCTCAGGTGAAGAACTGGGGAAAATAATCGGAACCTTTGGAACCACAGGAATTATTACACAGATTACCCTGAAACTCAGGAAATACGAAAAAACTGCAGCTATCTCAGTCAAATTCCCTGACGCCTCTTCCATGAAGACTGCCATCAAAATGGTAGGGGAGAAGAAAGTCCCTGTGTGGGCAATCTCATTCTTAAATCCCCAGTGGGCCGATATGAAGAACAAAGCTCCGTATAAGACTCACTACGGGGAGACTGTTGACGAACACAGGCCTGAACTGCCACTCTCATACATATGCAACTTTGCCTATCCTGAATCAAGGGACGTAAGTGCACTTGAAGAGATAATCAAGGAAGCAGGTGGAGAGATACTGCCGGAAGAGATTGCCGAGCATGAAACTCAGGAATGGTTCAGGTCAATGAAAGTCAAGAGACTTGGTCCTTCATTCATTCCGGCTGAAGTGGTTGTTCCTGTTAACAAGATCGACACAATGTTCAATGAGATCGAGAAGAAAATTGGTTTGCCTGTACTTGTTGAAGGTATGGTCACCAAGGGCGATGAAGCCATCATGCTCTGTTTCATGCCTCACTCAGAAAGATCCTTCAAGTATAACCTTGCCTTCCCGCTTGCCCTGAGCATTGTTAAGATCGCAGAGGAGAATGGCGGAAGAATTTACGCTTCAGGTCTTTACTTTGCAAGTCAGGCAGAGAAAGTCTATAAAGACAGGCTCAAAGTTATTCAGAATTTCAAGAAGCAGGTTGACCCTGAAGATATCATGAATCCTGAAACAATGACAGGTAAGTCAATGATAAACACAGGCCTGTCCATGGCAAAGGCATTCGAGCCAATGGCTCGTATGGTCGGAAACATGTCCGGAGCCGGTCATCAGGAGTCCAGGGACGAGAAAGGAATTCCCGGAGATATTATATCCCATGCATTCACCTGTGCACAATGCGGCTATTGTGTCAACGAATGTGACCAGTACTACGGACGTGGCTGGGAATCACAGTCACCGCGTGGAAAGTGGTTCTTCATAAAAGAATACCTTGCAGGAAAAATGCCACTTGACCAGGAGCAGGTTGACACTTTCCTTGCATGTACCACCTGTGAGATGTGTGATTATTACTGCCAGCTTGACCTGCCGATCGAGCGCTCATGGATGACCCTGAGGCAGAACTTTGTCCAGAAGAGAGGCATGATGACAATTCCTCCGTTTGAGATCATGGCTCAGAGTCTGGACAAGGAGAGAAATATCTGGGCAAATTACAGGGTTGACAGGGACAAGTGGATACCTGATGACATCCGGCCTAAGATAAAGGACAAGGCGGACATTGCTTACTTTGCCGGATGTACCGCATCCTTTGTGGAAAAAGATGTTGCTGAAGGTACTGTGAGGTTGCTTGATGATGCGGGAATCGAGTTCACAACCCTTGGTGACAAGGAAGCATGTTGTGGAATTCCAATGCTTGTTGCCGGAAAGTGGGATGTGTTTGAGAGAATCCTGAAAATGAACATTGCCAATATGCAGAAGCGTGAGGCTAAGACCGTTGTTACCTCATGTCCTGCATGTCTGCTCATGTGGAGGACTATCTATCCGCAGTGGGCTGAGAAGCTCGGCATGGAGTTTGACATTGAGGCAAAGCATTATTCAGAGATCCTTATGGATAAGATGGATGTGCTCAAGCCAAAGTTCAAGGTGCCACTGAACAAGACTGTTGCATGGCATGATTCCTGCCACATAGGCAGAGCCGGAGCAGGTGTTTATGAACCACCACGTGAACTGCTTAAGGCAATTCCGGGAATCAATTTCAAGGAAATGGAGCACAACCGTGAGAAAGCTCTCTGCTGTGGTTCTGTTGTGACACTTATTGACGAGCCGAAGGTTGCCGGTAAAATAGGTAATGTCCGTTTGCAGGAAGCTGTGGACCAGGATGCCGACATCATGGCTGCACTTTGTCCGTGCTGTCTTGTACAGTTCAGAATCGCTGCCAAGGAGAACAATGTGGACATGAAGATAGAGGACCTTGGTGCTCTTGCAGCACGCAGCCTTGGTTACGACATTCCTGAAACCACCGAGGATGCACTAATTGCCTGGGCGACCTTTGACAAGATGATCGAGCTCATGGAACCTGAGAACATGACCGATATGATGGTTGAACTGTTGCCTGACATGATCGGAGCCATGCCTTCATACATGCAGGCCATGATGAAGACAGTGAAGTACGTACCCGGCATGGACGCGCTCATGAAACCAATGATGCCAAAGATGATGCCACTGCTCATGCCTTCACTGATGCCAAAGGTCATGCCAAAGATGCTTGTTGCAGTGGAAAAGAGAGTCCCAATGCCAGATTACATGAAGGAACAGATGCCAGACCTCATGCCGGCTGCAATGGAGAATCTCATGCCTAACATGCTTCCGCAGATTGCACCACTGCTGACACCGAAGATGATCGAGTATATCAAGGCGAACTGAAGAAAAAAGGCCTTTGGCCTTTTTTGTTTTGTTTTCACAACTATGCGAAAATCATAGCACATAGAATTTGTATTATCTATTTTAAACAGGACTATTGGTTCCAATAAATGACACTAATACTAAAAGAAGTTTGTAAAATTCAATTACGTAAATTTTAAGTAATTATATTAATATTGTTATATCATGGCGGATTTTTTAGATACAAGTGGAATTACATATCATTTAGAGCGACTTATTAAAAATGCAAATGAAAAAGTAGTTATCATTAGCCCATATTTAAGGATTAATGACAGAATTAAAGAATTAATCGAAGACAAAAATCGAATGAAAATTCGTATTGATGTCGTTTATGGGAAAAATGAATTACAACCTGATGAAAATAATTGGTTAAAATCCCTAGACTTTGTGAGGACTGGTTTTTGCAAAAATTTACATGCTAAATGTTACTTGAGCGAGAAAGAAGCTATAGTTACTTCTATGAATTTATATGAGTTTTCTCAACAGAATAACAATGAAATGGGGATATATGTCTCAAGGGAAGATGACTCTACATTATATGAAGATATAAATAAAGAAGCAATAAGATTATTCCGCATCAGTGAGGAAATAAAAGTAACTGTAGAGAAAATTCCACGAAATGAAAATGTAAATAATGGTAAGTCTAAAGCTGCTCCAAAAAATAAACCAAAAGTAGCAGTAAAAAAGAATGGATTTTGTATCCGTTGTAATGATGAAATTAAATTAGATCCCATGAGCCCATATTGTAAAAAGTGTTATACTTCGTGGAACAAATACAAAAATGAAGAATATGAAGAAAAACATTGTCATATTTGTGGACAAGCAACTAAATCATCAAAAATCAAACCAACTTGCTATAGTTGTTATAAGAAAAATAAAAATAAACTAGAGTTTCCTCTTTGAGGATATCATATTACTCATATGAATTGTGAGGACTGCTAATTTGGCAAAAGAAGAAGATAAAAGGCCATATAGCCTTTTACTTTATTTCTGAATCGGTTTATCAGGTGTTACGCCATAGTATTCTGTTCTTGCCTTGCCCCATGGACAACCTTTTTCGCCGAATATCTTGAGTTCAAGGTTCTGGATTGCCTTGAAAAAACCATTACCGGCACGTGCGCCTTTGCACACAAGGCAGTATTTCTCACAGAATACCGGAGCTTTTTTCTGGTCTGCCATTAATTATCCCCTCCGTTTGTTTCTAAGCTGTTTAGACTTTTTTCGTTTTTCCAGATAAAGATAAGCCTGACAGATAATTATAATTTTGCCTGAATTTCCTTTGCGAATTCCTTTGCCTTCTGGACACGGGATTCATCTGGCTGGCCTTTTGTTGATGGTCCCATCTTTCCGAATTCCTGCATCTGTGGATCATCTGCCTGAAGAAGCATGTCGATAACAGGCTGTGCGAGTTCTCCCTGGCAATCAAATGATCCGAGGAAATTTGCACCTGATGCTGCTTCCTTGCATGAGCCAGTCCATGAGTGGATTGCTTCAAAGCCTTCAGGAACTGCATGGGTCATGAATATTGCAATGTTCTTGCCTGCGGTCTTGTCGGTTATGAAAGACTTTACCTTTGGAGGAATGTCGAACTGCATAACAGGGAATCCGATAAATGCAAGGTCATAGTCTTCAAGGTCTGCAACGTCATTGATCGGTTTGATGTCTTTCTCGCCTTCAAGTTCACCATAAATGGCTTCGGCTATCTTCTGTGTGTTTCCGGTCTGGGTCAGGTATGTAACGAGTGTTTTCATTATGAACTCCTCTTTTTGTGGATAATAAGAATATTTGCTATAGATTTATATAGATAAGCGTCAGGAAACTGTAGTTTTTGAAAAGAGATACAAAATTATAACCTGAAACAAACAATCATTCAATATAAATTAACGAGGTGCATGTTAATGATTATCACAAAATCTATATTAATTGAGAAGGTGTCTTTTAAATAATATATTAATTTTAAGATAGAATTGACGCTATATACTTTTCATCTAGTACACGAAGGAGAGATCATTTTGGGAAAACACAAAAAAACAATTGTTTTGTTACTGGGACTTTTAATCGCATTAAGTCTAACAATAACAACAGCAGAATCTGTTGAGAACAAAACAATCACGGCAGCATATGAAAACTTTTCCGATGTTTCACGATTTCAATTGAATGGAGATGCATATCAGTCTGGCACAAAACTACGTTTGACTCCAAGCCAACAAAATCAGCATGGAAGTGCATTCCTTAAGGATAAGGTATCTATTGGGAACGATAGTTCTTTCAGTACATATTTTACATTCGAAATAACCAGTCCAGTATCTACTGGCGCAGATGGTATCGTTTTTGTAATTCAACCAAACTCAAATGATGAAGGTAGCACAGGAGGAGGCATAGGTTATGAAGGTATCAACAACAGTATCGGAATAGAGTTTGATACATTTGATAATTCAGAGGTTTCGGGTAGTCACGTCGGAATTGATATTAATGGTAGTGTTACTTCTCTAAATAGCACGGCTCTTGCAGGCGACTTAGATCTTGGGAATACAAACATCAAGCATGCATGGATAGATTATAATTCCAGTACTAACATTGTGGAAGTAAGAATCAATACTTCAGAAACGCGGCCATCTAATCCTCAACTTATCCACAATTTTGAAGGAAAGACACTTCGAGATATAATAGGTTATGATGAAGCCTTTGTTGGTTTTACAGCTTCAACCGGTGGTGCTTGGGAAAATCACGATATTCTTTCCTGGTATTTCACTAACACATACGATCCTATAGACATAAACACTTATTCTTACGATGAAGCACCTACACAAGTGATTCTCACACTTGATCCTACTAACTATACCACAACATCTAATGTAACAGCAACTGTGAAAGACGCTAGTGGCAATACAGTATCAGATTGGCCGGTCACATTCTCAGCAACCAACGGTACATTTGATTCAAGTTCAGGCAGCACTGATGCTGAAGGTAACATCACAACAGCTTTTTCATATCCAGAAGAAGATATAACCATAATATCAATAAAAGCCACAGCTGAAGGTGGAGCATACGAGGAATTCCTTCTGAAGACAGCAAATGAGGCACCTTCAACTCCCGGAGCATTCACCACACCTACAGAGAACCAGATACTAAAGGGCGGAGAGACACTTACAGTAGGATGGGGATCTTCAACCGACCCGGAAAACCATGATATCACATATGACCTCTGGTTCTTCAATAGTACCTGGTCAATGATCAGGAGTATGCTCGGCACGAATAGCGCTTCTTTTACGTTGCCTGCAGATAATACTGACAGCGCAATGTTCCGTGTATATGCTAATGACACAATGGATAACTCCTCAGCAAGAGATGTTACTTTTACAATAGATTCTACAAAACCGGTAATCGAAATCTCAGGAAATCCGGCCGAGTGGCAGAACAGCAGTGCGACTATAGATGTGAATATCACTGATCTTACTGCTATGCAGTCAGTGAAGTGGGCTGCCGGAGTACAGGATACAGCTTACTTTGGATTATCCGGTACTACAATTGATGATCCGTACACATTCACTGTAAATAACAATGGAAGCTACACTGTGTATGCGGAAGACGCTGCAGGAAACACAAATGTCACAACATTTAATGTCACAAAGATCGATTCTGAAAATCCGTCTGTCAGCTTTAGTACAAATGGCAGCAGCACATATGCTAACAGCCATAGTACCACAGTAAGTTCAAGCGATGAGGTGGCAGGTCTTCAGGAACTTGGATTTGCATGGAACCAGTCAGCCGACGAGAATTCCGTAAGTTCATGGACATCATTTAACAGTGGTGACACACTAACAAAAGATTCTGTTAGCGGCGACTGGTATCTGCATGTCAGAGCTGTTGACAATGCAAGTAACATAATCCATTCAGTTTCTAATGTGTTCAAGCTGGATAATGAAGTTCCGTCTTATAGCTGGATACAGAAACCTGTCAATGCAAACACCGGTGACAATATAACAATTGAGTTGAACGTAACTGACAATGCCGGCATTAGCTCTGCAAACATAACGGTGGATGGCCAGGAGCACCAGATGAATGAAAGCTCAGGTAACTATTCCTGGAATATTTCTATTCCTGCCAGTGATTCCGGAACCCTTGTAAGCTCAATAGATTTCAACTGTACTTTCACAGATGTTGCAGGCAATGTCAACAGTACAGGTGACAATCTGATCAATGTTGCAATCCTACCTATAGCAGATTTCTCAGCCAACGTTACAAGAGGAACACAGCCGCTTTCAGTCAACTTTACTGACAACTCATCCGGACTTGTAGAAAGCTGGCTCTGGGACTTCGGGGACGGAAATACATCAACAGACCAGAATCCGGTTCACACATTTGATTCCGGTAATTTCACAGTGAACCTTACTGTAACAAACATAAACGGAAGCTCATCCTCGCTGATGAACATAAGAGCCGCACCGGAACCTGAGTATACACTAACTCCTGCAACCATGGAGCAGATATCACTCTATGGGGACGAGATGAACTTCAGTATTAACAGCACATTGCTTTCAAGCTTTGAATGGTTCATTGACGGAGCTCCATTAAATGGTACAGGAGTTACGACTGATGCCAGCACAGATGATTCTACAAATAGCTCATACTGTAAGATCAATACCAGCCAGTACTTCAACCAGGATGACTACTATATGGGCATCTACAATATCTCTGTCAGTGTCAGCAACCAGAGTATTGGCAGAACAGATACCTCTTCATGGGAATGGACTGTCACAAGTTCATCATCGGCAAGTGATAATGATGATATCGCTTTTATCATCAACCAGTCTGCAAACGTAACAGCTTCAGGCAATGAGTCACAGGTGGTTTTCAACACTACTGACGATTCAAGGACAGATAATGATGGAATTCACGGAAGTATTATTGCAATATCCTTCAATACCACAAACGAAAGTACCGGTATCCTGACAAAGATCGAATTCCTCAACAGATCCAGTATCAACGTAACAGACGCTGGATTTTCAGCAGATTCTGTGTACCAGTATTTTGACATCAGCTTCAACAACGAAACCCTTGTTAACAATGGTAGTGACAGGAACATCGAATTCAGAGTTCTTAACGAACGTAATGGACAGGTCCTTGTCAGGAATTCTGTCAGACTCAGACACTGGTCAAACCCTGCATGGGAAGCTTATACACCGGAATTCACAAGAAACGATGGAACATATTCATACTTTATTGTCAGAAATCTTTCAGGATTCTCCCCATTCGCGATAACGTGTGATTATGAGCAAGTATCTCCAAGTACAAATACAGATGACGGCATGCCGTGGTACCTTAAGAAAATGCTGTTGGGAATCGGCTCGGATGAAAAAGAGATTACAGAAAACGAAACTATAGTCAGTGAGGATAGTGGATCCGAAGATAGCATTGTAATTGATAATAACGATGAAGCAAAAGCAAATGAAGGAAATGCTGAGTCCGATTCAGAGGACACAGAACGTTCAGCAGGCGGTAATAGTAGCCGAACAATTTTCGGAACCGTGGCAATTATTGCAGTAGCAGCATCTGCAATTATTTTCCTGAAGAATAAAGGAGGAAGGGATAAACTGTAAAATAAAATGAAAACATTGTTCAAATGGCCTCTAAGGCCATTCTTTTTTTACAAAATATGATACACTATCTTCTTTTTTTAAAGTAGAATCAGTACCGTTTAATCAAGTGAAAATCTATTAGAAGTACGAAGTCTAAAGGAGCTTCAATGGAACACGCTTATTTTTCAAGCAATTAGGACACTGTCAGCCCCCAAGATATGTAGACAATAATAGTGAATTCTGTTTTAATGATTCAAGTAATTCAAAATCAGCAATTGCAAAATGTGGCGGTAATTAAAAATAACCTGGATCAAGCACTTGTAATTATTCCTCTGGCATCAATGGTCATTTTGCCTTTTGTTTATAGAAAAAAAGAAATGACTCACATAAATCCACTAATGAATACTTTCACCCCGCTTACATCTCCAATATATACCAAATTCTACAATTAGCAATCATGACAGAGTTTGAGAGGAGAGTAAAGCTGATAACCACCATCAGAAGTATTCAGAAAAAGAGCGCTGCTTCCAGAGATAAGAGTAAAAAGCAGGTGTTTATCTGAAATTTGTTCGTCACACCGCAAACTATACTTATTAGTCAGGCATCAGAGTAGACAATGTCTTTGAGCAGCATCAGGATAAAAGGTGCCAAAGAGCACAATCTTAAGAATATAGACCTGACCCTTCCACGTGATGAGCTTATAGTCATCACAGGACTTAGCGGATCAGGAAAATCATCACTTGCTTTTGATACAATTTATGCAGAGGGACAGCGCAGGTACGTTGAATCACTTTCAGCATACGCAAGGCAGTTCCTTGGCCTTATGGAAAAACCGGATGTAGAGTACATCGAAGGACTCTCACCTGCTATTTCCATAGAGCAGAAGACCACAAGCAAGAATCCCCGCTCTACCGTGGGGACCGTTACTGAAATTTATGACTACCTGAGACTGCTCTTTGCCCGTATAGGCATAAGACACTGTCCCGATTGTGGCAGGATAATTGAAACCCAGAGCGTTGACCAGATAGTTGACAGTATTATGAACCTGCGTGAGGGTACAAAAATACATGTGCTGGCACCACTTGTGAGAGAAAGAAAAGGAGAATACAAAAAGCTCCTCATCGACCTGCGCACGGAAGGTTTCACAAGAGTACGCGTGGATGGTGAGATTCACCTTCTCGAAGAAGCTGAAGAAATCGAACTTGGGCGTTACTTCAAACATAATATTGACATCGTTGTTGACAGACTTGTAATAAAAGAAGGAATCGAGGAAAGACTTTCTGATTCCGTGGAAACAGCACTTGAAAAAAGCGGTGGGACCATCACAGTTCAGGTACTTGACGGAGAAGAACTGACATTCAGTGAAAAACTGGCATGTACTTCCTGTGGTATCGGCTTTGAGGAAATGGAGCCAGCAGCATTCTCATTCAACAGTCCACAGGGTGCCTGTCCCGAGTGTCACGGACTTGGAACTTCAATGGAGTTCGACCCTGACCTCATTGTTCCGGATAAAAAGCTCACCCTGAATGAAGGAGCAGTGGAACCATGGTACGGCAAGAAGAAAGATGGTTACTACATGCAATCACTTCAGTCACTTTCCAATCATCTTGGATTCTCTATGGACGTACCCTTTGAAGAATTAGACCCCGAAATCCAGCATATTATATTCTACGGAAGCGAGGAGCTTATTCCATTTGTTCATGTCGGAAGGAACGGTGGTATGTGGAAACATAAAGGACGCTTCAAGGGAGTAATTGCCAATCTGTCTAAAATTTACGACGGCACAGAATCAGAGAACAGCAAAGACAGATTGAGCAGGTATATCAGTACCAAACCCTGCCTTTCATGTCATGGTAAAAGACTGAAGCCGGTGACACTTTCAGTCACCATCGATGGCAGGAACATCATAGACACAACAGAGATGTCCGTGGAAGAATCACTGGAATTCTTCAAACAAGTTGAACCAAAGCTCAATGAAAGGGAATACACCATTGCCCGTCTGATACTTAAAGAGATCAAAGCAAGACTTGGATTCCTTGTTGACGTAGGGCTTGATTATCTTACATTGAGCAGGTCAGCAGCCACACTCTCTGGTGGTGAAGCCCAGCGTATAAGGCTTGCAACACAAATAGGATCAAGTCTTATGGGTGTGCTGTATATTCTTGATGAACCAAGTATCGGCCTGCATCAGAGAGACAATCTCAGGCTTATAACAACCCTTAAGCATCTCAGGGATATTGGAAACACGGTTCTTGTTGTTGAACACGACGAGGAGACCATATGCAACTCGGACTATGTAGTGGATATGGGACCAGGAGCAGGTATTCATGGCGGTGAAATAGTTGCTGAGGGTACTCCAAAGCAGATCATGAAAAACAAGGCTTCAACCACAGGAAAGTACCTGAGTGGAAAGTTCAGAATAGAAATACCTGAAACACGAAGAGAACCTACTGGCACAATTACGCTGTGTGGTGCAGGCCAGAACAATCTCAAAAATATTGATGTGGAATTCCCACTGGGAATCCTTGTCGGCGTAACCGGCGTATCTGGTTCCGGAAAAAGTACGCTTATCAATGAAACACTCAATAAGGTGCTTGCAAAGCAACTTAACAAAGCAAGGGATATTCCTGGAAAATATAGTTCCATTGAAGGACTGGAAAATGTTGACAAGGTTATAACCATAGACCAGTCACCAATAGGACGTACACCTAGGTCTAACCCTGCAACTTATACTAATCTATTCACGCCCATCAGGGAACTCTTTGCACAGACAAAATTAGCACGTGCCAGAGGTTACAAACCAGGTAGATTCAGTTTTAATGTTCGTGGCGGTCGCTGTGAAGCATGTTCAGGTGATGGAATAATAACCATAGAAATGCATTTCCTGCCTGATGTTTACGTTCCATGTGAAGTATGTCATGGAAAACGCTACAACAGAGAAACCCTGGAAGTCACATATAAAGATAAGAACATTGCCGAAGTCCTTGACATGACTGTGGAGGAAGCGCTGGAGTTCTTCGAGAATGTACCGAAGATCAGCCGTAAACTTCAGACGCTCAACGATGTAGGTCTTGGATATATCAAACTTGGCCAGTCATCTACCACATTATCAGGAGGAGAAGCCCAGAGAGTGAAACTTGCAACAGAGTTGAGTAAGCGTTCTACCGGGAAAACAGTTTACATACTTGATGAACCAACAACAGGACTTCATTTCGATGACGTCAAAAAACTCCTTGAAGTCTTGCAGAGATTGGTAGATGCAGGAAATACGGTAATTGTCATCGAGCACAATCTGGATGTGATCAAGACTGTGGACTGGATAATCGATCTAGGGCCTGAAGGAGGGGACAGAGGTGGCGAGGTTATCGCACAGGGAACACCTGAAGATGTGTCAAAGAATAATATTTCCTACACAGGACAATTCCTGAAGAAGATGTTAGAATGAGATGCATTAATCACTTTATTTTTAAAATAGTATGTGTTTGCAGAAGCCTGCTTGTTAAAAAATCAACATCAACAGACAAACTCGCATCTAAAACACATACGTAAATATAACATGTATTTATATAATTTAAATTGGTATATAGTTGTGATCACACAACAAGTTTCTAAAAAATACCAGATATCTAGCTAAAACAAGGGATCTGCATAATTCAAATTTATAGATAAGTCAATATGTACCTGAATTACTTTATGCTGCCACTGATAGCACTAGTAATAATACTCTGTGTATTATTATTCCATGTAAGAAAACACAAGGAAGCAAGTGGAACAACGTGTTTCTCATTAATGTTGTTTGCTACGATAATCTATTCATTCTTTTATGCATTTGAAATATCATCTACCAGTTTTGATACAGCATTGGTTTTCTATAAGCTTGAATATATTGGCATTCCTTTTATCCCCGCTTTCTTACTTACATTTGCAATAAAATACACAGGTAAGAAACAATGGTTATCTGCACCCACAATAGTATCCATTTTTTCAATCCCGCTGATAACAATGATCCTGGTATTTACCACAGAAAGACATTCATTTTATCACCAGAACCTGATAATGAATACAAACACTATTTTCCCGACACTTACCTTTGAACCGGGAATATGGTATGCTGTGCAGGAATTCTATAACGTCCTCTGCATAATGTTCAGCATATTACTCATGCTGAAAATGTGGCTTGAAGTAATCCCTGCCCTCAGGAAACAAATAACCATTGTTATGGCAGGTATCTTAATACCATTCATCGTACTGCTACTCTTCATAGCAAGATTATTTCCCTCTGGTCTGGATCCAATACCTTATTCTCTTCCTTTTTCCGGAATTATAATGTATATTGGCCTGACACGTTACAAGCTTCTGGATATTGCACCTATGGCCCGCAGTGAGCTTTTTGACAAACTCCCTGATGGTGTAATTGTTCTTGACCAGATGCAGAGAATTGTAGATTGTAATGGATCTGCTGCAAAGTTCCTTGGAATAACCACCAGAGACGTTGGCAAGTATATTGCTGATTTAATGGAATGCTGGCCGGAACTCGATGCTGTCAGAAACAATGCTTCTAAAAAGAACAGTATGGAAGTAATGAGAGACAATAATGGGACTCCTATATGGTTAAAGATAGATTTCCTTCCAATGTATGGTGAAGGCGATGATATTGTAGGTCAGATGATCATATTAAGGGACATCACAGAAAGCAAAAATGCAGAAGATATCTTGCTTCAGACCAACCGTGAACTTGAGGAAGCAACTGCAAGAGCACAATTCATGACTACACAGGCAGAAATGGCAAACCGTGCGAAAAGCGAGTTCCTTGCAAACATGAGCCACGAGATACGCACACCTCTTAATGGTATAATAGGTTTTTCAGACATTCTTATGCAGACTGAACTCAGTCGTAAACAAAAACACTACATGCAAACGGTTTCTACCTCTGCGAACTCATTGCTTGATATTATCAATGATGTACTTGATTTTTCAAAGATCGAAGCTGGCAAACTCGAACTGAACCCTGAAAGGATAGAGATTTCAGAATTACTGGGAAAGATTACTGACATTGTAAAGTATCGTGCTCAGGAAAAGGAACTGGAACTTAAACTTACAATTCCTGAAGACCTGCCCTGCCATGTTACTGTTGATCATCTGAGGTTACGTCAGGTACTCGTCAATCTCCTTAGCAATGCCATCAAATTTACAGAAGAAGGTGAAATCGAACTTAAGGTTGAAGCAAAACCTGTTTCAGATACTGATAATATAATGGAGTTCATATTTTCTGTGAGCGATACTGGAATCGGAATTGGAGACGATAACAGGAACAGGATATTCGAATCATTCTCACAGGCTGACGGTTCCATAACACGAAAATACGGAGGTACAGGACTTGGACTTACAATATCCAACAGACTTCTGGAAATGATGGGGTCAAAACTTGAACTTGAAAGTGAGTTAGGGGAAGGAAGCTCTTTTTATTTCAAAGTAAAATTGCCTGTGGAAATGGGAGAATGTAACGCGGAGCAAAAGGAGTACTGTTACAATATTACAAGATCATTTAACATAGACAAAAAATGTTCCTTACTTGTTGCTGAAGATAATGATACAAATATGGAGCTTACCTCCATTATAATTTCAGAATTCCTGCCTGAGGCTGAGATCCTTAAAGCGGAGAACGGAAAAGAAGCTGTTAAATTATTCCTGAATGGAAAGAAGAAAGGAGAACAGGAAGTAGACCTGATCTTCATGGACATACAGATGCCTGAAATGAATGGCCATGACTCTGCCGTTAAGATCAGGGAAATTGAAAAAGAAACAGGAGGACATGTTCCTATCATTGCTTTAACAGCAAGTGCATTTAAAGGCGAAAAAGAAATGTGTATTCAGTCTGGAATGGATGACTATATTTCAAAGCCGGTGGTTTCAGAGATCATACATGACATTCTGAATAAGTGGCTTTACAGAAAAAACATCGATGAAACTGAAAAAGCAGATAGTATCAAATGTATTGCTACTGAAAATGAAACCGAATCTGTGCACTTTGACAAAGTAAGACTTATGAGCACCATTGCAGGTGATGATGAGACTTACAAAAGATTGAGTACAATGGCATTGAGATCAGTCACATCAAGCCTGGAAGAAACAATTAATAACTACAGTGAGCAGGATCTACAGGGAGTAAAAGAGAACGCCCACAGAATGAAAGGTGTTTCACTGAATATAGGTTTCGATATTCTTGCCAGCATGGCAAAGGAACTTGAAGATTCTGTAGAGAATCAGGTAGAGAACATTCCGGAAATGCTGGAAACTATTGAAAAAGAGATCGGCTTGATAGAATCCGAAATTAAGAAAAATATCAATGTATCTGAAAGGGATACAATGATATAAAAAATAAAAAGAAAAATTATTTTTTCAGTTTTGCAACAACCGCTTCAACCTGTTCCACAGCAGTACCGATGTACTTGTCAGGATCGACAAGATTGATGACATCCTCTTCACTGAGATAATTTGCAACTTCCGGATTTGCCAGGAGTACATCCTTGAAATGTTTTCCGCTTTCATGAGCTTCCATTGCACTGGAACGCACGATCTCGTGAGCTTCCTGACGACCGACTCCGCGCATTGCAAGTTCGATCATAACTGCTTCTCCCATGTTCAGACCTCTGAGCAGGTCAAGGTTGCGGCGGATATTCTCTGGATAGAACCTCAGGTTCTCGATAACACCAATTGCAAGTTTAATGATATGATCGGTCAGCACACATGCTTCAGGGAAAACAATCCTTTCACATGAGGAGTTTGTAAGGTCCCTTTCATCCCAGAGAGTGTTATTCTGGAGTTCAGGTTCTATCATGGAGCGTACAATTCTTGCAAGGCCACATATCTGCTCGGACTTGATAGGATTACGCTTGTGTGGCATTGTTGATGAACCAACCTGCTTTTTCCTGAAACTCTCCTCAACTTCAGCAATCTCACTTCTCTGGAGAGAGCGGATCTCAATAGCGATCTTGTCAAGGGTTGTTACGGTGTTTGCCATCCACATGACAAATTCTGCATGGCGGTCCCTCTGGATTATCTGGTTTGAAACGTCAACTGAGCCGATCTCAAGATATTCCATGACCTTTTTCTGAATCTCAATTCCATCCTTGCCAAAAGCAGCCTGAGTTCCAACTGCTCCGGTCATCTGGCCAACTGTGACACGTGGTTTGAGCTGTTCCAGACGTTCGATGTGTCTGCCAATCTCGGATGCCCATATGGCAAATCTAAGTCCGTATGTTGTTGGAACACCTATCTGACCGTGTGTTCTTCCGGCACATACGAGGTTCTTATTATTCTCAGCCTGAATAAGAAGTACATCAAGAAGTTTGTGGATCTTCTTTTCCAGTATATTCACAGCTTCCTTTAACTGAAGACCTGTAGCAGTATCAAGCATATCGTTGGATGTGGCACCGAAGTGAACCCATTTTCCAGCGTCCTCTTCACACTTTTCTGAGATAGCAAGCACAACAGCCATCATATCGTGGTGAATTTCGTCCTCGATCTCTTTTACCCTTTCAAGTTCCACAGAACCTATGCTGTTTTCTATGATATCTGCAGCTTCCTTAGGAATCAGTCCGATGTCTGCTTCAGCCCTAGCAAGAGCAGCCTCAGCTTTCATTATTTTTTCCAGGCGGTTTGCCTCGCTCCAGACGAACTTCATCTCATCTGTTCCGTAACGGTATTCTATAGGATGAATTGCCATTTATTGAATCTCCATGAAATTGATATCTTAACATATCTATATACTGACATATTACAGATATCATCCAAATTAACAGTATGCCTCTGGTATAGTTAATTACCAATAAATAGGCTTTGTTGGGTTAAAAAAGAAAAAAGAGAGCAATGCATAAAAGGAAACTTCTTTATTCATCTACCACATCTGCAGTCCTTGGAAAATCCCCCTGAAAGTTAAGGGTCCCATCAGATACTTCCAGAGTACCAATTTTGAGGTCAGGCATCTTTGATAGATGTGAATTTATCAGGTTCTCAAGTTCCTGCTCTCCCTGTTCTGTACTTCCCTCTGGAAGCGGAAGAAGACCGACTTTAGCACTGTCGATATCAATACTTATAGAATTGTCACTTGCTTTGAATATGCTACCCTCTGCATATACCGGACCCTTGAAATCATAACCATATTCTTTCAGGTCAAGATAAGCTGACATCTCAGCCTGGTTATTATCACCAAGTTTTACCTGTATGTCCTTAAGAGGACCTTCATTGTTTGTTGCCTGTAAATATGAACTCAGGTCAGAACTTGTAAGACTTATATCCATGGGAGATGTATCGGAATAGATAATATTGCTTGTCAGTTGATATTGTGATACAGGATCCTTCAGGGTTATACCCTGCTCTTTAACAATATTGTCAAAAAGCAGAGGGTCAGTTTCAATACCCAGATCCACAGCTTCATCTGTACCAAGAATCTCGGTCAGGACTGGAATGTACACCATTCCGGAAGCTGCTACAACTGTAAGAACAGCCACAATAACAACTGCAGCAGCTGCAATAACGATTTTCAAATTACCATTTGCATCATTTTTCTTCAGGATATTCACTTTATTAATCAAATAACCATCTCCAACCATTAAAACAAAATAAGAAAAATGTTGCTTAATAAACTTTTGATATTGATTGGAATACGCATTCTACGCTATAAAATGAAGAATATCAAAATTGTAAAAGAAAAGGTTGAGATGTGAAAGATCAGTTTTTCTCGTCCTTAAAACCGATTTTTATGTGCGTACCGTCACAAAATGGTTTATTCCCGGAACCTCCACATCTACAGAGATCCATCACCGGCTGAGTCTCAAGGTTTTCATTTTTTGAATTTATGAGCGCAGATACATTTTTCACAATATAAGGACCATCTTTACTTATTTCCACAATTACTTCTTTTGATTTCATAATGAACCCCATTCACTATTATATTCAATGACTTAAAGTCTTTTAGTGAATTTTTTAAAAACTCCACCATACCAATAGTTTTAAATAATTGTATATCGGAAGAGGGAAGAGTATTGCAGACATCCGATTAACATTATTTAAAATAGGTGGAACAATGGAAAAGATCAAAGAACATATTCTTAAAAAACAGGTGATTTAAGTGGCAATCGATGCAGGAGATACCGCATTTATAATCATCTGTACCGCCATGGTAATGCTTATGACTCCAGGGGTCGGGCTCTTTTACGGCGGGATGGTACGTAGTAAAAACATAATTTCAATGATAGCAATGTCTTTCATTTCATTTGCTGTTGTGAGTATCCAATGGGTAACAATAGGATACACACTTTCCTTTGGATCCGATATTTCGGGATTTATCGGTGGGCTTGACCACCTTTTCCTTGCTGGTGTAGGTCTTGAAGGAGACGGCATCCCTGACATGCTGTTCATGGTATTCCAGCTTGTTTTCGCTGGCGTCACACTGGCAATTCTTACATCCGGTGTAGCAGGACGTATCAAATTAAGTTCATTCATAGTACTCGGCATACTCTGGACAACAATTGTCTATGATCCCCTTGCTCACTGGGCATGGGGTGGCGGCTGGGCAGGAGAACTCGGAGCTCTTGACTTTGCCGGTGGTACCGTTGTACACATCAGTTCAGGATTCGGTGCACTTGCACTTGCACTTGTAATAGGCAACCGTGCAGGATTTGGCAAATACAGCATGGAAGCAGAGAACATCACAACAACTCTTCTCGGAGGAGCAATGCTCTGGTTCGGATGGTTCGCATTTAACGCAGGAAGCGCACTTGCAGCAGACGGACTCGCCGTTAATGCACTGGTTGTTACAAATGTCTCTGCAGCAGCAGGAGCAATAACCTGGATGTTTGCAGCATGGGCCATGGGTAAGCCAAGTTCACTGGGTCTTATCAGTGGAGCTGTTGCAGGTCTTGTAGCCATTACACCTGCTTCCGGTTTTGTAGGTCCGATGGCCGCAATTTTTATCGGTGGTTTTGCAGGACTTCTCTGTTACGGAGCACTTTTATTCCGTGTACGCAAGGGACTTGATGAAAGTCTTGACGCATGGGCAGTTCATGGAATGGGCGGTTTCTGGGGCGCAATAGCAACAGGAATATTTGCAACCGCAAGCATTGGTGGAGTTGACGGACTTATTTATGGAAACACACACCAGTTCCTTATACAATTACTTGATGCAACCGTTGCAATGATCTATGCATTTGTAGTTACCTATATACTTGCAGTAATAATCGACAAGACGATGGGACTGCGCGTAACCGAAGAAGAAGAATATGTTGGCCTTGATATCTCCCAGCATGGAGAATCCACAACAGCCTGAGGTGATATGAATGAAGACAGTAAAAGCAGTAATTCGTCCGGAAAAGCTGGAAGATGTAAAGGCAGCACTGGAAGAGAAAGGTTACTTTGCTATGACAGTGACAGAAGTCAAGGGTCGTGGTGCACAGAAAGGTATCTGTCTCCAGTACAGAGGTAAACAGATCAAAGTAGACATGATCCCTAAGACTGAGATCGAAATGGTCGTTGGTGACGAGGATGTCAGGCCAATAATCGAAATTGTCAGAAAGAGTGCCAGAACAGGCAAATTCGGTGACGGTAAGATATTTGTCTATCCTGTTGATATCGTTGCTGCCATCAGGAACGACGACGAAATAGTATCTGAATGATATGAGGTATTTCCTCATATCCATCTTATTTTTTGTTTACTTTTTTACCTAGATTTTACCGATATATAGATTTCATTACCACTATATTTTATGTAGATTAATTATATATTAGCACACTTCAATGGAAAAGCATTGAGGATGACGAAGGTGAAAATATAGTTAATTTAGCAGACATGCACACCCATACATGCTATTCTGACGGGGATATGAAACCGGAAGAACTTGTTAAACTGGCAAAAAACAAAGGAATAAAAGTCCTTAGCATTACCGATCATGACACAGTTGACGGACTTGATGAAGCAAGATGGGAATGTGAAACGCAAAATATCACCCTGATTCCGGGAATTGAATTCACGACCGAGACAGAGTATTCAGACATTGAAGTACACATACTTGGATACAGTTTTGATCCTGAAGACAACGGTATTCTCAAAATGACCGACCATGCAAAGCAAAATGCAAAAGATTACTGCAGCAAAGTTTGCTCTGCACTGGAATCATATGGAATGGAAATAGATAATTCAGTTCTTAATAATACAAAGGGAATAATCACAAAACACGACATAACATTGTCTGTTATAAACAAGAACATGAGTAACTATGATTTTCATAACATGTGGCTATCAGAAAATTCACCTCTTGATATTACAATGCAAAAATTCCCTGCTAAGAAAGTGATTAAAGCCATCCACAAAGCCGGTGGAAAAGCTGTCTGCGCACACATTATCAGAACACTGGAACAAAGTGATAAACTCTCATTATTGCCCTTTATGTCGGAATCACTTATCAGATGTGGCCTGGACGGATTCGAGGTATTCTATGCCAACAGCAACGAAGATCAGGTACGCACAATGTATGAACTATGCTCTGCACAGGGTCTTATAATGACAGGAGGATCAGACTTCCACGGAGTTAACAGAACCGGACGCTGTCAACTTGGAGAATACAACAGTTTCACAGAAATAGCTTTCAGTGACATATCAGGCATTCTTTGTAGCACATACAACGATTATGACCATGATATGACAAAAGCCATTGCATGAGTTACACACAAAACTGAAAAACTGATTTATTTTACGATCCAGTCAAGAGGAACAACGATCTCCTCATCTTTCTTACCTTTACCGTAAAGAGGTATTTCAAAATCAGTGTTTTCAAGAAGGACCACTGAAAGACCACATCCACCACCCTGCGGAATGCACTGGACTACCTTTGCCCTGAAACTCAGTTCCTGACCAGTACCATCCCATGAAGGAACAGAGACGGTAACTATATCACCGATATTTGAAGGGAGATTATCCTCAAATGGAGCTATCCTTTTGTAGTCCAGAGGAAAACCAGTACCTTTGAGATTATTCTCAACATCTTTTTCATTCAGACCAAGGGCTTCTGCTATCTGACAGTCTGAGTATCCACTGTCATGAAGAAAAGCTGTGGAGCCCTTTTTCATATGGTCAAGATCCGAATATCTGACCGGGCGTGTTTTGCATAATTTCCTCATGTGTTCAATATTATCTTGCATAATACACCAAATACCAGAGCCATTAATTCAATTAAGTTTTTTCTATTATATTCTCAAACCAGTCAAGTATTGAGAACATAAGGTTTGCTGAAACCTCCAGCAGGTCATCTCGTCCCCGTATCTCATTTTCGGATGAGATATATTTGCCATCTTCTGCCAGGTCAGAGCTGCAATTCTCAAGCAGACTTTCCACACAACACACATCAACTTCCGGGTGGAACTGCAATGCCAGCACCCTGTCACCATAGATGAAACCCTGCTCAGAACAGGCTTCACTCTCAAACAAGCGCCTGCAACCATTCGGGAGTGTAAATGTATCACCATGCCACTGGAAAACAGCAAATTCGTCCTGTACATGGAAAAGTTGCTTGTTTTTGTTTAGCTCATCCAGAGCCCTGACTTTATGCCATCCAATTTCACGATATTGATTTTGACTTACCTGCCCACCTAAAACCTCTGAAAGCATCTGGGCACCGAAACATATTCCATAAACTGCTTTACCACAGGAAATAACTGATTCCACAAATTCTTTTTCCTGTTTCAGCCAGGGATATTCAGCTTCCTGATACACACTCATCAATCCGCCCATGATGATCAGCAGATCGACATCCTCCGGGTCGGGAAAAAGTTGCTTTTCAGAAGGAACAATAACATGCAGAGAATGTTCTTTTTCACAGGTCCATTCCCTGATATTTCCAAGAGTTTCAAAATCGAGATGAACAAGACAATGTATCTTCATGATAACTCTGTTTTGAATGGATTTTAAAATTTAAACCTTTTCGCAAGGAACATCATATAGATAATAGCAGACTACAGAGATTATTGCACGTAATTAAAATATATTCGTTTTCAAAAAGATCAATGGAATGCTTATTCCATTTCATCATCACCAAGTTGGCATTTGAACTCCTTTTCAGAATTCACAACAAGATAATAAGTTCCCGCAAGAGCGATTATAAGGACTCCCATTCCAATAAGGAATAAAGGATCAGTATTTTTCAGGTCGACAATCAGTATTTTCCTTACTACTGCAGTGATACCAACAAGGATAATGACATCAACATTCATAGATGATTCAATGATTATCATCTTGACAGTCTCAAGCAGTTCAATTCCTATGATAACCAGGAAAAAGAGAGCGAATACATCCAGTATTTTATCCACACCTATTATAAAGTAAGGTGGATTTGAAATGTCAGTGATAAGTACCCAGCCAATCTCCAGCATGGCACTGAGAATGACAAAAACCATCATCACCATTATTATTTTTATTATGATAGTCTGGAATTTATTTATGTACCTTATAAGCAGAATATGCACCACCGGAACATTAGCATGCATAGTGAAAGATAGGTTCCAATATTATGTAATGTTAGCAACGACCACATAAAGCAATTTCCGTCTTACTGAACATTATTAAGTAAATAATATACGGCAAAAGATATATTTACTCTACGCTTATAGAAGTTACAAAAGCAGCAGAATACTTGTTTTCATGAGAGGAATAAGACTTGAATATAAACGGATACAGTGTGGTTATTGGTTTAATAGTGCTTCTTTTCCTGTTGGGATTTTTTATTCCCCAGGAAAATACTTCCCCTGTACCGGTAATTGACAATAGCTCCACAGAAAACACAACGAACATGACTCTACCTGCTGATGAAACTCCACTAATGTCTACTCCTGAAAGTGCTGCAAGTGATGAAAAGGGATGGTGGAAACATGAAGGTCACAGCACTGTAACAGGTAGCAACGTGTCTGCATCCGAATCAGGTAATTCTGAGGGGGATAGCAACAATGGAGATGATGAAAATAACAATGATAACGGAAATCATGAGATTCCCGAATTTCCAGTTCTTGTGATACCATTTGTTACAATACTTGGAATAGCCATGTACTTCAACAGAAAATAATTATCCGGTCATCATTTCCTCATACGTGAAGATGCCGTGAGATAATTGAAGACCGGATGAAGCTTCCACCTCACAGGAGTGTAAGCGTATCTTTTTTTCCGGAATATATCAAAAGTTCCCGGTTCCAGAACAAGTATGGATGCTCCCAGAAGTATGAAAAAACATCCTTGTATTGTGTTCATAAATATAGGTTCATGCAGGAAGACAAAACCAAATATGATGCCACTTACAGGCTCAAGTAATGCAAGGACACTTACAGTCTGTGCTCTTATTTTTGAAGCACTGTTCAGATAGAGAACTGAAGCAAAAGCTGTTGTTATAAGCCCAAAAAGGAAAAGCATACCTAAATTCGGTACAAGCACCTCTGCAGGAACTCCAATCCCAAATGGCAGGAGTATAAGCAGACTAATAAAAGTCGACCAGAAAAGCTGGGTCAGACCTGAATAATCTTTCTTCAGATAACTTACAGTCATAATGGTTCCACTATAAGATATGCCGGAAAGTATACCCAGTACTATTCCTGTTAAAAGATTTGCATTCAATGATGTGTTGTTTCCAGGTAGAACAACAAGTAATATTCCGCAGACCGAAATTAGCAGAGATAGCATTCCACGTTTTGTGATCTTTTCCTTCAAAAACAAAGGTGACAGGAGAGTGACGTAAACCGGAGCTGTATAAAGTAAAAGAACTGCAATTGATATTCCTGCATGTTTTATGGAACTAAAATAGGTATAAAGCGTAAATACATTAAATATTGCAATTAAAACTAGATAACGCTTATTTTTCTTCATATACAGTAATTTCAACTTGTTTGAACATATACAGTACATTAATAGCAGTAAAAATCCAAAAATAAGTCTGTAAAATATGATTGATACAGTTTGCATGCTATATATATGATTAAGAAAGATTCCACTAGCTCCAAATATAGTACATGATATTATAAGCTCTAAATAAGAGTAATTAGCGTTTTTAATGTGTTTCATGAAGTTTACGCTGAAAGCACTTAATAATATATAAAACAATCTGAAATGATAATTTATTACAGAACACTGGCCAATTAAAACGCTTTTAAGCCGGATGATAAGAGATTAGCCACTATAGAAAACATTCAATAACGAGATACGGCTTTTAAAGAGTTATTAATAATAGAAAATTTAAAAACAGAAAATGAAAAGACAATAACCACGCCACTTCGGCCAGACCGAAATGGCGCCCTTAGCTCATACTCTTTTTCCCCCACTCAGGTGCCCCCACCTGTCCCACCATAAACGCTCATACTCCATTTCCCAATTCAGAGAGGTTGAAATGTAGGCATTTGTTTTTAGATACTGAGGGGGAGTATCGAGCCTACATTTCTGTGCAATCCAATTCCGTATTTAACGGAGTTTGTTGGGATGATGAAATCCATATCGTACTCTATATGATATATTTCATGCTGACAATTTCTGACTGGCAGATATTGCCACAATAAATAGTACTTTTTACTACTATATAAATATATGTATATAATAATATATAATGATTATAATAATGATGAGGTATTATGAACTCCCCCATAATAGCTAAAAAAGACCTTATTCAGAACAAAAATATTCACCTTCAAGACCGAATTTACTGTGAATAATACATCCCTGACACAAACATCCCTTCTTTTCTAACCCAGTATACCCTCCTTTAGAGCAGAACATAAACTTCCCGATTTCAGGATAAGAAGGACACTCCGGACAATTGCAGCCTTTTGAATGATGATAAGATGTGCAGATTCCAAAATATTTACCACGCTTTTCCGGAACATATGAATTATTCTCTGTCAATAAACCACCCTACTGGATAATTTTAAAGATCAAATTAATAGTCTTGTGCTTAGAGCAAAAAAGAAAGGAAAAGGAAAACTCATCCGAGTTTTTCCTGAAGATATTTCTTGAAAGCAGGATAATCAGTTCCAAGATAATCCATGAACTCGTCCTTTGATTCTACCTTCTTCAGACTCTCCGGAAGTTCAGGTTCAACGCCTGTCTGGGCTTTGACATGTTCAGGGAATTTGGCAGGGTCCGCTGTTTCAAGGGTTACTGCAAGTGTGTTATCGCCTGATTCCCTCCTGAAATCAAGAAGTCCCTTTATTCCAACCGCACCATGTGGCTCTATTAGGATATTGTGTTTCTCGAAGATCTCCTTAATGGTTGCCTTAGTTTCCTCATCAGTCACAGAGCTGGAGAGAATATCTTTTCGGAGTTTATCCATATCGGGCTCTTTGCTAATGATACCTTTTTCATCCATGATACCGCCATAAATTGCAATAAGTCTTGCAAGGTTGCTTGGGTGACCCACATTCATTGCATTGGAGAGACAGTTCTTTGAAGGTACGATCTTGTCATACTTGCCTGTGCTCAGGAATGCTGGAACTTCATCGTTCTCATTAACAGAAGCGATTATCTTTTTGACAGGAAGTCCCATGGTCCTTGCCAGGACACATCCCATCATGTTACCGAAGTTTCCGGATGGGATGGAGTAGATTATATCTTCTGGATAATCTCTGAGTTTTGCGTAAGCGTAAATGTAGTAAATAGACTGAGGAACAAGACGACCGATGTTAATGGAGTTTGCTGATGAGAGGTTCAGGTGTTTTAGATCCTGGTCTGCAAATGCCTGTTTTACCATTGCCTGGCAGTCATCGAATTTACCATCAACTGAAATAGCAGTGATGTTCTTGCCAAGTGTGGTCATCTGTTTGCGCTGCCGGTCGGAAACCTCACCTGTTGGGAAGAGTACGATGACCCTGATATTGTCAAGACCATAGAATGCATCGGCAACTGCGCTGCCTGTATCACCGGATGTTGCGGTAAGGATGGTCAGACTTCTGTTCTCCTTGCTGAGATAGTACTGCATGAGTCTTGCCATCATGCGGGCTGCGAAGTCCTTGAATGATGCAGTTGGTCCTCTGTCAAGTCTCATTATGTAGGTCTGCCCATCAACAGGTTCAAGCGGGACATCGTAGTTGTAAGCGTCATAGGTGATGGCTTTGAGTGATTCATCATCGACCTCGCCATCAAGTACTTTGCTAAGTACCCTGTAAGCTATCTCAGGATATGGAACACCCTTAAAGGAGTCAATCTCTTCCTTTGAGAAGGTTGGCAGGCTCTTTGGCATATAAAGGCCGCTGTCCGGTGCAAGTCCGGTTATGAGAGCTTCCTGAAAGCTTACTTCCGGTGCGTTAAGATTTGTGCTGTAGAGTTTCATTTTAATCAGGAATTTTAGTTGATGTGGTTATAAGCTATATAGGATAATATCGTGATTATTGATAGATATTGACCTTTAAAGGATAAATAACTATGAATACCTTGTCATTAAGCTATGTTATGCCATTTTGGTGCGTCAATAATATAAGAGTATAACCTTCCTGAAGTAATATGAATAAAACGAAGGTTGGGAAATATTGAACAAGTTTGGCAAGTTTTTAATATTCATATCAATCATATTTGCTGTGCTGGTAGTCTTTTCTATAGTAATGACCATAATATACCTGGAAAGTACAGATAAGAAAGAGGAAACATACACGAGCAGTTATAATTATGAGATTACCATAAAAGCGAATAAAACTCTGCATAATGCAACATTTTACCTTCCTGTGCCAGTATCAGAGAATGAATCCATTGTGGGACAACAAATGATGTCCAAAGATTTTTACAATAACAGTCCCGAATGGAATTTCAGTCTTGTTAATACACAACATGGAACAATGCTTGAACTAAGCAACAAAAAAATAGTTCCAACTTATCATTCATTACCGAAACCCATATCTGAAGATCAGGAAGTTTCAAAGAAAGATACCATTAACGAGTCAAATGAATATTCGGAAGAAACTCCTGTGCTCAGGCCCATTAAGTTTACCGTCGGAATCACAGTAAAACAGAGTATCGATACAAAATATCCTCTTGGGAATGAATCAGTATTGATACCAAAGTACAACCTGAGAATAACGGAACCTGTAAATATGGTACCTCCACCTGAGTACATAGATCCTGAATACTATGAATATGAAAGCCTCATACTCGCACAATACAATACATCTGAACTGACAGATGTGGAGATAAGTATTGAGCTTACAGGCACAAATGAATGGTGGACCGGCGGATGGAGATTCGATACATTTCAGGATACTGTAAATGTCAGAATGAACGGAATGCAGAACGGATGGATTTCAGCAGAAGGAAGCATGATTACCGGTGACGGAATATACGACAACTGAAATGACTGTACACCGATTTTGCTTCAGAACATTTATTTATCAGGGAAAAATAGTTTTAAATTGATTAGCAACCAAATAACATATTGAAATCAGAGAGCAAACAAATCTCACAAAGAAAGTCAAATTGAAAGGGGGGAGTATTTATGTCAATAGTAGCTGTTTCGGATGTACACTTGGGTATGAGGGGAGCAAAAGAAAAGGATTTCATTGATTTTATCGAGTATATAAGGCACAGGAGAATTGATCACCTTGTGCTCCTTGGAGATATAGTCGATATATGGAGAAGGGATTTCACAAAAGCAGTGATGGAATGCTCTAAGTCACTTAGCATATTAAACGACATGCTGGATGAAACTGAGGTTCATTACGTTGTTGGTAACCATGATTTCTATCTGCTTCGCATGAGTGAGGTTCTGAAAGACAACTTTCCGTTCAAAGTGAAGAAGCACGAAGTTATCAAGGATATAAATCAGGAGTTTTTCTTCTTCCACGGATACCAGCTGGAAGTTTTGTGCAACCCATACTACAAGTCCATGAAAACTTACGAGGCTTTCAGCGAGCACATGTGTCTTGCAGGTGATGATGCCGGCAATGCAGCTGAAATGGTGTGGGAAGAGATACAATCCAAGCGTTCATTCTGGGATACTCTGAAGAGATTCCCAAGTGAACCAAAATCCGCACTCCAGTCAATGATGGAACCACCGGAGAAGAGAATAAGGAATTATCACAGACACAACGTAATCGAGCCAATAATGGAACTTGCTGCTGCAAAGACAAGACATTTCCTTTTGAATGTACGACCAGAACAATACCTGATATATGGTCACACCCACCTGGCTTATGTTGATGACAGGAACAAGGTTGCAAATACGGGAAGCTGGGGATTCGGAGACAAAAAAGACCTTGAATACATCGAAATTGTTGATGATAAAGTGAAGGTGAAGGAATTTAAGCCATAGGGCCGGATTCCATTATATTTTCTATTTGAACTTCAAGTTTGTTTTCTTGTTAATTTTAATTTATGTTAATTTCAACTCATACTTAATCTGCATTGATTTTATTCAGCAACCATGCCATATTAGATGCCAGGTTGTCCATTGTATGCATACCCTCTTCATCCTCATTGACGTCTCCCGGATGAAGTCCGATACCAAGGTTCCAGTAAGATGAACCCACGGTTACCATGCTGGTAATTCCAAACAGGTGATTGATGGAATCATAAGCAGCTACTGCGCCTGCCCTGCGAACTGCTACAACTGCTGCACCGGCTTTCCTTGCAAAAAAACCACCGTTTGCAAGAGATACATACCCTGCACGGTCAATGAGCGCTTTGGTCTCGGTTGTCACATCAGCAAAATAAGTTGGTGAACCGATCACAATTCCGTCAGCATCCTTCATTTTAGTGATACACTCGTTTATTGGGTCATCATCAAAAATACACAGATCGTTCTTTTTCTCAAAACATTTCATACATGCTGTACATCCATGAACCTTCTTCCCACCAATATTGATGGTTTCAGTTTCTATACCTTCAGCTTCCAGCTTGGATGTAAGTCTTTTCAGCATTGCTGCTGTGTTTCCTTCTTTACGTGGACTTCCGTTTATCGCGACTACTTTCATGGTTGGTTCCTCTTTTTGTGATTTTAAATTAATTATCCCTAGATGAATATTGCAAGTTGTTATAAGTGATTTTGGACTCAATGAGCTTAGTTGTACTCATCCTTACTCTCCATGATACGTCGGACCTCTCTGTCAAAGTCGGAGATGTAAGTAGTATCCTGTGTTACCCGGTATTCTTCATATTCCTGTTCAGCTTTCAGTTTTGCTTCCAGTGCACTGACCCTGCCTTTGTCTTTCAATATCGGATAGCTGGACAGTTCCAGGAAGTTATGCAGGAATTTACTCCAGTCCTGCATTTTCATTAGTATCTGGCGCTGTGCACGGTTTTCCGCGAGGTCGAGATAGGCAGAGACCAGCCGATTGAGTTCCCTGATATGAGCATCCCCCAGGTAGTTCTTGGCAGCTGTGACGTCAGATTTCAGTATCTTCCCGTCGGGTGCCTGTTTCCAGTTTGTCAGGCCCATGTGTAACTTTGTTGCGTCAGCAGAGTCATAAATGATTTCAGCGGCTGTTTTCCGGTGATCGCCCAATGGAGCTTGTTCTGTACCGTGGCAAAAAATTCCTTTGTTTGCGGTGCATTTTTGTTATAATCTGCAGAGAGGGCATATATGTCGGTGATCTTCTGGTAGAACCGCCTCTCGCTTGCACGAATCTCCCTGATACGCTCAAGAAGTTCTTCGAAATAGTCCTTTCCAAAAACCTGCTTCCCCTGTTTGAGCCGTTCATCATCCATTACGAACCCTTTGATGATGTACTCCTTCAGGATATGGGTAGCCCAAATTCTGAATTGGGTTGCCTGAAAACTGTTGACACGGTAGCCAACTGATATGATGACATCAAGGTTGTATAATTTTACAGGCTTATCAGAATATGCAAAGTGCATTTTTTGCACGTTGCTTTCTTCATCTAGTTCCCCACTGCTGAAAATGTTCCCGATGTGTTTGGTAATAACACTTCGATCCTTACCAAAAAGCTCACCCATTGACTTCTGTGTCATCCAGATATTCTCGTCCTGCAATACAACCTCTACCTTAACGTCTCCGTCATTTGAGGTGTAGAGGATGAAATCTGACTGGTTGCCGGAAAGGTTGTTCTCATTCATGGCTGTTTAGCTCCGCATTGCTGCTGTGTTTCCTTCTTTAAGTGGACTTCTGTTTATGATGACTACTTTCATACTTGATAGAAATAAAAAAGGTTTTTCAAGGCACGCCACTATGTGGACGAGTTTACCGTTTAAGAACTCTTTGTTATTTCATCAGCTATCAATTCCGCCTGCTTGAGTACTGTTTCTGTAGCAAGTGCCTGCATGTCAGGAGGATATCCATATTGCCTTAATGTTCTTTTTACAATAACCTTTAGTTTAGCTCTGGCACTTTCCTTTATTGTCCAGTCAATAGACGTATTTTGTTTTACCTTTTCAAATAAAACAACGGCTAACTCACGTAATTGATCTTTTTGCATTACTTCTCTGGCACTGTCGTTGTCTGCAATTGCTGTGTAAAAAGCATATTCAAAATCAGACATATCCATTTCCTGAGGCTCTTTATCCATACGCCTGATATCTTTACTTAGTTTGATTAATTCCTCAATGACCTCAGCCGCAGTTAAGACCTTGTTATGATATCTGACGATGGAATTTTCCAGCATTTCCATTAGGGATCTGCTCTGAACAAGGTTTTTCCTTGCACGGGCTCTAATCTCATCATTGAGCAACTTTTTCAGGACTTCCAGTGCCAGATTTTTATGTTCCATGTTCTGGACTTCTAAAAGGAAATCTTCTGACAATATGGAAATATCCGGTTTTTTAATTCCGGCTGCATCAAATACATCTATTACCTGTTCGGTAACAAGAGCCTTATCAATAACTTGCCTGATTGCAGTTTCAATTTCCTCGTCTGTTTTACCTGTTCCAGTGCTATCAAATTTAACGAGTCTGGCTTTTACTGCCTGATAGAAGGATATCTCATCCTTTACATCCATTGCCTGTTCGTGTGGGATAGCCAGAGAAAATGCTTTTGATAAAGCCGTTACTTCATCAATGTATCTTTTCTTTCCATTTTCAAGACCCAGAATATGTTCTTCTGCTTCAAGTATTATTGACAGCTTTCTGGAAGTGTCCGCGGCAAAGTAATCATCATAGATAAATCCGTAAAACATCTGGGATACGATTTCTAGTTTTTCAAGCATTAACTGAACTGCTTTCTCCTGAAGAACAGCAGGATCACCCTTGCCTCCGTTGTCTGAATAGAAGGATAAGGCTTCTTTCAGGTCAGAGGCTATTCCCAGATAATCAACTATCAGGCTTCCGGGCTTGTCTTTATAGACCCGGTTCACACGTGCAATCGCCTGCATGAGGGTATGGCCTTTCATTGGTTTGTCGATGTACATGGTATGGAGACATGGAACATCAAAACCCGTTAGCCACATGTCCCGGACGATTACAAGTTTTAATTCGTCTTCCGGGTCTTTCATTCGTTCTGCCAGAGCCCTTCTTTGATCTTTTGTTGTATGATGTTTTGATATTTTGGGACCATCGGATGATGCGGAGGTCATTACTACCTTGATCGCTCCTTTTCGAAGGTCGTCATTGTGCCACTGCGGTTTTATCCTGATTATCTCATCATAGAGGTCAGCAGCTATTCTTCGTGACATTGTAACGATTAGCCCCTTCCCTTCGAAAACTTCCTGTCGCTGTTCGAAGTGGGTCACAATGTCCTGAGCAATCTTCTTTACCCGGGTTTCACTGCCAATTAAGGCTTCAAGTTGAGTCCATTTTGCCTTGGTTTTCTGGGTTTCTGCAAGGTCTTCCTTTTCCAGCTCTTCATCCAGTTCAGCGACAAGTCTTTTTCCTTTGGTGCTAAGAGCGATTTTTGCCAGCCTGCTCTCATAATAGATCTTTACCGTGGCACCGTCTTCAACTGATTGCGAGATATCATAAATATCAACATAATTTCCAAAAACAGCAGGTGTGTTCACATCTGATTTTTCTATTGGTGTACCGGTAAAACCGAGGAATGTTGCATTGGGCAGAGCATCACGTGTATATTTCGCAAAACCGTAAACGATTTTTTTACCGATTACATTTCCTTTATCATCTTTGACATCGACATGTTTTGCCTTGAAACCATATTGTGTACGGTGTGCTTCGTCAGCTATTACAATGATGTTTTCCCTGTTTGAGAGTTTCGGGTAAACGTTGCCTTCTTCAGGCTGGAATTTCTGGATAGTAGTAAATACTATTCCACCGGATGCAACATTTAGGAGTTCTTTTAAATGATTTCTGTTTTCTGCCTGTACAGGTTCCTGCCTGAGGAGTTGCTTTGAAGCGGCAAATGTGTCAAAAAGCTGATCATCGAGGTCGTTCCTGTCAGTAATTACTACCAGCGTTGGGTTGTCCATTGCCAATACGATCTTTCCTGTGTAAAATACCATGGAAAGGGATTTGCCACTTCCCTGGGTGTGCCAGATAACGCCACCTTTGCGATCTCCTACAGGTTGTTTTTCCACTCCCGGAAGACCATAACTTTCGGGACTCTCGTGATGTATGCCCAGAGTATCCCAGTCCGTTTTTCCCTTTACAATAAAACCCGATGCCCTGAGTGTTGATTCCACGGCCCGGTTAACTGCATAGTATTGATGATATGTGGCGAGCTTCTTTACGGTCTGGATGGTAATGATGCCGGTAGCAGAGTCTTCTTTTTTCGATTTTTCAAATACGATGAAATGCCGGATAAGGTCTAAAAGAGTAGTTTTCTCAAGCATTCCGTTAATGAGTGTTTCAAGTTGTCCGATGGGTGGCGAGGCTTCAACGTTGCCATCTGAACTTTTCCATGCCATAAAGCGGCTGAAACCAGCGGAAAGGGAACCGGATTTTGCTTCCAGCCCATCGGAGATGACCATGAAACCATTATATGCAAAAAGGGAGGGAATAGTTTGTTTATAGGTCTGCAGTTGTTTGAATGCAGATTTTACGGTTGCATTCTCATCAGCAGGGTTCTTGAGTTCAATAACCACCAGAGGCAGACCGTTTACAAAAAGAATGATATCAGGACGCTTTTTCACATCGTTCTCAATAACAGTAAATTGATTGGTAACAAGGAAATCATTATTTTCAGGATTTTTAAAATCGACCAGCCAGACCAGATCACCCCTGTTAATCCCATCTTTCTGGTAACTTACATTTACACCTTCCGTAAGCATCCTGTGAAATGCCTCGTTGTTAGAAATGAGCTCCGGAGAGTTCAGTCGCTGAAGCTGCCTGATAGCATCCTCCCTCGCATCTGCCGGTACGCCCGGATTTATCCGACCAACAGCCGTTCGCAGACGCTCTAATAATAAAACATCCTCAAAACTGCTCCTTTCGGGAGTGTCACTATCCGAGGCAATGTCCGGCGCATAGATGTACCGATAGCCCTGACGTTCAAGAAGCTCGATGGCGAAGTTCTCTATTTCGGATTCGGTGATTTTAGTTGTAGTCATCCCTACTCCCCACTCATCCTTAAAATTCCATCCTCACTTTACCACTCATCAGTTTAGGCAGCAGCGTATCCCGCAGTTTTTCGAGGGTGTGGATTTGCTTTGTATTTTCTCTTAATTTATCTATAAATGGTGAGCAAAATTGATTGAACTTCTTTAATCTATCTAAAGGTGCAATTCTGATTTCTGTAGACAAAGCGAGGTCTCTATTTAAACCAGGAACTGCTGAATCTGAATTCATTTCTTCAAAATTGAGTGTTTTTAATAAGAAGTACTCATATAACAATCCAGCAGATTCAACTTTAGATTTAACATAGTATGTGGTGTCGATCGGGAAAAAGTTATTCCACAAGTAAATAACTTTCCCAAGAGTGCCTTTTCTTCCAATGACAATTCCAGGGCCTTCAACCAAGAATTCTGAGTGATAACCAACAACACCACTTGAACCAATTACTGGATAGCCTGTACCTGTTCTTATTTCCTTTTTCAAACCTTTACCATAAATAAGCTCAATAACATCACCCAGTGTGCCTTCCTCCCACTCCTCATCCACTTCCTCCACAAACCACTGCCTGAAAAGAGTTTCCGCCATCGTTTCAAGAGTCTTGTTCTGGCGGTGGAGTAAGTCAATCTTGTCGTCGAGGCTGGAAAGGACTGAGGCGATGGCACGTTGTTCGGGGAGAGGGGGAATTGGAACAGGGAGGGATTTAAGCACAGTTAAATTAATCAATGGAATTGTTGAGCCAGTATTACAATTTTCAATCCATCTTTGCATGAAATTCGATGCAAACCAATAATAAGCGAAAATCGGAAGCATCTTTGAAGAATCAACTGTAGCTCTGAGTTGTTTGTTAGAAATAATATAAGTTTCATATTTTTGTCTATGTCCAATTATCCCCACTTGACCAATAGTGCCTGCCGCAGTGAAAACCAAATCATCGACTTTTGCCCATGTATTTAGTTCCTCCGCTTTCTCTTCAGTCACATAAACAAATTCATTATCAATAAACGGCTGACCAATATCCAAAGAAAGATTGTTACCTCTTATTACTGGCACACCTTCGTCTACAAAATATTTCCTGCTTATATTGGAACCAAATGGCCCTGAAATAATTGATTTTTTGTCTCTCGAAGCAATATCTAATAAACAACCATAATTCCATTCAGATGGAATACGGCCAATTTCAGTTTCCTTCCACTCACCCGTCACTTCATCCCCTCCAGTCTTGTGAGCATCTCAACTGCTTCGAAATCCATTTTTGAGAAGGCGAACCATTTCTTACCGAGGTCTTTCAGGGAAGCACCGAAATGGTAGACTGTTTTGTCGTCGATAATCATAAAACGATCATGGGAATTTTTGAACTTCCTGATCTCAATAGGTGGATATTGGGAATTGAACTTCTTCAGGTCCAGTGCCAGTTGTTTTGATATAGTCTTTGTGAAAATAGTAACATCCACACCATCGTTTCTTTTTGTGAGGTGGGTCAGGACAGTATCGTCCACATAGTTATCAATGATTATAATTGATGTTCGGGCTGTTCTAATTAAGTCTGCTACGAAATTGTAGGCATCGAATATCTGACCCTCAAAGAAAATACCCTGTTTTGGCTGGATTTCCTTACTCTCAATAGCATTCAGGACATGATTGATCTTCTTATCTGTTTCAAGTTGCTTTATTTCAAGCGTATCAAGTCTCTGGAAGATATGTGCATTTGAACTGATGAAGCGTCGCATTGACACAAAAGCATTTATTATCCTGATACTTACTTTAATGGCAGTTTCGCTTCTTAAAACCGCTGAAAGCATAGAGATACCCTGTTCAGTAAAAGCATACGGAGGCCTTCTTAACCCCATCCTGTCCTCATTGGACATCACAATCTGTGATTTCCAATTCGAAAATTCTTCATCATTAAGCTGAAAGCAATATTCCTCGGGAAAACGCTCACTATTTCGTTTCACAGCCTGATTGAGTACCCTAGTCTCTACATCATAAAGTGATGCAAGGTCACGGTCGATCATTACCTGAACACCACGAATGGTATATATCCTGCTTCGAATCTCTTCTGGTATTATCAGGTCATTTCCACTCATACCAGCTTCACCTTTTTCAGATTCTCGGCAATCAACGCATTAAGTCTCTCTTCCTCTTTCAACTGCTCCTCAAACTCGGCTTTCAGGGCGGTGAACCGGTCATTGAAATCAAAATCGTCCTCATCGTCCGGCAATCCCACATAGCGCCCCGGAGTCAGCACATAGTCCAGTTCGCGCACCCGCTCAATCGGGGCGGAATTGCAGAATCCTTTCACGTCTTCGTAATCCCCTTCAGGATTTCGCCAGTTATGATAGGTGCTCGCAATCTCCTGTATATCTTCAGATGAGAACTCCCGGGTTCTGCGGTTTATCAGGTGTCCCATGTTCCGTGCATCAATGAACAGGATCTCATCTGTCCTGTTTCGGTACCCACCATTGGCCTTGTTCCTGCTCAAAAACCAGAGACTTGCCGGAATCTGGGTGTTCAGGAACAGTTTTGGAGGAAGGTTCACAATACAGTCCACCAGACGTGCTTCTACAAGCTCTTTTCTGATATCTCCCTCACCCGAAGATTTGGATGTAAGGGAACCCTTAGCCAGAACAAATCCCGCCTGACCGCTCGGGCCTAAATGATAAAGGAAATGCTGTATCCAGGCATAATTTGCATTCCCGGCCGGCGGAACACCATACTTCCACCTTCCGTCCTTACGTAACAGATCACCGCTCCAGTCACTGTCATTAAACGGCGGGTTGGCTATCACATAATCCGCCTTCAGGTCTTTGTGAGCATCATTGAGGAAAGAGCCTTCATTGTTCCACTTGACCTGAGAACTATCAATGCCTCTTATGGCAAGGTTCATCTTTGCCAGCCGCCACGTTGTCTGGTTGCTCTCCTGCCCATAAATAGAGATATCGTTCAGCTTCCCCTGATGGTCGGCAACGAACTTCTCCGACTGCACGAACATGCCGCCTGAACCGCAACAAGGGTCAAAAACACGACCATTGTATGGTTCAAGCATCTCGACCAGTAATTCAACAACACTTCTTGGAGTGTAGAACTGTCCACCTTTCTTTCCTTCTGCAAGGGCAAACTCACCAAGGAAATACTCAAAAACATGACCCAGAACATCGGCACTTCTGCTTTTTGCATCCCCCAGAGCAATATTGCTCACAAGATCGATCAGACCTCCAAGATTAGCAGGGTCGAGATTGCCTCTGGCATAAACTTTCGGCAAAACCCCACGAAGCAAAGGATTCTCTTTTTCAATTACATCCATTGCATTGTCAACAGCCTTACCAATCTCCGGTTTTTTGGCTTCTGCTTTTAAGTATGACCAGCGTGCAATTACAGGTACAAAGAAAACGTTCTCGGCTTTGTACTCGTCCCTGTCCTCAGGATCAGCACCGGCATACTCCCCTTCCCCTTTATCCAGTTTATCATATAACTCATCAAAGGCATCCGAAATATATCTCAGGAAAATCAGGCCAAGAACTATATGCTTATACTCTGCAGCATCAATATTTTTCCGAAGCTTATCAGCCGCTTTCCACAATTGTTTTTCGATATCACTCATAATTAATGCCTCCTAATATCTAGATTATTAATAAATTTAACAACTAAATAAAACCCATACATCCCACTTCGAATATCTTTTTTGTAATCTAACCTCAAATTAAGGTATTGAAGATTTACCAGATTTATATCTACAAAACATAAAATTTGCTGATTTCAACCCAAATTTTAGTTAGTCTTGCTAATATACCTTAGAGACGCGTATGAACATACAAATCTATATTATAGTGTTAAATGTAAAATCAATATAAAGTATTTACTAAAAAGTATGGGAAAACAGAAAAACATTACATTGAAACAACTAAAACTAATCTGGTGCGGGAGATGCGATTCGAACGCATGAACTCCTACGAGACTAGGCTCTGAACCTAGCGCCTTTGGCCAGGCTGGGCAACTCCCGCAATGTGAACGTTGGTTAGTAGCGCTTTTTCTAGTTAAACTTTGTGTTTGGAAAGTTAAAAAAGGTTTGGTGAAAACGGTGGCATTATGCCATCATTTTCATAAGAAGAGCTTTCTGGGCGTGCAGGCGGTTCTCTGCCTGGTCGAATACAACTGAATGGGGACCATCCATAACCTCTGCGCTGATCTCTTCACCGCGGTGTGCAGGGAGACAGTGCATTACGATGACATCAGGTTTAGCCTGTTCCACCAGTTCATCATTGATCTGGTATGGTGCGAGGTCCTTCAAACGCTTCTCGCGCTCATCCTCATCGCCCATTGAAACCCATACGTCGGCATAAAGAATATCTGCATCCTTTGCAGCTTCAGACGGATCATTGGTGATTGTGATATCTCCTCCAAGTTGCCTTGCAAGCTCAACAACATCCTCATCCGGCTCATATCCGGGAGGACATGCAACTGCCATCTCCATATCCATGAGTGCGCAGCCGATAATAGCTGAATTACAAACATTGTTTCCGTCGCCAACCCATGTATATTTAAGGCCTGCGAGCCTGTTCTTATACTCGCGGATAGTGAGCAGGTCAGCAAGTATCTGACATGGATGCTCCTTATCCGAAAGTGCATTGATAACCGGAATAGAGGAATTCTCTGCCAGTTGTTTCACCGTTTCATGGCTGTAGACCCTTGCAATGATGCCATAGAGGTATCTGGAAAGAACCTCGGAAGTGTCACCAACCGTCTCACCTCTGCCAAGCTGCATATCCCTGGCGTTAAGATAAAGAGCATGCCCTCCAAGGTCGCACATAGCAACCTCAAAAGACACACGGGTACGTGTAGATGACTTTTCGAAGATCATACCGAGACTCTTATTCTTCAGCAGGTCCGTGACCTTTCCCCTCAGGCGTTTCTCCTTAAGGTCCTCCGCCATGTCGAGTATCTCAACAATCTCATCATGAGTCAGGTCTGCCATTGAAATCAGGTGCTTCATACTTAAACCCTCACTATATAACTAATTAATACTACTGCCCGCGTATTTTATTCATATGGTCAATACGCCTCTGGATAAGGAATGACTTACCGATATCACTTCTGTAATGAAGATCACCGGAAATATTTTCCAGAGCATTCTGGGCTATCTCTTCTGCTTCTTCGATTGAATCAGCAACGCCCACAACAGCAACAGCCCTTGAACCTGTGGTGTACACTTTTCCATCTTTTTCGTAAACGCTTGAATAGAAAAGAATTGCATCACCAATGTCACCTACAGTAACTTCCCTGTCCTTTGTAGGATCATCAGGGTAACCTGCAGGAACAGCATACTTGCACACTGTTGCCTTGCTGCTGAACTTCACATCGATCTTATCAAGTGTACCGCTTGCCATTGCAGCCAGCACATCAACATAGTCAGACTCAAGCAGAGGCAGTACATTCATCGCCTCAGGGTCACCGAAACGTGCATTGAACTCAATGACCTTCGGACCGTCCTTTGTGATCATGAACTGACCGTAGAGCGTACCTTTATACTCCTGGCCTGTCTCCTTGTAAAGTGCTTTGATAGTGTCGTTCATTATCTGCTTTGAACTTTCAACATCCTCAGCAGTCAGGAATGGAAGGATCTCACCTGCTGCATTATATGAGCCCATTCCACCGGTGTTTGGTCCCAGGTCATTCTCAAATGCCCTCTTGTGATCCTGGACCGTCGGCATAAATGCAAGATTCTTTCCGTCAACAAAAGCCTGGAGTGTGAACTCCTCGCCAACGAGGTTTTCCTCAACAACAACGCTTCCCATATCAAGCAGACTTGCAGCATACTTTTTTGCAGCCTTTAGGTTAGGTAACTGGTCACCCATTACCTTGACACCCTTACCACCTGTAAGACCGGCAGGCTTGATAGCAACATTTCCAAGCTCATCGATAAAAGCATCCATTGCATCCTTGTCTGTGAACACATCAAAAATCGGACAACCTGCAATATTGTTTTTCCTCATGAAGTTACGTGCCCATGCCTTATCGAATTCAAGCTGTGCAACCTTCTGCTTAGGACTTGCAACACTGATACCTTCTGCTTCAAGGGCATCTGCAAGACCCACTGAAAGAGGTGCTTCCGGACCAACTACAACAAGTTCGATATTCTTAGAAACAGCATATTCGACAACTTTCTCAACGTTTGTCTCTTTCTCAAGGAGGAAATCCTCACAAAGAGCAGCAATGCCAGGGTTCTTTTTTGACATCACCGCATAGATGGACGGGTCTTGCCTGCTACGTTCAATTGCTGCCACAATAGCATGCTCTCTTCCGCCGCCACCAACTACTAGTATATTCATATATTAAACCTCATTATCAAAATTTGTCAGAAAAATCTTATCAGATTGTCAATGTAATACATTGGTATTCGATTGATTCGAGATATTTTTTTGTTATAAGTAGGAATTAGAATACCAGAGAGTTCTAATTCCTGAAATAAATAACTTGTCTTTTGTCCGAATGTGCTGATCACATTCTGATGATATTTCAAATAACACCTCAGATGAGATCACTTGCCCTTACAAGAGGCACAAGTTTAACACCAATATCACTCAGGCTCTTTTCTGCTCCGGACTCGCGGTCAACAACAGTGATAACCCTGTCAACAACAGCTCCTGCTTCACGAATTGCCACAATGGCATCCTTTACAGAACCACCGCTGGTAGTCACATCCTCAAGAAGCAATATCTTTGAACCTTCCTGGAAATCTCCAACAAAGCGTCCACCGGTACCATACTCTTTCTCAGACTTACGAATGAGGATCAGAGGAAGATCCGTCTCCATTGAAACTGCCGTTGCAAGTGGCACACCACCAAGAACAACGCCGCCAACAGCAGAGAGATCCATGCCCTTTATGAGCCTTCCTGCTTCCTTTGCTATAACCTTCAAGGTCTTAGGATCAGTACTTGCCTTCTTGATATCAATATAATAACTGCTCTTCTTACCGGAAGCAAGTGTGAAATCTCCGAATTTTACCGCACCACATTCCTTTAACGCATCAATTAATTTAAGTTTGCCATTCCCTTCAGACATAAGATCACCGATTATTGCTAAATAGATTATTTGTTTGATAAATGTTAAATTCTTTTAGTTACCAGGGTTCGTTCTTTACCCCGATGAAGTAACCAATAACGTTCGTCACAAAATGCAGCAAGGGTGTTACAATGAGCACAGTAAGGACAATACTGAAAGTGAAGTTGCTCAGAAACCAGGCAGGTGAAGCAAGAAATGTCAGAAGCCATGCACCCATGACAAAATCAAGCTGGTCAACACCAGGAAGAGGAGCTCCTCTCTTATATCCGATCCTGCGTTTTACAAAACTCATGGACATATCACCCATAAGCGAACCGAATGCAAGGGTGAATATCACAATCAGGGCACCTGCACCATCTCCAAAGGATGGTAATTCAACACCAAATATACTGTTGCTCCTGCTAAGATAATACATCTGCAACAAGCCCACCAACATTCCGCAAGCCGTTCCTGCAATAAGACCTCGGTATGTCTTTCCATCCCCAAGCATGCGACGTCCATCAGACATAGTTATGCCACCATCTATAGGACGGCCACCGCCAAAAACAGCAGCCATGGAGTTTGGAAGATAAGCAGGAAGCATGAGCCAGACAGCAGTGATGATTATCTCTATCAAGTAACAACCCTCGTTGAAAACTCTTTTTTTGCAATTTCCGTTTGCAATAACTTATTTAATATATCGAAGTACAACGGATAAAATAGCTCTAACTATAAATACGTTGTACACATAAAATTTCCCGCAAGATGAAAAACAAAATACCAAACCTGACAACAAGTAATAACATGCTTGCAGCCGTTGTCACTTTTCTCTTACTGGCAACTATAATCACAATGGGAATGCTAACTCCCCTGATCGCAAAGCTCGCAAACGGAGTGGACCTCAGTCTTGAACCGGCATATTTTAACAACAGGTCTGCAATCCCTGTTGCTGCACTGGTCCTGCTTCTAAGCACATGCATGCTCACAGGCTATGCAGATAAGAAATATATCATTCCTGTAGTAACAGCTTCAGCTTTGCTTTCCATTATTTTTGCAGTGCTATCACCATTTGGAAACACTCCTATCGATATTTCCCTACCAATACTAATAGTAGCCCTTATGGCAACCTTTTACCGCATATACAAAATGGTATCAGGTAAACAGAATGCTGCAACTAAAGAAAAGATCCGTAAGATCAGCGCACATGTAATCCATTTAGGGATACTGATGATCCTGCTTGGAATTGTACTCAGCTCCAACATGAAAATGGAAAGTTCCGGAGTACTCAGCTCAGAGTCCGGAGAAATCATAAGCTTTGCTGGACAACATTATCAGCTTAAAGTTACTAGTATGAACTCATACTACAGCGGAGAGGCTTTCAGGAACTATCCAGCATCATCATACACCACAGAAGTTATTTTTGACATTTACAAAGATGGCAGCTATTTCAAGAGTGGGAAGGTGGACTACATAACCGATTTCAAATGGGGACAGACCTACACAACCACTTACATAAACCGCGGGCTCACAGAGGAGCTTTTCATAGCTCCAAGAGCAATTGATGAATCTGCCGGTGAAATCGATCTTTACATGAGAACCGTTCCATACATAAACAGTCTATGGGGAGGTATCTACCTTATGATAATAGGTATCGTTGCCCTGCTTGTGACTGACCGCAGGAACAAAGAAAAAGCAATTTATCCTAACATTGTCGCATCAGAAAGAATAAATCCAGCTACCACGGAAAATGAAGAAAAATACAACCGTATGCTTCAGCAGGAAATAGAGAAGCGTAAATCAAAAAGGATGAAGGGAAAGAGGTGATATTTTGAATTTTGGAATGATACTTATATGGATAGCCTTCATCTGCGGATTGGGAACGATATTTGCTTCAATTCGATATTATATCGGTTCTGATCAGAGGTCAGGACTACTGACAAAAAAGCTGGAAATTCTCTGCACACTTGCTGTCACTCTCTCGTCCATTATCCTCATAATACATCTGCTGAGTGTTAACGCATCCTATGAATATGTGTATAATCACTCAAGCACCGACCTCTCATGGTTCTACCGCATATCTGCATTCTGGGCAGGCCAGCAGGGTTCACTCCTGCTATGGGCATGGGCAATACTTGCAATACTTATGTTCGTGCGTTACACAGGGCACACAAAGCAATTTGCCGAATCAAAGTTGATGAACATTACCACAATGGTAACTATGGCAATTGTATCTGTATTCCTGATATTACTTGTAATTGACAACCCGTTTTCAGCATTCAGGATCCTTCCCTCAGGATCCATTGAACCAACAAACTGGAACCCATTTGCTACACTCTATGATGTACCCTACGGCCAGGGAATGAACCCTCTCCTGAGAAACCCATGGATGGCTGTCCATCCGCCAATGCTTTTTCTGGGATATGCAGCATTCACCATTCCATTTGCTGCTGCCATATCCAACCTTATCACAAAAGACAGCCGTTGGACACTGATATCAAGAGACTGGATGAGAATTGCATGGCTATTCCTCACGCTTGGAATAGGTCTTGGGGGTTTCTGGGCATATGAAGTACTTGGATGGGGAGCATGGTACTGGACATGGGACCCTGTGGAAACATCTTCTCTTATACCATGGATAACTGCCACAGCATATCTTCATGCACAATCGCGCTCAAGATATGGAGAATATGAATTTCTGGCACCATTACTTGCAGTTGCATCTTTCATACTTGTTATATTTGCAACCTTTGTCACAAGAAGTGGTATCTGGGCTTCTGTGCACTCATGGCAGGATTTCACAACTGAAGGACTGATCATAGCCATTTTCCTTGTAATTCTTACAGGAAGCAGCGTATTCCTTCTGGGTAAGAGATACCTGGAAGAGAACTAAAAGAGGAAAATCGAAAACAAAAAATAAATTCGGACAATGTTATCACGGCATTTGCCATTCTATTTTTTTATTGCATATACATTCAGACGCCTGAAGTACTCAAAATAGGCTCCATCTTCCTGTGCAGCGATCTTTTTTGCTTCCCTGATAACATAATCTCTGAAAAACAGCGCCCTGTCTCCCGGGAGATGAGAAATAAAAGGAACAAGGCATGGCTGGTCTATCCACCCTATATAGGATTCCTCATCAGGGAAGTTGCAGTCAGCGTTCTCGATCCACACACGGAAATCCTGAAAACCAGACTCAATAAGCAATTTATTATATTCTCCAACACCTGGCATATACCACGGCCACTCAAATGAAGTGAAATCATCTTTGAATTCCGGAGAGAACATTGCATCCTGAAGAACCGAAGCAAGATTCAGACAGTTACCTTCGCCTGCAAACTGTATTCTCATGATAGCATTACTTTTCATTGATCTGTAGACTTGTCTCAGAGCCAGAGAATGATCTTTCACCCAGTGAAGAGCAGCGTTGGAAAACACAACATCAAATGCTTCTTCGAAATTCAGCTTAGTAATATCACAAAGCAAAAACTCCATGTTGTTTTTTTTGTGCTTCTCTGCCTGTTCAATCATGGAAGAAGAACTATCAACACCTATTATCTTGCCATGCGGGACTTTTTCTGCAAGTTTTGCACTTAGAAGACCATTGCCACAACCAAGGTCAAGAATGTTGTCATTATCATTCAGGCCAAGCTCATCTATTACTTTGCTGCCCCATTCCTGTTGTGGTGCTGAGAACTTTTCGTACTTCTCACCGTCGAATCCCTTTTTCACAGAACTGCACCTCGGTCCGGGATGATTTTATTCTTCAATAAAAGTTTCAGTCTTTAGATTGCCATTCTCTTCGATCAGTATTTCAATCTTCCTTTCAGCTTTTGAAAGTTTCTGGTTGCATATCCTGGCAAGTTTCATGCCACGCTCAAATAGTTCAAGACTCTCATCAAGGGTCAATTGCCCTCTTTCAAGCATCTCAACCAGAGATTCAAGTTCTTCAAGGGATTCTTCAAAACTCACATTTTCTGAATCTTCTGAATTATTCATAAGATCACTCATCTGGCGCTTACCAACATCTGCGTTTTCGTCAGAACTTTCTCTAGTTCCTGCCATTAAACTCAGCTCCTCCTTTCAACTTTATTTTTCTTCTCAGACTTTGCACCCGTTACTTTGCACTCAAGAGTACCATCTATTAACCTGACATCAATCAGCTCGTCGATTTCCACTTCATTAACGCTTCTGATCACAGAATGATTCTCACTTTTCAGAACAATACTATATCCTCGTTCGAGAGTGTTCAAAGGGCTTACAGCATTCAATCTCCCTGCAAGTCCACCAAGTAAAGCATGTCTGGATTCCATTGTTCTTCCGAAAACCATCTCCATACGAGAACTCAGCTCGTCGACCCTCTGCATATCATGCCGTATGAACTCAGCAAATCTTTCCGGTTCTATGCGTGAATAAAGAAACTCAATATGATGCCGCCTGTCAGCAATAAGATGAATTGCAGCCTGCTCCATACGCGATGACATAGATTCTACATGTTTTTTGAGACCGGTCTTTTCAGGAACAGCGATTTCGGCTGCAGCTGATGGTGTTGGAGCCCGCACATCCGCCACAAAATCAGAAATAGTATAATCAGTTTCATGCCCCACTGCTGAGATCACGGGAATCTCTGAACCAAATATAGCCCTTGCAACAACCTCTTCATTAAATGACCAAAGGTCTTCAAGAGAACCGCCGCCCCTTCCCAGAATAATCACATCTACACAGGCCTGGTTTAGATATTCAAGAGCCTTTATGATGCTATCTGCGGATTTTTCACCCTGGACTATTGCCGGACTTAGCAGGACGTCCACGGGGAACCTGCGCTTAAGAACGTGGAGAATATCGTGAATTGCTGCACCCGTGGGTGATGTGACCACGCCGATCTTTGAAGGATATTGTGGAATCTTTTTCTTATATATCACATCGAAAAGGCCTTCTTCCTGTAACCTGTTCCTGAGCTGCTCGTATGCTTTGTAAAGCTCGCCGATACCATCAGGGCGCATGTCAAGAACTCTTAGTTGATACTGTCCCCGGACAGTGTAAACATCAACAGTTCCGAAAACCAAAACTTTCATTGATGATTCAGGTTCGAATTTCAGGGTCCTGTTGGTCATCCTGAAGCTCACACAGCTAATTTGGGCATTTCCATCCTTCAACGTGAAATAATAATGGCCGGAGCTATGTTTGGTCAGGTTCGATATCTCACCGCGCACCCATACATGCGATAATTGGGGGTCGCTTGTAAGAACCTGTTTTATGTGCTCATTTAGCTGTGATACGGTGTATATACCCATGTGAACCTCTGGCCTTTAATAAGGGAATATGTTTCGGGAGTATAAAACCCAGTAGTAAGTGATGTGAAAGTATTGTATTAACTCTTGTTGTTGATATTTTTCTTATGTAGTCGATTCATCTAAAAAATAAGTTCTAAAATAAGTAAATACTTGAAATTAAATATAGAAATCTTTTAATAGATTGGTTTTTCATTTGAAAAAACTTCATGGGTGGTAAAAACGTGGTATTGAGAAAAACAAAAACGACCTGCATAACGAATAGTGTCAGAGACAATAATTCTGATTCGATCGCAGAACTCGTGCACCATTCGCAGATGCAAATGATAATGGCTGAAGAAGAAATGGTACTTTTAGGCATTCCCCTTGAAAATGATCAGAAGAACAGTAAAACAAAAAAAATTGTGCACAAACTAATTTCGAAATTCAGCCTTCTGAACAGGGAGAAAGAGGAACAGGATGAACTCTGCTCTTACAAATCAAAGGTTTCCAGAAGTAGCAGGACCATTACAATAGATTGCAATGAATGTGAACATGAATCCAGCCTGGAGAGTGAGCATTGTAGAAAGAACATTTTTGAGATATTGAAGAAAGAGCCTGCTGTTGATAGATTGACTCTTGCAAAACTCTATGAAAGAGATTACGAAGGCAGGTCACTGAACGCAATATACCTGATGGCAGGCTTGCAGGACAAATTTATTCCGTACAAAAATATCAGCTTCATAACTGACAACTGCGAGAATTCCGGTCTTTGTAAGAAAGAACATACAAAAATCATGGATCTTATTGTTTCTGGTGCCGGAAATGATCCATTAAAATCCTGTTATGATGTTAAAAAACTGATAGAATACAACGAAAAAAAGGAAAAACACTTTGATATCAGGGATGAGTGTTCTCACTGCAGACAGAGATTTCTCAACACCTTGCTTGAAATGAAGACAATATCTGAAAGAATCACCAGTTGTATAGGAAACAGAACGGGTACATGCCACTATACAGATTCTGTTAGCAGATGTGATCAGGAATATGCAGCAGAGTATGAAAGACAGTTGCGCTCCTATGTAAGACCACCATTTTCAACTTCCAGAATATATGCAGAACCTCCTGACAATACACTATTTCTTGAATGTTACGAAATCAGTTATCAGGATGAAAGACACCTGCCCGTCAACATCTACCAGTTGACAGACCGCCCTGAGAAGATGTACATCATCAACCCGATAGAATATTCTCTTGAAGAAAAAGAGCTGAAACTTATAGAGAGGATCAGGAAGAAGATGATAGCTCACAGACCTGCAGACCTCCAGTTTGCAGATTCCGGAAATTCCAGAGATTATTTTCAAAGACTCAGCAAGAAGTTCCTGTTTGAAGAAAATAATGCAGAAGAGATTACATCAGACCCTGCAAAGATAAAACTCTACTGTGACCTTCTCACAAAATATACAACTGGACTTGGAATTCTTGAAGACATCCTATCTGATGAACGCGTAACCGATGTCTATGTGAATGCACCTGCCGACCAGAATCCTGTTCATGTGGTACTTGGCGGCGAGGAATGTGTTTCCAATATCTATCTTTCGCAGGAAGATATGGAATCTATGGTATCAAGGCTGCGTTCGATAAGTGGAAGACCTTTCGGCGAAGCTACTCCGGTGCTTGAAATGTTTCTGAGAGAGTATGGAGTGAGAGTCTCAGTAATTGGTGACCCGCTAAGTGCAAAGGGAATTGCCTATGCTTTCAGGAAACATGCAAAAGACCCATGGACCTTGCCAAAGCTCATCAACAAAGGTTCAATATCACCACTTACAGCAGGTCTTCTGAGTTTTATTATGGATGGACAGGCATCGGTACTGGTTGCCGGTGGTGTTGGAGCCGGGAAAACTTCACTTATGTCTGCATTGTTGCTGGAAATGCCACAGAAGTACCGGATGATAACAATAGAAGACACTCCCGAGATACCCATTGAAGAGCTTCAGGAAATGGGATGGAAAGTGCAGGGTCTTAATTCACAATCAGCAATTATGAAATACGGTGTGGAGATCGAGCCATCTGTTGCGTTGCGTGCTTCTCTGAGGCTTGGTAGTTCATCACTTATTATGGGCGAGGTCAGGGGACCGGAAGTAGCGGTGCTTTACGAAGCTATGCAGGTTGGTGCGGCAGGGAATTCAGTAATCGGTACAATACATGGCTCTTCAACTGATGCTGTTTATGAGAGAATAGTAAATACGCTGGAAGTCCCTCCTGCATCGTTCAAAGCTACTGATGCTGTTATTGTTTGTGCAAATACCAGACTTTCAGGCAGTATGACAATGAAACGACGTGTCATGCAGGTTGCGGAAGTCAACGAAAAATGGGATGAGAATTCAGGAAAGGTGTTCTCTGATATACTGAGTTACGATGCTTCAACTGACAAACTGGTGTCATCTGATATCATGGACAAAGGACAATCCGTGCTAATCGGAAAAATCGCAGACAAATGGGGAATTTCAATGGATGAGGCTGCCCTTAATATCCGCATGAGAGCTGAAATTAAAGGAAAGATTGCGAAGTTCGGATTGAGGCAGCCTCATCTGCTTGAGGCCAGGAATGTGGCAATTGCTAACAATATGTTCTGGATGCTCATGGACAAAGAAGTCACTGAAACTGATGGTAGCAATTATCAGAGAGTCTATGACAGGTGGTTTGAATGGTTCAGTTCGTTTGCCGGAAGGATCAATGAAAAAGCAGTAGTTTCGGACGAACTCAGTGAGAATGATAGCGAAAGTGGTGTCAAAACTTTTTCGGAAAAAAAGGCTGTACTTTCTGTTGATGATAAAATGCCCGAGGAATCTTATGACCTGATCACAAACGAAGATTACTTCATGGAAGGTGGTCAGGCTGTACAGTAAGAACTGGTACTATCAGGGTTGCAAGTTCACATCTGCAAATTTCAACTGGCTAATTAAAGATATGGAAACATTTAGGAGAAAAGCTACTGATTCGACCAGCGAGGAATACAACAATGCAATGGTCTATACGGGAATGGGGCTCGAGCCATATGAAACAGTTCTGTTTTCCTATGTGGCTTCTGCCTGTGCACTTGTAAGCATACTGCTATTTGATTTTTTCCTTTTCAGGATAACAAGTTTTGAAACCTCGACACTGCAGGCAGTCATAGTTATGAGTCTACTTTTCCCTTTGGGTGTACTGCTTTACACAAGTGAATACATCAAACTCCACGCAAAGTGGATGAAGGTGAGCTCACTTGGGGACATGCCAGAGATAGTCAGCTACCTGGTTATGTCAATGAAACTCGTGCCAAATATGGAAATAGCCATCAGGTTTGCTGCGGAGAATTCAGGGAGACCTCTTGCAAAGGACCTGAAAAAAATGATATGGAACCTGCATGTAAGGGAATATCGCGGAATTGACGATGCTATCCTTGAATTTTCAAATATGTGGGGGAAAGACAGCGAGTATTTCAAAAGGGCACTACATCTAATCAAAAGCTCAACCAGTGAACCTGACGAAGCACAGAGGATAATCACACTTAATAGATCACTTGACCTTGTTCTCGAAAGTACGAAGAATCTCATGGACAGCTTTGCATCAAAGCTTAAAACACCTACATACGTGCTTTATTCGGTTTTTATTCTGATACCTCTGGCACTTGTGGCACTCATGCCTGCAATCACAGTAGTGGGCATAAGATTTGGAATCGGAACACTTGTCATCGTTTACGACGTGATTCTGCCACTTTTCACATTCGCCTATGCAGAATACATACTTATGCAGCGTCCGGCCGCATTCATACCACAGGACATTCCCGAAAACCATCCTGAGCTTGAAGGTATAAGGAAAAGAAAACATGAGGCATTGATATTGTCCTCGATCATAGGTCTTGTGATTTCTTCTCTTGGATACATATTAATTCTCAAAGGAAATCCATGGAATATTGTGTCCACTGAAACACTGGAAGGAATAATTCCGCCCACGCTTTTTGTGATATGGGGAATTGTTTTTGCTGTTGCAATTTACCTGAACATTACTTATGCCCCTTATAAGAAAATTAGAGATGAAATACGGAAAATGGAGAATGAGTTCTCAGATGCCCTTTTCATTCTGGGAAGAAGAATATCTGAAGGTAGGTCCGCAGAAGAGGCATTCATACACACAGCATCCACCATGGAAGGGTCTGATATTTCCAGAGCATTTGAAAGAATATCACTGAACCTGATGAATATGAGAACTGATGTCTATTCTGCAATATTTGATGAGGATTTCGGAGCTTTCAAGGATATTTACTCAGAAAGGATAAAGACAACAATGAAACTGCTGGTGGAAAGTACCCACAAAAGTCATGAGATTGCAGGTGTTGCAATTGTTAAGCTTGCAGACCATTTGAAAGAGCTTCAGGATGTGGAACTCAACATTAAACAATCATTGTATGATATGACATCTACTATGCGTTCCACTGCAGCAGTATTTGCACCACTCATTGCAGGTGTTACCATTGCCCTTTCAGAAGTAATAGCAAAGATCCTCCAGAATATATCCGAAAGCATCAGAAGACTTCCTGATAATTCCATCCCGGGACCTACACAAATTACACCTGAAAATCTGAACCAGTCCATTCCTTCAGATCATTTTATGTTTGCAATAGGGATCTACATCATACTTATCACTGTGATATTGATACGATTCTCAGGTACAATTGAATATGGTGGTGATAAGACACATTTAAGATATGAGATAGGGCAAATACTTCCCATAACAATAATCGTCTTTACTGTATCAACCATATTCTCAAGAATCATTTTCAGAGGAATGATGTGAATTTGATTTTTCAGATTTGAACTAATGGAATCTGCCGCAAGATTAAAGCTCCTTTAACACCTTTTTTATAGAGGTGCTTTTATGAAAAAATCAATCGGAGCAAAATCACTGGCATATCCGACGCCTGTATGGCTTGTGGGAACCTATGATATGTTTGGAAATGCAAATGCAATGACTGCGGCCTGGGGAGGAATATGTTGCTCTGATCCACCGTGCATTGCAGTATCCCTCCGCAAGGCAACATATAGTTATGCCAACATCATGGAAAAAGAAGCTTTTACCATAAGCATCCCAACCGAAGATTATGTGAAAGAAACGGATTACTTTGGAATTGCAAGCGGAAAAGATGTGAACAAATTCGAGAAAATGGGGCTTACACCTGTAAAAAGTGATCTTGTGTATGCACCTTATGTGGAAGAATTTCCTATTGTTCTTGAATGCAAGCTGATACAGAGTTTTGAACTGGGACTTCATACCCAATTCATTGGAGAAATTGTAGATATCAAAGCAGATGAATCCATACTGGATGAGAAGAACAATCCGGAAATTAAGAAAATCCGTCCGATCATCTATTCACCTGAAAGAAGTTATTACGGACTTGGTGAATTCCTTGGGAAAGCATTTTCAATTGGTATGGAAGGAGTCGAGAAATAGTATGGTTAATGAGGTTCTGGCCTGAAATACAATGACTTATTCCATGTATACCAAGGCCTTATTTGGACATACGTTTACGCATTTCATGCAAAGATCACATTTTTCGTGATCAATATTAACAAAACCGTTAATCCTGTAAAGAGCTCCGTTAGGACAGATATTCTCGCATTTACCACATTTGCGGCAACCGATAGATACAATAAAACCTTCACGTTCTTCCATCTAAGTAATTTTATGTATGAATCTTACATAAGTTTTGACATCCGGTATAAAATACCCTTAAATACCTGCAGGTTATAGAATGGCATAATGAGTAAGATCATAAGTGGAGAAGCGGATTCTTTCCATTCTTTTCTTTCAGAAGGTTGCAAACTCTGTCAGGAGGGTTCAAAGATGGTTCTTTTTATAACAGGCATCTGTCCAAAGGATTGTTTTTATTGCCCTGTATCCGATGAGAGACGCGCAGATATCACTTATGCTAATGAAAGAAAGGTAATTTGTGACCGGGATGTTCTGGATGAAGCACTGCAGATGGATGCACTTGGAACAGGAATTACCGGTGGAGAGCCACTTATCAGAAAAGAAAAGGTAGTCCATTACATAAGACTACTTAAGGAAAGGTTTGGATCACAACACCATATCCATTTGTACACATCAATGACACCTGATAGAGATACTTTACAAGAACTGGCAGAGGCAGGACTTGACGAAATCAGATTCCATCCACCGGTAAATATCTGGGATAAACTGGAGGAAACAGGTTATGCCAATTCTATCAGGCATGCAAATGATCTGGGAATGAAAACAGGCATAGAGATACCATCTGTAAAAGGTGCAGAAGTGATAGGGATTTTTGCAAATAATTTAGGGTGTTTTCTGAACTTAAATGAGCTGGAATTTTCAGATACAAATTCGGATGCCATGAAAAAACTAGGATACGGTCTTGCTGATGATATGTCAAATGCAGTGGCTGGTTCAAAGGAATATGCACTTGAGGCTGTAAATAAGTGTGATAGAATCCATTTTTGTTCTTCAAGTTACAAGGATGCTGTACAGCTCCGAAAACGACTGCTACGTATTGCAGAGAATACTGCAAGATCGTTTGATGAAATTGGAGAGGAAGGAACGATTTATTACGGACATATTGAATGTGTGAATAATGATCAGGAAGCAGTTTATGAAGAACTCAAAAAAATTGAAGTTCCTGTGGATATGATGGAAATGACGTCAAATGGAATAGATATTTCCTGGTGGATACTAGAGGATATTGCAGAATATATCAGAAAACCTGATCGAAAATTGTGCATTATAGAAAGATATCCTTTTGAAGAAGGACTAATTGTTGAAAAAATACCTCTTTAAAAGGCTAAATTATATATGTGAGAATGATATAGATGGTACAATTTCCATATACAATGCAGGTTTTGAAGCTATCGGAAATAAATAGTTTTATAAGATAAAATAACATATTGAAGAAAGAGGTGTTTGTACTGGAAACGATTGAAGAGCGAGTAAGAGAAAGGCTTATTAAATATCTTAGTCGCGATGATACTGGTATACGCAAAGTAGTACTGAAATTGTTCCTTAATGGTGATAAGTTCACTACGGGAGACGTGTACGAGCATCTTCATAATACTGATTTTGATGTAAGTTACAGAGGCGTTTCAGCAATGGTAGGTCTTATGAATACCAGGCTTGGGATATTGAGTATTGATGTGACCGGCGATCATAATATCTATCTTTTGAAAGAGGATTACAGAGAAATTGTAAGAGACGTGCTTGAAAACTATTAACCCACTTTTTTAATCAGGATAAGTTCAAATACCAATTAAACTGTATTGAACTTGTTTTTATTTAATGCGCTGGAGTGTTAAGTATACTAAAAAACATACCAGGAATAGTTTACAAAGGATACGAACGCCTGCTTACCCAGGAAGTGAAAAGTGAGGAAGTACCACGGCATGTAGCCATTATTATGGATGGGAACCGTAGGTATGCACGAAAACTGGGACAAATAACATCATTTGGCCATAGCAAAGGAGCCGATGTCACAGAAAATGTAATGGAATGGGCATGTGATATCGGTGTGGAGTATCTTACAATTTATGCTTTTTCAACTGAGAATTTTAATAGAGCAAATGATGAAAAAGACAAACTTTTTGATCTTATAAGAGTAAAATTCGATGAGATTGTTGTAGATGAAAGGACCCATGAAAGAAAAATGCGAGTCCATGCAATCGGAGATATTGAAAAATTACCTGACATGTTAAAGGAATCAATAAAGAATGTTGAACTTGTAACATCTTCATATAATAACTTTAATCTAATAGTTGCAGTTGCTTATGGTGGAAGGCAGGAAATTATCCAGGCTGTAAGAGAAATTGCTGAAAAGGTTGAAGCAGGCAAGCTCAGCCCGGAAGACATTACTGAAGAAACAATATCAAGCCACTTATATCCATCTGGTAGTGCAGCACTGCCGGACGTTGATCTCATCATTCGTACAGGTGGAGATGAGAGAGTATCTAATTTCCTTCCCTGGCAGGCCAATGGAAGTGAATGTGCCGCTTATTTCTGTGCACCTTTCTGGCCAGAGTTTCGTAAGATCGACTTCCTTCGTTCTATTCGTGTGTATCAGACCCGTATGAAGGAAAGAAAACAACATACAACCATACGTGCAGCTCACTTTTTAACGGCTCTTGGAAAAGCAGAAATCGATGAAGTGAGACACCATTCCATAGATAATAATTAAAATCATATTCAAATCTATTATTACCTATATATCCATTTTAGATTACTATTTTTCATAAATAGCGAAAAATCCTGCTTGAAAAGAAACAAAGCAGTAGTAAATCAAATAAATTGTAGTATTAAAAAATGAGTTTGGTGCGGGAGGTGAGATTCGAACTCACGAACTCCTACGAGACTAGGCCCTCAACCTAGCGCCTTTGGCCTGGCTGGGCAACCCCCGCACAAGATATGCAGTAGAATTGGCGATTATTACAGGAAATATTGTGTCTTTAAATCCAACTTCCCGTTGAAAGGGAAATTGGTGCGGGAGGTGAGATTCGAACTCACGAACTCCTACGAGACTAGGCCCTCAACCTAGCGCCTTTGGCCTGGCTGGGCAACCCCCGCACAAGACAGTTTTCCTAGATTCAAATTATAAATTATTAGGAGAGTAAATCTCCTAAACCACATCAGAGGGACTCTAAAATTTGTCCCAACCGGCTGGCTTTCTCCTTAATAGTTGTTCCTGCATTTATAATTAACTGTTGAACCGTATAAGAACCATCGGATTCCATAGTGAAAATGAAAGATTTTTCATCTTCAGATACAGTAATTGCATCGATCTCACAGACAGATGCACAGAGTTTGCAAAGAATACATTTAAGGATATCGTCACCGGCTATTTCTGCACCGTTCGGACCAATGTGAATAATGTTCTTTGGACATTCGTTCACACATGCACCACATTCGTCACAGTTTTCGAACGTGACTATAGGCATATTCTTGTAGCCGCATGCCACACCAGCCTGCCATTTAGCATGTTTATACCCATAATTCATATGAGCAACAGCTTCAAGCACTACTTTCTGACCTTCTTTGAGATCAATAATAGGAATGTTCTGGTCGGCTGCTTGTACCCTTTCATCAGATGACACAAGATCACCTGAATATACCATTCTCGGACCTTCCGCACTAAGTGTAAGGGATATTTTACATGCTGGGCATTCAGCACCGCCACAGGTGCACTCTTCTACTGGTACAAACTCCTCAATGTCCGTTGTTAAGGGGATAAGACCAAGTCTTAACGCTAACTGTTCATCAAAGAGGACTGAGGTATTATTGTAGATATTCACATCATCAATTGCAAGAGTTGGTACATCAGAGAGCGCTGCTCTCCTGATACCATTCGCAAATGCTGCACTTGCATCGGATAATATGAACTTTGCAGACCTCTCTGACAGTTCAAGTATGTCTACTTCCATTGTCATGAGTTCATATCCGTTTATTTATATTATTTATGCTCTTCTACCGCCTCTTGGACGTGTACCGTCGTGTGGCACAGGAGTTACATCCTGTATCCTTCCGATCTTGATACCTGCCCTGGCGAAAGCCCTGATCGCAGCCTGTGCTCCCGGACCCGGACTCCTCTGTTTGTTTCCACCAGGTGCACGCACCTTGATGTGAACTCCCTCGATTCCCTTATCCTTAAGAGTATCTGCAAGCTGGCTTGCCATTTGCATAGCAGTATATGGTGAACTTTCATCACGAGCCGCTTTTACAACCATTCCACCGGATGACTTGGCAATAGTCTCAGCACCTGTAATATCAGTTACAGTGATGATAGTATTGTTGAATGAGCATTTAATGTGTGCTACACCCCAAATTCCATCTGCCATAGTATTACTCCTCCTCTCCTGCTATTGATGAAGCTATCTGTGCCGGCCTTTCTGGATGAGATTCACCAGTTAATGGCGAATTACCATAATAATCAATGTTCATCTCATCTTCCTTTGAGACAAGTACACTTGGAACCGTGACCTTCTGTCCATTGATAGAAATGTGGCCATGTGTGATAAACTGCCTTGCCTGCTTTGGAGTTCTTGCAAGACCAAGTCTGTATACCTGCGTCTGTAACCTGCGCTCAAGAATTGCTTCTGTCTGAAGAGCAAGAATATCATCGATATTTGCATCAGAAGGAAGGATTGAATATTTTCTCAATCTTTCAAGGATCTCAGTAGATTCGGTCTTAAGATGTCCTGTTAGTTCGCTGTCGACAAATTCAGCTGACTCTGCAAGTATCCTACGTGCATCCGCTCTGTACCTCCTCAGGATACTGACTGCCTTCCAGAGTTCTTTCTTGTTACGGAGACCGTACTTCTTGATGAGCTCTACTTCAGTGGCCATCCTGGCTGCCTGCCAAGGATGCTTTGGAGTATCGTAACTCTTTCTTTTCTTACCTGGATATCCCATAAGATCACCTTGTTTACTTCTTCTTGCTTACGCCGATGGTTGAGCCACGCCTTCCTGTGGACTTTGTTCTCTGACCTCTGACCTTAAGGCCTTTCTCGTGCCTCATACCACGGTATGCCCTTACCTTCTTGAGATTGTTTAGATCTTCTCTGAGGGTCATAATGATATCCTGGCCAAGAAGGTGCTTGTCATCACCTGTCATTGGATCTTCACATCTGTTAAGCATCCAGGTTGGGACATTCGTCTCAAAATTTGCTATTGCATCATCGAGTTTTGAAACATCCTCATCGGAAAGATAACCAATAAGCTCATCCGGGTCAACACCCGTGCTGTCAACTAAAATTCTTGATGTTCTAAGACCAATACCACGAATACCTGTCAGCGCATAGATTACAGGCTGACTTCCCTGTAGGTCAGTATTCATGATACGGACTAAGTGTCTTATTTCTTCGTCTGCCATTATTTCTTCCTCCTTAGGGACGCAAGCGCCCGGTAGCCCCGAAACGTAAGTTTCGACACACCCCGAATATTACTGGGGCAGGCAATTCTAAAGATTAATAGAATAACTCGCCTGTTTATACCATTGTTCTTATTTAATATTATTCATGTCGCAGAAAATAGTGAAACAGGTGAGCACCTAGTATAAGGTAATTGCATAAATACTTTCCTGTAAATCGAAGATAACTGTTTTAAAAGTATTAAAACCAAAAGTTTTAATCAGCGTTTTGAAAGCGCATTACTCAAATCAAGTTCAAGGCCATTTAATAACTCTTTTGCCACATGGTCAGCTATTTTCTTATTCAACGCTTCAGACGGATGAACCTGCCCAAGATTAATGTGGCAAACAGGACATTCCATAAACTCAACAAGCGCCATACTGTCATCTGCTATATTTGAATATAAAACTTTAATTTCTGCCTCACATTCCGGACAGGCCACAACTGTACTGCCATCGTCATCGATATCCATGTTTTCTTTTATGCGAAATACGTTTACTTCAGACATTATTACCCAACCTTCATTTTAAGTTCCAGTAATTATGCAATTCAATTAGAGCATACGCCTCTTAATCATTATAACCAAAATTTAAACCTGAAAAAATAATAATAATAATAATTAGAAAAGAATGGCGCCGAGAGGGGGATTCGAACTCCCGAGGGGCTGATGCCCCACAAGCTTTCCAGGCTTGCGCCCTACCGCTAGACTATCTCGGCACGCGTGTTTCATTGTGTTTTTTCTGGCTTGCTGTGCCAGCCTTGCGGATAAGTGCCAGCATCCATTATTACTCTTTCGGTCGTTGCTACAATTCCATGAGTATTTTCAAGAATTTCCTCAGCATTCATGACAGCTGTACAAAGTGCCACACCTTCTCCTTTTAAAGTGAAGATGCAGATGGAATCATCTTTTTTAATATCGGCATCAATGCTTAGTATTCCGGGCACTGCAATTGCCGCACCACGGCACACTGCATCCACTGCACTGTCACGAATTATTATCCTTGGAAGATGTGATAGACCTTCCTCCATGGGCCTTACAAACTCACGTAAAAAACGTTCATCTCCGTCCTCTTTCCACAAAACATAAGCATCCTTAAGATCCTGCAGTGTCACAAGAGTATCTTCTCTGAAAGGTCCTGTTTTAGTTCTGCGGAGTTCTTGCATATGAGCACCACAGCCCAGAGCAACACCAATGTCATGACAGAGTTTTCGCATATAAGTTCCTGCCTCGCAGCCAACACGCATAAGGACTGACTTACCCTTCACATCAAGAACTTCAAGGTAGTAGATTTTCCTGACACGCACTGCGCGCTTTACCGCTGAAATAATAGGAGGCATTTGGAAAATAGAACCTGTGAATTCCTTGCATACCTTACGGACCTTCTTCTCAGGAACATCCTCGTGCAAAGTCATCAGACAGATATACTCCTTACCCGAAAGGCGAAGTGCTGCAACAGTCTTTGTAGCCCTGCCAAGCATGATTGGAAGTACGCCTGTAACCACGGGGTCCAGTGATCCGGAATGTCCTGCCCTGTTAATTTCAAGTATATCCTTTACCCAGGCAGTAACCTCATGACTGGTGGGACCTGCGGGTTTGTCAAGATTGACAACTCCCATTTCAATATACTGTCTTATAGAACGCTGCTCAGGATTACAGCCATGAAGAGAATTTGTCTTCGCTTCTGCCTTATGTACTAATTTCCTTTCCTGCTCAGAAGGTAAAATTCCTGATTTCATAAAAACCGCCAGATTTTTTCAGACATTAGAATATGAACAATTATCAATTGCACAGGAAATAATATTTGCTATCTGGAACTGATTCCAATTTTCAGAATCTACAACAAGATCATAAATAGAAAAGTCACTAATGTCGATTCCATAGATAGTCCTATACCTGACAGCCTCGGAAGCTTCACGCTCAATGGTTTCATCAAGCTTATCTTTAAAAGAACTTCCTTCACGGCTGACAATTCTCTGAACCCGGACATCAACAGAAGCTTTTATCCAGACCTTAAGTGCCTTTTCTGCCATGTGTCCGGCGAGCCTGCCTTCAAGAATAATGTCATCACGGGTATTAGAAATCTCTTTCTGGCGTTCATCGATTTTGATATCTATACTTTCATCTGATTCAGCCAGTGCACCAAATTCCGCCAGAGTCATACCATACTCTTTAGCAAGGGAACGAAAAACCTCTCCGGCAGATATCATTTCAAGATTGTATTTTTCAGAAATTAAACGGGATACGGTAGTGGTACCACTTCCCGGAAGACCGCTTATAGTGAGTAACACTTCAGACTCCACCGACATCAAGAGCCTTTCTTATCAACTGACTGACAGCAAGTGAAGCAATAAAATACCAGAATATCCAATGCTGGAAAGGACCTAGAATGGGGTCAGTCAATATTTGTTCTCCCCAGAAAGGGAAAACAAGAGATGCAGCTTCATGACCCTTGATATAATAATAAGCCCACATGAACAATGGAAGAGAAATTACACTTATATATGCCATTGGCTTGAACTGCTGTTTTGACATCTCCATCTGGTCCCCCATCATTTCCTTACGCTCTTCATCCATCTTCTTCATAAGAGCAGTATTGTTTGAGAGTTGGGCTTCCCTGTATTCCTTCTGAAATACTTTCATCTTTTCCTGAGTATTACGCATCAAATCCCAATCAATAGTATATTTTTGGATGAGCGATGCGTAAAGAGCAGTAATAGAGGCCATTATAAAAAGGACAATATGAAAATTGCTTGCCCCGAGAATAGTCACTACCGGGTCCATGATGAGACTCATTGACCTTCCGAGAGAGTCCCTGAAGTCCTCGCCAAGTATCATGATACCGACCATAAGAGAAATACCAAAAGCCAGCAGGAATTGATCCAGCTTTTTCTTGAATTGTTCTGTAACCAAAAGATAGCCTCTCTAAATTATTTTATTTAAATTTATCCATTATGTTGCAAATGTCATTCAAAACAACATCCACAGCGCCAGAACCATCTATATTAACAAGAAGTTCAGCATCATCATAGTAGTCAATTAGTGGCTTTGTCTTATCATTATAAACAGCAAGCCTCTGACGAATTACTTCTTCCTTGTCATCATCTCTCTGATAAAGTCCAGCACCGCATGCATTACAAATTCCTTCCTTCTCAGGAGGATTGAACATAACATGGTAACTCTCACCACATGCACAGCTGCGACGTCCACTGAGTCTTTTCACAAGTTCATTATCACTTACCTCGATATTAATAACCGCATCGAGAGGTTTGTTGATCTCGTTAAGAATATCAGTGAGGGCGTCTGCCTGAGGAATTGTACGTGGATACCCATCAAGCAAGTAACCAGTATCACAGTCACTCTCACTTAATCTATTCCTGATAAGTCCGATAAGAACCTCATCAGGTACCAGTTCACCTTTGTCCATGTACTGTTTTGCTTTTAAACCAAGTTCAGTACCATCACGGACATTAGCTCTCAATATATCCCCTGTGGAGATATGTGGAATGTTATAATATTTAGATAATTCCTTTGCCTGGGTGCCTTTGCCGGCACCCGGTGGGCCAAATAATGCAATATTCATATTTACACCTGTTTTTTATTCCTGTCCGAAGAAGGACCTTACCATCGGATGCATTTCCATCATCTGCTCGGATGCTATATCCTCATACAAACGGTATACAATACTCACCGCAAGCAGAAGACCTGTACCACCTGCGCCTCCAAGGGTACCAAGCATACTTGCAACAAGTGTCAGGAAACCAATAAAAGCACCACCAATAACGGTCACTTTTGGTATATACCTGATCATAACTTTTTCAATGCTGCCAATGTTCCTTCTGAAACCCGGAATCTGCATACCTGAGTTAAATATCTTCCTGGCTGTTGGTTTTGCACCCATTCCTGTTGTTTCGATCCAGAACAGAGCAAAGATAATACCTCCTACAATAAGGAACACAGCATCAATTAGCACATGGAGACCTATCTGCCAGAGAGCAGGAACAGGAGCGCCATAACCAGTAAATGATTCCCTTACAAGAGAAGGTATCCAGTCATAAGGACTGTGGATAGGAGCAAGGTAATACATGATACCATTGATAGGTGTTGATCCGCTGAACTCACCAAGGAAAGTGATGCCCTTGCTGCTGAGAAGAAGACCTACCATCTGTATATTTGCCTGCAATGCCCTTACAAGAATCATTGGCAGGACTGAAGCATAAATAAGTTTTACAGGGAACTTACCCCTTGCACCTCTTACTGCACTGTGTGCCAGAGGAATCTCAATACGAGTACTTTCAACATATACGACAAGCAGGAATATTACCACTGTACTCACAAGTGCAAGGATACCGCCAGTTACCAGAATGGTTAGAATACCATTAGCACTGGTTATAAGACCCGTTAATTCCCCACTTTGCAGCAGGTATATCCATTTAGGGAAGAAACCTGTAGGGAGACCTGACGAATCTGTTGTCCAGTTGAAGAGACCTGTTACAATCTGCTGGGAAACACCAGCAACAATGAAAAGACCTACACCGGAACCAATACCCCATTTGGAAACTACCTCATCCATGAAGAGTACCAATGTGCCACCAATGCATATCTGTATAAAGATGATAAATGTAATTACATCAAGACCTACACCCAGTGTAGCTGCAAGAGCCGCATCAGGTTGGATGTAACCACCAACTATCTGTGGCAGGGCTTCCAGTACTATCATCACAAAAACCATGAATTTTTGTGCTCCCTGGAAGAAAGCCTGATCTGATGGATTGGACATGTCAAGTTTGATGACATCTGCACCAACCAAGAGTTGAAGGACAATTGATGCGGTAACAATAGGACCTATACCCAGAAGCATCAGAGAACCCGAAGCTCCGGCAAAAAATGCTCTATAGGACTCGAAAAGATCTATCGAATCCGCTGACAATCCAAACAGCGGTACATTAGCAAGTGCAAAATAGAGCACAAGAATTCCAAGAGTCCACATTAATTTATTTTTAAAATGGACATGCCCTTCCGGGCTTGATACCGCAGGTAATTTATTAAATATTGGTTCCAAACTATCCTTAAGACTCATTAATTCCACCCTTTGAATGGAAAAATCCATGCAATTTTAGGTAAAGTACACCTTAATGGATTTACACATTAATAAATATACACCCTTTAAATTGCATAATATAAAAATAAAATAGGTAATGCCAAATGGCATTACTCTTCTATTTCAGTGCAAGATCCACCTGCACTTTCAATCTTTTCTTTCGCACTTGCAGAGAATTCAGCTGCTGTTATTGAAAGTTTCTTTGACACCTTTCCGGATCCAAGTACCTTGTCAATGTCAAGAACTGACAGATCGATTACAAAGGTATCATCCTGAAGTTCTGCAAAACCATCTTCAACGAGCTGATCTGCAAGTTCATCAAGTTCACCTACGTTTACAATAGAAGTGTCATTTAAGACCTTCAGTGGACGGGTAAATCCTCTCTGGTGCCCACGGCGGTATCCGAGTTCTATTGCACGGGTAAAATGGTGCTTGTTTTCACCAGACCTACCCCTACCACCACGGTTACCTGCACCACGTCTATTCTTGGTTGTTCCGCCACCACATGTGCGTGAACCTCTGAACTTCTTTGTGTTGCTTTTCTTTGATGTCATGGGATTACCTCATTTTCTTCAACAATTTGTTGATATCTTCACCATGGTTACCCAGTACACCGCCCTGCTGAACTGTTCTCTTCATACCGGAATGGCCTTTCCTTGGTGGGTGAAGCCTGAATACCGGCTTGAGCTTTGGAACATCTTTTAGGGTTGCGTTACCTTCACAGATAGCCTGTGCAAGAGCTTTGATAGAGTCATAGTCTGTGTTTTCAGCTACATACTCTTCGGTGAGTCTGTCTCCACCTTCAAGTCTTCCACGATTTGTAAGCATTTCTGCAAGTGTGTCAGCATCAATGATACCGTATGCCACATAGTCCTTTACCTTCTGGATCATTCCTGCATTGTTAGGATTGTCAGCAAGGAGAACACAATGGTTTACTTTGTGCAGACGAATCATCTGAAGGGTATCCTTGATGGTTCCTCTTACATTTACGTCTCCACGTACTCTGACCAAAGCGTACATTTTAAGCCTCCTTAGTCTCCAGGTTTGCAGGCATCCTTACAATACCTGTGTTCTCTAATGCCTCAAATGTAGCCTTTGCGAAGTTCAGGGTCGTCCTTGTGGTACCTTCAGTCCTTGTCCAGACATCTTTTATACCTGCTTTCTCAAGTACTTTCCTTGCAGTATCTCCTGCAGCAAGACCAAGTCCCCTTGGTGCCGGTTTAAGCTCAACGAGTACACTGCCTGCCTTTCCACGTACCTGTGAAGGTACTGTGTGCTCAAGACCACATGCGCATTCCCATGAACCGCATCCGCGTTTTACTCTTATAATGTTGATCTTTGCGTTGCTGATAGCTTTTCTGATAGCTGGTCCTACCTGAACGTCCTTTGCCTGTCCAAGACCAACAAAACCATTGCCATTACCAACAATAACAGTTGCTCTGAACTTAACACGACGACCGGAGTCAGTCATTCTCTGGACCATGTTGATATCGAGAACCTCATCCTCAAGATCAGGTAAAAGGATATCGATAATCTTGGATTCCCTTATTGGAAGACCTGATTCTATAACTTCGTCCATGGAAGTGATCTGCCCTTCTTGAACGAGTTTTCCAAGTCTTGTCTGTGGAACCCATTCGTCTTCATATTCATATGCCATGTAATCACCTAGTTGAACTCTGCAGAGATCTTTTCCTTAACTGCATCAAACAGTTCAGGCAGATTTGAGTCTTCCATGTACTCTGCTACGTGTTCTCCTCTTACCCTCTCATCTGAAGGAAGAACAGATGAGTCATGAGGAATTTCGAATCCTGCATCTACGATGCCCTTCAAGGTTGCATATACACGTGATCCGGATGTTGATGCCTGGAGTCCTATATCAAGAACGCCGTAATCATATCCCTCGCTCAGTGCTCTGTAACCGAATAACAGACCTGTAAGATACGCTGCTGTTGTGTTTCCTGTTGGAGCATCGTATCCGTATTTCTTAAGTTCTGTTGAAATTGCAGCTGAAAGAGTTACGTCTCCTTCAGGTTTTGGAGCTATAAGCTGGACCTGCATGTGCCTTGAACTCTTGCGTACTACCACACGGTCTTCCTTTGAAAGGAGTAACCTGAGTCTCTGGTGGTAATCAGTACGCCCTTCTCTTCGTCGCCTGAATGCGACTTTATATTTGGGTCCTGTTGCCATGATTATTCCTCGTGCTTAATGAGCTTCTCTGACTCAAGGTGTGCTTTAAGGTGAGCTACACTACGGTATTCTCCACCCTTTGCCTTGCGGTAAACCTTACAGTAGGTTGCCCTGTCCAATGAGCCATCTTCACGCATCTGTTTGAGTTCCTTTCTCAGAGCACGGATCTTTTTCATCCACTGCTCCTTGCGAGGATTGCGTGCGCCCTTCTTACCTTTCCTCTTACCGTGTCCTTTACGGTGTCCATACTTACGCTGAGCATCCCTTACTCTTGCACGACCACGGCTTACACCCTTTACAGGAATAAGCTTTATATTGCCAGCTTCAATGAGCTCACGGATGTCAGCTCTTGTGATTGCCACTGCAATATCTTCTGCTGCTTCCGGGTCAAGCCATACCCTTTTAAGACCACAACCAAGTACTTCAGAAGCGATCCTTTTCTGGTTTGTAAGATCAGTCATTCTGTTCACCTCTTGTTGGGTTGAGTACTTTTATTGAAAGTTCTGCAGCCTTTGCCTCAATGAGTGCTTTTTTTCTGCCACCAACTTTTGCAGCGACCCTGATTGCCTCTGTCTCTGCATTGACATTGTCAAGCTGTGAGAGCGTGCAAACTAGAACTTCCGCATATCCGGATGGGTGTAACCCCTTTACAGCGGCAGGACTTCCATAGCCTACCTGTGCGACAGCACCCTTTGCCTTGATGCCCTTGCGCTGTTTACCCTGAAGACCTCTTGGACGTCTCCAGTTGTCGTCCAGACGCTTGTATTTGTGGCTTTCTGTTCTCTTGAACTGAGGTTTTTTGTGCTTCTGGACTTTCCTTACCTTAAAAAGGCGTTTAATGTTATCATCCATTCAAATCACCTACACTATCTTCTCCACAGTGTATATTCCGTCCTGGAATACACGAGGGTCGAATCTCTTGATTCTTGTTGTCTGCTCGATATTGGCAGCTGTCTGTCCAACATCTTCCTTGTTGTTACCTGTGACAACAACCTCATCACCTGAAGCCTTTACTTTGGTCTCTCCGAGAATCTTAGCATTCCTTGCCTTTTTCTCTCCAAGGAAATTGCTGATCATCAACCTGTCCCCTTCAACCTTAAGCTGCATAGGGAAGTGAGAGTAAACGACCTTCATCCGATATTCGAATCCCTCTGTAACGCCCTTGATCATATTGGTTATATGGGATGCAAAGGTACCGACCATTGCTTTCTGAGTCTTTTTTATGACTGTTGAATCCACAATGACCTCTGAGCCTTCAATCTCTATCTTGACACCAGGATACCAGAAGTTCCTTTCGGTCATACCTTTTGGGCCTGTTACAGACAGAACCTGACCCTGCATTGTAACGGTCACACCTTCAGGGATCTCGATTATTTTCTTAATTTCTTTTGCCATGTGACATCACATCCATCAGTACACATATGCAAGTAACTGTCCACCTACGTTATTCTCACGGGCTTCGTACTGGGATATCACACCGTTTGATGTGGTCAGTATAAGTGTTCCGAAGTTCTTTGCAGGAAGGAACTGCTTTTCCCATCTTTCAAAATCAGCAGCACCTACTGAATAACGTGGTTTGATAGCACCACACTTGTTGATCCTACCAATAAGTTCGACCTTGTAAACTCCCGCCTTACCATCTTCAACAAACTCGAATTCACCGACATATCCTCGGTCCTGCATGACCTTGAGTACAGTACCAATGAGTTTTGATGCGGGTTTTATAATACAGGAATCTTTACCAATTGCCTCTGCGTTCTTAATTGTAGACAGAGCATCAGCAAGAGGATCTAATAATACCATATCTTTCACCTCACGTATATTTCTCAAATCCCATATCGTGGGCAACTTCACGGAAGCAGTGTCTGCAAAGGTAAATACCATATTTCCTTATGAGACCTTGTTTTCTTCCACATCTCTTACATTCATTTGCTCCTCTTCCAAAGCTCTTTGTGGTTTGTACCATTTATATTACCTCCACGGAGTATTTGTCTTTGAAGAAAGCAATCGTATCCTCTTTTGTTATTCTGTGAGATGTTGGAATCTTCCTCTTGACTATCCTTCTTTTGCTTATCCTGTAACCTGGACGGTTTACAACAACATTGACATCCATTCCAAAGATACCGATGTTAGGATCATATTTCATTCCCGGAAAGTCTGTGTGTTCTTCAATACCAAAGGCAACATTCCCGTATTTATCGAACTGGGATGATCTGAGCTTGCTCTCTACAATATTAAGTGCTGTCTTAAGGAACTCTTCTGCACGGTCAGATCTTAATGTGACCTTACATCCGATTGGTTCATTCTTCTTAATACCAAATGCCGGCAGAGTTCTCTTTGAATATGTCCTTACAACGGACTGGCCGGTAATCTCACTGAGAATGCCCTCAGCATCAACAAGGTGCTGACCACTTTCGCCGACACCCATGTGAACAACTACCTTTTCAACTACAGGTGTTCTCATTGGATTACTCAACTACCTCACCACCTAGTTTGATCTCAGGTTCCTTCTCACCGATAACAACTACGAAATCCTCGATTGTCTCGAACTCATAGTCGCCGGATATGGCAACTGTGTTGTGCCTGGAACTTCTTACTGTGTTGATCTGCTTGATGGTTCCTATTTCACCGGTGTGTCTTCCACCGACGATCATAGCAAGATTACCTTCCTCGTATTTGATGTGTTTGACAATTTCCTTGTCAGGCATAGAGAGGATCAGTGAATCCTTTGTCTTGTAGTCGTTAGAACCTATAAGGTTTGAGCCGTCATTAAGGTTTAGCTGTACAGCCCCGCCTTTTAATATAGTCTTACCATTTATCTTGCAAAGCTTGTTTGCATTCATATCTTCAAGTTTATGAACTTCAAGCCTTCCCTTGCGGTCCAGTAGCATACGGTATGCTACGTCCTCAAGAGGAATTGTAATTACATCCAAAAGACCTACAGGGAATCTGAGATCCTTTCTCATAACACCATCAACAAGCACTTTACCTTCTGAAAGAACGCGCTTTGCTTCTGCACGAGTATCTACGATACCCAGCATATCCCTGAGAACTACGCCCAGAGGAACACTCTGTTGCTTGTGATGTGGACCTGGTCTTGTTGATGTGATCCATTTGTTGGATTTCTTTGATATCTGCCAGCTATTTGGAACAGATATTCTCTTCTGATGTTTGCCCACAAAATCACCTGTTATTGATTACTTTTTCTCTGCGTTCATCCTTCAATTCAAGGGTTGTGATCATCACATTTGAAGGATATACCGGTCTTGCAACCTCAGTTCCGTCTGCCTTTGAAACTGTTATACCTTCAACGACAATGGTTCCATGTTTGAGAGAAATTGCTTCAACCTTGCCACTTGTCCCTGCATGATCGCCACGCATCAGTTTTACTGTGTCACCAATGACAACACTGGCACTGCGGCATCCATACTTTTCACGGAGATCCTTTGAAAGAGGTGCACCCATGTACTTCTGTTTGATGTGCAGAGGAGCAGTAAACCTTGCCTTTCTCTGTTTTCTTGGTTGATTTGATACCATAAATTCACACCTCACATTACCATAGATGCAGTGGTACCGATCTTTGGATACCTTTCTGCTGCTTCCCTTGCAATAGGACCTTTAAAGTCAGTTCCCTTTGGAACCCCGTCCTTATCAACAATAACAACTGCATTGTCTTCGAAGGAAACCCTGAGGCCGTCTGCACGGCGCATTTCCTGCTTCTGTCGTACAACCACTGCAAGAAGAATCTGTTTGCGCATCTCCGGAGTTCCTTTCTTCACGGAAACAACGCACATGTCACCTACACCTGCTCTTGGGTGTCTGTTCTTCACACCTCTGTAGCCCTTTACGGATATAATCTCAACTACACGTGCACCTGTATTGTCCACGCAGTCGATCTTAGCACCAGCGTTAAGTGCACGTGGAACTGTGGATCTTACTCCCCTCATTCCTGTGCCTCCGCCTTAATGACTACATAGGATTTTGTCTTGCTAAGAGGTCTGCATTCGGCCACGGTTACAACGTCCCCTACCTTTGCATCAATGCAGGGTGGATTGTGTGCGTGAATCTTGGACTGCCTCTTTTCATATCTCTGATATTTCTTAATTAGCATCTCATGCCTGCGCTGGATGACCACTGTCTTGCCCATTTTATCGCTGACAACAGTCCCTACAAGGACCTGCCCGCGAACCGGAAGTTCTCCGTGGAAAGGACAATTGACATCATCGCACTCCTCTTCAGGAGTCGGGACATCCAATCCAATATCTTTAACCATGATTATTACCTCATGTGTATTTTTCTTATGTTCTTTGTTCTGTTCTCGGGTTGTGAGAGCAGAAGGTTTCCATTCACTTTAACATACCTCTCAGCATGCTTGCCGGACAGGTGACCAGGTATCTGAAACACAAAGGTTGTACCGTTTTTTTGAACTTTTTTCTCAGTTCTTTCCTTTGTCTGGATAATCAGCATATTCCTGGTTTCGTCGACCACTTTTCCACTTATGGTTTTTAACGCAGTGTTAGTAGACTCTGCTATTTGTACCTGTAATCCGATCAGTTCATGGAATACCAGATTAGAAGGAGTAATCTCCAAGTCAGATCTCCTTCATTTCCCTCTGGACGGTCTTGATCCTTGCAATGGTCCTCCTGAGTTCCCCAATCCTTCCAGGATTGTCAGGAGCACCACCGGCAGATGACAGAGCACGCTCACGAATGAGCTCATCTCTCATCTTTTCAAGTTCATCCATTCTTTCTTCCGGGGACATGTCCCTGATCTCGTTCATTCGAAGAATTGCCATTACTTATCCTCCTTGTGGACGCGTGCAACCGGATGCCAGTAGTCATAGCCTTCATGCTTGTGCTGCCATACACCGTCAACCAGTCTTCTCTGCTCATCTTCGCTTTCCTCGACCGGAACTGAATCATCGGTTTCTGTTGCCTTTTCCTCACTTGTTTCCTCTTCAACTTCTTCAGCTGGAGTTTCTTCAGTAACTTCTGCTTCTGCAGTTTCTTCGGCAACCTCTACTGTTTCCTCTTCGTCAGCAACCTCACCCTCTGATTCCTTGTCTACGAGTTCTGTGATATCAGCCTTTGCAGCTTCTGCTGCCTCGACCTCTTCATCCTCTACGACCTTTTTAATATCAAAAGCGTCAGGTAATACTGCATCCGGAGGGATGATCCTTACTTTACATCCAAGGGTTCCCAGCTTCTTTACAGCTGTTGCGAAACCCTCGTCTACTATATCATCAACAGGTTTTCCAGCGTGCTTTATGTATCCGTCAACAAGTTTCTCAACCCTTGACCTTGCACCTGTCAATTTACCTGAAATAACTATTTCACAGCCCAATGCACCGGAGTTCATAATAGCCCTGAGGGTATTATGACCAGCTTTTCTGAAATACCAGCCTCTTTCAATGGAAGAAGCAAGGCGGCTTGCCATCATCTGAGCATTAAGTTCCGGCTTTTTGACTTCCTGTGCATCTATCTGAGGATTGTCAATATCATACATCCTGTCGATGTCACGGGTCAGCTTGCGGATGACCTTACCGGCCTTACCAATGACCATACCCGGCTTTTCAGCATACACAGTTATCTGGGTACCCATTGGAGTACGGTTAATTTCCATACCGCCATAACCTGCTCTGCTGAGCTGTTTTGTGAAATATTCGTTCATTGAAGCTTTTACATATCCTTCCTGAACGAATTTCTTCTCTATTGCCATTAGCGCACCTCATTCAAAATAATCTCAACGTTCACAGTCTCTGTGTTACTTGGACTGCCACGTCCGCGTGCTCTTGGCCTCATGCCGTGGATCACACGTCCGCGTTTTGCAGCAGCATGTGCAATATACATGTGCTCAGGATCAAGTCCTTTGTATTCAGCATTGCTCCTTGCATTTTCCAGAATCTTGAGGAAAGCCTCGGCAACCTTTACAGGATACCTGCCGTTTGCCATTGGACCTTTTCTGTGTCCTGAACCTTCGCTGTGCCTCTTGAAAGGTACTGCTTGTTTCATGATCATTACATCTTCAAGGTATTTCTGGGCTACACTGGTACGCATGCCTTTGATAGCTTTGCAAAGTTCACGTGACTTTTTCGGAGAGATGTGAAGCTCAGCACCCATAGCCTTCGAACTTGAAGCAGGGTCCATTTCAATTGAATATTCAATTCTTGCCATTTATCTCACCTTACTTAAGTGGTACGAACTTGCTTGAACGGGTTGCTCCCACACCAGCGCTTCCGTGGGTCACTCTTGCGCGTGTTGGTGCGAATTCTCCGAACCTGTGTCCTATCATTTCAGGCTGAATCTCAAATGCCACAAATGACTTGCCGTTGTATACTTCTACAGTTTTGCCGACCATATCAGGGAAAATAATAATGTCCCTGTAGTGGGTCCTCAAATTGTCTTTACCGTCTTTGAGCTGCTGAACAACATTCTTCCTCCCATCCGTGTAGCCCCTCTTAAGAGTGCGGCGTTCACGTGCAGGGAGCATACTGATGAACTCATCTTCGTCCAGAGCCACGAGTTCTGCTACCGTCTTTCCACGGTAGGTAAATTCACCTTTTCGTTTTGGTAATCTTGATGATGATTTTCTTGCCATGTATTAACCTCCGGTTAACGCTTTCCGGTCCTGCGTGCTGCTATCTGACCTACCTTACGACCAGGAGGTGCGTTCCTTCCAACTGTTGTTGGCTTACCAGGATGTTTGCGGTTACCTCCACCATAAGGGTGGTCAATGGCGTTCATAGCAATTCCTGATACACGAGGATACTTTGCAGCTCTTGTCTTCATCTTGTGGTACTTCTTACCTGCCTTAAGGAAAGGCCTGTCCACCCTTCCGCCACCTGCAACGATACCGATTGTTGCACGACATTTAGGATTTAACCACTTCATCTCACCTGATGGCATCTGAACAACTGTCTTACCACGATCGTGGGATACAACTGTTGCATAGGTCCCTGATGCGCGTGCGAAATGTCCGCCATCATTTGGCTTGGACTCGATGTTACAGACTGGACTACCTTCAGGAATCTCTGCAAGAGGCAGGATGTTACCAGGTTTAATCTCAGCTGAAATTCCGCAGGCTATCCTGTCACCTACTGCTATACCTTCAGGTGCAAGGATCAGGCGTTCTTCACCGTTCTCAAAAGAGACTTTAACGACTGGTGCTGAACGAGCCGGATCGTGTGTAATTTCAATAACTGTAGCATAAATTGTGTCTTCTTCATCGACACGTGGGTGTGTAAGTGCAGCTTTGTACTTGTGTGATGGTGCCCTGTATGTTGGTTTGCCAGCACCCCTGTTCTGTGATATAAGTCTTTTACCCATGTCAATTCACCTCACATCAGACCTATTCTGGTCGCTATCTCATGAGCTGCTTCTGTGCCTTCGAAAGTAACAATAGCTTTCTTCAGACCTTTCATTGTGCTCATTGTACAGACTGATGAAACAGGGAATCCGTACATCTTCATTACATCGGCCTTTATCTGCATTTTATTTGCGCGGGAATCAACAATAAACTGGAGTTTGTTGTCATCCAGCAGCATCATTGCTTTTTCTGTAATAAACGGATATTTGATGACGCTCATTCGAACATCCCTCCAAGTGCGGATATTGCAGACTCTGTCCAGACTGTTAATCTGCCTGCCTGTGTACCCGGTGCAAGGAGCTCAGCGTTCAGTGAATCTACGGATACTACATCTACACCGGAGAGGTTCCTTGCGGATTTCATTAGAGGACTGTCGCATGTTGCAACAATAAGAAGACTCTTCTTATTCTTGAATCTCCTGCCTCTGATCTTACCTTTTCCTGCACGGATATTTTTTCCTTCCTTTGCACGGATTACGTCGTCATAAAGACCTGCATTCTGCAGGAAGCTTACAACATCCTTTGTCTTTTCGACGCCTTCAAGATCATCTGCTGCCACCAGTGGAAGCTCTGCATCGAACCTGTGACCACGTGCTGTTACAAGATCAGCATCACATGTTGCAGCAATTGCTGAGCGAATGGCCATGCGCCTTTCCTTTTTGTTGACCTTTTCAGTCCTGTCTGCTTCAGGCTTTGGTGGATGTGCTCTCCTACCGCCTACTGCCTGTGGTACCCTTGCTGCACGGCTTCCGTTAGCAAGTCTTGGAATCTGGGCGACACCTCTGCCTGACCCCCAGGAATGTGCTGATGTGTCCATACCTGAGTACATCCTCGGACCATATGGCTGGTACCTGTCGGACTGAGCTGAAAGAACTGCCCTTTTGATAAGGTCCGGTCTGTATACTTCATCGAATACCTCAGGAAGGTCAATATCTCCCTTGGCATTTCCGGATAAATCAATAATTTTTGTTGTAACCATTCAGTTCACCCCTGCTTGGACTGTGTGCTTACGTGAACAATTTCCGGTTCACCCATAGCAGGTACTTTTGACCTCATTGGATCTCTGAGTCTTACAAGCCTCTTTGAAGGTCCTGGAATGCTACCCTTTATAAGGATATATTCTCCACGTACAAGACCGTAATTGAGGAAACCGCCTGCTGGAGTGATTTCCTCTCCATCTTCGCCTACCTTGAGGATACGCTTGTTGTACTCTGTTCTCTGGTGATAGCCCATCTGTCCCATCTGTGGAACTGTCCATCTTACAATAGCTGGATGCCATGGACCGAGCGTACCTATCTGCCTGAGACTTCCCTGACGTGAGTGCTTGTTCTTTGCAAGGTTGATGCCCCATCTCTTGACAGGTCCCTGGGTACCCTTACCGGTTGTTATTGCTGCTACGTCAACAAATGCGCCTTCGTTGAATACGTCAGTTATTTTGATCTCTGAACCAAGTACAGATTTTGCATACTCGAACTTTGCCTTTACGTCAGAACCACTTACTGCTGTTTCCATGATGTCAGCATTCTTCTTTGGAACACCAGTGAGCTTCTTTGGTAAGGTGTATGTGACGAGCTTGATGTCTGAAACATTGCCTTCATCAACCATACCTTCAATCTTTGTAAGAGCTTCATCGGTGTTTGACTCCTTCGGAAGAGGAATTGTCTTTCCAAGGCTTTCGTCAAGTTCTGCTGCCCATGCATCTGTAAGTGCCTTCTCACCATTTGTTGTCTTGGTGTAGGCACGAATTGCAGCAACACGGACTGCAGGAGTTTCTACTACTGTGACAGGAACAGATACTTCCATGCCTTCTGTGAGGCTGTTCTTAGTATCATCTATCATTACCACATGGGTCATACCTACTTTATAGCCTGCAAAGTCCTGGAGCTTTGGTTCCCCGACAGCTTCAGGCCATGAGTTAAACCTTGGTATGTGGCTTTTTGCTCTTACGCGTGGACTGAAAGCGAGTGATCCTCGTCTTGGTCTGTGTCCTTTTGCCATTATTATTCTCCTAATTTACACATTTTCTTCTTGTGGCAGGTCTATGCAATTTTGCATTGACCATTTTACGCGGGAAAAGTCAGCCAGGAACCGCTATAAGAATGAAGTGACATGATACGGCGGACTCCACGTATCCTCATGATACGCATTCAACGCCGAACCTGTACATTACTCCAGTCGTCAACGGACCCTTTTCATGCCATAAGACATTACTGAGTGGTCTTCATCTCGAAAAGATTTAAACATCCCAGTATTTTAACACATTTTTGTGTAAGCGGGCATTCTTGAAGAGGCCCATTCATACTTCATGTTAAATCCGACTTTTTCGCACTGTAATCTTAATACGCACAGAATTACATATTCAAATGTAATCTAACGTTGCGCCATTAAAGGAATATATTGTATATAAACCCTTTGCAAGTACAAATACAAATAAAAAAACAGCAATTGATCAACTACATATAATTAATTTTGAATAACCGGTACAGACAAATTATATTAGTGTGCCTGCCAGAATTCAATACACTGCATAAACAATCCTGAAGATAATAAAATAAGTCCCGGACAAATAGATAATAAATAGATAGTATGCGTTAGGTACTTTTAGAGAATGTGACATTTATGTACACAAAATCACATGACAGAAAAATGGAGTGAGAAAGTGGAAATAAAAAAAGCTGTGATCCCTGTTGCAGGCATGGGAACAAGATTCTTACCGGCAACAAAATCAATGCCAAAGGAAATGTTACCTGTCATAGACAAGCCAGTTATACATTACGTGGTTGAAGAAGCCATTGCTTCAGGCATTGATGACATAATATTCATTACCGGTAGAAGTAAAAGATCCATAGAGGATTATTTTGATGACTCTCCTGAACTTGAAAGTCACCTTCAAATGAAAAATAAGGATAAAATGCTGAAACTGGTAAAGGACATCTCATCCATGGTTGATATCCACTATATCAGGCAAAAAGAACCAAGAGGACTTGGAGATGCAATCCTCACAGCAAAAAAGCACATTAATGAAGAGCCATTTGCAGTTCTGCTCGGTGACGACATAATTGTAAACGAGAAACCATGTACCAAACAATTGATTGATAATTTCCGGAAATACGGGCGTTCTACAATTGCAGTTGAAGAAGTTCCAATGGAAAAAACCGGCAGTTACGGAATAATAAAAGGACAGGCACTGGATGATTCGCTCTACTCTCTTGAAGATATTGTGGAAAAACCTTCTCCGGAAGATGCACCTTCCAATGTTGGTGCGATCGGAAGATATGTTTTCACTCCTGAAATCCTTGACTGTATCAAAGAAACAGCAGTCGGTGTTGGTAACGAGATACAGCTTACTGATGCTATAAGGATGTTAAACGAGAAACAGAAAGTCTATGCATACAAGTTCACAGGCAAACGATATGACACCGGTGACAAAGTGGAATATGTTAAAGCAATAATTGACTTCGCTCTCAATAAGGAAGATATGAAAGAACAAATAAAAGAACATATCACAGGCATAGACCTGTGAATTGTTTTTTTCTATAAATCCATATTATAAATACATCCCAATTATTGTGAAGCTTTTTTTACAACTTTCCTTACAGTCCTTCCCCTGAAATTCACACCGCCAACAAGTTGAACACCAGATTTGCTTTTTATAACTTCAGAATAATCACCATCAAATGTGGCAATTATACTCTTGTTTGCAACAACATCAACGCGACCACCAATTCCTACAAGGGCTTTAAGGATACCTTCGACCTGTGAAGGAGTTGCATTATCTGCAATCCTTACAAGATGTGTTTCAACAGCCATTTCAACTACTTCCTTGAAAGTGATTTTCTTGTAGAACTAATCCTTGGAACATTCCTTAGGACTGACCTAGAAGCAAATCTGGAAACGTCTTCATTGGCTAACGGTCTACCGGAAACTGCAGCAAACTCTGTTTTCGAACTTGCAACAACAAGATCTATAGCATCCCCTATATCCACATATGTACCGGGTTCAACAGACTGACTTACAACAGTACCTGCTTTCAAAGAATTTGCCTCTTCAGTTACCTTACCCAGAGACAAACCAGAATCAATAAGAGATTTTTTAGCAACTGCAAGAGTATTGCCAGTCATATCCGGAACTTCAACAGAGGTTATCTTTGAAATTACAAGGTCTACAGCATCACCGGACTTTGCAACAGAACTGCCGGATGGAATCTGTGAAAGTACAGTACCCTGTACAAACTTGCTTTCCTTTTCTATGATTTCACCCTGATTAAAACCAGCTTCCTTAATAGCAGCAAGAGCATTATCAAGTTCAAAGCCAACTACATCAGGCACATCAACAAGACTTGATAATACAGGTTCTTTTGATGAGGAGCTGATAGTGAATTGCACCTCACTCAGATTATTTGCCGGAATCAGATCATCAGCTTTAGGCAACTGGAAACGTAGATCATTACCTTCCATTGCAATGTTGGTCTTCAGTTTAATATTCATGGAGCTGACACTGTACTCTACTCTTGAAGATTCACTTTTAAGAGAAGATTCCATTTCATCAAGAGAATCACTGAATGCTTTTACAAGATTTGTCGAGGATAATTCGGATCTGCTACGAGAGAGTACCTCAAGCTTCTTCTCAATTTCCAGTTTTTCATTAATTAGATCTTTGACACGACTCTCAAGTATATTATAGTCCTGTTTTAAAGATAGATTTTCTTTTCTGAGCTGGACAAGTTCATCCGTTTTTGAAACAAGCTCTTTATTAATAACATCAAATTCAGATTCAATGGCTTCGACACTTCTTTCAGCGAGAAGGTAACTTTTTCTTTTTGATGCAGCCGTAGTTGCTCTATTCAACTTTTCCAGGTTCTGTTTTAATTCATTAACATCAACCATTACAATTCCCCGGATATTACTCTTCAACTGATCTGTAGGATGGTGGTACAGATACTATTTTAGTTTTCAGAACACTTGAACCTTCTACATCATAGGAGTTAAGTGATTTATAAGATGCATTCAATGGTGCTGCTTTAAGAACACGTTTATATCCGCGAACACGACCTTTTGAATCTTTTTCTTCTTCATATGACATGGAAAGAGCCATCTTGAGTTCAATGTCCACTTCAGGCATGTGATACCATGTAGCTTCCAGATTGTAATCTTTAAGTGCTTCATCGCTGGATAACTCGATCTGAGTATCAATTGAGTTACGGTCCATTGCTTTTTGGGTCTGAGCAATTGATTTACCCATTTCAGCAAGAATCGTTGAGAGCGGACTAACAAGAACCTCTTCTATACTTTTGCTACTAATGGATGGCATATATACCTCCTGATTATTTTGAAAAATAAATGATCAATGCAGGAATTCTGCATTGATATAAAATATCTACCTTACTCTGAAGAGCCGCTCTCTTTGACCCTGACGGTCGGAACAGCTTTTTCCGGAGCAGGTACTGGCTTCAAGGTGGTCCTCAGAAGACTTGTTCCTGATTCATTGAAGGTGAACTTTGACTTATATGTTGCATCATAAGTTGAAGTGTATGCAACATTAGTAGTGTTCTCATAACTTACCTTTGATTTTCCAAAAAGAAGGCCTGCAAGACCACCTGATTTATAGCTTCCCTTTATCTTGGACTCATTGGTAAAGTTGAATTCTCTGCCATATTTTCTTTCAGTTGAGTATTCCCTCTTCATTGAGATTGTCATTTTTACTTCAATGATAGATTCAGTAAACTCATAAAAACGTGGCTCAAGACCATAGGTTAGCAGGGACATTGGTTGATCATTTGTAACTACATTACTTGCAGTTACGTTACCATCCTCATCCACTGTTTCTTCTATGTAGAGAATTACACTTCCAGCCTCAAGTTCTGTTTCTGCAAGGGCCTGTGCAACATTGATAGAGTTCATATCAAGTGCTGTTTGTCCCTCTGCAATGGCAAATGCCATTTCTTTTATCATGTCCCCAAAAGGAACATCCAATAGTTTTTGACCAACTGATACCATATTTTACCCTCCAAAATTTATGGTGCAATATAATATACGGCAATATAATTTAAAGACTTTGCTAAAAATAACAAAGTAAATATAAAAAAGATATCTGAGTAAGTATGCACATCACGAAAAAATCATAAATAGATTAAAATAAATAAACATTAATACATTGAAATAAGATTGAATAATCCTATTTTAGAAATAAAAAAATAAAAAGATGAGAGTAGTTTTACTCCCTCTTACTGAATATAAATGCCAATCCAATAATTGCAATCATTGGTATTGCGACTGTTGGAAACTCAGGAATTTCCTCATTTGGAGGGATATTTTCACCGACTGTAATGTATGCCTGTGGAATATTTACAGATCCTGCATCAGTTCCTTCACTGTCATCATAATATACTTTAGCATCAGGAACCACATCAACAGGTAATCTGGTTCCAGTCCTATCACATTTTGCTTCGAAAGTCAGAGTGACTGTTTCATCAGCAGACATATCAGGATCAGCATCGTTTATAGCACCAATATTGAGCCAGGTTATTATTGTAGTTCCATTGACGGGGTCTTCAACTATATTATCTGGAACAATGTTAAATGAACCTTCATCAATAATATAATCCTGAGTTATTTCAACAACATCTACATTATAAGGGATTGTAGAAGCAGCTATTTCAGAATAGATGTCCTGATAAATATCATCAAGGTTTTCTGCAGTTGGTGATGAATAGAATTTCCCACCAGTAGTATTAGCCATATCTACTAAATCTGCATCAGGAGCGGAACCTCCCAATCCTATGCTATAAATAGTGTATCCTTTGTCAGCAGCATCTTGTGCAGTACTATGATAATATGTACCTTGTCCATCACTAAGGAAAATAATAACTTCTGCAGATGCTCCTGATCTTGGATTAGAATCTAACAATTCTATTGATTTAGTTAAACCCACATCGAGATTTGTTCCACCTGAACTGTCAACATCATCTATCCTATCCTTGATATGAGAGAAATCATCACTCAATGACTCAAAAAAGTCTATATTACTGTCCCAGCTAACAACACCTGCTGTATCCTTTGTCGAGTCCATCTTATCTACAAACTCTTTTGCTGCAGTTAAACGATCTTCAGCCGGATCGTTTGAACCCATACTTCCAGAACTGTCTATAGCAAATATAACATCCATAGGAACAGATGTTGTAGTGGCACTGCCTGCACCTGTTACTTCTATAGTTACGGTGGTAATATCATTAGTACCGCTACCAGCAACGTTGATATTTGTTGGTGATGCTGTTTTTTCAACCGTTGGTTCTGCTATAACACCATTTGCGCTTACCATCCCCACCATTGAGATAGTGACTATACATAAAATAGCTACCAAGAACATATCTGCCGATAGCTTATACAATTTACTTTTGTTAATCATAGGTCATTACTCCACTATACCGTACCATTTATGAAACCAGATCAAACACGACATGCAAGTATCATGCAATAGATTCTGAACATAGTTTCTTAATATAGCTATTTTTGATTATCATTCTGTATATAGATTGCGCATCCGATAGCGTTTAAAAATATATAATAAAAGATAATAGATTAGAACAAAATAGAATCATCGAGAAAAATATAAAAAGTGCAAGAAATTGATAAATAAAATCAAAAGGATGATAAAATCATCCCTGTGTAACATACATGCCCATCTCAAAAGCCTTTACGTTGATATCAATGGTTTTCGGAGGGACAAGATCTCTGACACATCCAACCAGAGTATCAACTGATATTGGCAGGTAGTTCGAGACCGCACCCACCATAACAACATTCATGGACTGTGGATGGCCTGCTTCTTTTGCAAGTTCAGTTGCATTAAAAGCCTTAACCTTATGAGTCTCTTCCAGCTTTGCAATAATTGCATCAACATCCGGATAGGAACAAAGTCCCGAGGTGACAGTTACCGGAAGAATCGGTTTGGTATTTACTATAATAGTACCATCATCAGAAAGGAATTCAAGATACCTGAGCGCCTCACTTGGTTCGAGTGCAAGCAGAACGTCAGCTCCTTTCATTGGGATCATAGAACCAAGTTCACAGCCGATCCTGATATGGTTGACCACTGATCCACCACGCTGTGCCATTCCATGTGTTTCTGCTGCACGTACGGACATATTTTCTTTGACAGCAGCCTTACCGATTATGTCAGATGCAAGTATAGTACCCTGCCCACCGACACCGGCGATTACAAGATCAAATTTGGATATTCCTTCAGCACTCATTTCTTCACCTCCGTGATGGCATCAAACTTACACAGGGCTGCACATACTCCACAGCCTGTGCACATTGCATTGATAGATGCTTTCTTTGTAGTAGTGTCAAACTCAATTGCAGGACAACCAAGATTCACACACAGTTTGCACCCTACACATTCCTCAGCATCGATTGTAAATGGTTTCCTGCGAATACCGGAACGTTTTGCATCAATGACGCAGAACTGCCTCGTGATAACGACCGATGTTCCCTCATATTCCTTTGCCCTTTTAAAGACCTCTTCTGTCTTTTCAAGATCATAAGGATCAACTGTTTCAACAAAGCCGGCACCCATGCTCTTACATAACTCCTCAAGAGAAACTTCAACGGTTGGCTCACCTGTTGCAAGCTTGCCCATTCCGGGATTTGGCTGGTGACCGGTCATTGCTGTTGTGCGATTGTCTACTATAGTTACTGTTATGTCCGCATTATTATAGATAGAATTAAGCAGGCCATTTACTCCCGTATGGAAGAATGTCGAATCCCCGATAGAGCAGCAGATAGGTTTTTTCTCTCCTGCCTGATACATTCCACTTGCTACGGTTATGCTCCCACCCATACAGAGTGTTGTGTCAACTGTGCCGCTCTGGATACCCAGTGTGTAACAACCGATATCACTTGGGAAGATAGCATCCTTGCCGTAGACCTTTTTCATGACATGGAAACTTGCCCTGTGGGAACATCCCGGACACATGACAGGAGGACGCATTGGAAGGTCGATCCTGCATCTGTCGTAATCGAAGTCCTCTGCAACTTCTGCCGGGACATCCGGTCTTTCAAGTTCAAGGACCTCTGCAAGAACATCTGCACAGATATCGGTGTTCAGTTCGTAGATTCTTGGCACCGGGCCCTGGAGCTTTCCGATTATTTCTACGCTTGAGCCGGTTTCCTGTGCGATTATCCTTACCTGTTCCTCAACTACTGGCTCCATTTCCTCGAAGATGATTATCTTCTCTGTATTCTCCATGAGGGTGCGAATCTTATTTTCTGGAAGAGGACAGGTTCCGATCTTCAGGAATGAAGCATTGATTCCCTGTTTGATGACAGCTTCTTTTGCATAGACTGAAGCAATGCCTGATGCTATGACTCCGACCTTTGCGCCATCTGCGAGTTCAAGAGAGTTCCATGGTGAGTTCTCAAGTTCTTCCTGCATGGTTTTCTGAATCTCAAGAAGGTGAGGGTGCTGTATCCTTGCATTCTTTGGGACCATGACCCAGCGTTCCAGTTCCTTTACAAACTCTGCTGCAGGTCTTGTTTCTTCTACCGGTCCAAGTTCTATGTCGGATTTTCCATGTGAGATACGGGTTGTAGGTCTGAAGATAATAGGCATCTGAACCTTGTTTGAAAATTCAAATGCGTAGGGGATCATATCCTTGGCTTCCTGTGGTGTGGAAGGGTCAAGACATGGTATGAGTGAGAATTGTGAGTACCTGCGGGTGTCCTGCTCATTCTGTGATGAGTGACATGACGGGTCGTCTGCTACGATTATTATCATGCTGCCTTTGACACCTGTGTAGGCAAGTGTGAGTAACGGGTCTGCTGCTACGTTTAAACCGACGTGTTTCATGGTTGCTACTGAACGCACACCAGTCATTGCAGCTCCGGCTGCTACTTCAAGGGCAACTTTCTCATTGACCGACCACTCTACGTAAAAGTCTCTTTCCTTCATTCCTGCCAGTGTACCGATGACCTCAGAGGAAGGTGTTCCGGGATAACCGGATATTACCTGTCCGCCTCCTTCCACGATACCGCGTGCAATTGCAACGTTTCCCAGCATGTACTCGCGTGTGCTCATGTTAATCTCCTGTTAGCCCATACTTAATGATTATTAATAAAGATATCTGGAAGAGTGTTGCGTGTTAGCATATGTCAGAGCATGTTGATTTGCAATAAATATAAACATAGAAAATCCAAGAATCAAACTATCACATAATCGACAAATATAAAACCAAAGAACTATGTGCAATACCTCTATAGTATATAATCTGACATCACTCTTTTAACAAACCCAAGGTGGTTTATTCATGGTTCTTGAAATTGAAGAAAAGGTCATTGAGGCAAAAAAGGCTTCCATTATTCTTGCAAGTGTCAGCACAAACACAAAAAATGTTGCCCTTGAAGCAATGGCACAGGCACTTGACGATAATCGCGATAAGATACTCGAAGCAAACCAGAAAGACATTGAGGCGGCAGAGAAGCTCAAAAGGAAAGGAGAACTTTCCCAGGCTCTTGTAGACAGGCTCAAGGTCAGCGACAGCAAGATCAGCGGAATGATAGACGGCATCCGTGATGTGATTAAACTTGAAGACCCTGTGGGTGAAACTATCGATGCACTTGAACTTGATCAGGGACTTGAACTCTATCAGGTAAGCTGCCCGATCGGACTTATCGGAGTAATATTTGAAGCACGTCCAGATGTAGTTCCACAGGTCATGTCCTTATGCCTTAAAAGCGGCAATGCAACCATATTCAAAGGTGGAAGCGAGGCACTCAACTCCAACCGCACAATTTTCGACTTATTAAATGAAGCCGCAGAATCCGTAAAAGGAATGCCAACCGGCGCATTCCAGCTCATGGAAACAAGGGAAGAGGTCAACGATATTCTCAGCATGGATGCATACATCGACCTGCTCATCCCAAGAGGTTCAAATGCATTTGTCAAATACATGCAGGACAACACCAAGATTCCGGTACTCGGACACGCAGACGGTATCTGTCATGTTTATGTTGACGATGAAGCAGACCTTTCAAAAGCATACGAAGTCTGTTTCGATTCAAAAGTACAGTACCCTGCTGTATGTAACGCAATGGAGACACTGCTTGTAAACTCAGAGATCGCTGACAAGTTCCTGCCAAAGATGGCAAGGATGTATGATGACGCAGGCGTCCAGATGCGTTGTGATGAAACATCCTTTGAGATACTCGGACAGATAGATTTCCTTAAAAGTATAGCCAGAGCCATTGAAGATGACTGGAGAACCGAGTACAACGACCTCACACTCTCCATAAAGATAGTAGAGTCTATGGATGAAGCCATTGAGCACATCAATAACTACGGTTCACACCACACAGACGGCATCATTACAGAGAACGAACTCAAGAAGAAGAAGTTCACAGACCTTATTGATTCATCCAGCGTAATGCTCAACGCATCAACCAGATTTGCAGACGGCTTCCGTTATGGAAAAGGAGCAGAAGTCGGAATCAGCACAAACAAAATACATGCACGTGGTCCTGTGGGAATGGAAGGACTTCTCATCTACAAATATATATTAGTAGGCAACGGAGACAAAGTTGCAGACTACACCGGAGATGAAGCTAAGAAATTCACTCACCGTAAGCTCAACAAGAAAGTCGGTGATGCAGTTTCCAGAAAGTAAGAAGGAACAACACTAAAACACGCAGGAGCATCACTTTTGTACGACAGGAAAGAGCTCTTCAACGATGTGAACAGAATAGTTGTAAAAATTGGAACATCATCCATCAATACCGAAGACGGAAAGCTCAACAAAGAGTTCATGGAAAACATGGCTGCACAGGTTGCCGAACTTCATGAAATGGGAAAAAAGGTCATCCTGGTAAGCTCAGGAGCCATCGGTATTGGTATTGACATCCTTGATTTTGACACCCGTCCAAAAGAAATACCGGTCAGACAGGCATGTGCCGCTGTCGGCCAGGGCGTACTCATGCAACAATGGTGCGAATCCTTTTCAAAGCACAACCTGAAGGTAGCCCAGATTCTCCTGACATACGAATCATTCTCAAACAGACTTACATATCTCAATCTCAGGAACAGTATTTCCACCCTTCTGAGCTATGGTGTAATACCAATTATCAATGAGAATGACAGCACATCTGTCAATGAGATAGAAGCAACATTCGGTGACAACGACAAACTTTCCGCAATGGTTGCCAGTAAAATGGAAGCCGATCTCCTCATAATTCTTTCAGATATTGACGGCCTTTACGATAAGAACCCAAAACGCAATCATAATGCTAAACTCCTGAGTCTTGTTGAAGAAATTACTCCTGAAATCGAAAGCTATGGGGGTAACCCTACAAGCATGAAAGGTGTTGGTGGTATGAGAACCAAGATCGAGGCTGCCAAGATTTGCTACATGTCAGGCTGCTATATGATCATTACAAACAGCGCAACTGAGAATGTGGTTACAAAAGTGCTTTCAGGAGAAGATATTGGTACACTGTTCCTTGCCAATCAGGACGTACACAAGAACAGGATCCGCTGGATACTGCTTTCAAAATCCTGTGGATCAATAGAAGTTGATGCCGGTGCAAGGGAAGCAATACTTAACAGTATGAGCCTGCTTCCATCAGGAGTCACAGGAGTGAGTGGCGCTTTTGACAGAGGAGAAATTGTGGATGTAATCTGTGAAGGTATGGTCTTTGCAAAAGGAATAACAGACTACACCTCTGAAGAACTGGAACAGGTCAAAGGACAGCATACCGACATGATTGCTGACATTCTTGGTTACAAGAATTATAATCATGTAATCAAGAAAGAAAATATCGGAATTTGTTAAACTGACTTCATCGGCCACGAGCACCCCGGCTGACTTTTTTATAAATACCTTCATTACTTTTTTATAACTGGCCCTCCTTATAAAGGTTCAAATCCAAAGATCAAAAATGACACTCGAAGAACAGGTACTTAAAAGGATCAAGCCAGGTACTGATGAAAAAGATAAGTTGCAGGAAGTTGCTTCTGAACTACTTAACAAAGTCAGTACTATTGCAAGAATAAAGGGAGTAGAAGGCATAGTGCCAAAACTTGTTGGCTCTGCAGCCAGAAACACATGGATATCAGGCACACATGACCTTGATATCTTTATCTCATTTCCTGAAAGTGTTAGTCGGGAAGAACTGGAAACAAACGGCCTGCTTATAGCAAGAGAAGTTGCAAGAAATGCAATTAACGTAGAGGAACGCTATGCTGAACATCCTTACCTTAACATGCATTACAAAGGTTTTGATGTTGATCTTGTACCCTGCTTTGCTGTTGAGTCCGCATCTGAGATCAAATCCGCAGTTGACAGGACACCATTCCACAATGAATTCATCAAAATGAGCATCCCCGGCAGAGAGGATGATGTACTCATCATGAAACAATTCATGAAAGGTACCGGAACCTACGGTTCTGAACTTCGGACCCAGGGTTTTTCAGGTTATCTCACTGAACTCCTTATAGTCCACTATGGATCATTCCGCAACCTTATACGCAATGCCTGCAACTGGAAACCGGGACTTGTAATAGACATGCTGGAACATGGGACAGTAAAACACGAAGACCCCTTAGTTGTTGTAGATCCTACTGATCCTAAAAGGAATGTAGCTGCAGCACTTTCCCTGAACCGCTTTGCCCAGTTCATCGATGCATGCAGAGCTTATTCTGATAATCCTTCCGAAGAATTCTTTTTTCCAAAACCCAGGGAACCTATGTCAGATGATGAGGTCATCGAAATGATAACCTCAAGAAGGAGCTCCTTTGTTGCCATTTCTTTTAATACTCCTGACGTTGTTGACGATATATTATATCCGCAACTGGACAAAATGGAACAATCCATCTGTGCCTTCTTTGAAAAGTACGATTTTCATGTACTCAATTCAGGATACTGGGCAAACGAAGAAGCGATAGTTTTGATAGAGCTTACCACATCCCAGCTCCCATTTGTCAAAAAACATAGAGGTCCACCTGTCTGGTCACGTGAACATGCAAAAGGTTTCAAAGACAAATACAAAGGTTCAGATGAGCTTTTCTCTCTCTACATTGAGGATGGATTCTATATTGCTGATATCAGGCGCAAGTTCACCACAGCAAAAGAACTGCTTGAGGAGAGGATACAACACTGTTCTCTGGGAAAACATCTTGGTAAAACAGTAGAGTCAGGTTTTACCATACTTGAGAACACAGACATCGCCAAGGTAAATGATTCCGATTTCAGAAAATTCCTTAGAAAATGGGAACAGGGAAAGTAACTAACCATCGTATTACAGCCAGACCCGCACCTGTAAGACTCAAAGTCCTTCAAGTCTTTTTTGATAGAAGAAATACTGCTGCGCATAGCCACAGTAGTGCCCAAAATACATTCTTCCCCAATTACCGATTTTGCTTTTGGTTGCATTCCCATTGAAATATTCATGATTCCCATATACGGTTTTCACAACCTTTTCAACATGAGTATCTACAGGAAATGCTTCCATCTTCTCAAATGCAAAAAGTAGAATACAATCCGCGACCTTCTCACCGATGCCTTCAAGGAACATCAATCTCTGCTTGGCTTCCTCATAATCCACCTTGAAAATATCATCAAGAATCAGAGTACCATCTTCAACATGTCTTGCAGCCTTAATAACACGGCCACCCCTGAAACCAAGCTTGCATGCTCTCAGGTCATCATCACATGCATGAACAAGTTCATCAGGTTCAGGAAAACGGTAGTAACCATCCTCAATCTCTTTTCCGTAGTTCTTGCACATCATTGAAATCGCACGCTTGATGTTAGGGATACTCCATGCTGTTGCAAGCATGTAGGATATCAGACACTCCCAGGGGTCCTGTCTGATAAGACGGAGTCCCATGTACTTGTTTATGGCTTCATCCATGAACTCATCCTTATTCACTTCCTGAAGAATGGAATCCAGATCATCGTCAAAACGGAAGTAATTCTCAAAGAAACTTTTAGGCAGAGAGCATTCTACCAGAACCTCACCACTTTCCCTGTCCTGCTGCAACCTTGCAACATGGCCATTCACAACCCCGGTCCACCAGCCATCTATCAGGTCCCAGCGGAAGACCTGACCGCAATCAAGAGTATAATCAAGATTGAAATTCTCTGAGAAAAGAGTATACATGTCAGGAAGTGAGTTCAAGCTCCCTTAAAAAAATAGCGGCTGATATGGTGTCCCCAAGTCCTACGGTTGAAATGGGATCATCACATATACGTGTCGGAACAATGGTTACCTGATATGAGTCATGTATTCCGCATACGGTACTGCATTTCCATTTATCCTCAATATGCTGTGAGAGCCTTGAACATTCCTTTTTACCAAATTCACTTTCCGGAATATCAGATGCAATTCCAAGCAATGCATCCCTGTCAGCAAGTTTACCGGAACATGCAAAAGCTGCAGCGCACCCGGCTCCGAAGTTCATTGCCTCGATTATGACCTCAGGGTCATCATTCTTCATGCATGATACCGAAACAACAAATTCCCTGGTATGTACGATCATCCTGCAAAGGCCTGAATCGTTACATAGTGAAATTGCGGCATCTGCAATTGCGAATGAATCCATTTCAAGGATTGGCTTTGGGTCAATGCCGTTTAAACTTGCAAGCATGGAAAGTTCGTCCTCGTTCATCCCTATTCTATCCACAATTGGTGAAAGCTTAGAGAATGCGTACAAAGCAATATCATTAGATGAAAAGTGACCGAATTCAACATGGATGTGCAAGTCCCTACGGATATCTTTCCAGCTTTGAAGTTGCTTCAAGGATGTATCCAGTTTTTCCTTATACCCTGGAGAAGCATTGGCTGAATTATTCTGAGACAAGTCATTTTTATTCTCCTGAAGCATATGATAACCGGAAATTATAGCTCCATCCATCTCCGAGACATGATTCATTGAATATTTTCTGAATTCTGCATCCATATGAAGTTCAAAATTTAGCGGATCATAGGTTGCTATGAACCTGTTCTCTCTTGGAACTGTGAATTCCTGTCCTGAAATAGATACTACATCGCCTTTTCTAAAATCAAAAACAAAATGTATGAGTTCTGGTTTATTATTGCTATCATGTTCCGGAAGTATTTTTTCCAGTTCAGAGCTTTTATAGAGCCTTCCTTCAAATGGATGATAAATTGATTTATTAGAAAAAAAAGAAAGCTGCAACTTTGATAAACTTGCTACATTGGGCACAACCTTTGAAGCTCCAAGTTCTGAAAGGACGTTGGACATTATTCCCATGTTGCCGCCCATTCGCATAAAAGAACCATCAATGAATGTCTCCTTTATCCAGTCCAATACACTTGAATCACTGATCAGCCACTCTGCACCTGTGCCTTCACGCATACAGGCGATAAGTCCTGCCAGGAAATCAGATTTTGAAGAAATTGAACCAGGTGGTGAGATTATTTTCTTATTGAACTCGTCTGCAAATGCAGGATCTTCAGCTTCTAGTTCTTCGAGCATTTGAGATAATTCACTGCCACCAATATGGTAAATAGAATCAATATTGGCATTGTAGGCACAGAGAATATTCATTTATTACTCCGTTATTTTGCATATATTTATTTTCGGCATTTTTGCCAGTAAAGCAACGAAAGCACCTGCCGAGATAGCATCACCAATTCCTACTGTTGCAACCGGGTCTTTTACAACCTTAGAAGGAACGATAATTAAATTATGGTCCAGCGCACTTATGCAACCATCCTCGAAATCTTCAGCAGAGCATATGTTGTTCCTGACAAGGTGTTTTTCAAGTTCAATCAGATCCATGTAACCCTGATCATACACCGGGACCCCAAGACCGATATCTATGTCGTCGATACCTGTAATATTTCCTGTTGCTGCCTGTGTAGCCGCCACGGCTGATGCGAAAAGTAGTGCCTGACGATGTGCATCCGCGTCAAGAGGGTGGTTCTTTGAGACCACGCATATGTAGAATCCAAGTGAGTGAATATGCACTCTCTGAAGCTCCAGTTCTTTGAGTAACATCACAGCACCTTCATAAAGAGAAACAATGCTGTTCTCACCTTTGTTGATAACGGAATATGCAAGTTCCTCATAACCAAGAACATTGAGAGCGTTTGCAACTTCCACGGTATCAAGACCAAGGGATGTAACATGCTTTTTCACGATCTCTGAGAGCAATGCTTTGCGAATTACCTTGTTCTGTATGGATGTGAATTCTACGTGAAGGCGCATCTGAGGATTACAGCCCTTCAGGCGTTCTATTACATTGACAGCACGCTGCACATAATCCTTGTATGTGGTGCCGTCATCATATTCTTCCTTGATCATCTGGTAACCTGAAAGTATAGCTCCATCGATATCCTCCCTTATGTCAGAAAGCTGCTCATACATTTCAGGACTCATGTCGATGCGCAACCAATTAGGTCTTGATGAAACGATAAGGCGATTGTCCCTTGGAACTATGAATTCTTCGCCTGAGCATCTGAAACGTACACCTTTGGAGAATTCAAGTATCCAGTTTATTTTGGACTTTTGATCTGGATTGTATGCTTCCTTTGGGTGTTTTAGATACAGCTTACCGTTCTCTATTAAAGGATGTTTCAGGTTGGGAGAATCTACAAAATAATCAGCCTGATCTTTTGAAAGCCAGGGAACATATGTGATTACATTCTTCACCCCAAGGTTTGCAAGTAAGTTTGAAATAATTCCTGCCTGACCTCCCATGCGTGCTGAATCAAAGACCATGTTGTCCATGAGCCATTCGTGCAGGTCAGATGTATAAGTAGGAACCTCGGCGGCTTTACCGTCTCGCATTGCAATTATAAGTCTTGCCAGAAAATCAGCCGGTTCATTGATCTCACGAGGATATGAAAGTATTTTTTCCCTTATTTTTTCAATTCCTACAATCCTGATCAGACTTTTAATATTCTCTTCCCGAATATGTTTCATGGCATCAACATTGCTGTTATAAGCCACAAAGACACCTTGCACGTTCGCAAGCTCACCCTTTACGTTGGAAACGGCTTCAACGTAGCGTTTCTCCCATTCCTCAATCTCCATTATTTCACCCAATTGATATTAATTATGTTTAGAGAGTATTTATAAACGATGGATGTGAGATAAATCCAAATTATATCCTTATTCGAGAACTACCAGACTTTCATCTACGTAAGTGATATCCAATTCTCTTACAGGTATAGGCACCTGATGACCTGTAAATTTCTTGTCACCATTGTTTGTAATATGAACTCTGTATGAACCCAGCTCCATACAAATAACTTCAACAGAAACTGTTATTCTGTCTGATAGAAACATCTTGCGTAGTTCAGCTTCAGCAAGATAAGCATTTGAATATGCAGACGAATCATCATATCCCATTACTTTATCAAGATCAGGATGATATCCATCATTCTTTAAAATCCACAATTCGCATGTTGTGGATGCAGGTAATGGTGGTACTTTTATCCACACATTATCATTTGATGAAACTCCACTTATCCAATAAGGAATCTTGTCAGATGAACTATATTCAAGATCATTTTTTCAATAATGGAACTTGCAAGATCTTCTGTAGAACTGATGAATCCATCATAGGATGTGTAGTCTATTTCTGTGTCAGCATAAAAGTGATCTATAATCCCAAATGACAGCCACAAGAGTGCGATTACCAAAATGATATTCTCTATTTTAGACATGTAAGCCAAACCAACCCCATTGACATATCAAAAATAGAGGATGGTAAAGATATAATTTTGCTTTTGTTATGATAAAATTCGAATTGACTTCAAAAAGAAAGAATGTTAGCAGATGAACTGCCAACTAGTTAGAATAAGTATTTCAACAACAAAATCTCAAATGAGACCGGTCGTTTCATCCATGCCAAGCATGATGTTCATGTTCTGTATAGCTGCACCAGATGCACCTTTTCCAAGGTTGTCCAGACGTGAGATCACCTGTATCTGTTCATCGTTGCCGTAGATATAGATGTCAGAATAATTGGTGTCGTTGCTTCCCTGAACATCGAAAGCATTGTCCACAAGGTCATCAGCCTCGTCAACTTCGTGAACACGGATGAATATTGAATCACCGAAATACTTCTGGTAGATCTCATACAGATCCTGTTTTGTCACTGTTTTCTCCAGTTCCTTAACTGACAGAGGTAATGTAACTGCAAGTCCCCTTGGGAAATTGGAAACAACAGGCATGAGAATAGGATTTACATTCAGACCGGAACGTACCCTTACCTCAGGAACATGCTTGTGAGTCAGACCAAGAGCATACTGTCTTGGGGCTTTGTAAGCTCGTTCTTCTGTGGTCTCGTATGTTTCGATCATTTTTTTTCCACCACCGGTATATCCGGTGATGGAGAACAACGGAACAGCAGTTTCTCTGGAAACTATTCCTTCTTCCACAAGAGGATAAAGTGCAACTACAGCTGCTGAAGCATGACAACCGGGATTTGAAACCCTGCTTGCTCCGGCTACGTTCTCCCTGTGTCTGGTAGAGAGCTCGGGTAATCCATAAGCCCATGAATCATTGGTACGGTTGGCTGTGGATGCATCAATGATCCTTGTTTCAGGATTTGTCACCAGACTTACGGTATCCGCTACAGCTTCATCCGGCAGGCACAGGAATACCAGGTCTGCCTCGTTGAGCAGCTTTGTTCTCAGTTCCCTGTTATGACGTTCTTCATATGGAATCTCAAGAATCTCTACTTCAGGATGCTTTGCCAGACGCTCGTTTACCAGTAAGCCGGTCGTTCCGTGTTGACCGTCCACATATATCTTGTACATTATTTTCCTCGAAATCAATAATTATCAGTTGAATTAATGGAATTAATATTTGGATTGGTAATCAGGTCGAATTATCAGGTTGTGTACTCAGCATTGATCCTGACATAATCATACGTCAGGTCACAGCCCCATGCTGTTGCACTCTTATCACCCATACCAAGATCGGTGATGATGTAGATCTCATCCTCTGCCATGATATTTTTTAATCTGGAAAGGGATTCCTCATCATTTTTGACGACCTCGCCATCCTTTACAAGCTCCACAACATCAGTTCCTGCTGAGAATGAAAGAGAGATCTTTTCAGGGATGATATCTGCACCGGAATATCCTGCTGCTACTACGATACGTCCCCAGTTAGGATCCTGACCAAATATTGCGGATTTTACAAGTGGGGAGCGCACAATTGCTTTGGTTACAAGACGGGCATCCTCTTCTGTTGCTGCACCTGTTACCTTGGATTCAATGATTTTTGTTGCACCTTCTCCGTCAACAGCGATCATCTTTGCAAGTTCAGTGAGAACTAGATCAAGACCTGCCTGAAGGTCGTCTATCTCAGGAGTGATACCGGATTGACCTGTGGCTGTTACAAGAACCATGTCGTTGGTGCTTGTGTCACCATCCACTACTATCATGTTGAAACTCTTGTCAACGGCAACTTTCAGGCATGACTGTAAGACATCAGGGTGAACTTCCGCATCGGTGTAAACGAAAGCGAGCATTGTACCCATGTTCGGCTCGATCATACCTGAACCCTTGGCAATGCCGGCTATGCGGATGCCACAGTCCATTTCGATTGCAATTTCCTTCGAGACTGTGTCGGTTGTCATGATGGAGCGTGCTGCACTCATACTTGCATCGGCGTCTTCACCAAGTGATTCCAGAACTTCAGCGAGATGGGCAGTAATCCAGCCGGTGTCAAGTTTGTGGCCTACAACACCTGTGGAAGCCACACCGATAAGCTCTTCGCTGACATCGAGTTTTGATCCGAGGGCAGATGCCATGATCCTTGCATCAGCAAGACCCTGCACACCTGTGAAAGCATTGGCATTGCCGCTGTTCACGATTACACCTGAGAGTCTTCCGGTCTTTGAGATATGCTCTCTTGTTACTACCAGAGGAGCTGCTATGACCTTATTCCTGGTGTAGACTCCGGCAGCGTTGCCTTCTGCCCGGATGATTGCAAGTCCCATCTTTCCATGTTTGATTCCACCGGCACGCACACCTTTTACAGCACAGATACCGCCTTCAATGAATTTCATGATATGCCTTCTACTTGATTTGAATATGATTTTGACTTTGTAATTGTCAGAGTTTAATTTTAAGATTGGTTTCAGATTTCATTTTTGGATTTGGGCGAACTTATAATTGTCCAAGTCCGGCGATGATGTCACCACGTGTTACAATACCCACAAGTGTGCCGTCCTCGTTTACCACAGGAAGGCGGTTTATTTTGTGTTTGCTAAGGATCGTGGAAGCATCCTCGATCGAGGAATCCGGACCTATTGCGTAAACACCTTTGGTCATTATTTCTCTGATGGGTTTTGAACCAAAGTCCTCAAGCATATCCTTGGTCTCTTCCCAGTTGAGTAACTCGCGGATTGGTACTTCGATGACCTCAAAAGGACTTGGAAGCCATAGACCGCCATGTTCAGGAACCTCAAGCAGTGCGAGGATATCTCCCTCTGAAACTATGCCAACTACCTTACCGTCATCCACTACCGGAAGACCACTGACCTTTTCCTGCTTCAGGAGTTGTGCTACCTGCCTGATAGGAGTGTCCGGGGAGCAGGTAACAACTTCAGTGTTCATTACATCTTTTACGTCCATGATTATACCTTACTTTACTATGATATTTCAGGATTTGCACCTCAAGTGAGTGCAGAGTTCCACATAGTCCATGCTTTTTTGAATATAAGGTGAAAAAGTGGTTGTTGGGGTATAATGGTTGCGCTTTATTGAGATTAAAATGGATATGTGTTTTCAGATTTCCCATTATAAAGGAAGTCATTTATAGGAAGATTTAAGGTTTTTACATATGTATTAATAGTATATGACTCATGAAGAAAATACTGATGATTGTAGTACTTTTACATACAAAAATCAAGTAATAAATGTTCTAATACTCACTGTAGGAATAATCTTTGCAGCATCCACAAACGAAACACTCAACAAATCTACAGTTTATACATACTTTGTCATGGGATTTTTTGTATTTGCTATTTTTTTGCATTTGTCTTTTGTGCAGAAAATACCATTAATTTATTTAATATTTTCATTTTTATTCTCAATTTTTTTTGGTTTATCATTTACACCGTTTTTTGCAATAAAAGGTTTAATGAGTTTGAATTCTAATATTGCAGCAATTTTTGCAACATTTCTTTCTTTTAGCCTATTCTTTTTTTTGATAGAAGGTTTACCTCTTATTGAACCAATTAAAAACTCTAGTATATATATGGATATAAAAAAATATATAAAAACAGAAAGCGACAAAATTAATTGGGCATCTTTTTTGAAGGTGACAACATCTCTCGTTTTGATTTATTTATTGCTCACTGTTTACTATGCCTCATGTAGCGATTTATTACATGGAATGAATGAAGAAATAATCAATAATGCATCTGTTATTCAACAATCTGAACCATTGTTTATAAAAATTATCGATAAAATACTCTCACCCTTTTAATCAAAGTTCAAATATAAACAAATAATTCCGAAATCACCCAATAAAGGAAAAACTTCCAACAACCGCTATTAAATCTCTTTTTTGTTTATATGCAATCTCGGATTTTATTGAATCGGTAGAAGGTGTGGAAATTATTTTCCTATTATGTTGACAAATCAGAAATTCAGATTCTAGAAAATACTCCAAAAAACAGAAAACAAAGAATGGTTAAACAAACCATTCTCACAACTCAATCTCAAAATCCAAACAGTGATGTTACGTCCATTACCACACTGGCAACGGTATATTTCACGGTGCTTGTGACACCCACAGGTTCCACAACTATCTCGCCGTTGTTCTTTGCTGCGATGAACTCTGACAATGGGTCTGATGCTCTGAGAACTGACCTTACGGTAAATTCGTTTGCACCGACAATCATGCTTGCGTCAAAATCATCGTCCGCATCTATTTCTTCAAATGTTGTGATAACTGCATCTTCTGTAATGGCTTTGATGTAGACCTCATCTCCGTCATCATCGACTATTACAAGCTTAATATCCTCATCACCAAGAAGAGTTACAAGATAAGATGGGACCGCAGCCACATTTGCATTGTATTCATCAACATCATTTTCAAGATCATCAACAATATCTGCGCTGGCAACAGGCATCATCATTGCCATTAGCAGAACCAAAATTACTATTATTTTTTTCATCCGCTCACTCCATTCCTCATTTTGTATTTTGAACCCACGATCTGAATCAATTCAAATCATGTAATATACAGTGAAATATTACATAACACACATATGTAATAATTCTAATTATACTTTTTTCTATGATTGGAAAATATTATGCAAGTGTAGGGATTCACACACTAATAGCGAACAATCATGCAGCAAATAGTATACTACCAGATACAAGACAAGTTAAAAATTAAATTAAAAAAGCTATGGATAAAACAACAGGAAACTAAGATTCAGTTAAATGTCTGAATGATCCATTCCTTTATCTCATCACGGAGCTTCCTGAAAACTTCAAGCTGTTCTGTATCAGAACCTGAGGCCCCTGAAGGGTCCTTAAAACTTCTATGCATTAGTTTTCTGGCAAGTGGTTGGTCGCTTCTTACATTTACACCTGTAAGTTCCGGTGTGTTACAAACAGGGCATGCCTGTTTTGCTTTATCACAAACTGTTACAAGAACATCAAAAACAATATCCTGGTACTCACTTAATGTCTTGGAACGCTGAGCAGAAATGTCAATACCAATTTCCTGCATCACCTGAATCGCACGTGGATCTACATCAGTGGCTTCCACACCTGCACTGTAAACGTCATAACTATCTCCATAAATAGACCTCATTAGTCCGTCAGCCATCTGTGACCTTGCAGAATTGTGGTAGCACACAAAAAGAATCTTCTTTTTATCCTGCTTTTCCATAAATTCACCCTTCATACCCTCAAACACATCAAAAAATGGTTAATATGAAAACGATCGGGATTTATGAATTATCAATGTCTGCAACAAATTTCTCGATCCTTTCTTTGATCGCATCCCTGAGTTCACGTGTCTGTTCCAGTTTCTCTGAATCAGTTCCGGTAAATGTTTCAGGATCAGGATAAGGCCAGTGAAGTTGAACAAATGGCTTTGGGAAAAGTGGACATTCCTCTTCATGTGCCCTGTCACATACTGTAATTATATACTGGAATAGCTTGCCCTCTTTGAAAAGGTCCCATGCTGACTGAGGTTTGTTCCCACTCAGGTCAAAACCATCCTCTTCCATAACTTTCAACACCAGCGGGTTTATGGCCTCTGGTTTGTAACCGGCACTTTCAACCTCAAATCTTTCGCTGCCAATCTTTTTCAGATAAGCTTCAGCGATCTGACTTCGACCACTGTTACGGACACAAATAAAAAGGACTTTGATTTTGTTATCATCTGACATCATGTAGTAGCTTTGTCACCAGACAGTGATATAAACCTACTCTATATAGATTATAGAGAATAAATGTTTGAAAACACATACATTCCCCATAATGAAAAGAAGTAGAAGCTGGTGTTCAACACCAACAAGCAATTAATACTATTCATCTTGTGCCTGTCCAAACGGCCATTCACCTTGTGCCTGTCCAAACGGCCATTCACCTTGTGGATGGCCTGTCAAAGAATATATTCTTGCCTTTGACACTCAGCGGCATTGCCATTGCAACATCGGCATCTATCATATCAAAATAACATGCTGCTGCACCTGCAGAGTAGAGAACCCTGTTGTCAATACACAGATCCTTAGCCTTTGCTGCTGCTGCTCCAATAGCAATTCCGAGGTCCATATACTTGATCATGCAGTGCGGACCGGTGAATTCAACCTTAGTTTTTTTCTGCTTTACCATATCATCACATGTTTCAAACCCACATGCACCACAGTTAAGTGAACTCACACCTGAAGACTTCAGGCCAATTATAACCAGAGAATCCGCATCCCTGACATTCTTAGCATCACGTATCAGGAATTTCATACCCTTAATATCACTAAGTTCCTCCATTTTATCCGCAAGCTCCATTCTGTCCTTTTCATTAAACAAATATGTCACAATATCATCGACACCTTTGCCTTTAGGAGCTGTTCTTGCAGCCACAAGAATGGTATTTGCAAGCGATTCAAGTACTTCGGTTTCAGGATTCTGTTTCATAAAATAAAAAATGCTTCAATGATATTTAGATATTGACATAAAATGAAGAAAAAGAAGTAAGACAGGAGAACTATTCCTGCCTGGAAAAGATACAAAATGTAAAATGTGCAACAATTACAGGTCAAGACTCAGGAAATTAGGCTCATCGCGGACATGAGAATGAGCTTTTTCAAATTCTACGGCTTCTTTTTTGAGATTATCCTGGATACATTCATCCACAATACTAACAAGATCCTCTTTATCAACCTTTGTAACAGCGCTGAGGAACTTGAGATGTTCCTCTCCATCGCCCTTCTCATCAAGTATCTCAACAACAGGTTCGCCATCTGAAGATGTCAGGCTACCTTTCACAAGACCGGATGAAGATTTGAAACTTATCTTGACATGACCAACAAAATCAGGATTTAGCTCCTTTACCTTGTCCTTGATACTCACAAGTGTATGGACCAGCATATTAGTTATCTTATCCACATCCTTGCCATTGGAAGTAATGGAATACTCACCCGCATAAGTTCCAACACCTGAGACTTCCATGGAATTCATATCCTCACGTTCCTGGTGTATCTCACTTTCACCTGTAAGCAGGTCCATAAATCTCTCAAACTTTTCATCGGCGTTCTTTGCAGAGAACTCCACAACAATAGCATCAGGATTTATTTCAAGTGCTTTCTGAGTTGAGGAGGCAATGGTCTCCCTGTCTACAAGGTCGATCTTATTGATACAAACAATTTCAGACTCTTTGATCTGGTTCTCGATAAATTTAGGGATCTGATCGAACTCAGCAACAAACCTGCTTGAATCCACAATAGTAACAACCGGAGCAAATGAAATGTCACCAAGGTCCATAAGCTCAATATGCTCCTTGATCTGAAGAGGAAATGCAATTCCGGTTGGTTCTATAATAATAACATCCGGTCCATAGTCCTCGATAATAGTATCCAGAGTTAACTCCATGCTAACCTTAAGTGAACAACATATACAACCGCTTGTAAGTTCCTTTGTTACAAGTCCGCTGCTCGAAATGGTTGCACCGTCCACTCCAACCTCACCTACCTCATTGACAATAATAGCTATTTTATGGCCTTTATCAATGAGATGTTTACCAAGATTCCTTAAAGTAGTTGTTTTACCGCTTCCCAGAAAACCGCCTATGATTATGACTTTCATTTTTTCACCTTGGATTAAATACCTTATACCCTTATTCCTGTCTGCAACTAATCATGGATCCGAAAGAAAATATATCCATAAATCAGGTTACTAAACTAAAAAGCTTTTTGAAAAATCATTCCTGATGCAGGATTTAAAAGTGTTTCAGACGATTTCATCGTTCCAGAGGAAGACGAATATGAATTGAGGTTCCTTTCCCTTCTTCACTGCTGACGTAAATATCACCTTTATGATCCTCAACTATCTTCTTACAGATGTAAAGACCAAGTCCGGTGCCACCATATCTTCTCTTAACAGATGAATCAACCTGATAGAAACGCTGGAAAAGCATTGGTATTTTATCTTCAGGAATTCCAATTCCTGTATCCTCTACATCCAGATACATTGAGCCTTCAGAGACATGTGCTGAAACCGTAACTTTGCCACCTTCGGGAGTGAACTTAACTGCATTGTCGATCAGGTTCACAAAAACATCCATCATCTTATCACGGTCAACAGCAAGTTGTGGGAGATCAGAAGGAATATCTGTCACAAGTTCTATGTTCTTACTTGCAGCCTGAAGTGCAAGATCCTGAACCGAATGATCCAGTATGTCCCCGATATCAAGCATTTCAAAAGAATAGTTCAGTTTACCGGACTGTGCACGGCTCAGATATAACAAAGAATCCACAAGTCTTCTAAGCCGTTCTGAATTCCTGAGCACAGTCTCCACAGCCTTTTGCTGCTGTTCATTCACATCACCAAGTGTTCCGTCAGAAATAAGCTGGCTGTATCCCTGAATGGATGTCAGAGGGGTCTTGAATTCATGACTTACATTCGAGAGGAAATCATCCTTCATCCTGTCCAGGGATTTCAATTCCTCGTTAGCCTGTGAAAGTTCTTCATTGGTCTTTGAAAGCTCCTTATTGACCTTGGAAAGCTCGTCTGCATACTCACGCAAAGTATCTTCTGATTTCTGGCGCTGGATAAGTTTCCACATGCCTTCCATGAACAATGTAAGCTGCCTTACATCCGTTTTATCGTAATCAGCTTCCTTATTACCAACACCGGCAACACCTACGATCTTCTTCCCGTCAAATATAGGGATGCTCATGTAACGCTTAAGTCTGATGTGACCTTCAGGGTAACCATGTTTCAATGGATTGGGAGCATCGAAATCATTTACAATCACAGCTTTTCTCTGCCTGATAGGTTCCCCCCAGAGACCTATTTCCTCGATCGGGTATTCAAGCTTCCTTCCCTTAACCTTACATTTGTCCATGATACTCTGAGACCATGAATAAATTGTAAGCTTGGCACCGGAATCATTGAGAAATGCAAGATAACCTATCTTACTCTGGGTCAAGCGTACAGCTTCTTCCTGCACAAAATCTGCTACACTTCGCAGAGATAGATCTGTGACATGACTTATCTTCAGTAATGCTTCCAGGCGGGATTCATCAAGCCGCAAAGCCTCTTCTGCCTTTTTACGAATAGAAACATCGCCATAGATACCAATACCTCCCAAAAGAGTGCCATCATCTGCAACATTAGGACTATAATCTGCTTTGAGATAAAGCTCCTTGCCGCTTATGACAGTATGGTATTTACCTTCAAAATGACCTGTTTTTCTTGAAAGGACATCCGAAATAGCCTTTTTCATATCCTTATCCTGTATCTGAGTGACCATATTAAAACCAATAACATAGTCCTTATTTTTCACTCCTATGATCTGAAGGAACTTCTCATTACAATGGGTGACAATACCCTCTGCATTGAAATGGAAAATCCCTACAGGAGAGTTCTCAAAGATAAGGCGGTATTTCTTTTCAGCCTCAAGTACGGCATCTTCGGCTCTCTTCTTTTCGGATATGTCCTCAAAAACACCTATCCCACCAAGGAAGGAACCATCTTCTGCAATATTAGGACTGTAATATGCTTTTATGTAGATTGTAATATCAGTAGAAACCGTGTGATATTCACCTTCAAAGAAACCCTGTTTTCTTGAAAGCGCATCATCAACTGCTTTTTTCATATTTTTATCTACAATTGATGCTCCAAGGTCAAAACCAATGATATCTTCTTTACTTTTCAGCTCCATTATTTTCAGGAATTTTTCATTACAATGAGTGATAATTCCTTTTTCATTGAAATGGAAAATACCAAGAGGGGAATTCTCAAAAATGAGACGGTATTTTTTCTCAGAATTAAGAGCGGTTTCTTCTGCCTTTTTCCTTTTAGTGATATCTATTATTATGCCCTGGTAATAAGCAGGATTCCCTTTTTTATCTCTTATAAGGTGTGATCTTTCCGTAACCCAGCGTACCTTGCCGGACTTTGTCATAAGACGATATTCCTTTGAGAAGAACATCTTTCCCTGAATTTCAAGCTCTTCTACACCGCTGCGTACATAATACTGATCATCAGGATGGATTATGTCTCCGTAATTCATTTTACCTGAAGTCAGATCCTCGGGAGTATAACCGAACTGTGAGATATTCTCAGAAACAAAAGCAACAGGCCAGCCCATTTCCGCACTCCATAGAAATGCCACAACAGGACTTTTTCTGTATATATCTTCCAGTTTTTCTATTGATTTGAATTTATCACGCAATGTTTCATGGTTGATTGTCTGCTCCACAAGCTTGCCTATAGTACCTATCATACCACTGTAATTACCCTCATCATCTGTGAGAGGAAGTAAAAAGCCACTATGATAAATGAACTGACCGTCGGGTTTGACAAATGGGAAAACGTCATAACTTCTTGATTGCAGGTCTTCCTTTACTGCCTGGAAAACATCTGCAAATCCGGGATCTTCACCCTCAATACTTTGAGGTATGAAATTTGTCAGTTTCTTTCCGCATACATCACTTTTAGACAGGCCGGATATAGATTCCATACCCTTATTGAAGAAGACGATCTTGTCATTTTCATCGACAGCCCAGAAACCTGTCCACACATTTTCAAGGATCTCATCCCTGAAATACTGACTCCTGCTAATTGTCTTGCATGAGGAAGAACTCTGAAGCAGTGTCCACCTGCTATTTTTCTCAATAATGGTCCCGTCATGCATGCTGATAATTTCAATCATTTCCGTCCTTGAACGTGCTTCGAGGAGAAAAGCAAAAAGACCTGTGATCTTCTTAGTCCTGATAAGTCCCATGGCCTGTTTTTCATATTCCACAAAGCTGTCCCAGGAATCGCCATCTACAATCGTGAATTTGTCAACTATACGCAGGCCATTGTAACCTTCAGCCATTGCAATGTTGTATATCTCCTGCCATTTCAGAAGGTCCATGTCAGAAACAGAGCCTTCTCCGGCAATGTAACATTCATTGCATTCTGAGAATATCAGTTGTCCATTCTCAACATATCTGTCAACATCAAGTCCTGCATCCCTGAGCAGGTCTTTCACATCATCGATATCAAGCTGTCCCGCTACACCCCAGAGGCAACACTCATTGTTACTGAGTCCAGCATCAAAAAAGGAAGCAACAACATCTACAAGTTGGTCTGTTGTGTCATAAAGCAGGGAGAATGAATTGCCCTGTGTCAAATCCTCTGTAAAATCAATATCTGACCGGATATTCTGTATAGTAATTATATAACCCCGCTAATATGAATGTGGAATCCAATATCGCAATCGGAATGAAATAAACGACTCCACTATAACTGTATCAAACTCTTATATTAAAGTAGTTCCTTTTTCAGCCTTCATAACGTATCCTGTATATCTTCCCCGCATTGTCATCACTCACAAAAAGCGAACCATCATCCGCAACGATCACATCAACCGGCCTGCCGCTTATTGTTGCTGCCTTGAGCCATCCTGTTGCAAAATCATTGACCTGATGAGTATCCATGTCAATATTGACGATCTTGTATCCGGTAGGTTCTTTACGGTTCCAGGAACCGTGGTAGCACACAAACAGATCATCCTGATATTCTTCAGGGAACATGTCACCATCATAAAATGTCAGTCCAAGTGGTGCGGAATGAGCCTGAAGGTCAATTAAACTCGGGATTTTACCTCTCTCATTACAGGGATTTCCGGTGTACCTACTATTATTGAAATCAGTGTCAAAGATATTCTTACCATAACAGTCCGGCCATCCATAATCACCGCCTTCAACTATCAGGTTGATCTCATCAGGCGGAGTGTTGTCACCAAGCCAGTCCCTTCCGTTTTCAGTTGCGTATAATTCACCTGTCTCAGGATGGAATTCCAGACCTACAGAATTACGAAGTCCGCTTGCAAATATTGTCAGATTACTGCCATCAAGATCACTTTTTGATATGGCAGCTCTCATTTCATTGGACTCATCACAGACATTACATGAAGAACCCATGCTCAGGTACAGTTCACCATCATGAACTTTGATGGTCCTTGTGTAATGTCCTCCTGTTGGAAGATTATCTATCAACACTTCAAGGCTGTTATTATCAGCTACAAGGTCTCCATCATCATCCCTTACACGAATAACTCTGCTTTCCTCTGCAATGTAATACCAGCCATCATAGTAGTCAATTCCATGTGGATTATTAAGGTCCTGAATGAAAATCAGAAGTTCATCGGCATTGTTATCATTATTCCTGTCCGGGAGGATTGCTATGATTCCTTTGTTAGGAATAGAGACAAAGAGAAGGCCATCTTTTATCATCATCATGCGGGGACCGGGGGACGGACCACCGAAAGAAAGCAGAGACTTGCCAAGATCATCAGCATATACATCGATAACAAAGCCCTCAGGTAAAGTAATTCCATCAACTCCTGAGCCTGTAACTGTCGGGCGAACACCCAGATAATTGGCAGACAGGATAATGATTGCGATAATTGCTATAAATACAAAAACTATCCACCAGATTTTCTTCCCTGAACTGATTTCCACTTGTTAACCCCCTTTCAAATTTGGAAATCAGGAAATAAAAGGTTTTCCAATCTTTCAAAAACCAGACATCTGATGTTATTATACAGATTGTTCAATACAAATGTGCAATATATACTAACTAAAAGATAGCAAAATAAATATATACTTCTTAATGTCAAATGTAAATACAGGAGATTCCCTCGCATAATTACATTTGAAGATCGGACAAAATAATATTCTCCTATGTTAACTGCTCACATCAAACACTCATACATCAATTTTGAAGAGAAGTCTTATTTTGATGATCAAATAAAGAAACTGTGGATTGATAAAAGATCTGTGCCGGAAATTCCATAGAGTGATAAATATGGGTGAAACAGCCAGGTTACATAAAAACATAAAAAGTGAACCCAACGGCTTATCTGAAAGTGAGAAAAGACTCAGAAGTATATTCAAAGCCGCACCCATCGGAATAGGAGTTGTATCTGAGAGGATTCTTACTGAGGTTAACTCCCGAATATGCGAGATGACCGGCTACACTGAGACAGAACTTATAGGGTACAGTGCCAGAAAATTATATCCAACTGATTCTGATTTTGAATATGTAGGTTCTGAAAAATATCGTCAGATAGCTGAACAAGGAACAGGAACAGTTGAAACAAGATGGATAAAAAAAGATGGGACCATCATTGATGTGTTACTTTCCTCAACGCCCATTGATTTAAACGATCTGAAAAAAGGAGTAACATTCACAGCTCTTGACATAACTGAAAGGAAAAGGAATGAAGAAAAACTGTCAGAAGCAGCAAATAGATGGAATATTCTGATAAATCAATCAAGAGATGGGATTGTCATTCTTGACCAAAAAGGTGGTGTTTATGATGCTAACCAGAGTTATGCTAATATGCTTGGTTATTCTCTTGATGAAGTGAAACAATTACATGTATGGGACTGGGATGCAAAATGGACCAGAAGTGAGCTGGAAAAAATAATAACTTCCGTTGGAATGTCTGGTGAGGATCTGGAAACCATATATCGCCGTAAGGATGGAAGTACTTTTGATGTGTCAATAAGTTCAAGTAATATTTATTATGAAAATAAGACCCTTGTACTTTGTGTATGTACTGATATCTCTGAAAGGAAAAAAGCTGAAACAACACTAAGGGAAAGCGAGGAAAAGTTCAGAACACTGGTTTCCGGAATGCAGCAGGGGCTTGCAGTTCATGAAATAATTACGAATTATGATGGAAAAGTTATAGATTATCGCTTCCTTGACGTAAATGATAGTTTTGAAAGAATAACGGGCCTTAAAAAAGAAGCTATCATTGGCAGAACTGTTCTTGAAGTATTACCTAATACCGAAGATTACTGGATAGATAAATACGGAAATGTAGCATTATCCGGTGAACCCTTATTTTATGAAAATTATTCACAGGAACTTGACAGGTTCTACGAAGTTGTAGCATACAGGCCGCGAAAAGGTCAGTTTGCAACCATAATAACAGATGTAACTGAACGCAAAAAAGCAGAAACAATACATAAGCTGCAGGCTGAAAGGGATAAAGCGATAATCGATACATTACCCGATATGCTATTTGTTATTGACAGGGAAGGATATTGCAGAGAATACTATCCGGGAGATGACTCAAAGCCTGCGGTTCCTTTTGAGAATATAATTGGTTCGAACATAAAAGATGTATTCTCTGATGAAGAAGCAAGTAAGTATATAGAAATGTGCAACAAATGTATAGATTCAGGGAGTATGCAGACAGTTGAATATCAGCTCAGCAGCAATGGGAAAAAGTCCTTTTTCGAAGCAAGGCTGAGTCCTCTTTATGAAGATAATGTACTTGCAATTGTTCGTGATATAACCGAAAGAAAAAATTTCAGAGACACCTTGACCACCATTGCTGAAACAGGATTTGAACGTGGAGATAATATATTCAGGATCCTTGTCCGTCAACTTTCTGTTTCTCAGAATATTGACACTGCGTTTCTGGCTGAATACTGCACAGAAGGAGGAGAAAAAGCATCTACGATTGCAGTATGGAGCCATGGAAATTACACAGAAGACTTTGATTTCAAAATTACAGGAACTCTATGTGAAAATGTAATCCTGAACGGAGAATGGTTCTGTCCTTCAAACGTACAACAATTCTTCCCGAAAAGCCGGACACTTCAACGATTGAAAGCAGAAAGTTACTGGGGACTTCCACTAAAGAACAATTCCAATGAGATAATTGGATTACTTGCAATAATTGACGAAAAACCAATGGAACGTTCTGAACACTTGTATTCCATACTCAGTAGTTTTGCTTCACGCGCTGCTGCAGAAATAGAAAGAAGAAAAGCAGAGGAAGCTTTCAAGGAAAATGAAAGAAAATTCCGTAGTTATGTGGATAATTCACCCAGCGCAATTATTGTGGCGGATGACACCGGGCAGTATATAGACGTGAATCCGGCAGCATGTAAGATAACAGGTTACACCAGGGAAGAATTGCTATCAATGAACCAGAAAGATACTTTTCCACCTGAAGAAAAATACAGCTATGAAAAACTGTTCCATGAATTACACGAAAAAGGATACCTTTCTACTGAATTGCCATTCATAAAAAAGGATGGTACAAGAGGCTACTGGTCACTGGACATAGTAAGTCTTTCAGATAACCTTTTCCTTGGAGTACACACTGATATTAGTGATAGGATAAATGCAGAAGAAATGCTTGGTTCTGCAACTCAAAGACTTTCTCTTGCAACAAAAAGTGCTGAAATCGGCATATGGGAATGGGATTTCAAAACTAATTCCCTTATATGGGATAAAAAAATGCATGAATTATACGGATCCGATCCAGGTAAGTTTACAGGAGAGTTCAATTACTGGGAAAAAAGAGTTCATCCGGATGATGTAGAAAAAGCTCTGAAAGAGCTTAATGATGCAATTTCCGGAATAAAAGACTTTAAAACAGAATTTCGTATAATCACCCCTAAAGGAGATATTCGTTTTCTGGAAGCACATTCCATTGTCAAACGTGATACAAACGGAACACCATTAAAAATAATAGGAACAAACTGGGATATCACAGAAAGAAAAATGGCAGAAGAGGCTTTGATATATTCAAAGATCATATCTGAAGATACAAACCGTATCAAAAGTGAATTTATGAAGAATGTATCACATGAACTGAGAACACCACTTACCGCAGTAATTGGTTTTTCAGATGTGCTGTTGCAGCAGGAGTATAAAGGACTTAGCGATGAACAAAAAAAGTATATTGAGTACATCAATACCAGTGGGAAAGACCTTCTTGACCTGATTAATAAAATTATCGATTTCTCCAGATATGAGATCAATGACCTGGAAAATCTTAATCTTAAAAAGATAACACTGGATTCTCTTATCAATGAAATAATCATGCTGATCTCAAAAAGGGCAGCAGATAAGAGTATCAACCTTTCATTTAAAAGAAAAGAAGCAATTGGGACCTTTTATGCAGATGAATATAAACTGACCCAGATAATACACAACCTTCTTGAAAATGCTGTCAAGTTCACAGGCCAGGGAGGAGCAGTTACCATCGAGACCTCAACATCCGGCCATATGCTGCAAATATCAGTAACTGATACTGGAATAGGAATAAATAAAGACGATCTTGAAACTATATTCAAGCCATTGCTTCAGATAGATGGTTCCATTGCCCGAAAATATAGTGGAGCAGGAATTGGACTTGCACTCACTAAAAAGTTCATAGAGCTCCATGGTGGAACTATCGATGTAATAAGTGAACCTGGAAAAGGTAGTAACTTTACTTTTGAGATACCTCTCAATCTGCATCTCTCAAACTGATTGCATCGTACCTTGCTGTAAACCAGCTTTACAATATCCACTTACTTTCATATATTTTTTAGCGAACATAATACATAGTATTGATATAAAAAATAACAGCTCCCATCAAACACTCAAACCTAATGATGATTGTGACGCATGCAATCCTTGTTAATTGTCAGAGCCGGGAAATAATAGTTTTTGTACTCCTATTTCAGGTGATCGAGCTTGACCCATAACATTAAATAAATTAAAGTTTTATAAATTTCAGTGATTACTGAAAGTTCAGTAATTTAAAATATAAACAGGTGGTCAAATGAGTGGAAAGGACACTTTAACGAAAAAACAGGAATGGCTCAACAGGTTAGAGAAAGAAGGAAGACTGAAGACAAATCCTACTGAAGATCATAAGATAGGACTCCAGACAATGCAAAATCCTACACGTCGCAAGATCCTCAAAATGTTGAATAATAACTCTCTTAGTGTTGTGGAGATAGGGGATAATCTGAGCCTCAATAGCTCTATGGCGAAGTTTCACGTTGAAATGCTGGAAAATGCTCTTTACGTGGACAGAGTTGAGAACAGTGAGCCGCTAATGTATCAGATATCACCAAGAGGAGAAGCTTTTCTTGAAAATGTAGAGGAGACATGATAATGAATAACCTGGAAAAATTTGACGAAATTGATAGGAAGATCGGCTTTTCTGCAATGAAAAAAAACATTATGAAAGATGGTGCGATCGACAGCAGAACCAAGAAACTCCTTGTAATTGCAAGTGCTGTTGCAGTTGGTTGTGACAAATGTTTTTCAGTAAATAGAAAACTTGCAAAAGAAGCAGGAATTTCAGAAGAGGAAATCGATGAAGCAATACTAGTAGCCTCATTGATAAGAATGGGGTCAGGGCTTAACTATACGTGGAAAATAATCGATGAATAACAGATCGAACAAACTTTGCAGATTCGGAACAAACTTTTATAAAACAACTGAAATTGGCAAGTTCCAGCACTTTTTTCATAGAAAACATTATAGGCATGGAATTCATGACTAAAATATCGTATTTTTGCACATTTTTAAATGTCCGACAATTTCGATATTGAGGCAGTTCCATGGGTGACAAAGAAAAAAAGACAGCAAAGCTTACACCCCTTCGTCCAGGTGATGAAAGAGGTAGTAATACAAGAGAACGATCATCTTTGCTCTATCCTACAAGAAAAAGGGAACCCGGGAATGTATTCTGGATACCTTCTGATCTGGAAAGCCCAAAGCAAGAATTTACAGAACTCATAACACAGAACTTAAAATCTGAGGGTTTTGACGAAATCTCTTCAAGAATTGTCGGAGTGCTTTTCATAGAGCCTGAAGAAATGTCACTTGAAGAGATATCTATAGAAACCGGATACAGTTTATCAGCCGTCAGTACTGCTATGAAAAACCTCTCACAATTCCATATCATAAAAAGATTCAAAAAGCCAGGTTCAAAAAAAGCTTTCTTTTTCCTTGACAAGAATCTTGCAGCTATCGGTGCACAGGCACTGCGAATGAAATATGATAATGTAATCCTTCCATCAAAAAAGATATTACCGGATATCATCAAAAAATACGAGCGTGACGGATCAGATAAAACTACAAGTGAAATGGAAATAGTTGCCCGTTACTACAGGCAGATACTGAAGCTCGAGTCAATTGTCAAAAAATTCCTTGATGAAATGGAAAACATCGATACAGACGAAGAATAGACAAACGAATTATTATTTTCACCCTGCTTACAACACAATTATTAAGCAGTTGGTCAATTATACATTTCTCTTAAATTAAATGGATGGAATAATTAATGGATGGAAAAAAACAGATATACTTAGCAGGGCCACTTTTTTCACAGGCGGAGAGGGATTTTAACGTACTGCTCAGGGACAGGCTGGTTGAGATGGGATTCTCTGTATTTCTGCCACAGGAGGACGGTAATGATACCGAATCAAGCCGTATGGAGGACAGGCAGAAAACTATTTTTGATAATGATGTACAGGGAATTGACGAATCGGATATTGTGCTGGCGGTGCTTGATGGTGGCAGTGATGTGGATTCAGGGACAGCATGGGAAATGGGCTATGCCTATGCAAAAGGAATTCCGGTACTTGGACTTAAGACTGATTTCAGGACATTCGGTGACGAAGGCATCGTCAACCTGATGATGGAAATGGCAGTAAAGGCACTTGAAAGAGATGTGGATTCTATTCTTAAAGTGCTTGAAAGCTACCTTTAAAACAAAAATGAAAAATCATATAACAAAATATTCATGTCAGGTAATCGATCAATTACCTGAACATGAGCCGTCCTTGAAGTCTTTTTCTTTGACTTCGCCACGGGGTTTGGTCTCTGTAAATATCTGGCCTTCAAAAGCGTAAACTTCAGCACCTGTTACCCATGCATCATGTGGAAGACCAGCTTTTATGCATGTGTGGTTCAGGAACTCTATCTCATCAAAATCATTTTCAGGAGCCACCTGAGGTAATAGCAGACCCTGCCTGTAACCACTTTTCACTATCAATCCGTGTTTTCCTATCTCAATTGAAGATGGTAGTTCCTTTGGAGGAACATCAACAAGCTCAGGTTTTGTGAGTATGGTAACTTCAACAGTGATCTCATCCATCTCTTCCTTTTTAACCGGAGGAAATCTTGGGTCACGAAGTGCTGCTGAGAGAGCTGAATCTGTGATTGCATTTCTTAGTGAAGAATCTGCATAAGGATGGCCTATGCAGCCTCGGAGATCATGGCTTTTAGTGAGGGTTACAAAAACACCCCGTATTTCTTCAAATATAGCAGGGAGCTGGATCTCCGAGCCATCCATCATCTCACCTGTTCTTAAATATAATTCAATGGCATCTCTGGCAAGTTGCACAGCTGCCTGACCTTCGGTATCTGAAAGTAATTTTATCCCATCACTCATAAACTAAACTCCTTTTTTGCTGACTTTATGATCAGCAAATAAATTTAGTTCTTATCTGTTAAGTCTGTATCGAGTGGCTGCAGACTTAAGAGCTTCAATTCCCGGCAACTCTGCCCCTGCAAGATAGTCAATACATGCACCACCACCAGTACTGAGGTGGGAGAACTTTTCTTCATAACCAAGGTTTCTCACTTCGGCAGAAATATGACCACCGCCTGCTATAGAATATTCCGATTCCACAGCCGCTTTGATAATCTCGTGAGTGCCAAGTGCAAATGGTTCAACTTCTGAAAGACCTGCAGGACCGTTAAGAACCACAGTCTTTGCAGCTTTAATTTCATCAGAAAAAGAAACGATCGTCTCAAGACCAATATCATTTATGGGGAGGTTGCCGTCAGGTAACTCGCTCACATGAGCTTCCACCCTGTTTCCACCATCATTAAAAGCAACATCTGAAGGAAGTCCGATCTTACCATTGAATTTTGCAAGAACTTCTTTTCCTCTTTCTATCTGGTCAGTATAACCCTGTGATTCTATGAAATCCAGATTTGTGGAACCAATATCAACACCTGATGCTGCAAGCATAACATTTGCAACAACACCTGTTACAAGCACTCTGTCAGCACCTCCATTACTGAGCACATTCTCGGCAACCGTCAGGGAATCATCAACCTTTGCACCACCCAGTACAAAGATACATGGCCTCTCACCACCTTTTACACCCCTGTCAAGTGATGTTATCTCTTTCTCCATTACACGTCCGGCGCCTGTTGGCAGGGTTTCAGTAAAGCCCATGATGGAAAGATGACTTCTGTGGGAAACAGCAAAAGCATCATTAAGGTAAATATCAATCAGAGGAGAAAGTTTTCTTACCATATGAGTGGTTGAGTGTTCACTTGCTGGCCTTGTTATGCTTTCTTCAGAATAGAATCTGACATTCTCAAGCAAAATCACATCGCCTTTTTTCATGGAAGCAATGGAGGTACGTGCATATGTTCCGAAAATATCGTCCACATACTTTACTTCCTTACCAAGATACTGGGACATTAGCTGAGAATGCGGTTTCATGGTTGTAAAATCGTTTTTACCTGCACGACTCTGATGAGCCATAAGAACAACCTTAGCATCCTCAAGATCTTTTATGGTAGGTATGTGGCTTTTAATTCTCATATCATCGAGAATATTATCGTCAGTATCCATAGGAGTGTTCAGATCCACCCGTACAAGTATGGTTTTACCGTCTATATCAAAATCATCAATAGTAAGATAGTCCCTGCTAGTCAAAATTCCATCACCGCTTCTTTTAACCTGAATGAGCTGATCATTATAGTATATATAGAGTAAATAAGTCCACTTAAGTATATAAATGACATATATTGTCTGATTTTTTGTCATAATGAACTAATCGTATTATACCTTTTCTGTAAATCAAAACAGCCAAAAACTAATATTGATTGCCTTCTATTGCAAAGTGGTGATCTTATGAAGATACTCGGAATATCAGGAAGCCCTAAAGCAGGCCAGAATAATGATACATTGATCAAGAACATGCTGGAGATAGCAGGTGAAAGAGGTTTTGAAACAGATGCTGTATTCCTCTCTGAATCAAAAGTTGCTCCATGTACTGCATGTGGTGTTTGCGCTAAAGGAGAAAAGTGTGTAATTGATGATGATATGAAGCCAGTCTATGATAAACTGTTAGAAGCAGACGCAATAGTAGTTTCATCTCCGGTCTATTTCGGAACAATGACAGCACAGCTTAAAGCACTCTGTGACAGAAGCGTTGTACACAGGAGACAGGGATTCAGGCTCAGCAACAAAGTTGGTGCAGCCATGGCAATAGGCGGTTCAAGGAACGGTGGCCAGGAGAAGACCATCCAGTCTATACATGAATGGATGCACATACACGGAATGATAGTTGTCGGTGACGGCGGACACTTTGGTGGAATTCTCAGGAAACCTGCTGCAGAAGATGAAGAAGGTATGAAAACAGCAGTTGACACAATCAACAAAGTCTGTGACGTACTTGAAATGATGAAGAAATGAAATATTTTCTTCACATCATCATTCTTTATTTTACATTATTTTTCCGGCTTTCTCTGTAAAAGTTATTTTAAACTACCTCTCATCAGCCCACAAAAAACCATATAAATAAATTGATACTATTTTACTTAGGGACAAATTGTCCATGTGGGTGTTATCATGGGAGAAAAATCAGAAAAATCTCAAGAAAGCGAAGCTGTGTTTGAAGCACCGGAAGATTTCGCTGTAAATGCAAATATCAATGATCCTGATATTTACAGAATAGCCGATGAAGACCCGGAAGCGTTCTGGGAAAAGAATGCAGAGAATATTGACTGGTATAGTAAATGGGAAAAAGTGCTGGAATGGGAGCCTCCACATTCAAAGTGGTTCGTTGGAGGAAAGCTCAATGCATGCTACAATTGTCTTGATACTAATCTGAAAGAACGTGCAGATAAGAATGCACTTATCTGGGAATCCGAAGGCGGTGAGATTCGGAGATACACATACAGAGAACTGCTTGATGAGGTTTGTAAATTTGCAAATGTCCTCAAAGACCTTGGAGTGAAAAAAGGAGATATTGTTACAATATATCTCCCAATGATACCTGAGGTTATCATCTCAATGCTGGCATGTGCACGTATAGGAGCACCGCACAGTGTTGTTTTTGCAGCATTCTCCGGGGAATCACTTGCAACCAGGATTGGAAATGCCAATAGTAGGATTCTTGTGACCTGTGACGGATACTCACGCCGAGGAAAAGTTGTCGAACAAAAGAACAAGGTCGATGACGGAATCCGCTCCTGTGGAATCGTTGACAGAGTAATAGTTGTCAACCACCAGAAAAACGATGTACAGATGAAGGAAGGAAGAGACATCTGGTGGCATGATGTCATGGAAGGAGCAGGCACTTCATGTGAACCTGAAGTCATGGATTCCGAAGATATGCTCTTTTTGATGTACACCAGCGGTACAACAGGAAAACCAAAAGGAATAGTTCACACCACCGGTGGATACATGGTGGCAACCCAGACAACCAGCAAATTCATCTTTGACCTTAAAGAAGATGATATCTACTGGTGTACTGCAGATTGCGGATGGATAACAGGACACTCATACATTGTCTATGGTCCACTTGCCAACGGTACCACCCTTGTAACCTATGAAGGTGCACCGGATTATCCTGATAAGGACAGGTACTGGGATATAATCGAAAGGCACAGGGTAACGATACTTTACACCGCACCAACAGCCATCAGGACGTTCATGAAGTGGGGACCATCATGGCCTCAGATGCATGACATATCAACACTCAGGCTTATCGGTTCTGTGGGTGAACCAATAAATCCCGGTGCATGGCTTTGGTATCATGAAAACATCGGACTTGGAAAATGTCCTGTTGTTGATACCTGGTGGCAGACCGAAACTGGAATGATAATGATATCAGCACTTCCAGGTATCACCACGACAAAACCAGGAAGTGCCACAATGGCATTCCCTGGAATTAAAGCAACGGTTCTGAATGATAAAGGAAAAGAAGTTGCACCCGGAGAGAATGGTTATCTTGCAATTCTCAATCCATGGCCAAGCATGGTCCGCACTGTATTTGGAAATGAAGAACGTTTCATCGAGACCTACTGGAGCAAATGGGATAACAAGACCTATTTTGCAGGTGACGGAGCAAAAAGAGATAAAGATGGTTATTTCTGGATTATTGGTCGTGTGGACGATGTTATCAAAGTTTCAGGACACCGTATTGGAAGTGCAGAGTTTGAAAGCATAATGGTTTCACATCCTTCAGTAGCCGAAGCAGGAGTTGTAGGGAAAGAAGACGAGCTCAGAGGTGAGGTCATCTACTGTTATGTGACACTCAGAACTGGCGTTGAGGAAAGTGAAGATATCAAGAAAGAGCTCAGAACTTACGTTGAAAAGAATATTGGACCCTTTGCCAGACCTAAACAGATAATCTTTGCAGATGACCTCCCAAAAACAAGAAGTGGTAAGATTATGAGAAGAGTTCTCAAAGCAATTGCAAACGAAAAAGATCCGGGAGACCTTACAACTTTGCAGGATCCGGATGTTGTAAAAGCACTAAAAGAAAAAACAATGAAACTGGAAAAATAAGCAAAGTTGCTATGGAAATAAAAAGGAGATGAAAAAGAGATTTTAGAATCTCCTTTACTCATTTAATTCAACGCCAATACTTTCTGCAATAGCAGTAATGTCCAGATGATTTCTCAGAAGTTCGGTAACTCTGTCAAGCTTTACTTGCTGTTTTATATGTGCATGACCGATTAGGTGTTCCATTCTTTCAATGGTGTTCATGGTATCTCCACGCACAAGAATTACAGGAATTCCGGCTTCCTCTGCACTTGCAAGAACAGCACCACTTGGACGCATATTTCCTGTGAGAATGAGACATTTCACTCTTGAATCAATTGCAGCCATCTGTATATCTGCCCTGTCACCACCGGTGATTACAACACTGTTTGGCTGGCGTCTGAAGTATTTTATCGCAGAACCGACTTCCATTGCACCTACAAGATAGTTCTCGACAAGCTGGTCCAGTTTATCAGGAGCTACAAGGACTTCTGCATGCAGGTCTTCAACGATCTCAGAAATAAACACTGAACGAAGAGTATGATCTTCGTAAATAACTCCGAAAACCTTTATTCCTTTGCGCTCAAGGAAAGGAACAACTATCTCGGTGACCCTGTCTTCCATATTGCGTGGAACTTCGTTGAGTATCACACCTGTGAGATTTGCTTTATCGCCAACAATACGCACGTCACAAAGTATCCTGTCAATTGCAGATATGGAATCGAAACGTGTGACAAGCATCATTGGTATTCCAAGTTTAGATGCCACTTCAGGGTCTGAAAGGCCATACATTGAACCCCCACCGATACAACCGGTACCTTCAACGAATATTACATCTTTATCCTTTGAAATTACAGAAAATGCATCTGAAAGTCTTTTATCAAGATCTTTCTCAACACCTTTGAGTGCATCGTCTATCAGACTGTCTGTAAGATGGATTGGAGTTACATATTTAGCAGAATCTGCAATCCCCAACAAGTTCTTAATGCCTTCGGAATCTTCATCCGTAAGTGAACCGTCCACATCGATCAGGAGATTACCCACCGGTTTCATATAGCCGATCTTTAAACCGCTTTTCTGGAATATTTTCCCCAAACCCATACATATAGAGCTCTTACCAGAGAACTCTTCTGATGAACTAACCAATATTGAAACCATATTTACCATCTCCTTACTCATTCAGATTCAGTGTGAACCTGATATCCATTGCAACACATCCCTGACCTTCGGGCATTACCATTAAAGGATTAATTTCAAATTCTAATATTTCCGGAAAATCCGTAACTAGCTGTGACACCTTCAAAAGTGTCTGAACTATTGAGTCGATATCCGATGACGCCTCCCCTCTTACACCTGCAATTAAGGGATAAGTCTTAATTGATGATACCATATGTCTCGCCTCAGCCTCTGTTATAGGAGCAACTGCAAAAGAAACATCTTTCAGGAACTCCACATAAGTTCCTCCAAGTCCGAACATGAGCAATGGACCAAATTGCGGATCCCTGTCCATTCCGATGATTACTTCTTTTCCTCCGCTTATCATCTTCTGTAGCTGGACGCCTGTTATAGTTGCATCGGGCATATAGTGTCTTACATCTGACATCATTGAATTGTAAGCACGTTCCACATCATCTGCATGCCTGAGATTCAGGCGAATACCACCTACATCACTCTTATGCGAGATGTCAGGTGACAGGATCTTCATGACAATAGGATATCCCATATCTTCTGCTGCCTTGATTGCATCCGGAAGAGTCTTTGCAATCCTGGAATCCACAACAGGGATATCGTATGCTTTCAGGATATCCAGTGATTCAAGGCCATGCATCCTTCTTTTATTTTCAGATGCTTCATCCATGAATGAGCGGGCATATTCCCAGTCTGCTTTTGTCTCTGCAGGCTTACCACGTTTGTGATTCTTTATCGTGTAATAGTTGCAGAGAGCATTCATACTTGCAACTGCTCTTTCTGCAGAGGAATAATTTGGAATTCCATATTTGTTGAGGATTTCCTCTCCTTCTGCGATCCTGCTTCCACCTGCAAAGTTACATAGGATTGGCTTTTTAGATTCCTTGATCTTTTCTGCAACCTTTTCAGCAATTCCCGGAACATCTGTCATTGACTGAGGTGACACGAGAACTATAATTCCGTTTACGTTTATATCATCCAGAACAACATCAAGAGCATGCTCATAAAGGTCTGCACCTGCATCTCCCAACACGTCAACAGGGTCATAGAAGTTTGCTGCCGGTGGCAGTTTTTCTCTTAATCTTTCCACAGTCTTCTCTTCAAATGAAGCTATTGAAAGACCTGAGTTATAACATGCATCCGCTGTCAGAATACCAAGACCACCTGCGTTGGTGACTATTGCAATATTCCTGCCTTCCGGCAGAGGACAAACTGAGAAAGCACGACTGTAATCGAGCATTTCCTCAAGTGAATCCGCACGCAGTACTCCACCCTGTTTAAAAGCGGCATTGTAGGCAGCATCCGAACCTGCAAGTGTACCGGTATGTGATGATACGGCTTTGGAACCAACTGAGGTTCGTCCTGATTTTACTATAATTATTGGTTTGGAACGTGATACTCTTTCTGCAATCCTGATGAATTCAGGGCCGTCTTTTACACCTTCAAGGTACGCTGCAATAACTGCTGTTGAAGGATCATTTTCAAACAACTGTAAAAAATCATTTTCTGCAAGTACGGCTTTATTACCAAGACTTATGAATTTGGAAAAACCAACGCCAATCCTTTCAGCCCAGTCCAAAGTCACAGTACATATAGCACCTGACTGAGACATCATTGCAATATTTCCTTCATATGCCATATTAGCCGCAAAAGAAGCGTTAAGTCCTGAAGCGGTATCAATTATACCCAGACAATTGGGACCTATTAGGTTTATTCCATATTTTTTAGATAAAGCTATGCATTCGCGTTCAAGGCGTGAACCTTCAATACCAGCTTCCTTGAAACCGGCAGATATAACAATTACATTTGTAACGCCGGCCCTGCCACACTCATCAATGGAACCAGGCACAAACTTTGCCGGAACCACGACTATTGCAAGGTCGACCTGTGTTTCAGTCGGAACCTCCAGTATATTATGATAACATGGAAGCCCCAGTATCTCGTCAACATTAGGATTAATAGGTATGATGGTGAGCTCACTGTTCTGCATCAGATTTTCAAGTACAGCTCTCCCTACTTTACCTTCTTTCCTGGACGCACCGATAACGGCTACAGAATCAGGATTGAACATTTTCTCCAGCATGATTTCTCCCTGTGATTATTCCCTTTTTATTAATACTGTTCAATAATAGATAAAATTAAGGGAGAAAGTAAAAAAGAAAAGAGATTTCCTCGTTAGAAGAAAACTCTGAAGCTACTGTTTTTGTCTTTCTTTTATTAGGGCTATTTTTTTCTCATAAATTGCCTTATAGTCCACATTCCTGATCTCATTAAGTTTCACACTGAGAGCTGTATAATCCTCATGAATGGATTCTGAACTTAATTTATGACTTGTCCATTCTACAGCGTTCTTTATTCCAAGCACAAAGGTGTGAATTGCTTCATAATACCTTCTCAGGACTGGTGATTCATTCCTTGAATGGTATCCAATTGCAGAGCCTATTAACAAAATACCTACAATTCCTATGAAGAAGATCCTTGTGTTGAAGGGACTTGCTGGTTCATTTTCCAGTGCTTTACTCATAATTTCTGAATCAGTAACTGCCGTCACGGAATTTAGATCTGTATTGCTCTTATATATCACCTGTGTATTCTGTGCCGATGGTTCTGGAACAGAATTTTGTAGAACCTGAGTGCTGCCAGTACTCACGATTGCGAATGGAGAGAAGCCAGGGGAATAAGCTTTAAAATAGTAATTTTTAGCATCAGCACCTATTCTGGACGTTGTGAGTTGATTCCATGAACCTCCGGAGTATCTGTAAAGCTTTACAGAGGAGGGTTCAGCATTGTTCTCTTCAAGCCATTGCTTTTGTACCTTAAAAGTAATCTCTGCTGATGAGAAATAAGCTCCGGAATTAAACTTGGTATCTCCCACCCATATGTTAACATGGCGATACACATTACCCGGCGGGTTTGTGTTTACAAGAGTAGAACGATCATGCAGTATTTCAATAACTGTTTTAACCTGACCAGCTGCCTTCAATGCAGTGAAACCTACTGTTTCAAGATCATTCTCTGAATTAGGGAAAGCAAATTCTATCTGTCTGCCCTGGGTCACATATTTAATAGAGTAATCTTTGTATGCAACATTATCATAGTCTTCAGCACCACTGGAAGAACCACCTCCGCCACTACCGCTACTTTCAGAAGATGAAAAACCACTGTAATCGGTTGGTTTTGTGTTATCTTTATCATAGACCCTTATTGTTATAGCCTCTGAATCATTCAGCTCACCATCAGTCACATGGAATTCTACCGAATATGTCCCTGATTGACGATAATCCGGAGTCCAACGGAATAATCTTGTTTTCGGATCAAAGGAAGAACCTGACGGTTTGCCACTAATGGAATATGTAAGAGTGTCATTGTCAGCATCTGTTGCATTTACAGAAAACTCAATGGTTTCGTTCTCATAAACTGAATGCGAACCTATATTATCAAATTCCGGAGGCATGTTAGTTGGATTCACTTTTAAATGAACCGTCGTGCTACTGCTAAGATCATTATCTGTAACATTGAAAAGTATATAATACTCCCCACTGTCGTAATAACCCGTATCCCACACGAATGTATCGCCGATTATCTGTCCATTATCAAAGTCTGTTGAAAATGAAATGGTATCTCTGTCAGGGTCTGTCGCACTGAGATTTATCTTTACCTGTTCGGTCTCATTTACCTTACACATGGGTATTGGGTCAAATAATGGCGCACGATTGACGTTTTCAACATTGACAAGTACAGTGTCAAAAGCTGTGTATAGCAAATCAGATACACGGAATTCAATGCTATATTCACCTGATTGCTCGTAAGTGGGAGTCCACTCAAAAGAACCTGTGGAAGTATTAAAGGTAGCACCGGATGGAAGATCTGTGACTGCATAAATCAGTGTCTCATTATCCGGGTCAGTAGCATTAATAGTAAACTCCAGAGTTTCGCTTTCTTTACCATATTGAATTCCTGTTTTTACTATAGTTGGGGGAATATTCGTATTACCTACAGCAATCATGGCAGTCTTAGAGTCAGAAAGCTGGCCATCTGATACTGTAAAAACAATATAGTAAATTCCTTTATCATTTATTCCGGGAGTCCATGTAAATAAATTGTCTGCGAGCTCACCATATTCCACATTCTTTGAAAAGTTAAGTTCGTCATCATCTATGTCCTTAGCTGTAAGATTAATCGATAGCGTTTCGAGTTCATTAACAACAATACTATCTATGGGAGAGAGCACCGGGGCTGAGTTTGAACCTGTAACTATAATCTCAACTGTCTGGCTTACTTCTAGCTCTCCATCGCTGACAGTAAAGGTAGCATCGTAGCTTCCTTCATCTTCATAACCAGGTGTCCAGGTGAAGATACCATTATTTAAACTACCAATTGAGAAATCAGTAGTAATTGACAATGGAGTATTGTCAGGATCTGAAGCGTTCAAATCAAGGTTAAGTGTACTGTTCTCAGCCACATATACCTGAGAAGATACATTCATTTGTGGAAGTCTGTTTATATTAATAACTGTAATTTCCACATTTTGAGTATCTTCAGTTGTACCATCTGATACAGAGAATACAATATCATAGATTCCAGCATCTTCGTATGATGGAATCCAGGTGAAGATACCTGTAGACTCATTTATTGCGGAACCCACCGGAGCATCCTTTACTGAGAAATGTAATGTGTCACCTGAATCATCATCATCATCACTTGCCTGAAGACTTATTGTCAAAAGTTGATTCTCATCTATATATACGTCACCTATGACCGACAGAACAGGCGCAATATTTACATGTTCGACTGTAATGGTGACTGTTTCAGAGTCCGAAAGCTCACCATCACTTACGCTGAAAGTGACATTATATGTTCCGGACTGGTCATAATCAGGCATCCAGATAAACTCATGCGTATCTCCATCGAAATCGGCACCATCGGGTATTCCTGTAACGGAATAAGTCAAATCACTTGCTTCAGGATCTGAGCCTGTCACCGTGAACCTGAGTTCAGAACCTTCATCAATTGTTCTATTGCCAATAGGAACAAGCTCAGGAGCACGATTGACTGAACCAACACTGATGAATATAGTTTTGGAAGTAACACGATAAGCATCACTTACATAGAATGTTACAGAATATGTACCTGAATCATCATAATCTGTAATCCAGCTAAATTCATGGGTATCCGGATCAAAACTGGCGCCCTGTGGAATACCGGTAGCATAATATATCAAATTGTCACCATCATGATCCATTGCAGATATATTAAATGAAAGTTCAGAACCTTCATCTACCTGTTTATTTCCGATATTATCAAGAACCGGAGCAAGGTTTACATTATTTACGGTTATGTAGATAGTTTCCGAATCGTTCAAAGAGCCATCATTTACTCCGAAAGTTACGGAGTAAGTTCCTGATGCATTATAGTCCGGAGTCCAGCGGAACTGACCTGTATTTCCGTTAAATGCTGCACCTGTTGGTTTATTTTCAATATAGAATATAAGGTAATCAGAATCAGGATCTGCTGCAGCAATCTGGAACACAAGCTCAGAGTTTTCATTTATTTGCTTATTTCCTATATATGCGAGCACTGGTGGACGATTCACCGAGCCTACTGTGATGGTAATTGTCTCTGTATCAGAGAGCTCACCATCGCTTGTTTTGAAAGTTACTTCATAAGTGCCGGAATCATCATATCCGGGAGTCCATACAAAACTGTGGCTTGACGTATCGAAGTTGGCACCATTTGGAAGATTGTCAGCTGAATACGTAAGAGAATCAGAATCAGGATCTTCAGCATTTATGGTAAATGATAGTTCTGTATTTTCTGCGGTTTCCTTGTTACCTATTTCTGACAGGACAGGAGCACGGTTTGTGTCCTGAACATCTATGGATATTATTTCAGAATCGGAAAGATCACCATCACTTACAGTGAATGTTATGGAGTAGCTGCCTTCCTGTTCGTAATCTGGAGTCCAGGAGAATAAATGAGTAATTTCATCAAAATCAGCACCTTCAGGAAGTTCAGATGTAGAGTATGCAAGAGCGTCCTCATCAGGATCCGTAGCACTTATACTGAAATTGAGTTCTGAGCCTTCACTGATAGTTTTGTCCCCTATTGATTCAAAATCAGGAGCACGGTTCACAAAACCAACACTTATAACAATAGTCTCAGAATCGGAAAGGGCACCATCTGTAACATTAAAAGTCACAGAATAAGTACCTGATTCACCATAATTTGGAGTCCAGGTAAATTCCCGGGTCAAATAATCAAAATCTGCCGTATCCGGTACACCTGTAGCTGAATATGTAAGAGAGTCCAAATCTGGATCATCAGCACTGACCTTGAAAACCAATGTTGTATTTTCATCTACATTTTTATTGCCGATGTCTCCCATTACAGGAGCGCGGTTTGTGTTCTCAACATCTATGAATATAGTTTCGGAATCAGTAAGTTCACCATCGCTTACTGTGAAAGTTATGGAATGAATACCTGACTGGTTATAGTCAGGAGTCCATGAAAAATCAAGAGTGGACTCATCAAAATACGCGCCCTGTGGAAGAGCAGATGTGGAGTAAGTCAGGTCATTCATATCAGGGTCAATGGCACTTATACTGAAACTAACTTCTGAACCTTCAATGGCAGTTTTGTCACCAATGGATTCAAGCTCAGGGGGAAGATTTACTGAACCAACACTAATGGTAATTGTTTCAGAATCTGTAAGACTTCCATCGCTCAATGTGAAAGTTACATCATAAGTTCCTGAGTCATCGTAATCAGGCGTCCAGGTAAAAATGTGTGTGGATTCATCGAAATCTGCACCATCGGGAATTCCACTGGCTGAATAAACAAGGGGATCAGAATCTGGATCGCTACCACTTATTGTGAATGATAGTTCTTCTGCTTCATTGACTGCTTTGTTACCAATGTTATCCAGCTCAGGAACACGATTAACATTTAATACTTCAATGTAGATTGTCGCTGAATCAAAAAGGTCGCCGTCATCTACCGTGAATGTAAGAGAATAGACACCTGATTCACCATAATCAGGTGTCCAGCTGAATTCATGGGTTATTGAATTGAAGCTGCCCACCTGGGATGGATTTGAAACCGAATATACCAGGCTATCCTTATCATGGTCTGTAGCTGTTACAATAAAGTTGATTTCAGAATTTTCATTAACTGTCATGTTACCTATAGAACCAATGACAGGAGCAATGTTAATATTATTAACAACAATCTGCACAAGTTCAGTGTCACTGAAAGTTCCATCACTAACTTCAAAAACTACATTGTGAGTTCCTGACTGGTTATATGTTGGTTTCCAGAAGAATTGACGTGTCTGATCATTGAATGATGCACCTGAAGGAAGCCCGGAAGCAGCATAGGTCAGAGTGTCTCCTGAATCTTCATCGGTAGCACTTATGGTGAATGACAGAGAATTATTTTCGTCTACAGTTTTTCCACCAATTGGATTCAAAACAGGAGGAACATTGGTGTTACCAACTGCTATTTTGATATCTTCTGTGTATGACAGGTTGCCATCACTTACTGTGAAGCTCACATCATAGATTCCACTATCATCAAAACCGGGAGTCCAGGTAAAAATGTTATTTTCAAGTGTACCAAAATCTACATTTGTCTCATAAGTAAGAGAATCACCATCAGGATCAGTTCCATTTATGTCGATAATCAGTTCTTCATTTTCATTTAACAACTTATCATCAATTATTTCGATGTATGGTGGACGATTTGTATTACTTACAGTGATAACAGCAACCTTCGAATCTGAAAGGTTGCCATCGCTAACAGTAAATTCGATAGTATGGACACCTGAGTGATCAAAATCAGGTACCCAGGTGAAGACATTGTCTTCCAGAATGCCAAATGTAGCATTGTGGCTATAAAAAAGAGAATCACCTGTATCAGGATCAGTTGCTGAAAGTGTAATCACAAGGGAAGAATTCTCTGCAGCAGAATATGATCCCGGTGAAGAAAGGACTGGAGCTCGGTTAACATTGTTCACTTCGACTGTAACCAACTCACTATCAGAATCAAGACCATCACTTACAGTGAACTCAAGAACATATATTCCTTCAGCATCGTAATCTGGAGTCCAGGTGAAGATATTACCGGCCACATTACCAAATGTGGAATTTGTAGAATAATTCAGATTATTGCCATCAGGATCATTAGCCGATAAAGTAATTGACAGAAGTTCATTTTCATTGACCACAATATCATCAATAGGGGAAAGAACAGGAGCAAGATTAATGTTTTCTATATTAATGATTACTGTTTCAGAATCTGAATCCATGCCATCATCCACAGTAAACTCCACAGAATAAATTCCAGCTGAATCATAATCCGGGCTCCAGGTGAAAGTATTGCCTGACATATTGCCAAATGTAGCATTGGTTGAATAATTTAAATTTGCATCGGCATCGGCATCTGTCGCGGAAAGAGTAATTGTTAAAGTTTCATTTTCATTTACAAACTGCTCACCAATATATGACAAAATCGGTTCATTATTAACATTATTTACTGTAATTGTTACCAGCTCATAATCTACCAGATATCCATCACTTACATTAAATTCAACGTTGTAAACACCTGAATCATCATAATCAGGTGTCCAGATGAAAATATTGTCAGACAGATCACCAAATGTAGCATTGGTGTAGTAACTTAGGGTATCTCCCGAATCATCATCATTAGCTGAAAGGGAAATTGTCAAAGTGTCATTTTCATTAATATCTTTATCACCAATCTCATCCAGAACTGGGGCATTGTTGACATTAGTGACGTTTATGATCACTATTTCTGAGTCAACTAGGGAGCCATCGCTTACATTGAATTCAACAGCATAAATACCAGAGTTTTCTGAATCTGGTGTCCAAGTGAAAACATTATCATTAAGTTCTCCGAAACTGGTGTTGTAGCCATATATCAGAATGTCTTCAGAATCCTCATCAGTAGCAGAAAGTGAAATTTCAAGAAGATTGTTTTCCAATACAGATTGTGGACCTATGTAATTAAGAATAGGGGGACGATTTGCGTTATTTACGATAATAACTACAACTTCGGAATCCGAATCAGTGCCATCACTGACAGTGAATTCAACATTGTATGTACCAGCATCATCAAAATCCGGTGTCCAGTTAAAGTCATTTCCAGATATGTTACCAAATGTGGCATTTGTAGAATAATTCAGATTATTGCCATCAAGATCTGAGGCTGATAAAGTGATTGAAAAAGAATTATTCTCATTAACCTCAACATCATCAATAGGGGAAAGAACAGGAGCACGATTAGTATTTTGTACATTAATTGTCACTACTTCAGAATCCGAATCAGTGCCATCACTGACAGTAAATTCTGTAATATGAGATCCTGCAGCATCGTAATTAGGAATCCAGGTGAAAACGTTGTCTGACAGATTCCCAAATGTAGCATTGGTGTAGTAGCTTAGAGTAGCCCCGGAATCATCATCTGTAGCTGAAAGGTTAATGGTCAGAGTTTCATTTTCGTGAACATATTGTTCGCCAATTTCCTCCAGAACAGGAGCATTGTTGACATTAGTAACATTGATTGTTACAATTTCCGAGTCAGCCAGAGAACCATCACTTACATTGAATTCAACAGCATAAACACCAGATTCCTCTGAGCCCGGAGTCCAGGTGAAAACATTGTCTGTTAGATTTCCAAAACTGGCGTTTGTGGAATATGTAAGAATCCCTGCCGAATCATCATCAGTTGCTGAAAGAGTGATCTCAAGAAGAGAATTCTCAGAAACTGATTGAGTGCCTATTTCACCAAGGACAGGGGGGCGATTTACGTTGTTTACAGTTATGACAGTATTTTTAGAGTCAGAATCGATACCATCACTTACAGTAAACTCAACAACATAAGTATCAGCTTCATTGAAAGCAGGAACCCAGGTAAAAATATTTCCCGACATATTTCCAAACGAAACATTGGATGAATATGTTAAATCATTATTATCGGGGTCATTAGCTGACAATGTAATTGAGAGAGAGTCATTTTCATTTATCTCAACATCATTGATTACAGAAAGAATAGGGGGGCGATTTAGATTTTCAACAAATATTGTGATTAGTTCCGAGTCTGTAAGATTAGTAGATGATGCTAGGAATTCTACAGAATACTCTCCAGCATCGGAATATCCAGTAACCCAATTAAATTCACCTGACGTTTCATTCAATGTGGAATTGCCTGGAAGTGCATTTGCAGAATATGATATGGGATTATTATCTGCATCTGTCGCTTCGACCACAAATGAAAGAGTTTCTGTTTCATTTAATGACTTGTTGCCTATGAATTTAATCACAGGTGGATTATCGATGTCATCAACTATCTCATTTACAAAAATAGTTGCATAAGTAAAGTCTGATGCATAGCCGTCAGAAACCGAGAAATTAGCACTATAGTTATTATCAGCATCTGTAGCTGTTGGAGTCCATGAAAATGATCCGTTACTGGAATTGAGAGAATAGCCATCCGGAATTCCTTCCACACCAAAAATCAGATTGTCATCATCCAGGTCAGTGGCAGAGAGAGTAAAATTCAAATTGAACCCTGCATCTACTGTCATATTTTCAATATTAACTATTTCAGGAGGATAGTTTACCCTCACAGAACCATTGACAACAAAATTTGCAGGAAATGAAGTTGTATTGTTTGAGAAAGAAACGTCGTGTAGCATTATGTCATAATGCCCACTGGACAGTGATATGAACATAAGATTTGCAACATTAATTTCTTCTTCACTTGAAAGATCATCAAACTCAAGTGTCATGTTGGCAAAACCTGTGGAATTATCAAGATGGAATTGAGTATCTGATACTGACGATGAACTATTACCATCAATATCATCTATTTGAAGAGACGAACTATTAAAAATAAGATCTAGGGACAATGAACTGATATTTGTGATATTATCTATAAAAACTGGCAGAGAAAATGGAACTCCCGGATTTACAACAGTTGACCCCACACCTACTGTTTCGTTCGAATATGCACTGGCAAGTACCGACAGCAGTAATATTGATAAAGCTATACTTAAGAAAATAAAAGGTATTTTTTTACATTTTTCTGTTCCTTTAGGAAGCATGCTTTTCCCCCAAAGCATTCTTAAAGGAGGATGAAACTGCCTTCTAACTGAACGTTTTTATCATTGGTGTACCTTTAAAGAAGAAAGCACTACCACCCACCATTTATATTCTAATCGCTAATAGATTATATATTTTTTTAATTACATCGATATAATAATTACGCAGCAACATAATCTGAATATTTACTACGTTGTATCTAAAAAATGATAGAAAGTATCGATTTCAAACACATCATCATTTCTTAAAGCGTCTGTATCTTTTCCCATCAGGATTACTTATCTGAAGATACAATTTCTCATAATGACCCCTGTATCTGTAACCCACTGCACCCACTGCAGCTATTATAGCTGCAAGCAAAAAGAATAGTAAAGTTTTAATGCTCTTTTTATCCTGATTTACTCCTGTTTCAACAGGAACAATTTCATCACCCATAGACATGACTGTTGTGTTTTCATCAGATATGTCTTCACTTAGAACCGTTTCAGAGATCTCAGGAACAAGAATGACAAAAGGTGAAAAACCAGGAGATTTGGCTGCATAATACAGATAATCATCGCCTTCACTTTCAAAAGACGTCTCAAGAGGACTCCACTTTTCACTATAATAGCGGGAAAGAACTATTGATTCCGGTTCAATATCATTTGAATAGACCCATGACTTTTCAACTTTGAACCTTATAACCACATCGTCAATAACATCAGAAGGAAACTTTGAATCCCCAACCCAGATATTGAGATTCCTGTATACATTGCCGGAAGGAGCTGAACTTACAAGACTTGAAGTTCCTTTTAAAATCTCAATCAATGCTTTTGTCTGGCCACCATTCAGTTGGGATACAAAACTAATGGATACTATATTATTAGCAGGCTCATCGAACTCGAATATTGTTTCTTTGTCCTTCATGACATATTTAAGCGCATAGTCCTTAAAATCAATATTCTCATACTTTTCTCCTGTGTTCTGCGAACCTCCACCACCTCCACCACTGCTTCCGGAAGATGAAGTGCTTTTACTTTCAGATTCAGAAGGTTCTGTAACTGTTATAGAAACTGTTTCATAATCTTCTGCATTACCATCAGTAACATAGAAGCTTACAGAATAAGTGCCCACCTGACTTTCAACAGGGGTCCAGGTAAATAATCCTGATGAACTATCCAGAGTGGCATTTGCAGGTGTTTCAAGACAAGTATATGTTAAACTATCGTCAGTATCTACATCTTCTGTTGATAAATTAAACTCCAGAGTATCATTATAATCTATTTCCTTTGAACTCACTGGATTGAGTTTTGGAGGCATATTAACATCTGTGACAGTAATCTTTGAAACTGTACTGTTACTCAGACTTCCATCGGAAACTGTGAATAACACATCATGAGAGCCTTCATCACTATAATCCGGTTTGCAGATGAAAGTGTTACCTCTTATAATTCCAAGGCTACTGTTAGTAGTAAATGTAAGATCATCGTTATCCTCATCAGAAGCGGATAGATTGATGTATAGTACATCATTTTCGGCAACTGTACTATCTGCCACTAAATCAATCACTGGAGCACGGTTGATATCTGAAACAACTATATCCACCACCCGATAGCTGGAATGACTGTCTGCTACCCTGAATACAGCATGGTAATTACCTGCTTCCTCATATGTAGGAGTCCAGCTGACATTAACCGAAGAGCTTTGCATAGATATAGATGCGGTATTCGGCAATCCTGTAGGCCATGAAAAAGCCAGTGAATCCCCTTCTGGATCTGTCGCTGACAATTCAAAATTCAGAGTGGAATTCTCATTTACATAGAGTGTATCCAGTGTATCTATCACAGGAGGGAGATTTGGGTTACTTGCAACTATTACTATTGTGGCAGTTTCTGTATCTGATTCAAAACCATCATCTACTTTGAAAGTCAATGCTTTAGTGCCAAGTTCTGCTGGATTTGTCCAGATGAAAACACCTGTTGAGGGATCGAGTGTTGCTCCTCCGGGCAATTCAGTAATGTTTGTGTAATTAAGAGAATCTCCATCCGGATCAAAAGCATTCAATTCAATGATAATATCTTCATTGGTCTGGACAATCGTATCACTAATTGGATATAACACAGGATCTCTGTTTACATTTGTAACATTGATCTCCGCATTTCGCGTAACTTTTGACTGACCATCACTTACACTGAATTCAATTGTATGTATACCCTGATCAGTATATCCTGGTGTCCAGGTGAAAATATTGTCTTCGATGTTTCCATAAGAAACATCCTTACCAAAAACAAGAAGATCACCATCAGGGTCTGTGGCAGAAAGTGTAATATTAATCTCTTCATTCTCGTTTACCTGAATAGTGCTCAGAGGGGAGAGCACAGGTTCACGGTTAACATCATTCACAGTTATTGTGATGTATTCCGAATCCACATTTGATCCGTCAGATACAACAAACTTTGTCAGGTAAGTCCCTGCCTGTTCATAGGTTGGTGTCCATCTGAACTCTCCTGTAGAATTATTCAACATGGCACCAAATGGCATATCTGAAGCAGAGAATAGAAGAGAATCATCATCTGGATCTGTGGCAGAAAGAGTAAATGAGATCTGGTTGTCCTCATTAACAGAACGGTCCCCAATTACTTCCAGTACAGGAGAAGTGCTTGCTGCAGTTGATTCCGAAATTAGCAGCCCTGTCACAAAAACAAGAATTAATAGCATCTTTAACAAATATATGCAATTATTTGGATTCTTAGAATTAATCAAACTTCCAGCTATATGTGCAAATCCGCACCTGACGTATTTAAAGATAAAATCCCCTCCATGGTACTTTATCTTGAGCTTTTAAAATAATAAACTTAATTGAATATGCATTGCTAAATATATTTGCAAAGCCATGGAGGTCATGAATGCTGAATAAAAAAAGGAAATGGCAGATCACCTGTAAAAATGCGCTGCCAAATCGATATGCCTACTGAATTCTTATTTCTTAATACGCCTGTAACGTTTTCCATCAGGATTTCCTAGTTGCGTGCGCAACTTGTCATAATAATCTCTGTTCCTGTAACCAACTAATCCGATAGCCACCAGCCCGATAAGTCCTATAATTAGCAGGTATGGGAATGATGAACTCTCCTTCTGTTGAAGATCTGCAACTGATTCCAGTGGTACTCCATCGTCATCCTCTGTAGACTTCAATTGTTCTATATCCACTGAAGTTTCTGCAATCTTCTCAGCTGAAGCTTCCTCAGTAATTGCAGATGGATCCACACTTGATATGGCGAACGGAGAGAATCCAGGTGTTTTGGAAGTGAAGTAGTAGTATTCTTCATCCTCCTCCGTTGCTTCAGTTGAAAGCGTATCCCATTCACCACTGTTGTATCTGCAGAGTGTGATGAACGACACATCGATATTATTCTCTTCTACCCAGGCCTTGTCCACTTTGAAGTTAATCACACGGTCACCTATTACATCGTCTCCAAGATTGGAATCGACATAGATATTCATGTTCTGGTAAACAACACCAGGTGCTACAGACTCCACTTGAGAAGAAGTATCCTTCAGTACTTCGATAACTGCCTTAACCTGTCCACCATTGAGCTCGGATGTAAAGCTCAGGGAAACGATGCTGTTGTTCTCCTCGTAGAAGGCGAATATCGTTTCAACATCCTTTATAACAGACTTCAGAGTATAATCCTTGAAATCGATGTTATCGAATTCCTCTCCTGAGGTCAGAGCTCCACCTCCGCCTCCTCCTCCACCACCGGAGCTGGAGGTGGTTGAGCTGGAACTGGATGATGTCTCAGTTACAGTAATAGAGACTGTCTCATAATCACTGTCAATACTATCATTGACGTAGAAGATCACAGAATATGTTCCTGCTTCGCCATCTATTGGTGTCCAGCTGAACTCCCCCGTAGAGCTATCAAGAGTTGCATTGGCTGGCAGGTTCTGAGCAGAATATGTCAAAATATCCTCATCAACATCTGTTGCTGTGATGTTAAAGGTGAGCTCCTCTTTCTCTTCAACGCTCTTTGAACCTATGGATGAGAGTTCAGGAGGCGCATTTACATCATTAATGAACACCGTAGTTGTTCCTGATGTAATGATGATACCATCCGACACTATGAATTCTATATTGTAAGTACCGTTGTCATGATAATCAGTATTCCAGGTGTATACATCATCACTAAGTGTTCCTGATGCATTACCCGTATCATTGACCCATACCGAAATGGAGTCGTCTTTATCAAGGTCATTTGAACCAAGAGTAATCTCTAATATATCACTTTCATTTATAGTGTAATTTGGTAGAAGTGAATCAAATGTAGGAGCACGATTGACATTTGAAACAACTATACGTATATCCATAGTATCTGAATAATGTTTTTCGTCTTCAACTATGAATCTAACATCGTATGTACCTGACTCAGTGTAATCAGGAGTCCAAGTAAATGTCATTCCTTCAGAGTTCGAAGATATAACTGCAGTTGACGGGTTACCTGACACATAATATGTCAGTTCATCGTTAATATCTGGATCAGTTGCATTTACAGTGAAAGATAGATATTCGCTTTCATTGATGTTTTGCTGTCCTACGTAGTTAAATACTGGTGCATTATTGGTATCATTTACACCAATTACAGCCATTCTTGTATCTGAAAGAGAACTGTCATTCACAGTGAAATTAATATAATTAGTGGTACCCTGATAACTGTAATCAGGAATCCATGTGAATACATTATCTGAGAGATTACCTAGACTTGAATCCATAGAATAATATAGTGGATAATCACCATCTGGATCAGTCGCATTAAGAATAATAGTAACTAATTCAGTTTCATTCACAGACACAGTAGGTATATAATTAAGAATAGGTGCACGGTTAACATCAGCTACATCTATAGTAACAACCGTTGTATTACTCAGTGACCCATCTGAAACATTGAACTCGACATAGTGGATGCCTGAATCATTATAATCAGGAGTCCATTCGAAGTTTGTATCGTTTATAATACCAAAGTTTACATCTTTAGTGTATTCAAGAGAATCACCGTCTGGGTCGACTGCACTGATGTTCAGAACAAGTTCTGTACCCTCAGATGCACTAATATTTGTGAATTCTGGGAACTCAGGTGCCCTGTTAGTGTTGTAAACTGTTATTATCACATACTGAGATACAGAATCTTCACCATCAGAAACCATGAAATTTGCATTGAATGTACGATATTCGGTAGTTGTGGTATACTCAGGTGTCCATGAAAACTCACCTGTTGTTTCATTCAAAGTTGCTTCTGGCGGAAGACCATTCATGGAATAAGTGAGAGTATCATCACTGTCATCATCACTACCAACAAGAGTAAAGGTAAGTTCATGGTCTTCATAGACAGACTGTTCGTCTATTGATTCAATTGAAGGGATGCGATTGACATTGTTGACTGTAATCGTCACTCCTTCGGTATCATTAGCATTATTGCTATCTGTAACTATAAATTCAACATAATGACTCCCATTGTCATCATATCCGGGAGTCCATGAGAACTCACCAGTAGATACATCCAGAGTTGCTCCGGAAGGGAGACCATTTGCTGAATATGTCAGAGTTTCATTGTCATCATCCGTTGCGTAAAGAGTGAAAGACAATGTTTCAGACTCATTTACAGACTGAGAATCAATTGCTGCAAGTTCAGGAGCAGAGTTCACTGTACTTACAGTAATCTCTACAAGCTGATAATCTTCAGAACCATATCCATCTGTTACTGTCAAATTAACATAATGAGTTCCAACGTCCTTATGTTTTGTAGACCAGCTGGCTATACCACTTGTTTCATCGATGTTGAAAATGTAAGTATCGTTGGAATCAAATGTGGCACTATCTCCATCAAGATCAGTATAATTTGCATCTATAGCCAGCGTATCTCCCTCACTAATTGAATAAGAGGAAGCTACATCAGTGATTTGTATTGGATTGTTTGGAATCTGAACTTTACTTTCAATTCCAGATGAAAGAACGGAACTGGTGGCATTGTAAGCATATGCGGTGATGTTTGACCAATCATGGGCATTAAGACGAACTGAATCATTGAACTCTGATACAGTAGTATTGTACCAGGTGCCGTTGTAACTGACATTGTATCCATCAGTTACATTGCCATTTCCTGCTTCCCAGTCATGAAGTACCCAAAAATTTCCTGTATTACTGACAAAGTTAAACGGATCTTCCGGTGTATAAACCGAAGAAGCTACTTCATTTACAGTGATATTTGCAACGTAGTGGTCCCATAGTTCACCGTCAGTGACACTGAAATTCACATAATGGGTTCCAATCTCAGATGAATTCGGAGTCCAGCTGAAAACATAACCTGTAATATTACCAAAACTGACATTCTTTGAGTATGTAAGTGAATCACCATCAACATCAGTTGCATTGAGCGTAATTACCAGGAGCTCAGACTCATTTACATTGCTATCTTCTATTGGAATGAAAACTGGAGCACTGTTGGTAACAACAACGACATCGTTGACTGTGATATTGACAATTTCAGAGTCACTTGTATTGCCATCACTTACATTGAATTCAACAGCATAGGTTCCTGAAGAATTGTAATCAGGAGTCCAGCTGAAAACATAACCTGTAATATTACCAAAACTGACATTCTTTGAGTATGTAAGTGAATCACCTTCTATGTCAGTAGCATTAAGTGTGATCTCAAGAAGTTCGGACTCATTTACAGTATAGTCTCCTATTGGGGCAAGAACAGGGGGGTTATTGGTTTCAACAACATCATCTACTGTAATCTTTACATCAAGAGAATCACTTCCACCGTTTCCGTCATCTACACCAAAATTGACAGTATATGTGCCGTTAGATGTCGGAGTCCAGGCGAAGCTCTGGTTGTCAGGGTAAAACACAGAATCTTCTGGCAATACAGAATTATTGTAATATGCAAGATCATCATTGTCGGCATCGTTTGCAGAAACTGTGAAGTTCACGAGGCTTCCTACAGTTGTGTTGATATCATCAATAGTATCAAACACAGGTGGATTATTTGTGACTGGTTTTACGTTTACTGTAATTGTGATATTCTCTGTATCCTCTTCGTAACCGTCATAAACCGTGAAGCTTACTGCATAGGTACCATTATCCCCTGAATCAGGAGTCCAGGTAAACTCATTACCTGTAATGTTACCGAAGCTTACATTCTTTGAGTATGTAAGTGGATCATTGTCTGCATCGGCTGCACTAAGGGAGAAATTAAGAGTTTCAGTTTCATTTATAACCCGATCGCCAATCTCTGCAAGCTCAGGAGCAGAGTTCACAATAATCTGGCCATTACTAATGGTATCAGTTGGAATACTACTGTCAGTAGTGAAGTACTCAATGTACGTTAATTCCATGTCAGTTGTACCACTAGCCACTCCAAGCATTTCCAAATCAATTATCGGTGTTTTAGCTGTTGTAATGGAATCGAGCCCGGTTACATTGATAGAAACTTTTCCAGATTCCAGAACACTTGCAGTCACTGAATGACCTGTCAAAACTGAATTGTTTAATGTAATGTTATCTGTAGATTCCAGAGAAACTATACTCTGGTCATATACCAGTGTCATGTTCATACCAGTAATATTCTCACAATTTGAAAGTGAAACAACTACATTGGCAACATCATCCAGAATAATCTTGTCTGAACTGATTGAAACGTCAACTACCGATTCTGCACTCACTATTAGAACCGGGTTAAATATCGATAGCACTATAGAGATCGACAATAAAACCCTGATATAATTTAATACCCCGTTTTCCTTACTGTTTTTCATAAAGGGATGCATACTCTCACCCTAATATATCCGTGATCTGAGTCCGATATATCATTTAATGATTTTTGAGCTGTACACAACCATAAATACAACTACATATATTCATTTTTGTGGGCATACAGTAGTGTCACTGACGCCCCCACATTACTCCACGTTTATCAATATATCCTGATATATTATAAAAGTATTCAATTTTTCATTTTTTATAAATTATAATCAATTTACATATTAATTAATACTATACTAATAGCATATAGAATGCTCAAGAAATTTATCTTGAACTATCCGCAAACATAGGGAAATTGCAGAAATAATAATTAACCACTGTTATTCACAAGATATAACTATTATGCACATGTTACTCCTGCCACCTATTATTAATAGAGATGAAAAATTTGGATGAAAAAACAAGCTTCCAAAAATTCAAGCAGAATATGATCCAGTGGCTTAATACAGAGTCACTGATATCAAACTCACTTGCAGTTATCATTGGAGTTCTGACAGGACTTGCCATAGTATTATATGATACTGTACTGGACTTCAGTCATAGCTCCTTTTTTGGAACTTTATCTTATACTTCAAAATATTCCATAATACTTCTACCTGCAATAGGAGGACTCATTGTCGGACTTATTGCTCACTACCTTATCAGCACGAGAAGATATGATATTGAAGAAATAATAGAAGCAACTGCCCTGAGGGGAGGCAAAATGTCACCTCGAAATGCTTTTCTTGAAGTGCTTGCATCCATAATATCAGTAGGTTCAGGAGGATCAGCAGGAAAAGAAGCACCTGTGGTACTGGCTGGCTCAGGAATTGGATCAACTATTTCCAGAATACTGAAGATAAAAGGAAACAGAGTAAAAATACTGATAGGTTGTGGTGCTTCAAGTGGAATTGCTGCTGCATATAATGCTCCCCTTGCAGGTGTTGTTTTTGTAGTGGAAGTGATTCTGGGAGAACTGGAAGCCAGTAGTTTCATACCAATTGTCGTTTCAGCAGTCTTTGCAACAATTGTTTCAACTCTCATTTTTGATGTTGATAACATTGAAGTTGCTTCTTATGAATTTGTTAATCCACTGTACGAATTTACGCTCTATCTAATATTGGGAATCCTGGCAGGATTAACATCAATATTATTAATGCGTGCACTTTTCAGCACCCATAAAGCTTTTGATTCATTACAGATACATCCCGTCTTAAAACCTGCTGTAGGGGGACTTTTTGTAGGATGTATCGGATTTTTTTATCCCCAGGTATTTGGTGTAGGGTATGATGTAATAACTGATTCACTTACTGGAAGCCTCACATTAAAACTCATGTTCCTGCTCATATTCTTAAAGATCATTGCTTTCTCATTCACAATGGGCTCTGGAGGATCAGGTGGATCGATCGTACCCGCACTATTTGTCGGTGCAATGATGGGAGGAAGCTACGGATCAATAGTCCATGGAATGTTTCCGTCAGTTACTGCAGAATCCGGGGCCTATGCCCTGGTAGGAATGGGAGCTGTTTTTGCAGGAACAAGCAGGGCACCACTTGCATCCATCCTGATATTGTTCGAACTGACAAGGGACTATAATATGATACTTCCTATAATGCTGGCATGTGTTGTAAGCAATGTCATATCCAGCTCCATAGACTCCGAATCCATATTCACAGAAGGGTTACACCGCAGAGGATTTACCATCAGAAAAGGCAAAGAGGTTGACATAATGGAATCACTGCTTGTTAAAGATGCAATGAAACACAATGTTCAGACAGTCTCCGAGAACAAGAACGTAGGAGCACTCGTTGCACTCATGCAATCCAGCAGGCATGCAGGGTTTCCCGTGCTTGACTCCAATGGACAGCTTTCCGGAATAGTAACTCTTAAAGATGTAAGAGATAAAGTGGGTCACGATGAACTTGAAAAAAATATAACTGAAATATGCAGCAAAGATGTGGAAGTAGCATACCAGGACGAAACACTGGATACTGTGCTGAAAAGACTTGCTGCAAAAGATATTGGCAGGCTTCCCGTAGTATCAAGGTCAGACAGCACAAAATTACTTGGTATAATCACCCGCAGTGATATTGTAAAACTCTATGATAAGAAGATACTGGATAAAGTCCAGAGATTACAAAGAATAAATCCTGATCAGTAAAAATAGATGTCATCTTTTCAAACTGACATCAATATTTTATTCTGGAAAACACATGTTAGTTTTTGCTGACAATTCTGCCAAGGAAATAACCGGGAGTTGCATCATAAATATGCACCATGCAGGTGGTTCCAGGCTGTAGATCACATTCAGGAATAACAACTGGTTTGTATGATGCAGTTCGTGCCATCATACCTTTTTGTTTTGCAGGTTTTGACAGGAAAACTTCTACTTCTTTTCCGATCATTCCATCCCTGGAAGCAAGCTTGACAGCTTCACACACCTCATGAAGCTCATTGGACCTGTTTACAATGATGCGTGAATCTATTTTACGCATGTCCCATGCTTTTGTATACGGTCTAGGAGTAAAGCGGGATATGTTCACCTTTTCCGGTTTCCACTCCTTTATCCATTCCACCGTTCTTTCAAAATCTCTGTCTGTTTCGCCAGGATAACCTGCAATAATATCTGTGAAAATGGTCATGTCTGGAAAACGATTCCTGAAAGCTTCAATGATAGTATTAGCCCCTGAAATTGAATGATACCTGTTCATGTTCTCCAAAACATCATCAGAAGCAGATTGTACAGGCAGATGGAGGAACTTGTATATCCTTTCATCTTCAAATGCATCTAACAGATCATCAAGAATAGGAACTACTGAAAAAGGATTCATCATTCCCACACGTATCCTGTAATTACCGGGAATACTGCATATCATTTTCAACAACTGCGGCAGCAAGACTTCTTTGTCAGTCCCGTACTGTCCGTTGTCCTGTGAAGTCAACCATATCTCTCTGCAACCTTCATCCACTGCTTTCTGAATATCATCAATAATATCCTCCGGTTCAAAAGAAGACAATTTTCCTCGTGCAATTGTCACAATACAATATGCGCATGCATAGTTACATCCCTGTGATAACTGACAGATATGAATGTTTGAATTATAGCGGATTCTCGGGACGCTCTGGAAACCCTCTGGTTCTTCAAGGAAGAGTTTTACACTACCGCCTGTGAGTTCATTTCGAGAAAGAGAATCAAGAACCTGACCTAAACGGGATATCGAATTTACACCTAAAATGTGAGCATCAGGATTCTGGTGCATAATGTCTTCCAGTTGTACTTCAGGCATACAACCTGTGACTATAACGGATATTCCTTTTTCTCCGAACTCCCGTATCTTATGGAGTATCTTCTGCTCCGTACTATACTTTACAGTACAGGTGTTGATAACAACAACCTCGGCATCGTTCTCAGGAACAAGTTCGTGCCCCTTGTCCCTGACACTTGCCTTCATAATTTCGGCTGATGCCTGACTGGCAGAGCAGCCGTATGTAGAAATATGTACTTTCATTCTAAGTTACTGAAACTTTATTAGCCCATCCTGAGAGGAGTCTTTTCCTTGTCATGGATGTAGATCGTGTCGCTGAATTTTACAACACCGGAACTTCCCATGGTAATACTGTGAACTCTGGCATCACCTTCACCGAAAAGACTTACACCTTTCAGCAGGATTCCAGGAGTTACTCCGGTTGCTGAGAATATAATATCCTTTCCAGGAGCAAGTTTGTCAATACCCATTACATCGTTTATATTTTCCTCGGTAATTCCCATGGTTTTGAGCCTTGGCATCTTTTCAGCCTTTTCCTCTTCTATCTCTTCAGGCGTACCACCATTTGCAACGGTTGGTAGCACAAGTCTTGCAAGCATCTTGCCACCAAGTATTTTCATTGCTGCTGCTGTCAGAACTGCCTCACCGGAACCACCTGCACCAAGAACCATGTGAATACCTGAACCACGAATAGCAGTTGCAATTCCAGGCATCAGGTCACCATCACTTATGAGATTTACCCTGGCACCGGTCTCCCTGATCTCTTTAATCTTGTCTTTGTGTCTTGTCCTGTCAAGGATAACCACAACAAGCTCATCGATATTCCTGTTAAGTGCCTTTGCAAGTATCTCAAGATTATGAATAACAGGTGCATCAAGATCGATTTCCTCACCTGGATTGGCACTTTCATATTTGACAACTTCCGGGCCAACTACGATCTTATCCATATAGATGTCAGGTCCGTGGAAAAGTCCATCCTTCTCTGCCATAGCCATTACAGATATTGCGCCGGGAATTCCATCTGCAGCAAGATTTGTTCCCTCCAGAGGATCAACTGCTATGTCTACTTCAAGCTCTCCTTCGCCAGTACCTACCTGTTCACCGATGAAAAGCATAGGTGCTTCATCGCGCTCTCCTTCACCGATCTTAATAACACCTTTCATATCAAGACAGTTCAGCATCCTGCGCATGGCTTCCACTGAAACCTGGTCTGCGTAGTTCTTGTCGCCACGACCCATCTGGTAAGAAGCTGCAATTGCTGCTGCTTCCGTGACATGTAAAAGTCTGGGCAAAAGGGAACATTCAATTGGTCCTGCACATTTAATAAGAGCTTCTGCGGTTTTAGGATGAGGCATAATTATCTTTTCCTTATCGGTTTCTTTCATAAATGATTATGTGACACATGTATTAATGTTTACTATATTAGGGTTGCGAGGCTTTTATGCTTTAAACATAAACAGCACCAAATCAGGTTTATTGTAGCTTATTTTAATATGTCAACAAGAGCAATCCGTTCCAGTACCAGTTGAGGAATACGGTCTTTTCCGGCTGCTGCAATTTCCTGTTCTGTTATGGAGAACTGTGTGAAAAGAGCCTTATTTTTGATTTCAGAGTAAGCAACAACAGGTTTTTCCTCTATGAGATTTGCAAGATCCTTTATTGCAATATCAACTTTCTCTGCTTCACCGAGGACCACAAAAACAACATTCATCTCACCTTCTCTAACACCCATTGAAAATGCTTCTTCTATCTGTCTTTTTCCTGAAGCATATCTCATTATCTCCACACCAGTGTCCCGTGCAATATTTAATTCGTTTTCCATTGCCCTTAAAGCTTTTTCAACAGCAAAGCCAATATGATTCTCACCTGCAATTTTATCAGAATCCATCGCCTGAACAGTGGTGTTACATGAAGAAGATATAGCTGCAAGTTCTTTTAGAAAAGCAGGGACATTTTGAATAAATACAGAGCCACCTATAGTCTTGAATACCATAATACTGAATACAAAGGTAACCGAGAATAAGCATAACGGTCAAATCTAAAAATATAATGCTCATCATAATAATGATTTTGTGCAACAAGTAAACTTTATCACATATTAAATCAGATGCATAGTTAGAAGATGGGACTATGAATGAATATTGTGAAAATTCAACACCTGTCAGACAACGCTATCATTGCCTTAATTGTGGTTATAACATGGAAATATTAAACCCCTGTCACAGCTGCGGAGAAGGAGAATTCATGTGTTATTTCTGTGGAGAGCAGATGATAAAGAAATGGTAATTAAAAGCTGTTCTGGCATCAATGCCTGAAGAATTTCAGGCAAAAATTTGAAAGTACTTTTAAGTAAGCATACCTTGCGTTTCCGTGTGGTTTATGTAGGTTGTTATTTATTACCACATCAAATACTACTGAAAATAAACAATTGAAGTTCATCCTGAAGTTTTCCCATGGCATTTAAGCACTTCATACTCATCAGACCCTATGAATGATAGCTATAAATGAAAGCTTCTTCAGAATGAATACAGAAAGTTAATATTTAACCTGATTGAGTTAATATACAAACTCTTAAGGTTGATTACACCCGGTGTGAGAGGTGCTTATAATGGAACAGGATTATGATCCACAGAGAATAGAAGACAAATGGCAAAGCCGTTGGAATGAAAGCAGGATATTCGAGCCAGAGCCTGACGAAAGGGAAAAATTCTTTATCACCATCCCATACCCATATTTAAACGGCAATTTACACGCCGGGCACACAAGGACATTCACCATCGGTGATGTGATTGCCAGGCACAAGAGAATGCTTGGTTACAATGTACTATATCCAATGGGATTCCACGTTACAGGGACACCTATTGTAGGGCTTGCAGAACTTATTGCAAACCAGGACCCACAGACAATGGACGTTTACTCGCGTTTGCACAGAATTCCTGAGGATATTCTTGTAACTCTTACCACACCTGAAAGAATTGTTGAATACTTCAGTGTGGAAGCCGAAAAAGCAATGCGTTCAATTGGCTATTCCATTGACTGGAGACGCAAGTTCACCACTACCGACCCTACTTACAAAAAGTTCATTGAATGGCAATTCAACCTTCTTCACGAAAAAGGACATATCGTCAAAGGTGCACACCCTGTTAAATGGTGCCCTAACGACAACAACCCGGTAGAAGATCATGACATCCTTCACGGGGAAGAAGCCACTATTGTTGATTTCACACTTGTCAAATTCACTTATGACGGCATGGTACTTCCATGTGCAACTCTCAGACCCGAGACCATTTTTGGTGTTACGAATCTCTGGATAAATCCGGATGTGGAACATGCAAAGATAAAGGTCAGCAAGGATGGGTGCGAAGAGATATGGATTGTCAGCAAGGAAGCGTATCATAAACTCACTTTTACAGACAGGACAATTGAATTCATAGAGAATGTTCCCGGTAAAGAGCTTGTAGGAATTAAAGTCAGGAATCCACTTTCCGGTAATGAAGTTATAACACTCCCAGCATCATTTGTCAAACCCGGAAACGGCAGTGGTATTGTAATGAGTGTGCCTGCCCACGCACCATATGATTATCTGGCACTCAAGGACCTTTACGACAAAGACCTTTCAGAATATGGAATTAAAGAAAACCTCAGGGATATTAAACTTATATCACTTATTCAGGCCAGGGAATTCGGAGAATACCCTGCTGTTGAAGCAGTTGAACAGCTTGAAGTAAAAGACCAGAATGATCCGAAAGCTGAGGAAGCAACAAAGATGGTTTACCGCCGTGAGTTCCATGGTGGTGTCCTGAAAGAGAACACAGGCAAATATGCAGGTGTGGCTGTTTCAAAGATCAAGGACATACTTACACGTGATCTGCTTGACGAAGGAATAGGGGAAGTGTTTTACGAATTCAGTGAGCCTGTTGTATGCCGCTGCGGAACAAAATGTGTCGTGAACATGGTTAAAGGACAATGGTTCCTCAATTATTCAGACCCTGAATGGAAAGCAAAGGTCTACAAATGTATTGAGAATATGGACATCATTCCAGAGGAAATAAGAGTTGAGTTCAATAACAAGGTAGACTGGCTTAAGGACAAGGCATGCGCCAGGAAAAAAGGTCTTGGAACAAAACTCCCGTTTGACACGAACTGGCTCATCGAATCCCTTGGTGATTCGACCATCTACATGTCATATTACATTACAAACAAATTCTTTGCACAGGGTGTTGATGTCGAACAACTGAAACCTTCGCTCTTTGATTATGTGCTTCTTGGAAAAGGTTCGGTCCAACAGACAGCTATCGATACCGGACTTTCCGAGCAATTTATTGCAAACATAAAATCAGACTTTGACTATTGGTATCCGGTTGATCTGAGATCTTCAGGAAAAGACCTTGTACCAAACCATTTGTTGTTCTTCCTTTTCCACCATGTTGCGATATTTGATGAGAATAAATGGCCACGCAGCCTTGCAGTCAATGGATTTGTTTCTCTTGAAGGACAGAAGATGAGTAAGTCCAAGGGACCGATACTTACTCTCAGGGAAGCCGTGGATACCTATGGTGCAGACATTTCCCGTATGTACATCCTGTCAAGTGCAGAACAGACCCAGGATGCCGACTGGAGAAATGTTGGTGTTGAAAGTGCAAAAAAGCAGGTTGAAAGATTCTACAAACTTGCAAAAGAGATAATTGATTCAGGTGCACAGTCAGGAATTGACGGAGAACTGAAACTTATTGACCGCTGGATGCTCAGCAGACTGCAGCAGTGTGTCAGGGAAACAAACAATGACATGACATCGATCAGGACAAGAAGTGCACTCCAGAATGCGTTCTTCCTGCTCTACAACGATGTAAAATGGTATCAGAGAAGAGGTGGCACAGCACTTCTTTACGATGTACTTGATGTATGGGTACGCCTCATGGCTCCGTTCACACCACATATCTGTGAAGAACTGTGGACTGAAATTGGTCATGGTGACGGAGACTTTGTATCTCAGGCGCCATATCCGATATTCTGTCCAAGGTTCATCGATAATGATGCAGAGCTTGCAGAAGAGCTCATGTGCAATACACTTTCAGATATAGAGGAGATTATCAAGGTCACAAAGATGGAGCCAAAGATGGTTGCCCTCTACACTGCACCGGAATGGAAGATCAAAGCTTTCAAGATGGCTCTTGAAATGAAGAATGATGAAGACCTGAACCCGGGAAAGCTTATCAAAACATTGATGTCAGATCCTGAGAACCGCAAGTATGGAAAAGAAATACCAAAGTATGTCCAGAAACTTGTGCCTGATATGTGCAGTATGAAGACAGAAAGGTTTGAAATGTTGCTGGGAATGAGTCTTGATGAGATGACAATAATCAAAGAGAATATAGAGTGCCTTGCAAATGAGATCGGCTGCCCGATACAAGTATACAATGCCGATGAACCGGAATACGATCCGGAGAATAAATCGAGATTTGCAGCACCACTCAGGCCTGCTATATACCTTGAGTAAAAAGCTGGTCTCTGACTGGCTTTTCTTTTTCTTTTTTCTATTTAAACTTCTGTGTCAGTTTGATGACCTATTTAAAGAAAAATAAACGATAAATATAAATTTGAAGCCAATAAAATAAGACTAGCTATTGAGCATCACTTATTGAGCATCAAATGAACGGAAGATACCCAAGATCAGATGAAAGCATCAAAATAAAGAAAAAGATCCCATTCAGACCTTTCGTTGTTTTCATATTATTCAGCTTCCTCCTTATCACATGCGCTGGTGCCAATTCCACCATGGAGCTCAAAGTGGGAATTTACCCAAATGAGCCTCTCATCTCGCAGGATAAGAACGGAATACCTGTTGGCCTTTATGCAGACATACTGGGAAGTATAGCCATAAAAGAGGGATGGGAACTTGAATACATACCCGGAACACTCAACCAGAACTATGAAAGGCTTGATAATGGCAGCATAGATATTCTCCCTGCAGTTCCCTACATACCTGAAATGGAACAACGTTACTTGTTGACCTCTGAAGCAGTATATACTGACTGGGGAATCGTTTACACCTACAGAGGTTCAGGAATCAATTCCATGAATGACCTTAACGAGAAAAGAATCGCCCATGTGGATGATCTATTCTATGAAAATTTCAACACAAGTCCCGGAAATTCAAACAGCAATTATTCATTCATAAGCGCTGGTAGCTATGTTGAGATATTCGAGCTTCTGGATAACAGGGAAGTTGATGCAGGAATAATACCAAGGTCATATGGAGAAGTACATGAGGATCAATTTGAACTGCAAAAAATCCCTTTTGTAATATCACCTACAGACATGGTTTTTGCATTATCGTATTATACCGATTCGGAGATTGCCAGGCAGATTGATGCAGACATATCCCAGATGATCACTGAGAACGGAACCATACACTACATGCAGGACAACACTGCAGAGGAAGATACTGAAAATAATCTTTCTACATGGGAAAGTCCTTCGTGGCTTAAGTTTTCAGTCGGTATTGGTGGAGGACTTCTTCTTATATTTGTCATATTAAGTCTTACACTCAGAAACAAGGTTGAAGAAAAGACATACGAACTAAATTCCAAGAACCGTGAACTTGAAGTTGAAATCAGGGAGAGGAAGATAGCAGAAGAAAAATTGAAGCAGTATTCACTGGACCTTAAAACCTCCAATGAACTTAAAGATCTTTTCACTGACATACTCAGACATGATCTGATAAATCCTGCAACTGTCATCAAAGGTTATGTCGAGTTCCTTATTGAAGTTGAAGAAGAGTCCAGAAAAAAAGAAGCATTGGAAGCAATCGAAAGAAATAACAAGAAACTGATAGAGCTTATTGAGAATGCTGCACATCTTGCCAAACTTGAGAACACAGATGAAATGACCTTTGAAACATTCGACCTTAAAGACATAATAGAAGATGTCATTAATCATTTAGAGCCAAAACTTGAAGAAAAGGATATGACAATTACCTTTAATCCCACAGGCAACTACCCGGCTGATGTAAATACAACAATAGAAGATGTGTTTTCCAACATAATCAGCAATGCCATTAAATACAGCCCAACAGGAAGTAATATCTACGTAAGTGTCAAAGACGTTGATGACGCCTGGAAGATATTGATTTCAGATGAAGGTGAAGGAATCCCTGATGCAGAAAAGCCATTTATTTTTGATCGTTTTAAAAGGGCACATAAAGTCAACATAAAAGGAACCGGAATAGGTCTTGCAATCGTGAAGCGTATAGTTGACCTTCATGAAGGTTCAGTTGACGTTCTTGACAGGGACGATAGGAAAGGAACAACATTCAGGGTAACTTTGCAAAAAACTAAGATATAAAATTACGGCACTAACTTATATCATTATTTCAAATACAGATCAGTCCGTCTATCTTCAAATACAGGAATCTCATTTCTGATCTTACCAGTTGCTCCAAGATCAAGAGTGCTAATAATAATAGATTCATTATCACCAGCTTCTTCAATCACATTGCCTGATGGACCCACGACCAGTGAACCTCCAAAGAACGATGAATCTGAGCTACTCCCTACCCGGTTGCATGCAATGTGAGGAATCTGGTTCTCAATTGCTCTTGCAATCGCAAGTGTTCTCCAGATATGTCCCCTGGGACTTGGGAATTCTGCTATTGTTACAAGAATATCAGATCCCATTAAAGCAAGTTTTCTGGATACCTCTGGAAAACGTATCTCATAGCATATCTGAAGACCAATTGTAATCCCTCTTTTCTCAAGTACAATGGGAAATAGAGAATCTCCTGCTGAAAAATATTGCTTTTCTTTTTTGAAAGGATGTGTTTTTCGATATATCCCCTCAACAGAACCATTTTCCATGCAAAAACCCAGATTGAAATAATCAGGTCCTGTTGAAGAAACTTGTTTTTCAATTATGGAAAAAATCATTACACATTTATGTTCCTTTGAAAAATCACACATTTCTCTGACAGTTTCACCATTTTCGTCTTCACCGGCCAGTTCCATATTATCATAACAGAAACCGGTGGAGAAAACTTCAGGAAACACAAGAATTTCTGCACCCCTGGATAAAGCTTCTTTTGCCATAGCCAGTGCTTTTGTGATATTTGCTTTTTTATCACAATCTGATATGCCCATTTGGATGCAGGCTACTTTGATAATAGATTCATTATTCATTAAAGACAAACCTCAAAAACAAAATTCATATCCGCTTAAACTGAAACTATTCAGAAATATAAGGTTTAATATCCAGAACAGGGGTACCATTTATTGCATCAAGCCCCGTTACATACAGAATATTATCATCCACTTGCAGGAGGTCGACCAGAGTAACTCCTATCCCGTTTGGCCTTTTAGGACTTCGTGAAGCAAAGACACCGGCCAGTTTGCCATCATATCTGCGTTTCTGAATCATGGAATAACCCGCAGAAAGGTGGAAATGAAAAAGAACTTCTATCCTGTCAAAATCTGTTATGTATTCCAGAGCTTCAATATATTCATCTTTCAGAACAATCTGGGAAACCGTGTCCTTTTTCTCTCTGGCATAAGCAGGATCGGAAATATCATTGCTAACAAAACCAATTGGATGCATTATAATAGTCTCATTATTATTTTCAGACATAAGAAACACTTCGGAATATTATTCTATTTCACACATAATCAGCTGAAATCCTGCAATGATGTGGACTTTGTTTTTGGTATCAGACCACTTAGATCAACCGAGTTTCTAACTATCTTGAGAAGTATGCAATTTGAATGCTTAAGTATACTTTCGTTTATTCCCCCCAGCTCAAAAGCAGCTTCTCCAGAACTTATCTTCAGTTTAGTTATACCTGTCGCATACTCTTTTGGACTTTTGTCTGCAGGTTCCAGGATACAACCCGATGTTGTAAGATAATCATTCAGAATCTTTGAGCTGATACCCATGCGTGCAAATTCTTCTTTAAATACGGGCCTTTCAAGAGTTTTTGAAAGGACATATGCTGCCACAGGAACCATATATTCGGGATCTACACTTTTAATGTGTTCGCCTATAAGAGAATATATGTCGTTGGTATCCGCTTGTTCGGCTTCTAGGAGACTGTAAACCTTCGATGGAGGAATCTCTACCTCACTAAGTTTTCTGAGATCTTTCAAAGCACGCAGATAACCAGTCATAACAAGACGGTGTTCATCAATACCTTTCTCCTTAAGTTCACGGGTAACACCGCTTATTGAAAGCTGCCTTCCTTTAAGAACATCATTAATGAGTAAATAGATATTATCAGACATAATGACTGTATCATAATTGATAACAAACCTGATATATTTACCGGTATCCCCCAAATAATATTTAGCAGAAAACAGGTAGATTTAATAAGAATAATGACGTTATAGGAGTCCCTCTCAAAATGAAGAAATAGATAACTGTAAAGTCGTAGTTTATGCGGTTTTGATTTGGCATATAAAAACGGTTCTGCTCTGAGATCAGCATACATTGGATAGTGGAGATTAGCCTATGCATTCATGGCATCAGTAAAAAGCTAAGACTTGTGCCGAACTTCTGATCAGGACTTGAAAAAGCCAGCATCTATTTCAAAACAACATGAAATCACAACACATTTATTAAGTTTAACCTCCATATGATAGGTGCTAAAATAGAAGGCATGCAGGCTATGCTCTTTGCATTAAACGTAGTTGAGAGCCTGAATGTGACTATTTGCACCTGGTCCGTTGGCGTATACGAGGTAATTAGATGAGTAAACGAACAAGAATTATTAATGACCCTTCCGAACTCGTACCTCTACTTCAGGTTTTTGGATCCAATAGACACAAAAAAGTATTTGATGCACTTCTGAACCTCTGGATGACAAAGGAAGAACTAGAGGAACTTCTGGGAACAGATGTCACCAGGAGCATTAATATACTCAAAAAAAGTGGTCTTATAGAGAGCCAGTGGCACATGCCTGAACCTGGTAAGACACCTGAAAAAGAGTATCGTACATCATATTCTAAAGTCCAGACTAACTTCCAGTGTTCCTTTGAGGACATGAGCGACATTATTATGCTTACTTTCATGCCGTATGAAGAAGTAAAGGATGCCATTGAAGAACTCGAAATATTGGTGGAGCAGGGCAATGACTCTATGAGCAGTCTTACAAGAGCATTGAACAAGAGTCCTTTGTATATACGTGCGGTTGCCCGCAGATCCGATAAGCTTTCTGTCATGGGTCAAAGGCTCAAATTACTCCAGAATGGTGAGGCGGAATGATAGAACTTCTTCATAGCAAAAGCGGTATTACTAAATTTCAGATTCTGATAGAAGTAGCTGCACATCAGCCTAATGTAAGACAAAAAGAAATAGCTGAGAAGATTGGTGTCACGCCTCAGGCAGTTTCTGAGTACATCAAAGAACTGGTAGCTGAAGGTTTGATCTATTCCGAAGGCAGAGTACGATACAGAATCACAAAACAGGGCGTTGAATGGGTACTTGAGAATGCTGCAGACATGAAGAGATATGCACGCTATGTAATGAGTGATATAATCAGTCATGTTTCCACCTGGACTGCAATTGCTAGAGAAGACCTTGAAGAAGGGAAAGAAGTCTATCTTAAAATGGAGAATGGTCTCCTTTATGTAAGTAGCACGGATGTTACAAACGCCACAGGAACAACGATATCTGCTGCAAAGCAGGGTGAAGATGTTGGTGTTACTGACCTCATGGGACTTATAGACCTTGAGAATGCCAGTATTACTGTTTGCAGAATTCCAAGGGTAGAAAGAGGAGGGTCTAATAATGTCGATGTGGAAAGACTCAGATCATTGGCAAAATCTAAAGAATATATTGCCATTATAGGAGTTGAATCCCTGATCGCGCTTCGTAAAATAGATCGTGAACCACATGTGATGTTCGGAGCTAAAGAATCCGTTATCGAAGCGGCTTACCATGGCCTGTCATCGCTTGTTCTTGCCATCGATGAAGAAGTACCTTCTATACTCAGCAGACTTGAGACTGAGAATCTTGAATATGAACTTGTCGACCTCAGCATACAATAATAGTAACTATGAAAATCATTGTTATATCTGATACACATCTGGATTCGGAAGAAATCCCATCTTACCTGTCTGAGCTTTTTGAGAAGTATGAAATGATTATTCATGCAGGTGATTTTGACACTTTCCCATTTTATAAAGCACTTGAATCAACAGGAAAGCTTAAAGCGGTCCATGGAAATTCAGATGAACCTGCCGTAAGAGACATCCTTCCTGAAAAACTGATATTTGAAGTTGAAGGTGTGAAGATAGGAGTTATACACCAGGCATCCCTTTCAATTGTCGACAATACGGCAACCAGGTACATGGCCCTTGAAATGGGAGTCGATATACTTGTTTTTGGCCATATACACAGACCTGTTATCGAGAAAAGTGATGTTCTTCTGATATGTCCGGGTTCACCTACAAAACCACGTATGTCTGATCCATGTGCAGTAGAACTTGAGATAGAGAATGGTTCAGTCAAAACTAATGTTATCCCTATAACCGGCCAGTCCTGTGAATATATTGATTTTTCCCGCAGTCTCGGAGAGAACGAATAATAACATTCAAGAATCTATTTCTGGCCATTTACAGTTTCTGTTTTAAACATTACACCGGTGCCCTTCAGAGTCATCTGAATCTTGTCAGTGAAACGAAGTATCTCATCCAGATTAACATTATCTCCCCAGTCATAGACATAATCATAATTTCCCTGAACTGCATTAAATCCCAGGGACATAAGGCTCCTGTCTATTTCTGAAGGCATGGCACCATCACTATTGAACCAGAGTACTAAATAAGTTTTCATAAAACCCCATTTATAATCAATGATTATGTTATTTATGGAGTTTTTGGTTGAAACTTAATACATAAAAAGAAAATCAGGGAAAAACCCTGATATCAGCTCAGATACTTCAGTAGGTTTCCTTCAGGGACTTCAATGCCTGAGAAACCATTGAAGAATAATGTTTTACATCAGGATCATAATATTCCTTTGCCCTCTGAGCATTAGGGGACAAATCCTCCAGTGATCTAAGCCTATCGAGAGTGCATCTTGCAGTTTCAATTACCCACATATCCCTTGTTTCCCCATCAACTACATGGAGAGATTCCGGTCTTACTGAGGTCAGGACATCGCCTTCATTTGTTGTATATGTACTTGGTTTACCAACCACTGCAACAAATGCAGGAGTTTCGCATTCTGCAAGCACCTGTGCAGCTTCCGGCTGATACTGACCTGCATATATCAGGAATGAGCCTGTTGGATCAGTCACACGACCGCGCCAGTACTCGGAATCCGTACCGATATCCTCTTTTTCTATTAGAGTGCCCACTATGAATACTCTATTAACTTTTGCACCGGTTGGTGTCAGCAAATACTGGGGAGCATACTGATCATCCCCGTCCTTAAAGGTCAGGTTTGATTCTCTGAACTCCTGTGCAAAGATCCTTCTGGCAACTTCCCTTGTGTATCCGGCCATTTCAGATCACCTCTGCTGCTGCAATAAGTTCATCAAGTTCGGAAGAGTCATATTCAAATATAGGAGAAATTGACTCAACGATAAGATATCTGTCAACCCTCGAACCGGTTACTAAATAATATCTTCCTTCCAGTGAATCTTTCATCTTCTCAAGGACAACTCCCTGATCAAGAGCATCTGCAGCCATTGCAATTGCATTTTCCAGAGTCGTACCTGTTATTTCTTCAACCTGTTCTTTTTTAAGAATCGCATCCTGTATGGAGCTTCCATCATCCATGACAGCCTTTATACGAAGATCATATACCCCATCTACCTTACCATGCTCCATGCATGCACCCTTAGTAAGAGCACGATTACACTCAGGACACCTCTTTATCAGACCAGACCCTGATTGTATGTCCACCATCGCACCTTTAAATTCCACAGTTGCATTTCCAACTTCTATGTCCTCATCAAGAGATTCTATGGAACTGCTTTTGTTAACATTGATCTGGAACTTACCGTTCCACTCGTTCACAACTATATTCTTCAGAAAGTAGCTCTTTCCTTCGTCAACCTGGGGCAATCCGGCACTTTCCCATATTGTGAATTTGATAGTTCCGGTTTCATCTCCAATAAGACCTACCTGTGATATGGATTCATGGGTGTTATCCCATAGCTGGACTATTTTTCCCCTGATATTTGCCCATTTACCATCATCCACGTCGGAGATATTGATAAGAGGTGATTCTGATTGTCCTGTGTAGAACTCATTCCTCTTGATGTTGTATGATTTCAAAAAGTAGTTCACAACGCTTCTGCGTGCTTCGTCCTTTGGCACCTTGAACTTGTTGATCATTTTGTCAAGACGCTCTTCAATTTCCCCGATTGGGATCTCCACTCCAAGTTCGCTGAACCTGGCACTAATTTCATGTGCTAATTCTTTCATTTCAAATCCTCAAGCCTCTTGTTTGTTTCTTCTTATGGAGAGGCAATACTCAGTATGTATTCAGCCTATATAACCTAACCCTAAGCTAGGTGAAAGTAATATATAAAGAATATAAAGCATCATGCATAATCAGTTATCCGAATATTATATTACTTTTTGAAAACATGCATGACATATGACATAATACGCCTTACTTTTTTCATGACCACATACATCAGCCCTCCGGAAGAAATTGGCCTGTGTTTTTTGATTATCAACACAGGACCTTTATGACTTTTAGCCAGAACACATGGTAAATCACCTATTAAAGAGAAACTAAAACGTCTTCCAGAATCACCTATTACCAATATGTCATCCTTTTCAAGGAAGTCTTGTATTGCATTTTCAACAGAGATATTTTCAATCAGGTGAGTCGATATACCATAGATAGACTTGTCTTCTGAAACTTTCTCAAGGTCATCCTCAATAAGTTCATGCATTTCGTTATCAATATCTGGTTGTATGACCCTTATCACATGTAATTCAGCACCAGTATTCTTTGATAATCTTTTGGAAAGATACAATCCATAGTTTGAATTATCCGGCTTTGTAGAAAACCTACTTTCCATTTTATTTTAACATAATAATTTAAAAAGGATTAGTCCCCTTAGCATTATCTGCTACCGAAAACACAAAGG
>NZ_JAGGKD010000004.1 GCF_017873415.1 Methanolobus bombayensis | reverse complement strand
CAATTAAAAGAAGTCAAATTCAAGATGTTAGTGCATAACCTTGACAGGTATGTCAAGGTTATACTTTTTGTCAAAATAAGGATTTCTACAAAGCCCAATTTATGGGTTTTAATTAACGCTTGTATTTTTTCAGATACTTTCAAACGACAAGGGAAAGGTCAAATAGCAGCTATTAGTTTTCTATCTTTATTGGTAATTACAGTTGCATGCTCGCCCGCGGCAAATTTTTAGTTAATTCTGTTAAATTTATAAGTATAGTTTATGAAAACTATGTTTAGTAATATCTAAATATCATGTATGTTATTTTTGTTACATGACAAAAGTAAAAATACAAAAAGATGGACATAAATGTGGAAGATGCGGACATGAATGGATACCACGTACTAAAATCAATGAAGATCCCGTTATATGTCCAAAATGCAAATCTCCATATTGGAATAAGCCACGAAAGAATAAATTAAGAAAAAGATGATTTCAATTTTTTTACTACTTATAGAGGTTCTGCAAATATCTTCTAAATTAAATAATTTCCCAACTCATCAATATATTCAAAATTATTACTGCTTATTGCTGTTTTCTGAAAGGTGATTCTTGAAATTGTATTATGCACTAAAATCGTTCTCATTTGTTTCTATCATTAATTGATTTGTATTCTAGGGATGAAAACCTTTAAAACATATCAAGACTTGAAGCCCACTCATGGTTACTATGTTTGCTGACAGGATGGAGAATACTAAAAAATCCTTCATCAGGGAAATTTTGAAAGTCACTCAGCAGCCGGAAATAATATCATTTGCTGGAGGACTGCCAGATCCTGCACTTTTCCCATCAGAGGAACTTGCAGCAGCAGCTGGAAAGGTTATGTCAGATGACGCTGTTAATGTCCTGCAATATAGTACTACAGAAGGTTATCTACCTTTACGAGAGTTTATTGCACAGAGGTATCTGGAAAAGAATGGACTTAAAATATCTCCTTCAGAGATTCTTATAACAAACGGCTCACAGCAGAGTCTGGACCTCATAGGCAAAGTCTTTCTGAACAAAGGTGACAGGGTCGTTATTGAAAGTCCGGGTTATCTCGGTGCAATACAGTCATTCTCAATATTCGAACCGCAATTCCAGGAAATTCCCCTCCTTGATGATGGAATAGATGTTGATTTACTTGACAAGACCTTGGATGAATGCGATGCTAAATTTTTCTATACGGTCCCTACATTCCAGAACCCATCCGGTATCACATATTCAAAAGAGAAAAGGGAAGCTGTTGCAAATATCCTTGAAAAACACGGGGTTGTCTGTGTTGAAGACAATGCATACGGTGAACTTAGGTTTGCGGGTGAGGAGGTACCTACTATCAGGAATTATCTGGACAATACTATCCTAATGGGGTCCTTCTCGAAGATAATTGCTCCAGGACTCAGGCTTGGATGGATATGTGCAAACAAGGACATCATGGAGAAACTCCTTGTTGTAAAGCAGGCGGCAGATCTGCATTCTAATTACCTTTCACAGAGGATAATCTGCCAGTATCTCATGGATAGTGATGTTGATAGTCATATAGCGAAAATCAAGGACGTATATGGTTCAAGGCGTGACCACATGATTAACATGATGGCACGATATTTCCCGGAAAATATCATTTATACAAAGCCAGAGGGTGGTATGTTTGTATGGGTCACGTTACCAGAGAGTGTATCCTCAATGGATCTTTTTAATCTTGCAATTAAAAAAAACGTTGCCTTTGTACCTGGTAGTCCGTTCTACATCACCGAAGGAGCCGGTGATAACACCCTCAGGCTTAATTTCTCCAATTCCAATCAAAGTGAAATAGAAGATGGAATCAAGAGACTTGCAGCTTGCATTGAGAAACTTACCTTTTAAATGGAACAAAAAAATGATAGTCTGGTAGGGAGCAAGCACTGGACACAAATTCAAAAAAGTGTTAGGTTCGTAGAAATCCAAAACCTTTGCCGTAGAACATAGAATTTCTGAGATGGATTTCTACAGATATTTTATATTGTTAAGGTGGATGTTAGCACTTTAAGGAGGAAATTTTTGCCCTGACTTTTTATCTTAACAATTTGAAGGAGGTATACCATCCGAACCTAACGTTGTGTTATATAATTCTCCCGGCAAAACATTTTCACTACTCATATGAAGGATTCTGCCTGGAGTAATTACCATTTAAACTCGTGGATATTTGCCATCTCTATAATTTTTTCAGAGGCCTTGATGATAGCATTATTTGTGCGAATTCCTCTTACTGATCGAATACATCTGAACCTTTTTCATTTTAGCAAGGTTGTGTACTTTTTCCATCTCACTCTTTTCTAAGACCCTTGATTCGATGTACCCGCAGTCTGCTGCCTCATTGAATATCTCATATCCAATTCCAGTACGGGCTAAGACAGTTGTCCAGCCATTTGGACTTCCGACACCACCAAAGGAAATATCTGATTTCTCAGCTGCCATATCAGTGCAGAATTTACAGGAACTACTGCGATAAATATCAAATTCATTTAAACTAAATTCTTTAATCTCTTCATCCGTAGTAAACTCAAATTTACCTTTGCGTATTTTCATTGCATCGATGTCTTCAAGTTTCATGTTTTTAGATTCAACGAAGTCTCTGATTCCCTCATAATAAAAAGTGTCCATGCAGAACAATCCCATCTTCAGTATATTTGCTCTCATGAAAAGACGTAAAAATCCGTGTGGGCTTCTTTGCATTTTGGTGACAGCATCAATATTACAGCTTGGACCCACAAAGGCAATACTTCGCATGTCCTGTTTAATTGCAGTCATAAGAGCTTCCATTGTCATACTGTGACTGTAGATACTACCGGATGAACTCAATAGATCCTCATATGTTTTAGCGACGATGGGAACTGGTTTCCATGGTTCTTCATCAGATTTGGTAGTTACTATAGCACAATCAATGAGTCCCTCTTCAAGAGCATAGGCAAGTACAGACGTAATAATACCACCATCCTGCCCCTTTAATTCAGGTATTGCTGTTTTTGCACAGTAAGCATGCCTTATTTTTCCTATAAGATCCTCTTCTGTGGTGATCGTTCTGGGACACTGTTTATAGCAGACCCCACAACCATCACATTTATCGATTAATTTTGGCAAATTGTCTACAATGGAAATGGATTCACATGTAGAGGCACATGCTCCACAGAGAGTACAAATACCCGGTTTGATAACATCTTTCCTCAATTTACCAAAACCAATACGCTCATGACTGCCAATAGATTTCTTTAAACGAATGATACTTTTCATCGGCATTATTGTTTCACCTGTTATAATTGTGAGATTTTTGTTAATTATCAAAACTACCTGACTTGTAACCAGACATGTCCATAGTCACAAATTGCACACCCAGGCTTCTGAGGTGATTTAAAATGGTACTTCTTTTGCAAATCAGGGCTTCAAACATGTCTTTGGGAACTTCGATCCTGCTAAGTTTACCATTATTGTGTAAACGCAACCTGCATTTTTCAAAACCAAGCCCATGAAGAAAGGATTCTCCTTTGTCTATGATCTCCAGCATTGCCGGTTCTATTGTTTCATTATAAGGAATCCTGGATGCCAGACAGGCAGAAGATGGAAGATTCCAAATTTTTAGATCCATATCTTTTGCAATCGTTCTGATGTCGTCTTTTGTGATTCCCGTATCAACAAATGGATGTTCTACGCCTTCTTCATAAGTAGCTCTATTCCCGGGACGGTATTCTCCAAGATCGGAAGTATTTGTACCATCCATAATAGTCTCAATATTGTGTTCAAGAGCAATCTTTTTCAATATATTGCATATCCCTTTCTTGCAATGGTAACACCTGTCCTTTGAATTCTGTTTAACCTCAGGGATTGACAATGGATCATAGTCAACGATCATTAGCTTCAAATCGTATTCTCTAGCGATCTTACGGGCACGTTCAACATCATCTTCAGGTACAAGCAGAGAATCGATCAATACGCAAAGATGGTCATTTCCTAGGATATTTTTTGTAATAATAGCCAGAAGGATACTGTCAATTCCTCCTGAAAATGCAATTAACACTGGTCTTTTTTCACTGATTTGCTCTTCCAGTTTCATGATCTTGTGCTTATATTCGTACATAAGTCCAATTTCCCTAAATATTTCAACAAGCATTTTTCCTGTACTAACGATTCGATTTCCAGAATAGAGAATATCCATCATGGATTCATCGTGACTTGATAGTCACAACTAGTGGCATAAATTTTCAAAAATACCCTGGCACACAATCTTAATTTTTAAGGTATGTAACCCAGCTTGTTTCTTCAACTTTCCTTATTATCTCTTTTAGAGGAAATCCTGTTGACAGAGAGAGTTCTTTGCAGTCATCATACTCGGCAGAAATGTGCATAATTTCTCCATTTTTATCTTCTGCAACCTTAATTCTACATTGAACTGTCTGCCCGCCAATATCAACATCAATAGTATTTATTTTTCTATTTGCTACGAAACGATGTTTTGTAGGCAGAACCCTGATTCCCAGTGAGCCGGTCTCTCTTATTATTTCTCTGGCAATTTTAGGGCTATCCTCAGGTCTGGTTATGACTTTTATGATAGAACCCGGCCTGCCTTTCTTCATTGTTGCAGGAATTATTGCAACATCTTTTGCGCCCATTTTCAGTAGTTTGTCAAAAAGATTTCCAAGGACTTCTCCTGTAACATCATCAACATTTGTTTCAAGCACTTCTACAAGGTCTGTAGCTATAGGTTCATCAACATCTAACATCATGCTTCGAAGAACATTTGGATTGTCAATGTCAGCCTTTCCTGCACCGTATCCTATGGAAATAGCTTTTCCATGTGGAATACATTCTATAGACTTTGAATAATAGCTCAATAATGCAGCACCTGTTGGAGTGAGCATTTCCCTTTTACCGTTCCCATAAAAGGAAAGACCGCCCTCTTTTAGGATTTCAAGGGTTGCCGGAGCTGGAACCGGTAACAGTCCATGTGCTGCTTTGACGAGTCCTCCACCAACATTAATTGGCGTGCAAAGCACTTCCTCTGGTCCAAGGTTTCTGATTGCAGTACAGGATCCTACGATATCTGCTATTGCATCATTTTGCCCGACTTCATGAAAATGAAGTTCTTCAAGAGTCTTGCCATGTATTTTTGATTCAGCCTTTGCCAGTATTTCAAATACTTGCAATACGTCTTTTTCAACCTGTTTTGGTAATTTCGCATTCAATACGATATCAACTATCTCATGATAGTGTTTTGAATGTGATTCCTGAGCTACAATTATGTCAACATCAACAGCCATGATCCCTTTTTTGTTAACTTTATCAATAGCTACCGAAACATCAGCAGTTGACTCAATTGTTTCACGAACTATATTCTGGTCTGCTCCCAGGCTTATAAGAGTACCAAGCATCATATCACCAGAAGCACCTGAAAATGGATCGAATATCAGAGTTTTCATGTTTTACTCCAAATTAGTCCCTACTGCCTATTTTTCTCATCTCAGCCATTTTATTGGCTATTCTGGCAGCGGATGAACCTGCAACAAATCCACCGTCAATATTCACAACTGAAAGAACAGAACATGATTGCAGCATAGACAAAAGAGCTGCTTCTCCTCTGGCACCTGCGCCATAACCTGTTGACACAGGTAGCCCTATGACAGGCACATCTACAAGACTGGAAACTACAGTTGGTAATGTTCCTTCCCTTCCGGCTGCTACTACAATAGCATCGGGTTTGCAATCTTTGAGCTTCAACATCTCATTGATAAGCCTGTGAAATCCTGCAACTCCCACATCATATATTGTCTGTGTCTCACATCCCATCTCCGATGCTACCATTCTTGCTTCTTCAGCTACGATTATATCTGCGGTTCCTGCTGAAATAATGGCCACTTTTCCACCACTTCTTGGTGCAGGTGTTCCGTCACTGACCGCAGCCGTGGTTTTATGAATGCTCCATTCAATCTTTCCCGGTTCGAATTCATTTTCCAGGGCTTTTGAACTTTCCTTATCAAGCCTTGTTATGAGTGCTCTTCCCATTGCATTAACCTGAGCTTTTGCTATTTCTACAATGTCCTCTGGTTGTTTTCCTTCTGCAAGAATAGCTTCCATGATACCTGTTCGATGTTTGCGGAACGTATCGATCTTTGCAATGTCTGATACTGGCACATAACCCATTGAACGTATGCTGGAATTTGCCTGTTCAAGGTCTATTTTTCCGTTTTTAAAATCCAGAAGTATGTTTTCAACTTCCATATCATTGCCCCTTTGATAAAATTGTCTTTGATGGCGAGAATGAACAGGTAAATCTTTCAAAAGCAGCATCAATCACTCGAAATTGAATGTTCTGATCTTTTAGTCTTTCAAGTGCTTTATTTTCAACCATCTCTTTTACTTCATAAAGTGAGATCAGTTTTCCTGACTCGTTCAGAGTCTTTGTCAATGATTTCAACTCATCATGTTCCGCACGAATTGAGATCACTTCATTTTCTTTGTTCTTTATGATCTTGAAACTCATCGTGCCGGACCATTCGGTCCTACCATCGATCTCAAATGATAGTTCTAGTTGTCTGATCTCGTGATCATAGGAGTAATGTTCAGTATTGAATATCCTGATTCCAAGTGTTCCGGTTTCAATTGCCATGAACTCTGCTATCTCTGAGATCTTCTCTTCCTTTGTATCTATAAAGAAAATATACTCGGTTCGCCCTTTTTTTGTAATGGCAGAGATAACATGGACATTCTTAGCCCCTAAATTCATCAATTCTTCAATAATATATGGAACATTATCACAGCTGATATTATCCACATTTGTCATCAAAAGCAAGATTATACCTCCTGGAGAAGTCAAAAATTAATAGAAAGAGGAAAAAGGAACCTGCTCTGCAGTTCTTCTTACCCCATCCTCTCCATCATTTTCACAGCAAGCTCAGCAACATCATTTGCTTTTGATTTTGCTCCAGGGATTGCAGCAGTACATCCTTTTGCAGCATTTTCACATTTCTTAGCAGCTTCAAGTGGAGTTTCAACTTTCATTGCTGCTGCTACTGCAGCCGGAACTGTTACATTGATGATAGTATGTCCTGATAATTGAAGTTCTGCAACAGGAACTGCAGCGAATGGAATTATATTAAGAATTTCCTGCTTTCCATTAAGAACCGCATCAGGAATTACATTGTGTCCCAGACCTTTTAGTTCAAACTTATTTCCATCAATGATCAGTTCCACATCTACATCAGTATCAAATCCATAATATGAACAAGCAAATGGATGTGTCCTTCTTGCGCCGCCGGTCAGCTTTGTTATCTTTACACTTACTTCATGACCAGTCATCATACCAAGCATGGCAGCGGAGTTTTTCTCCACGGTTTCCATTCTTTGCATGTCAAGTTCTTTTACAACATCTTCTACTGATTTTCCGGAATTCAGATCATCATATGTTTTCTTTGCTCGACGGTATATTGCTGCTGTGCGAGCTGGTTCAGTTGCTTTAATAATAACATTGGTGATTGGTCCACGGCGAACCTGTTCTGCTTTTCTGACAATTGTATTTGCACCAACTGCAGCCACCTCAGGATCAAGCCACTCCGTATCCTTTAGATTAGCTATCATGCTTGCGGTTTTGTCGATATCATTGTTGCTTGTGATCAAGCCTCTGAGTGCCACAATAGCATCAGCAGTCATGTGTCCGAGTGGTGGCATAATAGGTCCACCGGAGAATCCTGCGCCAATAGGGATAGCTTCCTGGAATGCACATAGCATTTCTCCAAAAGACATCATTCCGACAACCGTAGGTGCACCAATATCCTTGATTATTACTCCAAGATCTCCTATGACTCTTGCAGAATCATATTCTTCGTTTGTTCCTCTCATGTGAAGTTTTTCAGGAATACCTGCAACCTCACATGCTGCTTTTCCAGCCAGATACGCACTGTTCACAGCAAAAAAGCCGCCATGCTCTTCGCTAACAAATGAATCAGGATGTGCAATTTCAAGGGTTGCTGCTACACCTATAATAGCACTTATAACAGGACTTGGTGACACACCTGCACCACTGAAAGCGTCTATCATAGCCTGGGTTGCAATTTTTGAACCATTGACTGCAATATCTGTAAATCCTATATCTTCTCCAAGGGTGGTGTGTCCGTAGAGAGGACCGCCGGCGACACCCAGAGGTAAGTTCTTTCCGACAATTCTTGTAAGTTTTCCTTCTGCAAGTGCATTATAAAGAGCGGCTACTGCTGCAAAACCTGATACTTTGTTGTTGTGCTTTGGAGTAGGAACTGATGCAACACCGGTCCTTGTTACACCTGCTATCATTCTTGCAAGAGCACCTAGCTTTCTGTTACCTGCAGGAACTCCGGCCTGAGCGTTCGAGCCTGCGAAATATGAGATAACTGCAGCAAATAATGCAGCATTTGTAGGGTCAGCCCCTCCCTCCTTTGCTGCTTCGATGCCTTTCCGAAGTACATCATCAACAGATAGAGTAGGTGCATCATCATCAGTTAATTTTACATTTGTACCTTTTAGTACTTCTACTGCAATTGCATTGGCAGCACATATTGCAGAAATGTTTGTCATACCATGACTCTTTGTCAATGCTTCTATTCTGTCATTTGTCAGGTTCTCAATTTTGTAGGTTGCTGCCATTGCAGCTGCAAAAATTTCTTTTTCCAAGTAATTGTCCTCCTTGAAGTGTAATCTGTATACAGACCAAGAAATCACAAAACATGAAATAATTGAGTTAAGACATGTACGAAAGTTTGAATAGGACATATGCGTATTATAAAAAATAATTACGCAGTTGAGATGTATTATAACATTTTGAAGAATGGACTATGAGATATAATAAAGAGAGAAAAAGCACACAAAAAGATTGGATGAATCAGATAATTAACTGATTCAAAATACCAAATAAAATCATAATAGATAGTTTATCTCTATTTTACAAATATTCAGGTCTGCCGGAGCAGACCAGCTATTAAATTTAACTCAGACTTTCCAGCAGCAGATTTGATATGTCCTGCATAGCCATTTCCTTATCCTTTTCTTTACAGACATCTTCCAGATGAACATAGCAGAATGGACAGTATGACACGACTCCGTCTGGCGTTTCCTTGAAATTATCAATTGTAAACATTGCTACTTTCGATGAAATCTCCGGGAAAGCTGGCTTTACCTCCGGACCACCGCAACAGAAAATATTCCTGTCAGTCAGCTCTTTTACTTCAATACCCATTGATGAAAGCACTTTTCTTGGTATATCGGATTTTTGCATAATTACGCAAGCATCCTTTACAGACACAGTTTTATTCATCTTCTTTGGAGAAAGTTTTCCTTCCTCAATAAGTTGAGAGAAAAGCGATACGGAAAATTCTACTTCAAAATCAGGTTTGCGGAAAAGTTCAGGATATTCTTTCATGAAGTGACTATAACAGCCTGGACAAGAAACTACAAGTTTCTTTATTCCAAGGGATTCAATATACTCAACATAGTCTTTAACATACTGTTTTGTCTCTTGAATGTGTCCGTTGGCTATTAACATATGACCGCAGCATTTCTCTTTAGGAATGAGTCTCGGAACAATCCCTCCTTTATTGAGTATTTTGATAGTTGAGCGGGCAATATCATGTTTTGCAACTGAGATCCAGCATCCTGCCATGTAGGCGACATCTGAGTTGTCTGAAAGTTCAAGTTCATCTGTGACCCATGAATTTTTATTTGAGGAGTCCTCACCACCAAGATTTCCCAGTTTCATGGTATTAGTGCATACTTGCGTGATCCAGGCGGGTTCTTTTCCCTGTTGAGCTAATATTGCCCTTTCAATTTTAATTACATCTGTTATTGATATATCTGCAGGACACACAGCTTCACAGGCTCCACAACCGGTTGAAAGATATATGTTATCAATTTCTTCCTGCTCAAGTTCGTGCCCTTCCAGCAATTTTTGAAGCAGCATAATCTTTGATTTTGGAGTGTACTTGTTATCTGTCACTTTTGCAATATAGCAAGCTTCAATGCATTCTCCACAATCTATGCAAGATTCTATAATATTTTTTGCCATTTCTTCAGTTAAAGCTTCATTTTCCAATTAAACGTCCTCCATGATACCGTACAAAATATTCAGTAGCAGAAATAGTAATTATAATTAGTTTGAGACATGTACAATATTTAGGATAGGACAAAGAAATAGATATATATCAAACACTTCAAAACAATACGTATATCCATAAAAACTATTGGTGATTTATAATAGTTGGATAAGTATACTAGATAAAGAATTGAACACTGAGGTTGAAAAGATGCTTGAAGCAAAAATCTCTGTAGAGCAGGCAAACTGTTGTATAGCCCAAGTAACACAAGGCAATGATCTTGAATTGGATATTCTCTCTCATATGCCATATTCCGAATCAAGGGATCTTTTCCTTGTCCGGGAAAGAAAGCGTACGAGTAAAACTCCATTATATCTTAAGCAATTGAAAGAAGATGATGCAACCGATTATTTCGAACTTCTTCAGGCTTCGCCGGATCAGACATTATTTCTCATTTCAATGGGAATTACGACTCCGGTCAAGTTATTTGAAGAAGCAGGCTGCTTTATTATATAGCCCACCCTTCTCAAGAACGGAAAGGCGTATTGTAAAATAATTGCACCAGATTTGAGTCATCTGAATGAAGTTTATTCCAATCTAAAAGAAATATGTAAATGGTCGATTGACGAAGTGCGTAATCTGGATAAGAAAGAGTTCGAAGATAATCTGACAAATATGCAGAAAAAAGTTCTGATTACTGCAGAGGGAATGGGTTATTTCGACAGTAAGCATAAGGTTTCGATCGAAGATATAGGAAAAGCTTTGGCAATATCAAAATCAACTGCACATCATCATCTAAAGGAAGCAACCAGAAAACTTGTAGAAAGATATATTGGTGATATCAAGATCAATGATTAGTTGAAACTTGATTTAATAATACCTTTATGCAGATGTGCAAACATTAGTTCCGGTGGAACTAATTTATCAAGTGCAATACGTCTTTTATTAAAAAGAAATTTAGCTTTAAGAATTGGGCCATGCTAATACCGTTTAGCTAAAGTGATTTCAAAGTTTGCCTTTCCTGTGATCACCTGGCCCAACTTGGTTTTTGTGATCTATTGTGAATCTATCTCGAAACTATTTATGAATTGAATGTTTGAAAGAAGTAAGTAAAGTGTACCCTGATTTTTAAGATGTACTAATTTTTACTATTTTTGATGGATTTACTTTTGATTCCGTATGATGATATTTACCGGAAAAAAGCGTACCAACGCTATCACCGTTAATGATTTCATATAGGGCAGATGGATTTTTGCCGTTTGTAATTATAGTATCAATACCCTGCGTAGTTGCCAGTTTTGCCGCTTGCAATTTCGTTTTCATACCGCCTGTACCACGCCTGGAACCAGCACCTCCGGCTAATGATAGCATCTCCTCGTCTATTGCGTTGATATACTCTATCCGTTTTGCGTTAGGATAAAGGCGAGGATCGTTGTCATAAAAGCCGTCAATGTCGGACAGAATGACAAGCTTTTGCGCTCTACACAATACTGCAACAACCGCAGAAAGCATATCGTTATCACCAAATAACCTATCTTCAGATTCAATTTCTGTATAGCTAACCGAGTCGTTTTCATTCACAATAGGGATAATACCCATTTCGAGTAAGGCATCAAAAGTGTTTATCAGATTATCCTTTTTTTCCTCAATTTCCATATCCTCGGCGTTCAACAAAATCTGTGCAATAGCTTTGTCATAGTCATTAAAAAATTTGTCATATAAGTGCATAATGCTGCATTGTCCTACCGCAGCTGCCGCCTGTTTTAAACGCATACTCGTTGGGCGTGTTTTCATTTGCAGCTTATTCGTACCCACAGCAATTGCACCAGATGAAACTAAAATAACTTCATATCCCATGTTCTGAATATCAGCTAGTACACAGGCAATGCGGTCAAAGGAACGCAGGTCACTTTTCCCTATATCATTTGTCAAGGTAGAAGTCCCTACTTTAACAACAATTCTGTTTTGGTATAAACTCAAATTATTCACCTTTCTGTCATTACATATTGATGGTTTTTGGAGTATGTTTTGTAAACATCATAAAATCGTGGAATATATGGGATGTTTTAATTTTCATAAATCCGGTAGTTGTACCATCGCTACATCCGTACCACTCTTCCGCAACAACATCTTTGTCAAAAACAATTTGTATCCTATGTTCCTTATCCACTAAGGCACTGAAAACAGTCGTTGCACCTATCTTTGTTCCAAGCATTTGTTCCATCAAATCCACAGGTGTAAAAGAAACGCTGGAAACGCCCAATACTTTACTGAACTCTTTTGCGCTAAATGGTTTGTCTGCCGTGGTAACAAAGAGGAAAAAATCTGTCCGTTTTTTGTTGCACAGAAACAATGTCTTGACCATTTTCATGTCTAGCGTCTTATTAATCTGAATGCAATCATCCATCGTAATTGCCTCGTCAGTGTCAACGCGCTCAAACGGAATGCACAGTTTTTGCAATACTCTATATGTTTTTTCTTGCAGCTCGGTCTTAAACCCGGATGGTATTGTTGTATAAATATCACTTACAAAGAACATAATTGATTTCCTTTCACTTGAAACATCTGCATTTATAGTGTATCAGCTATTTATGCATTACGAAAACAAATGTTTATCATGAATAACATGACATATTCAGATGCAAACTCGGTGAGAATCTTATGGACAAAAACATTCAAAAATATATGGCTTTTATCAAAACCGTTGAATATGGTAGCTTTACAAAAGCAGCAGAAGTATTGAATTATTCCCAATCAGGCATCAGTCGCATGATCAACGATCTGGAAAAGGAATGGGCGGTGTCGCTTCTTAAACGTGGGCGTGCTGGTGTAAGCCTGACCTCTGATGGATTAAAGCTATTGCCATTTGCTCAAAATGTATGTAACGAGTTTCAGAAATTACAGGCACAAGTAGATGAACTGAATGGATTGCAATCAGGTCTAATTCGGATTGGGACATTTTCAAGCGTAGCTACTCATTGGCTTCCAAATATCATCAAAGAGTTCCAAAAAGACTATCCTAATATTGATTATGAGCTTCTGTTGGGTGACTATACGGAAATTGAAAACTGGATTAGCGAGGGACGCGTAGATTGCGGCTTCCTTCGGCTTCCTACACATGCGGAGTTCGAAACGATATTTTTGGAGCAGGATAAATTACTTGTTGTTCTGCCGGAAGATCATCCGATGGTCAACTGTGAATGCTTTCCTGTAAAGGCTCTATGTGATTATCCTTTCATGCTTTTAGAAAAGGGTGCTAAGGCTGAAATCTCGGAAATATTTGAAAAATATAATATTGAACCAAAAGTGCATTTTACGACATGGGATGATTATGCCATCATGTCAATGGTCGAAAGTGGATTAGGGATTAGTATTTTGCCGGAGCTTATTTTGCAGCGTATTCCATATCGAATTGCGATAAAGGAACTGGATATTCCGGCATATCGTAAGATTGGTCTTGCAATGAAAGATAAAAAATCTGTATCGCTTGCAGCTAAGCGATTTATAGAATATCTGCAATGTAGAAATGACTCTCAGGAAGAAAAGTTGTAACGACTACTTATTGCTGCTTTCACATTTTGTTACATAGAATGCAGAATTCCTTTTAAAAAACCTAGCTTTTTCCAATCTGAATAGGAAATACTGAGTATTTTCTATAATCTTTCGCCTATATTTGTCTCCTGAATTTTCATTGAATACGACAAAAGGGACAGTTATAAAGATAATAAAATCAGCCGTCTATGACAAGCTTCTTCCACATTTTCAACCTATCCATAACATGAGAATTTAGAGTATATGGTTTATCGTCTTCAACATTCTCTTCAAGAAGGAACACACTAGTGTTCTTTATTACAGAGTATTATTTGAAGATGCAGATAATCTTAGGGACAAGCGAATGGAAGAGACTGCTGAGCTAGTGATTGAGAAGCTTAAACTGAAGAAGTTAGTATAGAGGTTTGGAGTAGATGCTTCGTATTTTTATGCGGGGACATAGGTAAGAAGAAAAAACAGAATTCTTCTTCATAATGAAATAAGTTGTATAACAATTGTAACTGAAAAATTATCATTTTGATAAAATAATCCTTATACAACTTAAATCAGTTATTTTTCTTCATTCTGACAAGTTCAATGGCTTCTTTGCCTGCCATGTGTTCAATCTCAATTTCAACAAGACACAATTGCTCGAATTGGTCATCTATTTCTTTCTTCCTTCCTTCTTCATGATTTGGTGAATATCTTGCTGCCAATTTTTCAATGGCTTTCATTTTATCCTCTGGATTATCTAAAATATGGGCTTTACCGAATACAATTACACTTCTAAAATAGGTGGTATATTTTTCTGGTACAACATTGTCATAGTCAATAACGCAAAAGGAAACTTTTTCACTTCTTGCAATCGCATCTAACTTATGACCGTTTTTTGCACAATGGAAGTAAATTCTGGAATTATCATATATGAAACTAAGAGGAACAGCATAGGGATAATCATTATCTCCTGATACGGCAAGAACACCTGATGTCACCCTGTTAAGTATGGTTATACTATCCTCTAAAGATAATTCTTGTTTTTTTCTACGCATTTCTCTGAACATGTTACTAAATACCTCACTCTTTGTAATCTATGAACTAAATGACTTCTCTTTCCAAAATATCTTTATACTAATTTAACATCAATAGGTTTTAATAATTATTAAAACCTACGAAACTGATGAACATGGAATGGATATTTTTAATAATTGCAGGGTTATTTGAAACTGGATGGGCAATCGGATTAAAATACAGTGATGGATTAACCAGATTCTATCCAATGGTATTTACTGTTATTACTTTAATTTTGAGCATGTCTCTATTGGAAAAAGCTTTGAGGACATTGCCTGTTGGAACAGCTTATGCAGTTTGGACAGGTATTGGTATTATTGGAACAACAGTATTGGGAATATTCCTTTTCAATGAGTCAATGAGTGTAACACGAATATTCTTTATTGGATTAATTGCCATAGGTATTGGCGGATTAAAGCTGGTATCAGCCTGATCATATATTTTCCAATATTAATAGGAAATATCTATATTCATGAGTGAGAAAAATGAGTGATATTGAAGAAAAAATAATTGACATTGGTCATGAGATTTTCAAAGGGTATGGGATTGATGATATCACTGCACAAATCCTATCGATACTTAATTTTGAATCTAACGAAATAAGTATGGAGGAACTAGCACAAAGAACTGGATATAGTCTTGCTTCCATTAGTCTTAAAGTTAAAAATATAGAACAATTCTGGAGCATAAAAAGGATATCCAAGCCCGGATCTCGCAAGACATATTTGTATATGGAAAAAAACCTGATAGATGCTTTTGCTACACAAATCAGAAATGGATTTGAAACGGAATTGAACATTGCAAAGACGAAAATAACTCCCCTTATAGAAGAATACAAAGAAAATGCAACTACTCAGGAACAAAAAACAAAACTGCATACGTATGAAAATTATCTATCAGAGATTAGTATATTTGAAGAATTGATCCACAACATATACTATCAAATCAATATGTTAAAAGATAAGAAAATTTAGGCACTGTAGTTTTTCTCATTTACTAACCCATCTCTTCCCACAATTCCAACCTTTTTCTGACGTGAAAATTAAATGTAAATGTTTTATCTAGCAAATCGAAAAGATTACTTTCTTCAAAAGATTTGAGAAGTAAGTCACAATAAAATCCACAAAGCTTGTTGAAAATATCATTTACAGTTTTAACTTATAGAGTAATTCCCTATAATTGTTTTTTGAATCACTTTTGTAATAGTAATTTAAATGAGCAAATTTGTTATAAATATAATAATCTTGGATATATTACTGCTGTGTATATTCATGGGATGCGTAAATGCTATTTATGCTCGGATAATAAGAAAGAGGGTTATGACTAAAATATACCAAGTAGATGCCTTCACAGATAAGCCGTTCACGGGCAATCCGGCAGGAGTGTGCATCCTTGATAAACCCGCAGATAAGAACTGGATGCAGAATGTTGCAAAAGAGATGGCAATTTCTGAAACTGCATTCCTGTATCCTGAAGATTCTGGCTACAATCTCCGCTGGTTCACGCCTAATGCTGAAGTGGACCTCTGCGGTCATGCAACACTGGCGAGTGCCCATTTACTCTGGGAGAAGTGCTATGCAGATAAAGAGGATATTCTGGAGTTCCATACCAAAAGTGGAACCCTTACTGCCACCCTAAAAGAAGGTTGGATAGGACTTGATTTCCCGGTACTTGATGAAGAAGAGACTGAAGTACCGGAAGGATTAGTCGAAGCGCTTGGAATAAAGCCTGTCTATGTTGGCAGGAATATATTCGATTATATTGTAGAGGTCAGCTCAGAGGAAGAACTGAGTAAAATCAATCCAGACTTTACCAAGCTTGCAAACATCAATGCCAGGGGTTTCAGTGTAACAGCTATTTCCAAGTCTGATGAATATGATTTTGTATCTAGGTTCTTTGCACCTTCAGTAGGTGTACCTGAAGACCCAGTCACCGGTTCCGCTCACTGTTGCCTTGGACCTTACTGGATGAAAAAGCTGAATAAAAGCAATTTAACTGCATACCAAGCATCTGCAAGGGGTGGATTCCTGAAAATAAATGTCATGGGAAACAGGATGCTGATTTCAGGCAAGTCTGTAACAGCAATCGAAGGTATGTTGTTGGATTCTTGATGAAACTATATCAAAACTATACTTTGAAAAACCTAACTTTTTCCAATTGGATTAGAAATACTGAGTATTTCTGTCTTATATTGCTTTATTTGTCATTATTCCATACTCTCGTAAATATCTATTTTAGCTTTCATGTATGAATTGATAGCCACATCCATCGTTCCCTCAGTGTTAATAATCTCCATGTCAAAGATTTTTGCAAATTCGGAAGTATTTCTATCAAAATTATTATCTTTACAGTTTTGATTGTTGATCTTAAAAAGAAGACTATACATCGGGCTACTTAGATATTTTTTAGCATTTTGATAAGATGCAGTAGATTTGTAATCGGTTTCATTCATGCTGGATAACCACATTGGAGTTGCATAGATGGCTCCTCGGCCGTTTCCAAGTAGCATTGTTTTCTTATAGACATCATTTCCTCCAAGTGCTACACTAACACAGTCGTCAACAATGTTTCTTTCATCATCCCTTAGAAAATAAACAGGGCAATCAAGCCCATGCAAATCGTCCCGTACTTTTTCAGGACTATAACCGCATTTCCCATAAAAAAGAAGGATACCATCTGATATTTGTGACATTTCTCTGGCATTCAGATATACTTCATATTGCAAATTGTCAATATCAGAATGCAGGTCTTTTCTCAGAAGATTCACAACAACCGTTAATTCTTGTTGTTTCTTCTTATTAAACGAACCATATATTTGCCTTAAGATTGGAATATCTGAAAACAGCTTTACGAATCTACCAGATGATCTTCTATTGTTTTCTAATACAATTGGATATAATCTATCAGACGAAAACGTAAAGGGTTTGAGATTCTCAGACTTGAGTTTTTGTACAAATCTGAAACTGTTTCTGTTCTCTACTACAAATAAGCGTTTAATTTCAAGGTCTGTTGAGAGAACATGAACTAATTCATCTTCAAGCATTTCACAGGCAACTATACTTAAAAGTGGCATGATCCTTTTTTACATGATTTTGTTCTTTATTTCATCCTTCATTGAGAAATAGCATTTCTCGAATATCTCCTGATTACCGCTGACTTCAAAGGTGCTATATCCAAACAAATTGGCATATTCCTCAATCTTTGAATCAATATCTTTTACGTATGTCAGGCCTGTATTGACCTTTGCAACCCTTGAATATCCTGCCAGGTCATTGACCATTTTTGCCATCTTGAGAGCTTTTTCGGGGTCAGGATTATATTTATCGATATTCAAAAGTTCTCTCCATGAATTAGCATACATGGGTGTGAAGAAAAAAGCAGGTTCTTTACTGTGGGTTTTAAGCAACTTCAGATAATTTGCTCCACCGCCGACTGTAGCTCCGATGCAGTCATCCACAATTCTTTCATCATCCCTGAGTATTCGGACAATGCAACCATCTTTTTCAAGGCAGAAATCTTCTTCCACCTTGCCCAGAACATTACCACAAAGACCGTAAAACAGGAGTATACCATCGGAGAAAGGAATCATTTCCTCAATAGTCTGGTAAACCTCGGATTTCAGCGTTTTTGGCACTGCATGAAGCCCAAGTTCCAATAGATTAACTATTACAATTGATTGATATTCAGCCGTATCCCTGAAAAGATCTGGTATCTTATCAAAAGGAATAATCTCATAAGAAACATGCTGTTCATTAAGTTTTTCTCTAAATTCTAAAATGTTATTGTTTTCTACGATTATGATCTTATCAACTTCAGAATCATTGCTAAAAAGCCAGATAATTTCATCTTGCATTATTTTACATGAAATTATACTCATAACGGACATTACCAATCTCCTCCAATTTTATGTATTTTATTTGTTTCATTTCTTTATAGCAAAAATAATAGGGCAATATAGTGTGCCTACCTACACGTAGATAGGTATATGTTAAATAAAAAAATCAATCCCTCCATCCAAGACAGGATTTGATTGAAGAAATTGCTCTGACAAGTGTCTTTCTACCTTTAATACTGGATAACAGTCTGGCACCCATTAAAGTTTCAACTACCATTTCTGCTTGTGTTTCGACTGAATCAGAAAAATCAAATTCCCCTTGTTCCAGGCCAATTCTGAGTACATTGTTGAGCCATTCAAGTATTTCGTCAAATAGCAACATATCTTGCTTTTGTACTTTCTCCGGAAGTTCTTTAAAATCGATTACCACTGAACCGGGAGGACAGATGCATTTGCCTTCATCAAACTCCTGCAATGCATAATCAAAATAATATTGAAGCTGCTCACGAGCAGACTTTTTGGATTCAACCATTTGTGTAATAGACATAGATAAGTGCTTTCTTCTTTCTTCAAGCAAAGCAGCAACAAGGTCTTCTTTTTTTGGATAATAATGGTGAATTGAAGCATTTTTTATTCCAAGCTTCTGGGAAATGTCCTTGTAACTAAATCCATTATAGCCCCCACATTGCAAAAATAATCTTGCATAATGGAGTATCTGTTGGTTAGTAGGGTTGAGATCAGTCATATAAATCCACATTTATCCTTATTCGCATAATAATTGAATAATACTCATTTATTAAATACCTACCTATACATAGGTAGGCAAATGGTTAGGTTACCCTGCAAACACAGTATTTACACAGGGACATTTCTTCTAACATATGCTTACTCTTTGCAGGACAGAAATAAACGCCACCATTTTCAAAAATCGTATGAATTTCATTTACATACATTCCTGGCGGGTGAAGTGGTTCTTTCGCTATAAAAGTAAGATATGTGGAAATAATACGAGTATATTCCTTTAAATCCCTTTGATCGGGAGCATACTCATTCATATACTTGTTAATCCTAAATATAAAATCTTCAAGCTTTCCAATGTCTATTTCCTCACACAAATCTGTGCAATCTCTTTCTTTTAGCTCAGAAAACTTCTTGCGATTATACCTTGCAAGACATTGGATATTATACTGGAGACTTCCACGAGGACTCTGCATGTCTTCTGTTTCTTTTTTGTTTGTATTTGTTAAAAATTCAGAAGATATATCGGCAGCTTCTTCCTTTAATAAAAGCAATAGATCACATGCCTTAATATGAAATTCCTCCATTCTTCACTTTATACTTGTACTCAGGATGGTCTGCATGCTGCATATTTTATGCTCAAAATCCGGAATAAATGAACTGAAATATAATACAATATATTTAAGCAGTTTTCCTGAATTCAGGATTCATACCATTTCTGGCTCCACTCAGCCATTGACCGGAGAATCTCCCCTAGATCCTTACCTTTTTCTGTCAGCCGATATTCTATTTTTACAGGTATCGTATCCTCAACATTCCTTTCGATTATCTCATAGAGAACAAGATCCTTGAGTTTAGAGGACAGTGTTTTTGAGCTTATTGGTTTAAGGGAATTCAGAAGATCATTAAATCGTAAAGCTTTACCTGACAAATGGAATTCCCTAATCAGCAGTATGCTCCACTTATTGCCTATCAGTGTAACGGTTTTTTCTATTGGACACGGAATGTCCCTTAAATCTTCTGGATATCTGAACATAGCAACTTACCTCAAGGTAATCTGGTCTCCATATTGAAACTTGTAAGTTATATACTTTATCTTGCCTATTTGATTTACTTAGTAAAGTGGTATCAAAATGAAATTCAAGATAATACTGACAATTTTGCTGACAGCAATTTTGCTTTCGGGATGCCTTGGCAATTCTGGACAGGAAAAAACAGTTGATGAAATGACAGAAAAAACAAACGAAGGAACACAAAAAGGAGAAAACGATAACATGCAAAGAGCAGAAGAATATACAGGGAACATCTACGTAAACAAGGTCAACAACGCCACAATCCACAGTTATGTATCCTACAGCGGTGATGTTTCAAATATTATAGAAACTGAAGACAGCCTTATACTTATAGATGCACAGCCCACACATTCCGCTTCAGAAGAATTGCTCAGGTATATGGACACACTGGACAAACCTGTTAAGCAGGTACTGATTCCTTCGCATTCACTGGGACTTGATTATTATGAAGGAACATCTGTAGCTTCAAGTGAACAGATCAGTTCTTTTAATGAGAACGGAGGAGCACAGGTATTTGTGGATATCTTCAAAGGTGCTTTTGGAGATGACATAGACGAGAAGATCGTTCCTATAAATTCAACTATCAAAGACGGCGAGAACACTCTTGAAGGAGTGAAGTTCATCATGACGACTCATGAAGAAGAGTTCCCACCTACAAGCGATCTTGAGTTCACTGACTACAACGTACTCTTTACGCACCTTGCTGCATATAATTCACACATGCTTGTTGGAAGCCCGGAGAAGATCGATGAACAGGAAGACTACTGGACAGAAGTGAAGGCTAAGGACTATGATCTTATCATTTCTTCACATTTGATGCCTGTAGACATAAAGGCTGCAGATTTCCAGCTTCAGTATCTGGAAACGCTGAGAGAAGCTGCAAAGAATGAAAACAAAGAAGATTTCATTATGGATATGCAGGCTGCCTATCCGGATGCTCAGAATCAACAGTTCATGGGCATGACAGCAGATTACTTCTATGGACAGTGAATACATTTGAAAAGGACAGGAGTAAATCCTGTTCATATTTACATTTTATATTATGTCTGATTTGTCTGTCTCATGAATCTATTGTTTCTGTCCTGTTTTTTGTCTCATACTGAGAAACAACGAAATCAATGTTTTTTTGTCAGTTAAATATTGAGCTAATTCCCAAGTTTCCAGGATAAGATAGTTTAATCAAATATGAAATATATCACTAACTCTACATTTCATAGTCACCATGATATACATAGTTACTCGGAATAACAGAGTTGCATTCTGAAGGAGATAATATGAGATATAAACCAAAAAACGAAAAAGAGATCATGTGTCCTCTTGAATATGGACTTGATATATTTGGTGGTAAATGGAAATCAAGAATAATCTGCGTGTTGTCTGCTAATGATACAATGCGCTACAATGAAATCAAAAAAGAACTCTCTAATATTACAGATGGGGTACTTGCAGAAATGCTGAAAGAATTAGTTGCAGATGGAATAGTTAATCGTGAGCAATATCTTGAAGTCCCAACCAGAGTAGAATACAACCTTACGGAAAAAGGAAATTCAGTGCTAACAATTCTTCAAAATATCTGTCAATGGTCAAGAGATAACACAGAAGAAAATCTGGGTAAAAAACTACCTCCATGTAAAACCTGTAATCAATTATAGTTCCTTACTATGAAATTTGCTAGTAACTCGTAAATTAATGTGAAAATTTTTATAAAGTATGCGGCAGTATTTGTGAATTGCAGGTTCTAACCTGCACAAAAAACCAAAAAGGAAATAATATAATGACTGTAAAAGCATACCTAGAAATTACATTGACAATTGATGATTCCGACCGTCCGGCAGCAGCTAAAGTCTATAATGACTATCGTCAGCCTTTCCTTGAACAAATAACAGGAGCAGTTTCAAAAGAATTGCTTGTTCGTGATGAGGATGTCCAGGTACTTCACGGTTTTGATAGTGCTGAAAATGCAAGAGCATATTTGGACAGCGAATTATTCATCGAGGATGTAGTTGTCGGTCTTCAGCCACTGTTGAAAGCTGATCCTGACGTAAAGATCTATAGTGTATAAAATTTTAAACAAATGTCATTTGATCTATTTTAGATGGTTTTGTTATCTCAAAACCATTACTTTTTTAAATTAGGTTTGATAAATTAATCTGTGCTATTAGTATATGGTTGAAGTGGTTTATGATTTGCTTTTTTTTGTATTCACTTGAATCTCAACTTATTTTTGGGATGTATAAAGAAACTATATCAAAACCATTCATCACAAATCCTCTTTATTCTGATAAATGAATGCAAATGGAAAAACATTCCAGTATAATTTTTGATTGTATTTATTCATGCAAATCTCTGATTTCTTTTCATTCGCATTACCTATACATATATAACAAGTTAGATCATAACTAATAAAGTATCGTCAAAATTAACGATATTTAATTCTGAATACAAAATAAGTAGTTAAAAATGACGATTTACTAATTTTCATATATATTAATAAATCTTTTAGAGCATGTAGGATAAAGACATTAATGATAAGATAAAGTAAATTTTATTTACACAATTTGAAGATGCGATGTAGCAAGCACGACTAGATGTTGAATTACAAATATCATTTGGTTATTAGTATATTTGTAAAAATAGTGTTTTGTTGCAAATTATTTTGCTCCTGCATATTTATAATATTAGCTGTATAATTACACAGGAATAGTTTCATCTACTTTCGGATGTACTGATGATACCTATTTTCTCATCTTCATAGCGCAATTCATTGCTTTTTAGCACCTTTGGAATAGAGTATAATTCTCCTCCAAATCTTTTAGCAACATATAAACTGTTTCCAGTACCTGTAAAATAAAATATTTTCATAACACACATCCTTAGTAATTATATCTCAGTTATTAATTTGATATTTTCCAAACTATCGAAATGTATTCTTATAAAGACTGATATGGTCATTTATAGTACATTTTTATTTGAACAATTCAAGAACTTCTTCAGCTAACTCTTTATTTGCTTTGCAGACTAGAAATTGACCCTTTTTTTCAGTAGTTATCAGTCCGGCATTTGCTAATTCTTTAACATGGTGAGAGATGGTAGGAGCACCAATATTCAGTGAATGTACAATTTCGGAGATCAAACATTCATCCTTCTTATAACCAACATCTGATCCATTTACTATTTTCAAATATAATTCCAATCTGTTTTGGTTAGATAGAGCCTTAAAAATTTTAGCCATCTGTTGAGTATCCATAAATATTTCATATCTCCATTTTACGACATTTCGATAATTATCGAATTGCGATTATCCTATAAATAAGTTCTTTCCGATATAATATCAAAATTTGAAATGAATGTTTATTTCGGTAAGTGTATTATTTTGGCCCGTGAAAATCCTCATGCTAAGATATCGACTGTGATCAAGGTACAACCACAGTGGTTTAAATTCAATGTGCAAGCTTTCAACAGAGCCAATTTTACATTATCTAAGTTTGATTCTCTTTTAACAAATCGATTTGATGGTATATGTGGCGGATCAACTCTTCAAACTTATTAATTTCGGATAGATAGTTCTTATATGTGTGAAGTTTAGTTTTTTGTTCCTGAGTAGTTGCATTTTCTTTATATTCTTCAATTAATGGAGTTATTTTTGTTTTTGCAAGGTTCAATTCGGTTTCAAATCCATTTCTGATTTGGGTTGCAAAAGCATCTAACAAGTTTTTTTCCATATACAAATACGTCTTGCGAGATCCTGGCTTGGATATCCTTTTGATGCTCCAAAATTGTTCAATATTTTTGACCTTAAGACTGATGGATGCAAGACTATAGCCGGTTCTCTGTGCTAATTCCTCCATACTTATTTCGTTTGATTCGAAGTTAAGTATCGATAGAATTTGTGCAGTAATATCATCAACACCATACCCTTTAAAAATCTCATGGCCTATGTCAATTATCTTTTCGTCAATGTCAGTCATATTTCTCACTCATTAATCAGAGATTTCCTATTAAATATTGAAAGATAAATAATCAGGTTGATACCAGCTTTAATCCTCCAATGCCAACGGCAATTAATCCAATAAAGAATATTCGTGTTATATTCATTGACTCATTGAAAAGGAATACTCCCAACACTGTTGTCCCAATAATACCAATACCTGTCCAAACTGCATAAGCTGTTCCAACAGGCAATGTTCTCAGAGCTCGTTCCAATAAATACATACTTAAAATTAAAGTAATAGCTGTAAATACCATTGGATAGAATTTGGTTAACCCATCGCTGTATTTTAACCCGATTGCCCATCCGGTTTCAAACAATCCTGCAATTATTAAAAGTATCCATTCCATGTTCATCATTTTCACAAGTTTTAATAATTATTAAAAACTATTAATGTTAAATTTGTATTTAGACATTTTGGAAGGAGAAGTAATTTAGTTCACAGCCATAAAAATAAGAAATGGGATTACGATACTGGATTACTATTTTATAAATTCGAAAGAAAGAGGTGTTTATTGACATGTTCAGAGAAATGCGTCGAAAAAAACAGGAGTTATCCTTAGAGGATAGTATAGCCATACTTAAAAGGGCGACATCAGGTATTCTTGCTGTATCAGGAGATAATGATTATCCGTATGCTGTTCCGCTTAGTTTTGTATATGATGATTCAAAAATTTATATCCATTGTGCCAAAACCGGTCACAAGTTGGATGCGATTGCAAGAAATGAAAAAGTTTCATTTTGCGTTATCGACTATGACAATGTTGTGCCAGAAAAATATACCACCTATTTCAGAAGTGTGATTGTATTCGGTAAAGCCAGCATTTTAGATAATCCGGAGGATAAAATGAAAGCCATTGAAAAATTGGCAGCAAGATACTCACCCAATCATGAAGAAGGGAGGAGAAAAGAAATAGATGACCAGTTCAAGCAATTGTGTCTTGTTGAAATTAAGATTGAATACATGACAGGCAAAGAAGCCATTGAACTTGCCAAAATGAAGTAGAAGTAACTTAAAATAAGTTGCGTAAGTACAAATTGATTGAAAAGATAGTTTTTCAGTTACAATTGTTATACAACTTTTTTCATAATGAATAAGAATTCTGTTTTTTCTTCTTACCTATATCCACACATAAAAATACGAGGCATCTACTCCAAACCTTTACACCAACTTCTTCTCTCTCAGCTTCTCAATCACAAGCACAGCAGTCTCTCCCACCGGCTACTCCCTTATATTATTCTGCTTTTTGGAATAATACTTTTCAATAATAAACACTTAGCTTCATACTTTTTTCCCGGAACAAAGAGCAATCTAGATATTGTCATTTTCTATGAGTTCAGAAAAGTTGGGATCGACCACAAACAAAGCACCGCATGTTTTGCAATAGTATGATTTTCTCCATTGGATCTATCATATACCTATACATAGGTAGGTATTTAATGGATGAGTATTATGCAATTATTATAAGAATAAGAAAACATGCGGATTTCTATGACTGATCTTAACCCTACTAACCAACAGATACTCCATTATGCAAGACACTTTTTGCAATGCAGAGGCTATAATGGATTCAGTTACAAGGACATTTCCCAGAAGCTTGGCATAAAAAATGCTTCAATACATCATTATTATCCTAAAAAAGAAGATCTCGTTGCTGCCTTGCTTGAAGAGAGAAGAAAGAACTTATCACTAGCTATTGCGCAAATGGTGGAATCCAAAAAGTCTGCTCGTGAGCAGCTTCAATATTATTTCGATTATGCATTGCAGGAGTTTGAGGAAGGAAAATGTATCTGTCCTCCTGGATCTGTGATGATTGATTTTGAAGAACTCCCTGAGAAAGTTAAAAAGCAGGAGATATTGCTACTGGATGAGATACGTGACTGGCTCACCAATGTTCTGAGAACCGGACTGAAACAGGGGGAGTTTGACTTTTCAGATTCAGTCGAAACACGTTCAGAAGATGTATTTGTAACATTGATGGGAGCCAGATTGCTATCCAGTATTAAAGGTAGAAAAACACTTGTGAGGTCAATTTCCTCAATAAAATCTGGTCTTGGTTGGAGGGATTAATTTTTTATCCAACTGGTACCTATCTACATGTAGGTAGGCATACTATGTTATCATATTGTTTTTGCTCTTAAGAAATTGAATAACTAAAATACATCAAACAGGAGGAGATTTGTAATGTCCGTAATGAGTATAATCTCATGTAAGATAATGCAGGATGAAATTATCTGGCTTTTTAGCAATGATTCTGAAATTGATAAGATCATAATTGTAGAAAACGAAAATATTTCAGAATTTAGAGAAAAACTGAATGAGCAGCATGTCTCTTATGAAATGGTTCCTTTTGAAAAGCTACCAGATTTTCTAGGATACATTGAAACAAATGAATCAATAGTAGTAGTTAATATTCTGGAACTTGGACTTCATGCAGTGCCAAAAACCTTGAAATCCGAGGTTTACCATAGTATTGAGGAAATGATTCCTTTCTCCGATGGCATACTTCTTTTTTACGGCCTTTGTGGTAATGTTCTGGGAAAGGTCGAAGAGGATTTCTGCCTTGAAAAAGATGGTTGCGTCGTGCGAATACTAAGGGATGAAGAAAGAATTGTGGATGACTGCATCGGAGCTACAGTCGGTGGTGGAGCAAATTATCTGAAGCTGCTTAAAACCCACAGTAAAGAACCTGCTTTTTTCTTTACACCCATGTATGCCAATTCGTGGAGAGAACTTTTGAACATCGACAAATATAATTCTGATCCTGGAAAAGCGCTCAAAATGGCAAAAATGGTCAACGATATGGCAGGATATTCAAGGGTTGCAAAGGTCAATACGGGCCTGACATATGTAAAAGATATTGATGCAAAGATCGAGGAATATGCCAATTTGTTTGGATATAGCACCTTTGAGGTCAGCGGTAATCAGGAGATATTCGAGAAATGCTATTCTGCAATAAAGGATGAAATAAAGAACAAAACCATGTAAAAATAATCATGCCTCTGTTAAGTATACTTGCCTGCGAAATGCTCGAAGATGAACTGGTTTATGTTCTCTCAAAAGACCTTGAAATTAAAAACTTATTTGTGGTAGAGAACAAAAACAGCTTAAGGTTTATACAAAAACTAAAGTCTGAAAATCTAAAGCCTTTTGTGTTTTCATCTGATCGATTGTATCCAATTGTATTAGAAAACAATAGAAGATCATCTGGTAGGTTCATAAAGCTGTTTTCAGATATTCCAACCTTAAGGCAAATATATGATTCGTTTAATAGGAAGAAACAACAGAAATTAACGGTTGTTGTAAATCTTCTGAGAAAAGATCTGCATTCTGATATTGATCATTTGCAATCTGAAGTATATCTGAATGCCAGAGAAATCTCAAAAATATCAGATGGCATCCTTCTTTTCTATGGGAAATGTGGTTATAGTTCTGAAAAAGTACAGGACGATCTGCAGGGGCTTGATTGCCCTGTTTATTTTCTGAGAGATGATGAAAGAAACGTTGTTGATGACTGCGTTAGCGTAGCACTTGGAGGAAATGATGTTTACACAAAAACAATGTTACTTGGCAACGGCAGAGGAGCTATATATGCAACTCCAATGTGGCTATCAAGCATGAATGAAACAGATTACAAATCTACTGAATCTTATCAAAATGCTAAAAAATATCTAAGCAGCCCGATGTATTGTCTTCTTTTTAAGATCAACAATCATAACTATAAAGATAATAATTTTCATAGAAACGCTTCCGAATTTGCAACACTCTTTGATATGGAGATTATCAACACAGATGGAACGATGGACATAGCTATCAATTCATACATGGAAGCTAAAACAAGTATTTACAAGAATATGGAGTGCTAACGTCAAAACACCTGATTAGAAAACTTTACACCAACTTCTTCAGCTTCTCGATCACAAGCTCAGCAGTCTCTTCCACTCGCTTTTTCCTTAGATTGTTCTGCATTTTCGAATATTAGACATTATTCTTCTTTGATTTCTTTTGAGTTTCTGGGTCATTTAATTGTTCATCAGTAACAGGTCATTTATTTGCGTTCTTCTGAAAAATATAGAACGCATAACCATATTCATCCGGGCGTTCTCTGAAGAGTTTTATCTCTCTTCTGTTAAACTCAAGTATCATTTCTGCCTCAGTGTTTCCTTTATAGTTATCACTGATTTCATCAAGTCTTTTTTCCAGACAGTCATAAAACTCGTACCAGACAGAAACTGGCAGTTTAAAGTGATCAATGACATCATATCCTACTGCTGTGATAACTTTTTCAGTGTCAAGTATGTTCATTATACCAGGATATATTTCCTGCCAGAATTCAACAACTTCCGGAGAAGGTTCGTCCGTGAACCATGTGTTCTCTGTTACTGCCATATAGCCACCATTTTTCAAGAACTGGTTCCAGTAGCTGATTCCCTTTTCAAAACCAAGGATAAAGATGGAACCTTCTGCCCAGATTACGTCGAATTCTTCAGCTTCAAAAGGCAGTTCATCCATGGAAGCACAAACTGTGGAAATCCTATCATCAACTCCTTCTTTAGCTGCATTTTCCATCAGTTTATCCAAAAAAGGCTGGTAAATGTCAGTTGCAGTGACACAACAGCCCTTGCAAATCTTCGCAAGATGAATTGTCTGCATACCCACACCACAACCAATGTCAAGTATCTTAGCACCTGCAGGAAGGGAGGAAAGCATATTAAATGCTTTTTCAGTACATTCGTTACTGCCCGGACCCTGTCTAGGTAACCCATCAAATATCTCAAAAATTGCTGATTCCATTTTTGCACCTATATTCATCATTTATTTTACTTGATATAAATGTGCAATAAAATCAATATGATTTTTTGATAATTACAAATTTATATGTTCAAGCAGTGGTTCTTAATACCACGCAGAATAGATAACAATTTTACTTTACAATAAACTAAAAAGTAGTGAAAAGATGGATGAAAAGTTACTTGCAAATATCGGTTTAAACAAATATGAAAGAACCGTTTACTGGATGCTTTTGAAAAAAGGAGAGCTGGAAGCAAGTAAATTATCACAGTTATCACGAGTTCCCATTGGAAGGATCTATGAGATTTTGAGTGATTTAAACAAGTATGGCCTTGTGGAGATCAAACCTTCAAGGCCAAGAAAATACAGGACTATTGATCCGAAAATTGCTTTTGAAGTTATGTACAAAAGAAGAAGAAGCACTCAATGAGCTCAAACTACTCAAGGAAGCATTTGCTGAAATTGAAAGGCAACTTTCTAATGACGATTCTCCAAAGCATGTTGAAACAATATTCTGGCCCGACAAGTTCCATGATAATGAACTAAAAGAGACAGTTAGTTCATTTTTCGAGGATATTGAACATGAAATATGTGTTGTTACTCCCATTAAGTATAAGCCAGGAGTATCTGAACAATATGATAATTCAATGTCAGTATTCAGCAGGGCTTACTTAAATTTGGCACAGCGTGGTATTCATGTTAAAATTCTGGATTCTCACTCTCAACTGTTACCGTCAATAAAAGAACTTGTTACTTCAATAGAAGATGAATCAATCAAAAGTAATGTTCAGAAATTCATGGAAATAAGAATTCTGGAAACAAAGCATGATTTCGTAATCTTTGATTCAAAAACCCTCTTTCTTGATATTGAAGATCAGATCAATACGGATACGAGTCTCGGTATGACGCAAATTCATGATAAGTCATATACAAAGCGTTTCAAGGCTAAATTCGACGACCTCTGGACTAAGGGGAAGCGATTCAATTTCACATAAACTGGTTCAGGTTATGAGCTTCTATTGATGCCTACTAGTTTTTAACCTCATTGAATTGTTGCATAATATTTTTTGAATAAAATGCAATTTAAGTAGAGATCAAATAGTTTTTCAGAGTTCTGTTTTTACAAGTTAACTGTATCCCCTCATAAAAATGCGAAGCATCTAATATGAATCTCTATAACAACTTCTTCTCTCTTAACTTCTCAATCACATGCTCAGCATTCTCTTCCATCTTAGCGATAAAGTCTATCTAGTTATGCCATATTCCAGAAACAAAAAGAAACATCACGTGTCGCTTTCAGCGATTAGTTCAGAATAATTAGGATCAACCACAAACAAAGCCCCACATTTTGCAATAGTATGATTTTCTCTTATCGGGAAGGCGTATAAGATTGGGATGGTTATATTCACATCTTGCAAAGAGTTTATCATCTTCAATTTCTACGGTTGCTATCCAGGCCAGGTTCTCGCCGTGTAAGGATTCAGTAAAAACAGTACGCTTAGACCTTATATATATTGTGTGATTCGTATTATTCTTATGCCTCTATATAATAAATAACGTGTAAGGGAAGTCGGGGATGTAGGAGAAAGGTTGATAACTTACCTCATACAAAAAAGTGCTTGAACCTAAGGAATCAAATAAAAGAAATCAAATTTAAGTTAAAGTGCATAACTTTGATAGATATGATAAGATTATGTTTGTTGTCAAAACGAAGAGTTCTACAAGTCCATAATGTATTTATACTAAAACCAAGTTCACTAGTATAAATGACTAATCAGTCAATTTAGAGATTATCATGAAAAAACAAGTAACTGATAAAAAAGCAGCCCTTCTTCAAGCGGCTCTGAAGCTCTTTACTGAAAGAGGTTTTCACGGAACAACCTCAGCCCAGATATCAAAAGAAGCAGGTGTGGCCACAGGCACTTTGTACCATTATTTTTCCAGTAAAGAGGATCTTATCAATGAACTGTATTTTAATGCGAAGGGAAAGTTAAGTCGTAGCATGGGAAAAGATCTCCATACGCAAAGTACCTTACATGATAAGTTTAAGAAACTCTGGTGCAATATAATCGAATGGGGACTCGACAATCCGGAAGAGTTTCTTTTTGTAGGGCAATTCTCTTCTTCTCCTTATATTACGAGCTATACACAGGAAGTAGTCATGGATGAGTATCTTTTCTACTCTGATCTTGTAAAAGAAAAAATAACAAATGTTGATATAATGGAGCATTCTGTAAATATGGTCAAGTCAATGTTCTATCAGTCAAGCAGAGTAGTAGTGAACTTAATTCTGAATTCTGAACCACAGGACAGAGATAAGATTATTGAATATGGATTTCAAGTTGTCTGGGCAGGGCTGGACGATTTATAATATTTTATTACATGAGTAAATGCGTAGTCATCATTGTGGTGAAAATAAACAACATCATCAAACAGGGTGAAATTGAAAATAGATAGATCAAACATGATTGAATCCTGATGCAGTTCTACGTGTTTGTCTCGCATCTTTATTTTTGTGTGTGATTGACTATCATTATTCACTAAAGGTTAGTAGCATAGCTCTTTTTTTATTGCAACTGTATTTATGGAAATTTGCGGGCATATTGAATGATTAGTCAATCAAAAAGCATAAATACACAAACCTCCTTACTGAATGACTATTCAGTCAACATGCACGGCGACTCAAATTCACTGATGAAGGACTATTCAGTTGATTTCGATGAAAAGGAGAATCTCAAATGAAATACAGAGAATTAGGTAATTCAGGTCTTAAAGTATCTGCAATTGGTTTAGGATGCATGGGAATGAGTCATGCGTATGGACCGGCAGCAAATAAAGAAGAAATGATAGAATTGATTCGTTCCGCTGTAAAGATGGGTGTTACATTCTTTGATACAGCAGAAGTTTATGGGCCTTATGTAAATGAAGAACTGGTTGGTGAAGCACTTGAACCATATAAGGGAAAAGTTGTGATCGCCTCAAAATTCGGTGTTGCTTTCGAACATGGCCAGAGTGGGAAACTATTGATGGATAGCACCCCGGAAAATATCAGAAGATCAGTTGAAGGTTCTCTGGAGCGGTTAAGGGTTGATTCTATTGATCTGCTTTACCAGCATCGTGTCGATCCTGAAGTACCTATCGAAGATGTTGCCAGGACTGTTAAAGAACTGATGCAGGAAGGAAAGGTCAAACACTGGGGACTTTCAGAAACCACTGCAGATGTGATCAGAAGAGCACATGCAGTTCTGCCACTCACAGCAGTCCAGAGCGAGTATTCTATGATGTGGAGAACACCTGAAGAGGATGTCTTGCCTACACTTGAGGAGTTAGGTATTGGATTTGTTCCATTCAGTCCTTTAGGCAATGGTTTCCTCACAGGTAAGATCAATAAGGACACCACGTTTGGTGAAGGGGACATACGAAGTGTACTTACCCGTTTCCTTTCAGAGAACATTGATGCAAATCAGGTACTGCTTGATCTCATTGGAAAAATAGCTGAAACCAGGAATGCAACTCCTGCTCAAATTGCTCTTGCATGGGTACTCGCACAAAAGCCATGGATCGTACCTATCCCCGGTACTCGCAAACTGCACCGTCTGGAAGAGAACACAGCTGCAGCAGATGTTGAACTAACTGAAGATGAGCTAGCTATGCTAAATGAAACGCTCTCAAAGATAAAGATTGCAGGAAACAGGGTCGACCGGGTTAGAGATGATTATTGAATTCACGATGGAGGTAACGGAATGAAAGTATTATTGGTTAACGGAAGTCCGCATGAGAAAGGTTGCACCTATACTGCTCTTACTGAAGTGGCAGAGACCTTGAAGGAAGAAGGTATTGATTCAGATATCTATTGGATTGGAACAAAACCACTTACAGGGTGCACAGCCTGTAAGAGCTGTGCCAGAACAGGAAAATGTGCATTCAATGAAAAGGTCAACTATTTCCTTGACATTGCAAAAGATGCCGATGGATTTATTTTCGGTTCCCCGGTGCATTATGCATCTGCTACCGGTGCTATCACATCTTTTATGGACTGTGCTTTCTACACAGACCTGCAAGGAGGCAGAAATACTTTTTATCTGAAACCTGCAGCAGCAGTTATCTCGGCGAGAAGAGCGGGAACAACAGCTACATTTGACCAGCTTAATAAGTACTTCACACTTTCGGAGATGCCGGTTATTTCTTCCCGATATTGGAATATGGTTCATGGAGCAAAGCCGGAAGATGTGAAAAAGGATCTGGAAGGATTACAGATCATGCGTGTGCTTGCACGGAATATGGCATGGTTTTTGAAGTGTAAAGAAGCTGGCATTAAAGCTGGCGTACCGCACCCGGTGAAAGAAGAAAGGATGTCTACGAATTTCATTCGGGAATGATTATTATTTGAAATTTTGGATTGAAAATTAACAAACATAAAGCGTGGGATTTAAATGACGAATTTTAATGAAAAGAAATGTCTAATAGCATATTATTCACGTAAAGGAAATAACTATGTCAGTGGAAAGATCGTGAATCTGCCAGTAGGTAACACAAAAGTAGTAGGCGACATGATCCGGGAAATCACAGGAGGCGATGTTTTCCAGATTGATACTGTAAGACCATATCCTAAAGATTATACTGCAACCACCAACGTGGCAAAAAAGGAATTGAATGAAAATGCCAGACCCGAGCTTACCAGCCACGTAGAGAGCATGCAGTCGTATGACGTGATTTTCCTGGGTTACCCTAACTGGTGGGGAACGATGCCAATGGCAGTCTGTACATTCTTGGATGAATATGACCTTTCTGGAAAGACCATTGTTCCATTCTGTACGCATGAAGGAAGCGGAATGGGGCACAGCGAAAATGATATTGCAAAGCTTTGCCCGAAAGTAACACTTTTGAAAGGACTTGATATTCACGGTTCACGTGTGAGTGCGGCAAAAAAGGATATTGAAAGCTGGCTGAACAAACTTAGTATGATTGAATAAAAGTTCCTTGATATTAAAACGAAATCAAATTGAGGATCATAAACATGAGTAAAAATGTATTAATATTGTCCGCCAGTCCCAGAAAAGGCGGAAATTCCGATTTGTTGTGCGACCAGTTCATGCGTGGAGCAGCAGAAGCAGGCAATAAGGCAGAGAAGATCTTTGTGAGAGACAAGAAGATCGCTTACTGTACAGGATGTGGAACCTGTTTTGGCACAAAAAAATGTTCCATAAAGGATGACATGACTAATGTTCTGGACAAAATGGTCGCAGCAGATGTGATCGTAATGGCAATTCCTGTGTATTTCTACACGATGAATGGTCAACTAAAGACCCTTATCGACCGTACCTGTGCCAGATACACAGATATCAGTGACAAGGATTTCTATTTCATTGTAGCTGCTGCAGATCCCGATATACAGGCAATGGAAAGAACACTGGAAGGCTTCAGAGGATTTACTTCATGTCTTGAAGGACCAACTGAAAAAGGTATTATCTATGGAACAGGAGCCTGGAACATAGGAGAAATCAAAGGAAGCAAAGCAATGGAACAGGCTTATGAAATGGGAAAGGCGGTTTGATTTGGAAATAAAGATTATGGAGTTGTTAAGACAATGAAAAATGTAGTTGTAGTCATAGGTGCAGGGTCAATAGGCCAGGCAATAGCACGTCGTGTGAGCATAGGAAAACATGTTTTGTTGGCAGACATAAAGAAGGAGAATGCTGATGCTGCTGCAGAAGTCATGATGGATGCTGGATATAAAGTGAGTACAGCATTAGTAGACATATCATCACGTGATTCGATTCAGGAATTAGTTCAGAAAGCGACTGCTATTGGAAACATTACCGGTGTAGTCCTTGCAGCAGGAGTATCACCATCCCAAGCATCACCAGAAACGATTTTAAAAGTGGACCTGTATGGTTCTGCTGTAGTACTGGAAGAATTTGGAAATATAATTGCACATGGAGGAAGTGGTATTGTTATCTCTTCACAATCTGGACACAGGCTTCCAGCATTATCTGTTGAACAAAATAAGGAACTAGCCACTACGCCAACGGAAGAATTGCTGGATCTTGAACTGTTGCAATTAGATAATATTACTGATTCACTACATGCTTATCAGCTATCCAAACGTGGAAATTCTCTACGGGTAATGGCAGAGGCAGTACGCTGGGGTAAGCGAGGTGCAAGGGTTAACGCCATAAGCCCAGGTATAATCTTCACACCACTTGCCAGAGATGAGCTAAATGGTCCACGTGGAGATGGATACAGACGTATGATAGAAGTATCTGCAGCAGGTCGCGGAGGTACTCCTGATGAAGTTGGAGCCGTTGCTGCTTTATTAATGGGACCTGAAGGTACATTCATTACGGGCAGTGATTTTCTTATAGATGGTGGAGTGACAGCTGCCTATTGGTATGGTGAACTTGCGCAGAAATAAAGTTAATTTTTTTCTAAACAATGAATGATTAGTCAATCAACAAGTATAAATAAATAAAATCTATTAATGAATGACTATTCAGTCAAATGGAGAACTAAAATGTTATACAGAAAAATGCCAAAGAACGGAGACGAGCTTTCAATACTCGGATTCGGATGCATGCGCTTAGCTTCAAAAGAAGACGGCAGTATTGATGAAGAAAGAGCTACTAAACAGATACGTCACGCAATCGATCAGGGAGTGAACTATGTTGATACAGCATGGCCATACCATATGGGAGAGAGCGAACCATTTCTGGGCCGTGCTCTTGCAGATGGGTACCGCGAAAAAGTGAAGATTGCAACAAAGCTCCCCTCATTCCTTATAGAAACAAGGGAGGATATGGACAAGTTCCTCAATGCTCAGCTTGAGAAATTGAATACCGATCATGTTGATTATTATCTTCTCCACTATCTTGTCGGTGACCTGTGGGACGATATTGAAAAGCTTGGTGTAACTGAGTTCCTTGATAAGGCCAAAGCTGATGGTCGCATCATTAATGCAGGTTTCTCTTTCCACGGTGCATCAGAGGATTTCAACCGTATTGTGGATGCTTATGACTGGGACTTCTGCCAGATCCAATACAACTTCCTAGATCAAACGAACCAGGCAGGTACCGCTGGTATGGAATATGCAGCTTCCAAAGGTCTTGGTGTCATTATAATGGAACCTCTTCGTGGAGGAAACCTTGTAAAGAACGTGCCTCAGGCTGTACAGGATATATGGGACGAAGCTCCGACAAAGAGATCCCCTGTAGAATGGGCTCTCCGCTGGATATGGGACCACCCGGAGATTACAGTAGTACTTTCTGGTATGAATGTTGAAGAGCACATTGAAGAAAATCTCAGAATTGCAGGAGAAGCACATCCAAATTCTCTGACAGATGCGGAATTGCAACTGGTAAACAGAGTAGCTGCCAAATATCGTGAAGTGATGAAAGTAGGCTGTACTGCCTGTCAGTACTGCATGCCATGTCCTGCAGGTGTGAATATTCCTCTCTGTTTTGAGGAGTACAACAACGTGTACTTAGTCGATGATCCTGAAGGCGAAAAGTTCCTTTATGCTGCAAGGCTGGGCGGCGTTGTTGACGGTGGAGATCCTGCACTTGCATCCCAATGTGTCCAGTGTGGAAAATGTCTTGAGAAATGTCCCCAGCATATTGATATACCAACTGTTCTTGGTACCATTGTGGAAGAAATTGAAGGACCTAACATAGAGCAGACAATTGCAATGGCAAGGGAAATGTTCAAGCAGGTAAATTGAAGAAGTTATCTGCTGTGCTAAAAGACAAAAAGGAATATTGTATCAGATTTTCATTGAAAAATCAGACAATATTCCATTTTATTTGCTAATCATTTCGTTAATTATTAAATTAGTATCTTTTTTAGGAAAGGGGGTATCACATGGAACTCACTGAGCTTTTCAGAGCCGTAAAAGATGGAAATATAGATATTGAGACTGCGGAACAGCAGGCCCGTAGTCTTGGTTTTGTGTCCCACTCGGATATAGCAAAGCTTGATTCTCACAGAAAATGCAGAACGGGAGTTGTCGAGGCTGTTCTTGCCGACTGCAAAAAACCTGATGATGTTGCTGAAATTGCAAAGGTCATGGTCTCACAGAGCAAAAGGGCCCTGATCACACGTGTATCTGAAAAGCATCTTGAAGCTTTAAGAGCAGCATTTGATGAAGACAAACTTGAGTGGAACAGCCGGGCTCGTACAGTTGTGGCTCACGATGGCACTTCTGCTCCAAAAACCGGCGGAGTTGTAGGTATCATTTCGGCAGGTACTGCAGATATTCCAGTCGCAGAAGAAGCCAGAGTTGTAGCTTCTGAGATGGGGTGTGAGACTGTTGCGGTGTACGATGTAGGAGTTGCAGGAATTCACAGACTCGTTCCCGAAATTCAGAAATTAAGATCGAAGAATCCTGGGGCTATCGTAGTTGCAGCCGGAAGGGAGGGAACTCTTCCCACAATAGTTTCGGGACTTGTAGATGTACCTGTGATCGGTCTTCCTGTATCCACTGGTTATGGGGCAGGCGGTAAAGGAGAAGCTGCTCTGATGTCAATGCTCCAGTCCTGTTCCACACTTGCAGTTGTGAATATTGATGCAGGTTTTGTTGCAGGGGCGTATGCAGCAAGGATAGCAAACATGATTGCGTCCGCGGGTGCAGGATGTAAGAAAGAACAGGAAGAATTATGAGATCACTTATATTCAACCCATTTTCCGGGGCAGCCGGAGATATGATCCTTGGATGTACTTTGAACCTCGGAGCTGACAGAGATAACGTAAAAGAACTTATAGAAGCCTCTGCTCCCGTATCTGTGGATATAAAGGAAGTCGTGAAAAAAGGAATAAAAGCTACTGACGTCAAGATTAATGTACCTGAAAGAGAACATTCACGCACATATCCAGAACTTGTGGATTCTATAAAGGAAGCAAAACTACCATCCAGAGTAGAAACAAGTGCTCTTGATATCTTTTTAAAGATGGCAAAAGCTGAAGCTTCGGTTCATGGAGTGGATGATCTTGAGAAACTTCATTTCCATGAGGTTGGACAAAGTGATGCCCTTGCCGATGTCATTGGCTCTTCGGCAGCTATCCATTCCCTTGGATGTGATTCTGTTTACTGTACTCCAATCAATGTGGGAAGCGGAATAATAGAATGTGCACATGGGACTCTGCCTGTGCCAGCTCCTGCTACACTTGAAGTGCTAAGTAAAGGGAAACTCTATTTTAGAGGAGGGAATGAGCAAAAAGAGCTTCTGACTCCCACCGGGGCTGCCATTCTATCCCATTTTGCGAGACCTGTAGAGACTTTTCCTCAAGGCAGGGTAATTTCAATAGGTTATGGAGCTGGAGATGCTGAGCTTAGTGGTCCAAACGTATTTCAAGGAGTAATTTCTGAGCTTGATTCCTGCCTGATTCCGGATATGATAGAAGTGCTTGAGACAAATGCTGACGATGTAAGCGGAGAAGTACTGGGCAATTTGTTCGAGGAATTACTTGCCATGGGAGCAAGGGATGTCGCAATTATTCCGGCAACAATGAAAAAAGGCCGTCCAGCTCATATTATTAAGGTCATTGCAAAACCTGAGGATAGTGTAAAGCTCGCACGGAAGATCATTATCGAGACAGGTTCCCTGGGAGTAAGAGTTATGCCTGCACGTCACAGGTTAATGGCTGCAAGAAACATAGAGATGCTTAAATTTGAACTTGAAGGGCAAATGTATGAATCTGCAGTGAAGATTGCCAGAGACTCTGAAGGTATTTTACTCAATATCTCTGCTGAATTCGAGGATTGTAAGAAAATTGCCAAGACAAGTGGCATTCCAGTAAAAGAAGTCATGAGAAAAGCAGAAGAAGTTGCAAGAAAGGAATTCCAACATTCTCAAGGACAACATAAAACTTGATGATTTTCATGATTCAGTCACGATAGATTTTGGAGGAACTAAATGAAAAAAGTATCGTTAAAAATGACGATATTTAATTTTAACGATAAAATAAGTAGTTAAAATAAACGAATCATTGATTTCATATGTATTTGTAAATCTTTCAGAATGGGTAGGATAATAATATTAATGTGAGGTAAAGTAAACTTTATTTACCCAATTTAAAGATGCGATGTACAAGTGGACTAGATGTTGAATTACAAATATCATTTGTTTATTAATATACATGAAAAAAGATTGTCTTGTTCTAAATGATGTAGCTCACCTGATAATTATAATAATTAACGCATAATTATAACCGAAGAGCTTCATCTACTTTCGGATGTACTGATATTACATAGTAGAGTCATATATTGTCTGCAATATCTAGCATAGATATTGAGTATTAATCTTCTGAATGCATTTGAAAAGAATAAATAAAAGCAACTTACACTGCAGCTATGCGTTCCTGTTCATCCTGGCGTTTCCATTCCCTGACATACTTACTCAAGGTACTGTCTGGAATATCCATCAGGCGTGATATCTCTGCTATATTATGCCCCTTGTTCTTGTACCGTGTGAACAGTGATCTGTTAGGTTCTTTTGTAGGTCTTCCCCAGGTCTTACCCTCTGCTCTCACACGCCTTATTCCACTCTTGACCCTTTCCTGTACTGAACGTTTCTCGTTCTCTGCAGCCCATGCATAGAATGAAATGAATACTCCCCTCATGACTGGGTCTTCTATTTTTGTCCAGCTCTCGTTTGGAGATAAAGAAACTATGCGTATTCCACTTTTTTCGAGTTCTATCAACGTTTCCAGAGTATCATAGTACGTTCTACCTATCCATGATATTTCAAAGGTATATACCCATGTAATATCATTTTTTCGAAGATGTTTCAACATGTCCTGGAATCCCTGGCGATCATCTGCAGGTACATCTCCACTGATACCTTCATCGAAGAATATATGTGAAGTGTCGATGCCCATGTCCTTGAGTTCCTTTATTTGTGTCTCAATATTCTGTTCTCTGTGATTATGAACTCCCGATGTTGAAGTTCTTGCATATCCTACTACATTTTCATGTTAGTCATAGTGAAACCCCTGTCATCCATCTATATATTCCCATAGCGGCCCCATTCACACAGTTGATTATGATTACCACATTTATCGCGACCATATTTCCTATGAGGTTGGTTGTTGTTGTGAGTATTATAGAGATATAATTCTGAGTACATCATGATATCACCCCTCTTTTGGATATGATGAATACTCGACAAGTACATCGATTAGTCTACCGTGTCAGACAATCCATAACTGTTAATCTTGACATATGGGTGCTTATTAAAGTACGATGTTACTAGGTCAATCTGTACTTTCAGATCAGCTAGATTTTCATAGTACCTCAGTGCACACCATTCCGTATATAAAATGCGTTGATTCAGTTTTGGAGATAGGTTCTAAAAACTGTTAAAAAATGTCATGTTGATCCCAATATATTGGGATCGATCATGCTGCCATCTCACCTTTGAATTCAGAATATTGATCCAGCATTTTGCCCAGATGCCATGCTTGGAACTCGTTCAGATTATAGATCGTAGCAGGGAGATTTGCTACATCGCTCAGGTCTATATCCTCCAATTCAGACAGATACTCGTCCCTGAGTCTTTTGAGTGTGCCTTTGAATAGTTTGTCGACGTAGAACATCCTGCCCTTTCTATCATCGAATCCCTCGCACATCTTGAATAATCGTTGTGTTACATATGCAACAACTGGGACTTCATCGGATGGTGTCGATGAGGATTCAAATACACTTTTTAAGTATGCCTCATCGTTCAATACGAGTTCACAAAGACATCCCATTGTGTGTTCGAGTGTTTTGTGATCGATTGTAAAATCTTTTTCGTTTTTCATGGTATCAACTTATTCGGTTTTACGTATAGTAATTATTTCTTATGTAATATTTAATTTAAGACATAATATATAAGGTGATTATTGTATATAAATATACCTACATATTATGCGATTAGATCCCAAAATGAAGTTTTCCCATTATTCATGTTCAAATTTCAGGAGAGTTTTGAAAAAGTGGGTGAAAACGTACAAATCACAGAAAACATCTTTTATACCACATAAAGTCCCATAATTTAGGGGTATGTTTTATATCGACATTAAACACCTGTTTTATGCGACGATATTTTACAATCCATAAATGTAGAATATAGCAGTTTTTACCATTGTAGTAACAATAGTCTACACTATGCTTGATCATGACTATGCAAAGTAGTTTACTGGAAACTCCAGATTTCGATACGTGGTTTTTAATCTGATTATATGATTCAAAATAATCGACATGTCCGAAAGAGACTCCATTTATTATTGCGTCTTTCCCTTCCGTTGTGAATCCAAGTTTTCAAGAAAAAGGAAATGATGCGCGAAATGGACAAACACAACACTCTATAGGGATTTTGTTATCCAGACCTACAAGAATTTATTGGCCATATAACACACGGATAACTTGAAAAATTGGAGTATAATCACCATAATAAGATCTATCAGGAATGCACATTTAAATTACATTGTATTTTTGGCTATTTCTTAACTTATATCCTTATATTTCATATGTAGTTCATCGAATGAAATAATACTTTTACAGAATACAGTTTTGGAAGAGAGTTGTATCGATACTTCTATCCATCCCAGTTTTTTTAGTTCGTCCAATACTATATCAAGACGAGGTTCTCTGATTGGTATCTCTTTTATTATGGATTCTTTTGTGACTTTTTTATGATTATTAATATAAATGAAAATAGCAAAGCTTTCTCTTGGTTTATTAGGAAATAACATTGAAAAAGGCAGCTTTTGAGCATCTATTATCAGTTCTTCTTTTCCCATTATAGGATAATATGCATTTTCAAGGTGTCCTCTTTTGCCTGAGGAAGCTTTATAAGATTTAATCCATTTCCTTTTCACCAAATGTTGTATAACCTTATTGCATTGATATTTTTTAATGCCTAGCATCTGTTGGATTTTTGCTAAGGTCATTACTCTTCCATGATAAAGAACTGCTAATACCTCTGCATTGTCTCTTGAAATTCCAGCTTCAATAAATACCTCCATAGTTTGTTTACATTCATCACTTAGTTCTTGCGTCATAATAATACTCATCTGATTTTAATTATAATAATGTATAGATTTTTTTCAAAAAAAATGTCTGGGAATAATGAGGAATTACTTCGCAAATTTACAGATATTTTTCATATCACATTTTTCACAAAATGTGGAGGGTTTTGGAGGATAATAACCTCTCTCCATCCCACTGACACAATCATCAATTATCTGCTGTGCGGCCTTAAGGCTTTCCTTGCCAACATCTACTGTATGCACAGTCCCATCATCCAGAAAAGCTACACTACCTCTTTTGAAACTGTTGTTCCCCGTGAGCCCAACAGCATAAATCTGGACCTGTAGAGACATATCTTCCTTGCTCATTACTTCCTCAGAAGTCTTGTTTTCACGGATATCCTTGCCATCATTATCAACAATTATTGCGTCTATCTTGCCTTCAACGAGATAGTCATGAAACTTGATCGTTATCGGGATTTCCGTATCAGACATGTTGGCCATATCATCTGGATTCCTGTCTATGTAATCATGAAGCATTTTCTTGGCTTTTTGCTTCGCAATTACATTATCAGTATTAGGTGCAAATGGAAGATGCAGATGCTTTTCAACGATATCATCAACTATTGTGTGTGGATCAATACCCATGGTGGTTTTTTCCGCGATCTGTTGTACACAGAAATGAAGGCACTTCCCATATCCAAGCATCTGATTAAATTTAGATGAATAACCGCATATTTCACGTAGAAAGTAAAGACGTGGACATTTATGATTTAGCATAATCTCAGACACACCATATGACTTCAATTCATCTACAGAATGTGTGGTCGGATCTATTTGAAAATCGGGAAAAGAATACTTATCGTTTAATTTTATAACAAAGTTGGACTGTAGACTATCCTTTAAGAATGGACTGATCTCAGTCCCCTTCCCGTAATTAGATGTCATAACAAGTGAGTGCTTTGGCCTGCTGATACCCTCATAAAATATATTAGCTTCATCTTCCCTTGTTCCTGCATATCTGCCAATAACAAAAGAAGATACATCTACCATATAGCTTTTGGACTTACCCATTTGGCTTGAAGGATAGTGACCATCGATGAGATATGGCATAAAGACACAATCCCTATCAAGTCCTTTGAATTGATGTATAGTTGAAATAGCAACACCTTCTGAATTTGAAACTTCTTCAGAAACCGTGCCATAGCTTTTTTTTGCTTCATGCAAATAGAAGCAAAGTGTGTTGAAATCTTCTTCCCAATTCCTTTTTGAACCCCCTAGTCTGAGAGAATGTTCAAAATTATTCAGCATTGTTGAAAATTGTCCAAAATGAAGTATCACTTGCATCTGTTTCTTATCAGCTTCATCGAGTTGTTTAAAATTCAGTATATTGAGCATTGCCTCATATACTGATTTGATGTCATCATACCCTCCTGAAAGGGATTTTGCTTTCCAGTTTTCAAGTTGGCGTCTGACATTCGAATTCAAACTAGAATTTGGGAAATGTGTTTGCCAATCAGTAAGAGCCGATTCGAGTAGCTTATCCCCTGTTATACTATTCTTTAAGCCTTTTTCATTGTAGAAACCTTTAAATGACAACCACGCCATAAGTTTTGTAACAACTATTACCTCAGCATAACCAAACAATCTCCTTTTTCCTGTAATGGAATATGGAATGTTTCGTTTCCTGAGTTCCGATATCAATGATTCAGCAAATTTAAAGATTCGAACCAAGACACATATTTCGTTGTATGAACCACCATCTGACACATATTTTTCAATTGCATCAGCAACCCATGAAGTTTCTTCATTTTCTGATTTGAACCCATTATAATAGATATTATTCATACCTACCCTAGTAGCTTTGAGACACAAATCAATTGATTTGTTGTTTCTTGTTGTCATTTTATACCTCTCCTTTGCTTGTATGTTTGAGACACAAATCGGTTTATTTGTCAGGTGAAAATATGATCGTACTTTTGACATCATTGATGAATCCGACAATATCCCCCCTCGACCTATAGTTATTTTCCAATTTGAGGGTTATAGAAGAAGGATAAGTCTCAGAAAAATTCTCAAAAAAGGATCTATCTGAACCTCTCCACTGATAAATTGTCTGGAATGGATCGCCTACAACGGTTAAATCTGCATCTTTTGAAAGTAGACGAATCAATTTATCCTGGGCAGGGTTAATATCCTGGTATTCATCAACCATCAGGTACTTGATATCTGGTTTAATGGAATCTTCCCGTTCAAGATATTCAATTGCCTTTCTTGTCATCATTGAGTGGGTCATAAATCGATGCTTCTCAAGGAAACGATAGTAATTTTCCATTTTATCCATGAATAATGGATTAGCTATTTTTAGCTCCTTAAAATCCATCATTTCATTTTCAATCAATGAAACAGTATCCAAGAAGAGAATCCACTTCCATGGTTTAGGTTTAGATGGTAATGGTGGAAGATACTGGATTCCAAAATCAATTCCTTTTCGCATTAACAATGGAAGCTCTCTTTCAGGAGGGAACACATCAAAATCCCCATAACCAGCAAATTCTTGAACTATTTTTTTACATAAAGAATGAATTGTGTGGATGTTAAGACGATTTACTTTCTCCATGAGAGTGCTGTCACCATAAGATTCTGCGCGCTTATATATAGTAGATTTTATAGATTCAACATTTTTATTTGTAAATGCAATAATCGTAATTAATTCAGCTGGTACTTGTAGGCATAGGATTAAGTAAAGTACCCTTCGTACCATAACTTCAGTTTTTCCTGCACCAGGTCCTGCTATGAGTTGGAGATATTTTACACATAGGATAACGGCATTTGCTTGTTCAGCCGAGAAAGGATAAGGTATTTTAAGCAGAACATCCAATTCCTCTTTAGTATCATTAGGCTTCTTCATATTGATACTATATAATAAGTACACATTAATAAACAGGGATTTTTTACGAAAAATGGTATTTTAAATAAATAAATAATAACTAAAATAATCCCTACTGATAATGGTTCAACTTCTAAAAAAATTCATATAATCGCAAAATTATAAAACTATCTGAATGCTAGAGTGGTCACTCTTGTAGTTGAAAATAAATCAATGAGTGGATTTGGCTATTGCAGGATATATTCGGGGATTTTCCTGATAGGCATGACTTTAGTATATGCTTTTACAGAATTATTTTATATAAGCCATCATCGTATGAATCTGTAGGATCAAATTCATGTTGCGTCATGAATTCTATCGATTATCCCTGAGACTGGTTTTTCTATGGGTCTTAAGAGGATTTCTACAGAACCGAAATTAGAGATGAATGAATTAATCTCAGTTAACACAATTTGTGGATTATAGTCAAATAAATTCATATACTTGTAACTTCTAGTTTTATATGGGAAGGAGCATGGGAGAGCATTTTGAAGAAGTTGAAATGTATTCCAATTCAGAAAATAGAAAGATAGAAGCATTGCACAGTAAAAATCGTTTTATCTATCAAGTATTTTCTGACCGTTTTAATGTCGAATTGGAAAGAACAAAAATACTTGATGGAAAAGCATTAAACATAATTAGCTTTGCAGGAATAATACTTACTTTGCAGGCTGGATTTGGTGCCTTACTTCTTGAAAAAACACAAGGACCTAATCTTTTGTGCTATCTGTTTTTCTTAGGTGTTGTATTTATATTTTTATCAATAATTGTTGCTCTAAAAGGATATTACTTTAAATCGTGGAATATTGTTCCTAACTCTGATCAATTCATGGAAGAGTACGTTAAAAAGGACTTATGTGAACTTGCGCTCATCATTTCATTATATAGGCTAATTGTTGAAAAGACAAAAATAAATATGGATAATAATGATGATAAAGTGAAATGGATTAAACTAAGTTTCTTGTTTTTAGTGGTTGGACTCTCCACAAATATCATTTTTATTTATTGCTTTTTTTTCTGCAATTTATAGGAGGAATTAGAATTACCGACGAAGAGATCTTAAGATCATGTAGTGTCAAAATACGCAATAGTGTAAGTTTGGATGATTGGGATTTATATAATGATATATATGTTTCGCCTGCAAGCAAGTCAATTATAACTGCAAAAATTAATGAAAAATATGGAATAGAGAACATCGAAATCACTAACCTAGCAAACGTTTTTGATGGTGAATTCTTAAAAAACGAGTATACTAAAGTAAATACAGTCGACAGTTGTTTAGTCAATAATATAATATCCGTGGTGAGAGAAGAAAATTTCGACTCTTTAATTCGAACATTGAAGTATATTTATCCAAAAGAGTTGTTAAAATTAGTTGACTATGTATGTTCAAAAAATCCATCTGGTGAAAAAATTATGATGTTAATGTTTCTTGAAATTGTTATTTGGTTGAAACAGGAACATATTATTTATTTAAAAAGAAAAAAACTGGAAAAAAAGAGTAATTCGCATGCCAAAGAGCCTTATGATCCATCAACATTTAGTGATTTTAAATCGATTGAACAGAAATATTTGAATGGATGTGACTCGAATGATTTTTCAGATACAAGTGATTTTGTAACATTTTATTTTGGGAAGTAATAATACTTTACTGAAATTTAAATCCTTTTTATCGATTCAAATTATTGAACAGCAATAGCACTGAAATAACATCCATAAATGTCAAAGAAGTGAATTCAAATGCAATGTTAGATGTCTATTATGTGGTTTCATTTTCAAGAGTAGATTTCTCATCAATTATTCCTTCTTCAATTAGTCATGCTTATAGTAAAGTAGGAAGCATCTATAGGAAATTATTATCCTATGTATCCATGGACATATGGATTATATAGGAATTGAGATGGGTTGAATCCTGTAGCGCATGTATTGTATTGTAATTGTTCCATGTGGTCTATCGATATTTAACCTGTATGAACAGGATCTGAAACACCTATAGAGGTCTCGTTACATTATGCGGGTTCAATTACATCCTGAAAAACAAGCATTACCTTGAAATATAAACCATAGGCGATGTTAGCCACAAACACCATTACAGAGTGATGATGCTGAGTTAATACAATTCAATGTTCAGCTGAACTACATCAGATGTATTTTTCATCTTATGTAAATAGGATGAACTTTTCATTTCGTTTATATCAAATGAAACTTTCCTAAAGAGACTATATTTGATGTAACCCTCTAATTGAGATCTTATCCATTTTTTCAAAATAAATCTATAGATTGTACATTCCCTATGCGGATTTAAATTTAATTTCTTATTTTGCCCATGTCTACAAACTTGTCTACAGAAAGTGTCTACAAAGTGTCTACAAAGTGTCTACAACAATATCTAATATATGGTGACATATTGAAGCCATCATCCAAGTTACATTGGCAATTTACCTCTCAAACTATTTCAATGTAAAATCACACTCAATAATGGTTGATACTTCTCCTGCAGGCAGGTCACTGAATAGTTATCGATGTGTCTGACTACTATGATTTTCCTGTAGTTTGATGTCAAGCATCTGATCATTTGTGTTCATGAAGGACAACATCCAAGGGATTTTGGATTGACTGAATTATAATTGTTGAGTAATGGCTTAGATGGAGCTAAAAAGCCATTACTCATTCCCACTTGTATCTACCCCTTTTTGTTTATACACATGTCATTATTTATGACAATAATAAGTATGGAATTTAAATTTCTATTTTTACTTAGTTCCCATGTAAAATGAATATCGTCCGCACATATGTGAGCAACAGCATCTATAGATTTTCCACTATCCTGTGAAGCATTTTCATTTTTCATCTTTCCTATGTGGGTGATGATGTAAAATTAGCTGAACTGGTGGTGGCTTATTGCTAATAAGCAAGGGCGATTTCGTCTTCCAATTTCCAACTGCAAATCACCCTTGCAGAAATTGTGGCTGCTTTAATAGCATCCCTGTTAGTGGTATGGGCTTGGATATTAAAATACTTTGCATGGAGTTGTCAGAATATTGAACATGTTAAAGGTTCTGCAGTTGAACATCTGAAATATGAAAAATTACACTGGATGACTGTACATAGATTTAAACAAATTGGAGAGGCGTTGGCGATGTTGGCTGCAGACTCTATTACAGAATGGCATCTGCTGAGTTGATACTGTTCAATGTTCAGCTGAACTGTATCATATGTATTTTTCATCATGTAATAGAACGAACTTTTCTTTTCACTTTCACCCCACTTGGTACATCAGCATATATACTGAAAACATACCATTTTGCATGAATGAAATACCAATTACAACTGAAAAAGAGCTATACGATAGAATTAACGAATATCGAAAATTACAAAGAACCTCTGCATTAACATCTTACGGCGTACAAGACTTTATTGAAACACAATCAAGTAATCTGCATGCTGACATTGTACTGAAAATCATCATTCTAGGAAATGCATGTGCTTGGGGGAACATATGATACAGCATGTCAACATTTTGAGAATCATATACAAGCATTCAGGCATCACCAAGTATTCAATATCTAGCTGTAAATAGGATTTGTATTAAAACGCTTTTCAAATCATTTGACATGAACTAGAAATATCTATACTGTATCGCTCACTCATTTATTGTAGATATTTTTAGAACTCCCAACTACTAGGATATGTTTTTTTATTTAAACTAAGTTTTGCATCTTTTCTTTGACACCAATCCCCTTCTTTCAGTTCTTCTAATCTGCACCAATGTCCCATAATATGTATTTTCCAACCAACCTTGCCACGCTTCACAGTTACTTGGATTTCATCATCATCGTCATCAAAAATAAAAACTGGTTTGAAATTTCTTTTATAATCTTTTCTTTCAATAGATATTATCAACTGAAGCCACCAGTCAAATGTAGAAATATTCTGTTCCCTTACTGTTTTTATATCATTCAAACAAGTAATTAAATCATCTTCAGAAGGATGGGCAATTGCATTTGGATGACTATGGTAATCCCCTACTAACCATAGTCCTAAATCATCTATCAGTGCTTTTGCAAGTTCGTATTTCTCAGGACAGGCCAAATAGTCCACGAAATCTTCACCTTGTTCTGCAGATAACAACGGAGGTGCAGTCATCAATCTTAAACCATTTTTCTTATTTTCGCCACCTATTAATCCGAATGTTTCTGTATCATAAGATTCAATAGAAGCACATATCATATTAGCAAAACATCCGAAGTCAATTAAGACCTTTTTTTCCCATATATCCATAAAATAACCTCCTCACAAAATATCAAAACAATATTTTCATAAAATCTCTTTTATTGCTCATTCACAATTGCATACTGAATTGGTGGCCTTTTAAGATTCTTATTGGTATAATATTTAGAAAAAGTAGTAGGGCTAATCGGATTTATTTCATTTATTTCAGTCACTTTCATCCAAAAGACCTTTGCTGTAAAATATTCACTAAATTCTTTATTTTCATAATCATAAAGTGGAAGAGGTTTATCTCCACGTTTCATTATAAGCTCTCGGTCATCAGGAGTCAGTTCACTCCCATCTTTTATCCATTCGATATTTATTTTGTGTCCAACTTTACCCATATAAGGTTCTTCAATTCCATCCACTCTTCTATGGAATTTTGAAGAATGGACATATCCTACTTTGATATCCTTGTGCTGAAAAGGTACATCTTCAGATGCTCTTTCTTTGCCAATTTTCCATTGTGGCCACACAACTGACCCTTGTTCTTCCAAGAGAATCTTGTATTCTTCAATTGTATCTTTTGCAGGCTCAAAATTATTGTTCCATCTTCTCTGCGAAAATAAAATTGCTTTGCTCATTGTTTACCCCCACCACAATATAGATTTACCAAGTATTATTAAGAAATATGGTATGACAGGCTGATTGGTCAAAGGGTTAGTGACTTTTTTGACCATCATAAGAAATGCCACATCTTAAGAAAAGTCGGCATTGTTTATAACATCTTTGAAATCATCAAGTTATCGAACATCTTAAAATACCCATCTTCTGTTAAATATGAGCCATCGGCGACGTTAGCCGCAGACATTATTACGGAGTAATGATGCTGTGCTAATACAATTCAATGTTCAACTGAACTGTATCAGATGTATTTTTCATCTTATGTAAATAGGCTGAACATCTCTTTTCAGTTCAGCCAGTTTATATAGATGAGCATTACGAAAGAGATTCTATTTGATGTAGCCTTCTAATTGAATCTAATCCTCTTTCAGAAATAATGATATTATGCCATACTGTGCAATGTACAATCTATAGATTATCCATTCCTGTGCAGGTTGGTGGATTTCTCTTTACCCAAGTGTCTACAATTTTTGTATATCTACATTGTCTACAATTTTGACCACACATAATTTGAAAATTTTAAATAATTTAAATGTGTTTATCAATTACATTACAGAAAATATTAGAATTGCAGTTTCACAGGTTAAAAGGAATGTATACATATGGAAACTGAACTACAAGACACATTATTACAGATTCCTCTTGAGGAACAAAGACTCTACAAAATGTCACATGGTGCTTTTAAGCTCAAAAAATATGCTGACATACTAGAGACATTAAAACAAAATAAGTGGATAGTACTTCATGAAAGTACCAAAAAAGGACAGGCTGAGAGATTTAAAAATACACTCAAAGATGGCGATTATGTATACATCACTGTTGGTGGGGATGAAGTTTACACAATTGCTAAGGTCAAGCCTGGTTCGTGGGAATATGTTTCAGAAGATATTACTGGTGAACCTGGATGGATATATAGGGAAGTAGAATACATTAAACCTGCTATCAAAAATTATCCAGATTCTTTGAAGAAACACAAAAAAGATATTTATCCAAGTGGAAACAGCACACTGACAGAAATCACTCCAAGAGACCTGAATGAAGCTAATGAGATATTATTCAAACCTTATTTTGGAGTGAAATTCATGTCCGATAAAGTGCCACTTGTAAAAAAAGAAACAGAACTACCAAAGCATCCATGCAACATTATTCTTTATGGTCCTCCTGGTACTGGGAAAACATTCAAGACCATTGATAAAGCAGTCAAGATTATCACTGGCAATAATGCAAGCCACGATGAAAATAAAGACGTTTTTGATTTTTTACGAGAAGAAGGACAAATAGAATTTGTTACCTTCCACCAGAATTACGGTTATGAAGATTTCATGATAGGTATCCGACCAGACCTAGATGGCTCAGATCTCAAATTTAAAAGAACAGAAGGAGTGTTCTACAAGTTATGTAAAAGAGCAGAGCAGAACTATTTACAATCTCAGAATATCGTAGATGCTCTTAGACCTTTTGAGGAGGTGTTTTCCGAGTTTATGGAACCACTTGAGAATGGTGATGAAATTGAACTCAAAACATTAGGTGGCAAATCATCATTTTGGATTACGGAAGTAAATCCTGATGATAGCTATATTGTTTATAGAAACCGCGTTGATAACACTTATAAATTGAGTATCAATACGCTCCAAGGTCTTTACGAAGGAATAAGAGAACTTAATAGTGGTCGAAGGGCTTATTTTGATCCATTGGTTAATGAATTATGGGAATTGGGAAAAGAAGCTGCGACGGAGGTTTCATTAAAAAGATATGTTCTTATAATAGACGAAATTAATCGAGCTAATATATCAAAGGTCTTTGGTGAATTGATTACACTTTTAGAAGAGGATAAGCGCATTGGAGCTAAGAATGAGCTTATGGTTAACATTCCAAATGAAGACAAGGTATTTGGAGTGCCTCCGAATCTTTATCTTATAGGAACCATGAACACTGCTGACAAATCAATTGCACTAATTGACATTGCACTAAGAAGACGATTCGAGTTCATTGGATATTTCCCTGATTATGGTTTACTGATGGATGAGGAACGCAGTATTCTCAGACACATAAATAAAGAAATATATGATCGTAAGAAGTCGACTAATTACCTTATAGGCCATGGATATTTCATGAACAATATAGGTATAACTGATGTACTGCACAATAAAGTGATACCACTTCTGATGGAATACTTCTCAGGCAAAACCGATATTGTAGAGGATATCTTCAAAGGAAGTAGCTGGTCAGTGAAATATGATATAGAGAAATACGACTGGCAAATACAGCACTAGACTCATGAAAGAGATATTTGAATACGGTGAGCAGGTCAAGGTTCCTGACCGAGTTTCTCTTGAATCTTACTTGTATTCCCTATGGAGAGAATACAAAGAGGTCTGGCCACCTAAGAAGGAAGATGATTCTCTCAAAAAGAGAAATAAGTATCAGCCATTTTTGATATTTGATGGAGAACTGGCCAGAGCAAGAAACTACATCGGCTTCATTCATTTTGAGGACTTCAAGGTCGAGATATTCCCTAAGATCTTCAAAAATAATGGCGATATCAGCAGAGAGCTCATGCATCGTCATTTGTTCTACTGGTTCAGCTACTGCAATAGAGTAAAATTCCCATTCAATCAGGCTTTCCTTGATCAATGTGATATATACGAATTACCAGAACTTATCATATACCTATTTGCAAATCAAATACATGAGGTTATAAGCAATCAGCCTTACTCTGCTTATGAAGAAGTATCTGAAGCTTTACAGACTCCACGCGGAAGGATAAATTTCACTCGTTATGTGAATCGAATTTCATATTGCAACTACCATCAGATAGATTGTGATTATGAACCGTTTCTGTTTGATAACTCACTTAATCGTACAATTAAATACTGTACCAGATTATTGCTTTCAAAAGCCAGAATCCCTGAAACCCAGAGATTGCTGAATGATATCATTTTTGTGCTGGATGATGTTGATGATCAGGTATGTTCATCCCAACAGCTCTCGAGTCTCCAAATATCTCCCATATATGGCGATTATGAAGAGATAGTCCATATCTGTAGTATGATATTGGAAAATCAGGTTTATTCTCATGAGAACTATGATATGAGGAATTGGAGTCTGTTGTTTCCTATGGAACTCATCTTTGAAGAGTTCATAGCAGGTTTTATTCGAAAACATTTCAGTGGCAAGTTCAAAGTGGAAGCTCAAAAGTCAAATCTTTACCTGCATGATGATCCAAAAACTTTCAATCTCCAGCACGATATTCTGCTAACTGATAAGGAAACTGGCGAGCAAATAATTATTGATACTAAATATAAACCTCGCTGGGATCTGGAGAATAGTGATTCAAAGAAAGGCATTTCTCAAGCTGACATGTATCAGATGGTAAGCTATGCTTACAGAAGAGGTACTGAGAAGGTTTTACTGATATATCCGAATACTTCAGAAGAACTGGCAGAGGATTGTACTTTTGTTGTTAAACAAGGTGGTACGGATGAATGTATCAGAATTACTGCTGTTGATGTACCATTCTGGTCAGCGAATTGTTATCAGTGTGTTGAGGAGAGGCTTAAAGTGAAACTGGAACATGTGTTCAGCGACCAGTTCTGAACAAGATACTAAAAAGACAGAGATGTTATTTCAGTTTGTTTTTCTTTCAGATATAAATTGATAGTCTTTTTCAACAGCTTTCTTTTCGTGTTTCTTTGGTTCGTTTGATGGTTTCACAAAATCTGCATTTTTCTTAGGTTCAAAATGTTTACAGATTGCCTTAGGATTTACTTTTGTCTGTTTATAATCACATGCAACTGAAGCAACAAAATATTTGCACGTTTCGCAACAGTATGTCTTATTAGTAAGTCTCATCTGAATTTGTTTTAATCTAATATCATCAAGGCTTGCATCGGCTCCTTTATTGTATTTATACATCCCCCAAGGGAGATTAAAGACTTTACACATTATTGTTACGGGGGCAGGTGGAATAAACTCAGTATAATATCCTGAATATAAGTCAGGGTTTGTATAATTGTTAAATAATCTGGTAGAACAATATGGACAGTTAGAAGAGTTACTTAAAAGTCTTTTATGGCAATTTGGACATAATATTGAATAGAAATCACGTAACTCAAAATACTTTGTAGCGTAATTATTTTTACCTTCTAGTTTAAATATTTTTCCTTTTAAATGATAAGCAAGTGCATTGGAAGAATCTATTTTAATTGCTTTATTTAGACTATCATGAGCTAAACGCATTTCTCCAATATTAGCAAAGCATCTACCTTTGTTTATATGGCACTTTACATCTTTTGTAGTACATTTCAAAACTGTATTGTAACATTTAATTGCTTCTTTATATCTTTTAACTCGAAATAAGACATCAGCCATACAATTCCATGCATCAATATGATCTTTTTCAATCCTGACCGTTTCTTTATAGCATTTAATAGCACTAAAAGGAATATCCATTTTTTCGACAACAAGTCCTTTTAAATACCAAGCTTCTGCATGATTCCTGTCATTACCTGTAGTATAATTGAGATACTTCAATGCATCCTGATATTTTCCCAGCTTGTATAAGGCAGATCCTTTAGCAAAAAGAGCATCTGGATTTCGATAATCCAGTTCTAAAGCTTTATCATAAAATGAAATCGCTTCATCTCCATTTTTTGCTTTATTTCCCTTATTAATCCAATGTGCTAAGAGACTTACATCATTTTCACGATGTTCCCTTGACCTATCCATTATTAAATCCCCACATGAATAAATTAAAAATAACCGCGTAGTCTAACGCTTATAATATTGTTTTTTAGGAGGCAACTTTAAACGCTTCCGCTCGCTTTCAATTTCACTAACAGTATCTATCATTAGATCTTGCTTTTTGCTTTCTTCAACAAGTTCTTCTATTTTAGCAGGTTTGAGTGTGTTACCTGATATAAAGCCAGTATTGCCATTTGATTTAGAAATAGTCGTGGAGAAGTGAATTATTTTTGCAAAGCCTTTTGAAGTGCTTTTTGATCCTGCTAGTTGCTTAGAGCCAATCAATATAAGTTTATATTTTGCTCTGGTGATTGCGACATTTAGAAGTCGGATATCTGAAAATATCTTTTTGTTACAATCCTTTTCGACCAAAGAAATTATGATGATACCTTTTTCGTTTCCCTGGAAAGAATGAATAGTATCTACCACTAATCCATGATCAATTTCTTTTTCAAAGTTGATCATTATGTTCGATAATTGTAATCTATATGTACTAAGAACTCCAATCTCATCGAGACCGACCCCAGAATCGACTAAAAGTTCAACAACTTTCTTCACATAACCTATTTCAAGCAGATTCTTTGCAGAAGCCTGGCCCATATGCTTCCATTCTACCTGACCATCCACATCAATCCAGCAAACTGGTAGATTTTTGTCGACAATTTGTTGTTCATATCGTTGAAACCTTCCAAGGTCTACCTGATCCAATGGAGTTTTTCTAGAGTCCATGAAATCAGGTGTGATAATGCCACCTAAATCATCATAAACAAGCTCTGATGCAATGTTTGCTATTGATCTATGCATACGATATTGAACATTCATCATTGTATGTTTGTCAGGATACATTTTCCATAAATTTTCAAACAGACTGCTACACATCCATTCTTCATCAGCCTCATTTACGATTGGCGGTAACTGAAGGTGATCACCTACAAGTATAAATTTGTCAGCTATGTCCAGTGCTAAAAGTGTTTGTGGAACTGTAGCAGCTCCAGCTTCATCTATTATTGCAACATCAAATTTTTTCTTGTTTATGTCCTTTGCTCGATATGCACTTGCAAGAGTAACACCTACTATTTTTTTATTAGCTAGCTCTGAAAGGTCATCTGATAAACTGTATGGCTGAACTAATTCAGAGATCTTATAATCTCCTGATCCTATCCGACAAATATCTCTTTGTCCAAACTTCTTATTTCTGATAATAGATTCAAGTGCATTGTCAACTGCAACATTCATCCAGGATGTGAGAAGAACCCTTTTATCCTGCTGAATGAGATGTTCACATAATTCTCTTATCATTGTTGTTTTACCACTGCCAGGAGGACCCAATATTAAATGAAAATCATTCGTATTCAGGGCTTTAAAAATAGCTTCCTGCTGAACATTATTTAATTTGTCATTGGCAAAACTGATTGGCTTTTCAGAATAAGGTAAAGGTTCATAGGTACCAAATAAGATTGATTTCAATACTGAATCATTGTTTTTTAATTCTTCCAAAAGAGCAATCTGTCTTTCTATGTTCTTTATTGGAGGAACGTCGTATACAGTAGCAATTTCTCCTATTTTTAGATGAGGGTCATTCTCAAAAACAAGCCTGAAATCTATTAAAGATGCTTTAAATATGCAAGAACCAAGTTCACCTAAAGGGTGAGAGGGTGAATTTGCAGTTCTCAGGTTAATTTTTAGTGCATCGGAAGCATGTTTATTTTGAACCTTGAATGTCTTGTTTTCTCTGATTACAAATGGATTATAGTATCTTTCAATAATATCTCTGTCTTTTTCAGACACTTGAAAATCAACATAATAAAAAATGCGGTTCTTTGCCATTTTGAAGCGAGTACTTGTCACATTTGCATCGATATGCTTTGACCTATCTCTCTCCATTTTTAGTTTTTGTTCCCTTAACCATTTGATAAAAATATCTATTTTTTTATTGGTTAAGTTGGGAATTGTTTTTAACATATTAAACTATCAAACAAGTATAACTTAATAAAAGTTACTATATTGTTTGTTCATAATTATTTTACCTATATAGAGGGGAAGAAAATACGAATATATTTTATTTTTATGAATAACATAAAAATAGTTTTGAAAAACAGTTGTTTATTAATTAGGACTATTTGATTTATTTCTAATTACAATTTATTTGGATGAACTGCTGTTATATGTTGACTTTTTCCCTCCTCTGTTTTAAATTTTCTTTCACAAAAAGGACATTTATATTTATTAGATTTCTTTACAGTTTTTGACGATTTTGTTTTTTCATGAGAATGCATTTCTTTTATGTGCCTATCTCTTGCTTCTTCGTATAGAAACGTTTTAGAGCAGAAAGGACATTCTATTTTTTTTGTGTTTTTCTTTTTTTTATTGGGAAAACCATCTGGAAATGCTCTTGCAAGCATTTCTTTATTCTCTTTTTCAATTTGTTGCATAATTTTTCCCACATGTTCATGCATTTTTTTATCAAAATTGTAATCTTGAATTGTAAAAAAAGGCTTTCTGCAGATTTCACAGTAAAAATGATTATCTATAAAGTGTTGTCGAAGATCAGTATAATAATCTTTGCAAGCTTTGCATTTGTGAGTATTTTTTAAATGTGTATCCAATTCCTCTTTGAAATTGAAAAACGTATTACAGTACATACATTTATGAGTATGTTCCAGCTCAATGTGTTGCGTATATCGTTTCTCGTCAATAAAATAACGATTACACAATCTACAAAAGGAATGGTTTGAATTCAAGTGATCACTAACATCAGTGAAATATTTCAAACAGACATGACATTTATGAGTTTCTTGAACGTGGATATAAAGAGCAGAATCATCCTTGAATTTTTTGTCACAGTAAGTACATTGAGGATGTTTCTTCATATGCTCTTCATAAATATCATTATTTAAAAAATTCTTATTGCAAACATCACAATAAGGATGAGTATAGTAAATGTGTTCTGAAAGGTACCGATAATATTCATTGCATAAGGGACATTTATGGTCTGAATCATAATGATCATTCAATTTTTCTTTTGATATGAAACGTTCCTTACAAAAGTCACATTGTGGATGAGTTTCAAGATGATCCATATAGAAAGATAAATCAGTAAACAGCTTGTTGCAAATGACACATCTTTTCTCAAAAAAGTCTTTTTTTTCGTGAGATGTGTCATATTGCTGACACTCATGGCAGTATCCTTTTGAATCTAATTTGTTTCCACATCTGCAATTAGACATTTTAAAAATCCTGAGATGCTTTTAGATATTTATTCTCATTTGTTCTTACCCTGTGCACAATTTCATCAATATCAAAACCACCCGTGTACATATCAAGCACTTTTTCTGCAACAGTATCCCAGTCAATTTCAATGTTTATGTCAATATTATATACTGTTTCAGAAATAATGTCACCGTCGTCAATAAAGTCACTTATATCTACATCTACCGATTCAATCATATTGCTACCTCTTTTTTGTATGATTTTTAGGCATGCTCTTTTGTTTTCTGCATCCATATGCTGACTCATTAACACTTCTGTTTTAAATTATTATTACAGGAAAATATTTACTACCTTTTTTTTCGTTTTGAATGAAATGCTTTGATATGTTCATCTTTCTCGTTCTCACTTGCAAAAGTTTTGAGACAAAACTGGCATTCGATTTTTCCACCAAATATTTTTCGAGAAGTGTTCTTTGATTGTTTACGTCCTTTCGAAGGAGCTACAAATTTGTATGTAACCATATTATGAAAGCTCTGGTCTTTTTTATAATCATTAGCATTGAAAAATGGCTTCTTGCAGCGTTCACAATAAAAGTGTTCATCAATAAAGTGCTGTTTAAGTTCACTAAAATATTTGTTACAATAACTACACTTATGACTATTTGATATATGATTTTCTAAGCTTGCCTTGAGCTTGAAAATTTTGTCACAATAGGTACATTGATGTGTATGTTTCTGCTGATTGTGTTGCTCATAAGATTTTGCATCAAAAAAATACTGATCGCATAAGTTACAGAATGGATGTTGCTCACGGATGTGCTCTTCAACATTACAAATATATTGGTTACACACGTGACAATGATGTTTTTCCAGTATATGAGAATCAAGATGTATCTTGTCCTGGAAATTATTTCCACAATACTCACATTTTGGATGATCCTTCATATGTTCTTTAAAAATATCCCGATTTAAAAATCTCTTATCACAAAACTCACAATAAGGATGCGCCATGACAAGGTGTTTTGAAACAGAGCAATAGTATTCATTACATATAGGACATGTATGATTAGATTCAAGATGTTTTTTTAGTGCATCTTCTGAGAAGAATCTTTCCTGACAATAATCACATTGGGGATGATTTTTGAGATGATCCATATAGTTAGACAAATCTCTAAAAAGCTTATTGCAAATACTACATCTTTTTTTAAAATCAGTCTTATTCTTATAGGAGACCATATACTGCTGACAGTGATGACAGTATTCTCTAGAATCTAACTGCGTTCCACACTTACATTTTCTCATGGTAAAACTCACTTCAATATAAATTGATTCAGAAAGAATTCGTCACCATCCCTTCAAGAGATGCTGTTTCTTCTCATGATTATCAAGCACTTGTGCACATGATTCCCAATCTACAGGCTGAATAACATCATATCTCATTTCAAAAGGATGCCGTGGTGGAATAGCATCAATGGTTTTCATTGCATCATCGATCATGTTCAATGCAACATCTACCCAGACATCTTCTAATACATCAGGTATCTGGCCAAAGAGTGAGTTTATCTTTTCAAGTCTGTCTGAAAGGAGTTCATGCACTCTGTCCTCTACTGAACCTTTATAACGCATATTGTAAATCCATACATCATCATACACTTGGCCAATACGTTGTATCCTTCCTTTTCTTTGTTCGAGTCTTGTAGGGTTCCATGGCAAGTCAAGGTTGATGAGAGTACCTAGTGTCTGAAGGTTCAGACCTTCACTGGCTGCATCTGTTCCCAATAAAAGTTTGATAGAACCTTTACGTACAAGTGATTTTATCTCTTCACGGGAAGCACGCCTGAAAATTCCATCTTCTACAATACCAGAACGGTTGCTGCCTGCATATATTCCTATTTTCTCGTCAACCAACTCTTCTTTTAATTTGTCAGCAAGCCACTGTATTGAATCATAATACTGGGAAAAGATTATGCAACCACGATCAATCCATCTATCGCTTTTTAAGATTTCCACAACCTTTTCATATTTAGGATCATTATCCATGTGCTCATCAATTATTCGAACAAAACTCAGCAATAGGCTTCTTTCTGCTTCAGACATATTCTCAAAAAGCTCACTTCTCTGAACATCTTCTTCCTCTTCAGAATCTAAATCTGAATCCTCACGGATACCCAACATTTTGCTTGCAGTAATTTTTCCAGCATACAGTGTACTACCTACACGCCTGAGAAGAAGGGTTTTCAGAAAACCTGTACCTTTTGCTCTTTCACCTAGTAATTGACAGAATTCTTCTGCAGCCTTGTAAGCATCTTGGAGATATATTGGGAGAGGTATTGCATCTTTGTCATCCTCTCCGAAAAGTTTGACCTCTATCTTCTGCAGGTAAGGCTCCCCAGTTTCAGGGTTCTTCTCATTTTCAAGGAAATCTCTTGTTCTTCTTACAATGTGCCTGATGTAAGGATTATGCTTCTGGAAAAAGTCATTTTTCATCCTTTCAAGTCTGGATCTATCAGATGGACTCAAATCCAGCCATCTTGATGGTGGAACTACTGCCACTGAATCCTCAACCGAAAGAGAACGCCTTAGGATTGAATAATCTATTCCTTCTGATGCGGGAGGGAATGGGTTTGCTATCCATTTGAATAGATCATTTTCCGCATCATTATTTGTTATATTTCCCTGGATGATGTTCAGTGATTCAAATGACTCTGTTCTCCATTTGCTGAACTTATTGCCAAGTACAGATTCATTTTTTCCACCGCCAAGTATTGATAATAGATCGTATGCTTCGATAGGATAGAGCTGAACAGGGGTTGCTGTTGCAAGAAGCATACTTTTGGTGTTACCAGCTATATCCTGAAGGAAAGCAAGAAGATTATTCGGTTCTGCTTTTTCATTTTCGTGTGTTGGACCTAGATTCTTTCTTCTGGCTCTGTGGGATTCATCAACTATGATGCAATCATATTTTTTTGAACACAGGAGGTCAGGTATAGTTGACCTTTCGTTCCCATAGGAATGAGTTATCAGACCATAAGAGAGCACGCCTATTCTTCGTGGGCACTTAAGTATGCCTTCATCACCATATTTCGGATATTCGATGCCTTCTTCATCTACCCATCTACCATTGTCCCAGACAGCAGATGGAAGATCCAGGTGTTCTTTCATTTCATCCTGCCACTGCCATCTCAGAGTTGCAGGTGTTAGGATCAATATAGGTTTGTCTCCTGTAAGAGCAATCAACTGTGCGGTCATTGCCAATTGCAGGGTCTTACCAAGTCCTACCATGTCTGCAAGGACAAAGCGAGCTCCATGCTCAGTCTGATGTGCCTTGAAGGCAAGGTCAATGAAGTACTTCTGATGTTCCCAAAGTCCGAATTCTTTCCTGTATACAGGACTTTCCACAATAGCTGAAGCGGGTTCTGGTTGTTTCTGCCATTCCACAATGGATGGAATAACCTCACGCTTTGCTATCCTTCCAATGTCTTCTATGATAAATTCTGCAAGAACCTTATAGTCTGGATGATTCCAGAGCGCATCAAACTCTTCCTGCACCCAGTTAATAGCATCATCAGAATCATCTTCCCATACAAGCTCATAGTTACGCTTCCATGCGGACAATGTTTCGTTGGTACTTCCCATGAATGCGGTCTTTGTTCCATCAGCTTTTGTTATGACCCCAGCTTTCCCATGGATGAGACCGAATGCCTTGTCAGGAAGCACCCTTACCTGTAGCTTCCCTGATTTGAGATACTGATACAACTTCAAGAATCTGCCACGTGCCTCGTCACCTATTTTTTCAGGTTCCTCTGCACACCACTCTTTCCTTATGGCTGCAAGAGCCGCACGTGCAGTTTTAACATCCTCTGGTTCAAGCTGTGAGTTACATACAACACGTACAGTTCCTTCAACAGAATCCAGTGCTTCTCCAGCAACCTCAAGAATGGATGAACTGAAATAGCCTGCTATTCTGTCATACTTCCTGGCACCTTCAAGGCGTTTGTTGAGAAATGTTGCATCCATAGGTTCACGGCGAGATGAGAAGCGGTTGATCATTTTATTAGTCCTTGAAATTATTTTGTTTCACTCATATGTGGTCCTGCTCCACAACAACCGACAACATCTTTGCAGCCTTAGAGTCTTCCTCCCATTGTTCCATGGAATCGTTCATTCCAAGCGCGGCGAAATACCTGAGAAGTTCAATAATTTCTTTCCTCTTTTCCCAATACCCTGGATATTCTCGCAACCATACTTTACCTGCTGCCGTATCATCTTCCTGTCTTGTCTGCCTAATAGCAAACAGTATGTTCCTTACAAGTGAAGACGAGAAACCTTCCCCTCCAACATCACGGTCTTTGAATTCAGAAGCTGTCTTGAGTCTTGTATCGTTAGCTTTTTTGCTTTGTTGGAGATTCTTATATTCCCTTATACCAAAACCACGTGCAAGTTCCTGATAAGCTCCAGTTCTGTATTCTCCATGGCTTTCCAGCTCAAGTCCTTTAAGATAGAACCTCTCCTCAGGCATGAGCTGTTTCCATACCCATGAATCAATACCTGCAGGTACAAGATAATCGCAGGCTATCTTTACCGCATTTTCAATGACTCCTTCAAGAGGATTTCCCTCTCCCTTTCCTCTTACACGGCAAAGTTCACGTTCAATGTCAATATCTTCTATCTGCTTATAACGTGTAAGCACACGTAAAGCTGCTGCGTAGGCTGCAAGCTGGTAGTCTGTATCTGCAAAGTTTGGATCTTCCTTGTCATCAATATCCAACATTGAAGAAAGCTGTTTTTTGACTTCTTCTTCCACTTCAGGATATATCTCATCAAGGAATGCAATATCATCTGAAGTTTGTTTTCGGAGGACGAGGAGAACAGTCCCTTGTACATAGTTTCCTTTACCTTTTTTAATCCCTCCTGACTCGGTTTCTGTTGCTATGCACCAAGCTGCTGTCACCTGTAGTCCAGCTGCCCAAACAATCATCGCAAGGTCTGCCCAGACTTTAGCATCTTGATGGGTAAACATAACTATCTGTGCACCGTTTTTAGGCATGTGCTCAGCGAGGTTCTTGTAAACTTCAACCATACTCTTTCTGAATTCTTCATCAGATCCTTTTATAGCCAGTGCTCTTTTAGAGTCAGTATACCATTCAGGAAATATTTCGTTTAAGGGTTTTTGATACCATGCAAGGAAAAACTCGGTTAATTCATGATAGTTGATAGCATCTGCATACGGAGGATCAGTTACCCAAAAACTATTGTCATTTAGAATTGAACGTGCATCAATCGTCTTTATTTGAATATTTAATTGATTTATTATTTTTTCATTCTTAATCTTGCTAAACCAAGATGATTGTAGAGGGATAAGTGGTCTGCAACCAAAATTGTTAATGGTATTTAGAGCCTGATTCAAAAACGTATTTGCCACCTTTTCATTTGCTTTGCTTGAATCCCAGACGCATAGTTTACTATTGCGATCCAATACTCTTCCAAGTCCCAATAAGCATGAAACAAATGATGATTTTGATTTGCATTTATGTTCAGTTTCTTTAAGGAACAAAGCATTAGTTAACAATTGTCTAGGAGTAAACAGATGATGCCAGTGTGTCCATCCTCTTTCTCTCTTAGGTTGATCGGTATTGTACCCTGCTTCAATTTTCATACTTGGAAGATATCCTTTCTCTTGCCATTCGGAAAATCTGTCGTTAAGAAGAACAAACACTTTTTGTTCCATTTGTAAATCGTAATTATCCGCTCCAAGATACGTTTTCTTAGATTGAAGCTGACCATTTTCATCTGTAAAAGTTTCTAACCATCTGATAGCATACAAACGTTCTTGGAAAACGTCTTCAATAGCAGGTAAAACATCTTCTTTGTTCCATAATCTAAGTCCACCAGTGTTTTCTTGTCTAATGACTTCTATGGGCGTAGGTGAGAAATGGGCAGGACAGTTGAGATTAGGACAGATAACTCCGCTATCATCAATAGTTTTTGCAGATTTTGCAGATTCTAATTCTCCTGTGGAAACATTCTGATGAATAAGAATATTGTAACATTTGTTAGCTTCATTTGCCTCCAATTTTGCAATTGTTTTTGATCCTTCACCTATCACCATCTTAGTGAGAAGAGGTATTTTCCATCCACACTCTGGACAAATCACTTCTGAACAATACAAATAGGCATCTGCACGCCAACCTTTTTCATTTTGTTCAATACCCCACTCAATGATTTGTTTGTCAACAGCATCATAGACTTCCTGCAGAACATTGTTGACTTCTACAATAAGTTCGCCTTCCCCTCCAACAATATTCATTGAAGCCCATGTAAGAAGTGCAGCAACAGGGTTTAAGTCAGATCCAAAAACATCACAACCAATGCGAGCTGCTTCGAAAGGAACACTACCTCCTCCACAGAAGCAGTCCCCCACTGATGGTCTTTTTCCAAATTGTCGTTTGCCAAGCTCTTCTACAAGTTCAGGAATTGATGATGCATTGGTTCCAAGATAATCATTAATTTCATTCCATGTTTCCATTGATGGACCATCAATTTCCTCAGGCCGATAAGAATACGTGAGGCGTTCATCATAACCCATTCGCAAAAAAACCATCTTTTGAAGCTCTTCCTTTTCTTCAGATGAAAGGCCACGGCAAAGTCGATCACCATCAAAATAAGTGTTTTTTTCTCTAGGACTAAGGTAGCCTTTCAACACCTTACCTGTAATATTTGTTTTCTTCCTTTGCCACATTCCTTCGTCATCCATTGTTAGGATTTTAAGGAATATTTCACGGTCTTTAGTAGGATTATCAGTTGCTGGGAGGAGTAAACCAAGAATCGCTGCCCTTACAAGAATCAATGGTTTTCTTCCCCACCACTTTCCAAGTCCTGTAAGTGTTTGACTATAGTTAGCTTTCCGCTCCTTATAACTCTCCTTTGAAACTTTTGACACAGGAAATTGCGATTCTATGAATGACTTGTTAAAAGGAATATTGTTAGATGACATGTTATCTCCAAAACTTAAAATGTTAGATTAAAAATCAAGTAAACTACCCTGTTTTTTCTTTTCCAGATCCGCGTTTTTTCCTTCGTCATCCAGACTTGCAATAAGACCAACACGCTGTTCAGCTTTAGATGAATTGATGGGATTATCGCACAATGCAAACCTGACAGCTGCCCTCCAGCCTGTGTTTCTTCCTCGCAGTGCCTGGCCTGTAGCTGCATTGGTCATAGTATAGAGCCACCAGCGTTCTTCTGGTAAAAGACCAAGCCAGTTGGCAACAGCTGCATGAATACGTCCAGGATCAGCATCTTCTATTGCCCAGCCAAGGAGAACAAGCTCTTTTCCGAACAGACGAGAAACGGGTGTTAATCCTCTTTTCTTCCAGCTTCCTTTCTTGTAACCCATTTCCTTCAGGCGGCTGTTGAACTCAGAGGATACTGCATCTGCAATTCCATCCCATTTGACCCTTGGGAGGAAAACACGTAGGCGTTCATCACTTTCATCTTTTACTGCACGTATCTTGCCCTTCCACATCTCATTATCCCAGGACATATGCTCAGATATTTGAACATCTCCAGTGGGAGAGGAAATGGACACAAGGAAATAATGCTCTGACTCTGCAGGTTTGAATCCAAAACCCTCTACAACAGAACTTTCACGACTCACTGACTAACCTCATCCATATTGATATCAACTTTCTCCGCATCTGCAAAGTCCTTCATGTCCTGACCTTTTGTAAATTTAATGCTTCGGGCATTGACACTAACCTGGCCGTCTGAATACACTTCTCTAAGAGATTCAATGAGCTTTTCAATTTGCTCACCAGAAAGCTCAATTCCTGAATCCACATTGAGTTCTATCCAGCTCTTACCTACAACAGATATCCTTGCTTCGGGAACAAGTCCCCTGTATTTTTTCAGGCGATCGGTGAAATCAAAGGTATCCTTCGTAGATTTTATACTGTGATCGTGTTTCCATGTAGTAGGCTTGTTAAGATCCAGGCCCTGTTTTTCCGCCTTCCAGTCGATGTCTATCTGGAGTGGTTCAGAGTTTATACCCTCTTTTTCTGCAATGGCAAGCACAACTCTTACAGATCTGTCTATCTCAAAAGGACTCGAGTATAATCCACCAGCATTTTTAGGATTTGAACCATCTGTTGTATACTTAATAGTAGCCCCATCTGGAGCTGCTTTCAGTTCAACAGTCTTTTTATCCCCATCACCAAATACTCTTTTCTTCATGGTGACTGAATTACTCCATTTAATGGTTGGCCCTGATTCATGCACACCCTTCGAATCAACACAAAGGAAAGAGACCTGCATATCTTTTGTCACAAAATTCTGGAAATCGTCAACCTTGGCTGAAGCTGTAGTTGCTTCTGCTCCAACATCATAATAGACAGTATCTCCATTAACAGGTACCACCTTTAATGTGGCTTCGCCTGTATCTTCATCCCTGTTCCATTCCATTAATTGAACTGTTGTGGAAGGTGCAGGGAAAGGACCTTTATCGACATATCCACCATCCATTCTCCACTGTTCTTTTCTCAGCATCTCTTCTTTAAGGTTGTCAAGAGCACTAGGATGATGCCATTGCCATTTAGTAAGTATAGCAGCACGTTTCTTTATCTCTGACCACTGCATGGTCTGCTGGGTAAAAAGACGCTGCTCGCATTTCTTTCTGAAGGTATCCCCGTCCACTTCCAGTGTAAATTTTTGTTTGTCGGTCAGTGTAGTTCGTATAAGTTCTTCACCACGACATTTATTTCCTTCAAAGTTCATGGTGAGATCAGTGACACGGAGGTCATCGCTGTGTGGATAATGCAAACGAGTAAATGTCTCCCTGGCAGAACTTAATAGACGATGAATAATGTTGTCTTTTAGGTCCTGGGCAACAATCCTTTGTGTATCATCAGACCTTACACCATTGCTATCCATTTCTGCAAGAATGAATTTGATAGCCTTAAATTCCTTACCAATGGATATCAGATTATTCATTGTATCCCTTTGACCAGAAAGGAAACATATTCTATTCTTATAATCAAGTGAGTCATAGAATCCTATAAGGTCAGGATGTAATGAACCACCATGTGGTTCGTATAGAATTAATTTTACTTTATCCTGGCTTACACTAATATCATCCACCGCAGGCAGGATCTGAAGTTCCTGATAACAATCCTTCCTTTCAGGAGCAAATATTGTTTGAAGGAATTCTTTGACATCCTTTAAAGCTGCTTCTTTTGCATAAGAATCTGCAAGTGATCTTAGACGAGCTACAAGATTCTCTGTGTTCTTGAAATACACTTTACCATTATTTGCCCGATGCAGATACCAGCAAAGTTGGCTTTCAAGAGTATTTATTGTGTCTGGAAGTATAGTAATATCCTTGCCAGGTGCTGCAATATCTGTTATAATCTCAGCTGTTGTAAGTCCAAGTACTGAATTCTCAACATTTGCAAGAGATGCCATAAGGATTAATTTACAAACATCCTGGGCATCAGAACCTCCACGTTTGGAATCCTCCATCTCTGCAACTGAGTCACCATCTGATGCTATATCGTGACTTATAGCGTTTCCAAGGGTTGAATTGATAAGATTAATCTCAGCACTCATCTCTGGATTGTTTAAATCAATCATATGAGGATGAATTAACATAGCATTCTTTGCACCATCTGTTTCATAAAGATGAGATACAAGAACACGCATGAATCGAATCAATCCACGTGTCTGCTGGAATCCTGGGTTCTCTCTGAAACGTGCATACAGATCTTTGATAGCAGGATGGAATGGGTATGAATCCCTCACCTGTTGTACCATCTTTTCTGGAGATACATGGATTAAGTCCATTTGTCCAGCTTCTTTGATGGATTCTCCGTAAGCCTGTGCAATCGAAAGGATGGTTTCATCATCAGGAAGCTCTGAAAAAATGCGCTTCTTAAGAATCTGGTATACTTCATCAGTATTAAGTCCTACAGGTTCAATATTCACAGAACTTCTTCCGACCTCATTTTCAAAATCATGAAGTGCCTGATTTACTTGCTCACTTCCACCTTCATAGGTAGCTTTCAGATCAGAAAGAACAACAGAAACCTGTGACAATTCATCTGTTCCAATTGCGACCATCAAATTAGAAAGAGCGGTTTTTGTTACTATAGAAAGGTCACCATTTCCCACTGTAATGGATTTAGCATTTTCAAAGTATGGAGGCAGTTCATCAAAGAGAATCAATAGTTTCTGCCCTTTCAGTAGGTTAACCCATGCACTTTTACCAGGTGCTTTCAATGGAGAATAATAGTCTTTGAAAAAATCACTCTTACCTATTTGCTCGGCAATTGATCCCCATATACCATATGGTGCATCACTTTCACGTCCATTGAAAACAACGACTTTTACCTCACCAAGGACATTCTTCCCAAACTCTTCACCCATAACGTGTTTTCTGATCTCAGGATACTTTGCAAGAAGAGCAAGACCGATCATACAGTGTGTCTTACCTCCACCCATTGCCTGAGTCAATTTGAAAACAGAAGAATCGGATTCGTTTGCAAATCTTCTGAAAACCTGTTTAAAAAGTGATTTCATTCCTTCTGTGAGATAGTTCTCTTCAAAGAACTCATAAGGATCAATCTTACCCTCAACTACATCTGAAATATCAAGGACAATATCCCTGCGATTCCTGTCAAAAATCGAATCACGCGCTTTACATAAGTTTTCAATAGATTGCACTTATACCCTCCATTATGGCTAAAATCATCAAATCTTAAAATATTTTTATAAACTTAATGTTGTTGAATTTATATTAGGATTTCGATATTCTCTCATCTCTGATGAATTGTAACATGTAACTGAGTATTGAATAGTATTCTTGCTCACTGAGCTTTCCCCATTTCCATGTATTCACGTATGTATTTGAACGGGAATGGCAAAACAGTACTTTGCCCCGTTCTTACAAAATCTACATCCATGGTCTTCAAAATATCTTTAAATACGAGGTTAGATCCTTTTTCAGCAATTATTTTTCTGAGATGAGATGAATCCTTCAGTGAAGATTGGATGCTTTCACGGCGTTGTCCCACAAAGTACTGAGCTTCAGAATCATTATCCATAAAGTAATTGATATTAATGGAAGCAGCAAATAAATTATCTATAACCTCTTTTGATTTTGAAAAATGCAACCTTACTCCATGTTCACTAAGTAAATAATCTCTGAGATTACGTCCCAATTTTGATGTAGGAGAAAGAGATTCATTGGAAAGCTTTCTGAAATCTGTTTTTGATATCTCTTGATTATTTATTTTTTCGAGCTCATTTACTAATGCATTGACATTGTCTTTTTCAGATTCATTCGTTTCTGAAAAGCATTGTTCTACAATTTGTGCCAGCTCTTTTCCTGTTCGCATCCCATTTGGAAGTTGTGTATCTACATCTTCAATAATTTGTTGTATACTATCCAAATCAGGGATTGTAATTTCATCGGTCCTAAAAATAAGATTCTTATCACCATTTTCTGAAATCACAAGACCTTCCAGCACCTTGTCTTTTCTCCATTCATCTCTTTTGTGCTGGTCTATTAACTCTATATACTCCTGATATTCTGTAAATTCCAAAATATTATTCCCATCTAATTTTTTGAATTCAAAAGTACCATCGGGAGAAATAATCATGAAGAAGACATTTTTAGTATTATCATCATACATCGCAAATGTCCAGCTGTGTTTAGCATTTAACTTACTCCACTCAAAAAGAGAAATTATTCTTTCATTAATATCATTTTTAATAAGTATTTCCTTAATAGTTGTCTTAACAATTGCATCTGATATTTCTTTTACACCTTCAACAGTTATATGTTGTCTTTGATATTCACTGGTTGAAGGTAGATGTTCATCATCTTCCCCGCTTTTATCATAATAGTTTTTATCGTGAATTATTCTGATGTTGAGTGCATCTTTTTTATCTTTCTTGCCAAATGACAATTGCTTTTCATCTGTAACATAGTTTAAAAGTGCATCTTTGAGCGATTGAGCTAGCTCACGGGATTCATCTGAATCTACTCTATCCACAATTCGGATAGACTTTCCTTCTAATTTCGAATGAAGTTGTTTTGGAGCCTTAAGAATGGTTTCTTTCAGTTCAATTGTATGTGGTGTTTCCAACTGTGATAATTCAACGTGCATATAACTTGAAAGATTCTCATTGATACTCTCAAGCACATTATGAAAGATACCTGCTCTGCTTTTATTGTAATCTGCAGTTGAACCAAAATGTAAAAATTCAGTGTTGGCTCTTTTTCCATCTATACTTAAAGGAACATATGTCTTTTTAACATCGGGATCACTGTCATCTAACCATCTACGTAAGGTTTTAGTTCCATCATTAATAACATATCGCGGTTTATTTTTTATAGCTTCAGCCTTGATCTTTTTGTTATTAATGTCAGCAAGAACAGAAATTAACTTTCTATGGCGCACGAGTTCTACCTTCATTAGGTAGTTTTTATCTATAGTTATTTTTGCTGCATCAATATAATCAGCATTTTTACCACTGAACTCGGGGATTATAAGTAATGCACCAGTAAGATTACAGAAATGTAATTGTTTAAAACGCGATTTTGATGCAGATAAGGAATTCAACAATATCTGAGCAAGCCATGCTTCACAGATACATTCAGCACCTTCAACAAAGTTTTCAAGGGGTTCAACTTCCACAACCTCATCATCATCGAAGCTGTTATCTGACCGTATTAAAGAAAGTAGTTTATATGAATCGATAGGTTTTTTAAACATTGCATATGCAAATGGTCCATGTATAAACAATACAGCAGAAGCCTGGTATTCTTTCCCGAATAGTTGATCTAATTCCCTTGCACCCTTCCACTTATTTGAATCCCTTTTGAATCGGAGGAAGACAAAATCGTTTTTTATAGCATCAATATGAAACTTTACTTTTAGGCGATTTGTTTGAATATTCATTTGTAGTACTCCTCTCCGATGAATTTTAACGCTTCACTGCTGATGGATTTATCTTTGCAAATAAATGGAATTTCTATAATTTTACCATCTGTAGAAATTATTGGCTTGAAAGGTGCTTCTGAATTTCCAAAAATATTAACAATAAACACTTTTTCAGCATTGCATTCATCCATTTTAGTGCGGATTTTCGCAATGATATCATCTGCATGAACAGCAAATGTATCATCCCAGAACTTAAAATCAAAATAGATGTTATTGGATGTCTTGAAATCAAATAGTTCAAACTCCGAATCATCAAGCTCCTGGAGCTCAATTCCTATGAACTCCTTCAAAATGAATTTGCCACATACTTCTCCCAATGCCCCTTTATAGATATTGTTGAAAATTGGTGGTGTAATTATAAGTTCACCCATTTCAAAACATGTAGCCCATCCATTATCAGAAAATAGCTGGAACAAGGGTTTTATAGACATCAGTTCAGCAATTTTTGCAGCCCTTTCACTTACTTCCTGAATACCTCTGTCCTCTGAGAAAAAGACATCTATTTCTCCATAATCTCTTTCCTGGGAATATCTATAGTGGTTTCCTGTAACTGGAAGATCAATGTAGATAAGACTCCACCTTGGATCGCAATTGTTCTTGTCAATGATTGTTGGATGTTTAAGTACCTGTTCTCTAAGATCTTGCCAGATCTTTATGCTATTCTCATCCCAAGGAGTTCTCAATTGCTGATGAATAAACGATGAAGTTCTACCACTTCGACTCGAAGCTCTGTTCTCAAAGTAAATTATTTCTTCTGGAACTATGATTTCTTGAGCTGCCGATTGTTTTAAAGCAGTATATTCACGGACAGGTATCACATCTTCGGGCAAATGGAAGTTCGCCAGATTTTTTCTTATCGATGAGTCTGCAAGGATATGTATAACAGATGACTTCATGTTAGTCCTGCATATTCGTCCAACTGCCTGAATTATCACCTTATTAAGGAAACGTGTGTATGCATTGGTTTGATAAAGGTCAGTAAAGTCTTCAGCATTTCTTTTTAATTTGTATTTACCCACATGTCTATGAAAAGCTTCATCGAGCTTGCTCTTAAATGCTCTTGGAGAGATTGAACCATTTTCAACAAGAAATTCTAATTGGAATATGTATTTGATGAAATCTTCATCTTCAATGTCATTCCCATAAATATTTACGAGAATATTTGTAGGCTTATCCAGATAGATAGCACCGATATCCATTTCTTTTCTTTCAATGAAATCATTGATCTGTACTGGTTGAAATGATTCTGGAATTGGATGCTGCATATTTTGTCCAGCACCTAATGTTTGGTAGGACGATATGATCAGACGCTTTTTCCCTTCTCCAATAGCAGATAACAGTTTATGTTTATTTATTTCAAAGTCGTCACCTTTTAGAACTTGAATTATTTCACATACAGGTTCTTTGATATCGATATCTGATGACTCTGCAATCATTTGTGCATAATTATGAATTATCTTTAAATCGAATTTGGGATCTTCAAATTCTGGAAATTTATTGAAAAAACACAAAAAAGAATTGATATCAGGATTATCCAATAAGTATTTCCAAACCGTGAGGATTCGAGTATAGCGAGATAAGATGTATTCTATGCTCTTATCATCATCCTCTGAGTTATGAACTTGGATCCTGGTTTTAAGTGCTAAAGCAGCTTCTTTATCCTTTAATAATTCTTCAAGCTTGATCAGTGGATCTTCTGCTTCAACAAAACTCGTTTTGATTGAAACGTTATCATACCCTTGAGTCCTCTCAAAAAATTGTTCTTTCAATCTATCCAATTGCTCTCCTGAAAGTCGGACAAATCTATTACCAAGACAGGAACGTAAATAATCGAGATCATAATTGCCTATATTTGTATGAAGTCCTGCAGTGGCAGATATTCCAACTACCATTGCCTGCGAACAAATATTTGCAAGGAAGGATTCAGGCGTCCTGGAAAAATTGTACATGTAAATATTAGATTGAGTGTCATGCTCGTCGCTGTCCACAATATCATAATATCTAAAACCAGAATCATAGAATCCATGGTTCTTTAGAGATGGAGTACCTGATCTCCGTCCATAAGGAATTTCTCCTTCCATAATGGTCTTTGTGAGAAATTCCACATCATCTCTATCCAACCTGAAATGATTAAGAACTGTACGCACAGACGATTCAAGTGGAAACTCCTCTTTACATGAATCTTCTTCCTGCTTAAGATGCTTATAGTTCTCGGCTAGGTTGCTAACTCTTTTTTGAAAGTAAGTCAGGAATCCAGCGATATCTGTCAACAAACTGTGAACATTGATACCATCTGTTTTATCTCCATATGCCACAGTCTTAATCCAATTTATACGGTTAGTTGAATCAGACTCAATTTCTATCCTTTTATTCTTAGTATCAAGGACATGATGGAACTGATAGTCATAAAACAGAAAGTTCCTTTTGGTAGTTGAAATAACATCATGAGACTTGCATGTGTGATGTAAATGGTATTTATAGAATATTTTTTCAGCTTTTTGCTTGAAAATGTCCGCCATCATATCAAATGAAAGCCAGTTATTCTGTTCTTTCTGTGATTTTCTGTGGTTCGATTCTTTGAGAAGATTTTCTGGAAACTCACTTTGCACAAGACGATCATGTATGTTTAAAAACAGATCAAGCATGTTGACATGATGCTTAATACCCGATTCTATTATGCGATTTAATACGGTTTCTTTAGTTGCATCAAATTCATCAATAAAGACTAAAGAGTTATCACTATATTTGTTATAGAAATAATATGACTTTTCTACAAGAGGCGAATTCTTCAGAATAAATTTATCCATGCTCATGAAGAGGATTGTTTTCTCTTCAACAAAAACAGCAGGGTATAGTTTGCCAATCCATTGATAATTGGGATTGTCTCCAATAGCATCCAGACGTTTTTTCTTAGAATCAAAATTAAGATAAAGGTCATCAACAATTGATTTTCTAAAAACAGGCTCCAGATTTGTCTCAATATCTTTTCTAAAAGTACTTGAAATCGTTTTATCTAAATCTTTATTCAAAATTTCAATATACTTAATTAACCGTGAATAAATATCTGTTTTGAACTTGTCAGGAATAAATGAATCTAAGTGTGGAAGATTTTTTATTACAGTCTTCGAGTTTGAATCAATGAACAAAACATGTTTATCATAGGCATCTTCCTTCCCGTCGGCTATGAAGCGTTCCCTCAGCTCATCATAAGGAAGGTTTTTCTTGAGATTTGTTACAAATATAATCTTTCGGTTTTGATCAGCAAATCTCTGGTAATTTTCGTAGATGAAACTCAATACATCATATGTTTTACCAAATCCTGTGGGCATGCTCAATAGGAGCAAGCCATTTGCAGTATCATCCAGACAGTATTGTTCAAGAATTTGTTTCATTATTTCGACCCTATTTTGTTGAAAATGTATTAGTCTCGGTTCAAATCACATATTCCCTTATAGTCACAGAACCGACAATTTGGATCTTCCTTCACTTCAAAATCTTCCCCTAGTATGCGAATTACATTTTCCTTAATCCTATCAACAACAGCCTCAACACCTTTCTCACTCACATCAATCAATCTCATCTCAGCAACGCCAGGATTCACATACATATGACCTGCCTGCACTGGCAACTTACCATACATTTCCCTCACAGCAGTGCAGTAAAGAGCTATCTGAACATCATCAAGCAACTTATTCCTGGAATAAGGAGTCTTATTTGTCTTGTAATCGATAACAATATAATCTCCATCAGGTGTCTTATCCAGACGGTCAATGGAACCACCGAACTTAGCACCATCAAGACTTAGGTCGAACCATTTTTCAACTTCAATTGTCTCATTGGGATTAGTACTTTCAAAATCCATCCAGAAATCAAGCATCTTTTGCATCTTGTCGTGTTCCTGATGTTCCTGTGTTTCAGAATCAAAACCAGAAGGATCCCATATAGACTCAAGTAGTTCTCTAGCTACAGAAATATCAGGGCTTTCTCCCTGCATCATCAACCTGGACATTTGCTCATAAACTGCATGAACATCCGTACCTACCTGGAAGAATGTCTTTTGAGGTGTTGGTATTTTGAGCACATAACTGTACTTGAACTTAAGTGGACAGTCTTCATACATCCTGATAGCTGATGCAGAAAAACGCATATCATCTTTAACCAGCGGTGGTAGCTTCCCATCTACCATTAATTCCAATTCGCCTGAAGGAACTGGATTTACCCGCAGCAGTTCTGAAGCATCAAAAGCCTGAAGGTTACCATTTGATTCAAGTTCCCTTATCTGAGCAAGAACAATCAAAGACTCAATAGCCTGTTTTATCTGCCCCTGACCAGTATATGTTCTTACAAGACGTTCAAGCTCGTCCTTTTTTCTTTTCAGTGTAGAATCTTCAACAACATCGCGGTTTTCCTCATAGTATGGAGCTTCAATGAAGTCTACAAGTGGATTATCCATATATCCAATATCCTCAAGGAACACACTGGGTTTTACACCGCGTTTATTGCCTGTATACCTCTCTGGAAATACAAGATAAAGTTGTTCTTTTGCCCTTGTCATTGCCACATATGCAAGCCTTCGTTCCTCTTCAAGGTGCAAGGTCTTATCATCAGCATCCCTCTGCACACCCTTTGCCAGCTCGATAGGAACAGTAAACTTCTTACGTGTGAGCTGAAGTGGAAGATGCCTTGCTGCCATATCACATACAAAAACAACCTTTGCTTCCTTACCTTTTGACTGGTGTATCGTCATAATCTTGACAGAATTGTCATCACTGGACTCTCCATCTTCAATTTCAAGATTAAAAACGAGGTCCAAATGCTCAATGACAATCTCAAACTCAGAACCACCATTGATAAGTTCAAGATCTTCGACCATGGACACTAGAGAATTAAGAATTTTGATGTTCTTTCTGGATTGAACAGTGTCCTCTTTTAGTTGTGAACGATAGATATCTGTCATATCTGTAAGCAGGTATTTTACAGTGTCAGAAGGTAGATGATTTTTCTTAAATTTAGTAAGGTCATCAAGCCTTGCAACAATAGACCTTACAAGAGGCTCCTGGGTAATACCAGCTTCTTCGAGATGATGTAACAGAACAGAATAGATACCATCACCCTGATTATCCTCTTCTTTAGTTAACTTGCGTGCAAGCGTGTTGATTTTCTGAAGATTATGCTCACTTAAGCCTTCTCTGCCAAATATCTTTGCAAAAGCAACACCATTATTAAATGGGTCTGCCACCACTCGCATATAGGCAATTGCTTCCTGAACTATAGGGAATTGATTCAACTGCAATGAGCCAACATATTCTGAAGGTATGAGATACTTATGGAATGCATCACTGAATTTTTTACCGTCAGCACGTTTCCTTGTTAATATGTAGATATCTTTAGGTTCCAATCCCTGTTCATTAACTAATTGATTGATCTCAGATGCTACCCACTCGGCTTCACTTATATCATCTGGTGCCTTTACAACCTTGACATTTAAACCATCACCATTATGTGAAACAATTTCCTTTGCTTCCCTTTCTGGATTAAAACCAATTAGTTCTCTTGAAAGATCAACTATCTGAGAACTGGAGCGATAATTAATTTCAAGAGCTATCTTATTAAGCTCAGGATAATACTCATGAAGCTGCATGATATTGGAAACATAAGCTCCACGAAATTTGTAGATTGACTGATCATCGTCGGCCACGCACGTCAAGCTGTTTCCATCTGCCAGCAAACTGACCAGGTATAGTTGAGAATAGTTTGTATCCTGGAATTCATCTACAAGAATGTAATCATAATTGCTTTTTACCTTGATTCTGACAACATTATTAGACTCTAGTAGTAGACATGTCTTTGAGATCATGTCACCATAGTCAAGGAAGCCATTGTTATGCTTATATTGCTGGTATTGCTCATAGAATCTGGCAAAATCCCTTAATTTCAGAAGAGTATCGACTTTCTCTTCATCTAGTTCAGTACCTGAAGCTAAATAAGTATCAATATAATCATGAACAGTCGAAGGCAGAATGAGATGATCCTGGAATTGAGAAACACCTTCTAGCAGGCTGTCTATAAGGTCATAAGGAGTAGGAGGAATAATTATCGTTTCAAATCCAAAGGAATCTACATGTTCTATTCCCCATACATTTGCATGTTCCTTAGAGATGATCTTTGCATTAGAGTTTGTACCTAAATCAAAAGAGAATTCTTTGATAAGATTGTTACAAAATGAGTGAAATGTGGATACATTGATGCCGCTTCCAGTACCAATTATGTTCTCAATTCTTTCCTCCATTTCTCCAGCAGCTTTTTCAGAGAATGTCAATGCAAGTATCCTTTCAGGATTCAGACCATTTTCTATTAATTGTACCACCTTTTCGGTGATTGTGAACGTCTTGCCCGAACCAGGTCCTGCCAAAATAAGTAATGGTCCTGTTGTATAGGAAACTGCATCTAATTGCTTGGAATTTAATTTTGCGTCACCCAATCTCATCTCTCCTTTTTTTAAAGTCGAATCTTCAATTTCACTTTCATCGCATCTACGAGTGTATCTAGAAAAATATCAGATTTTAATTATTAATATAGTTGCTACAATTAAGTTCTTTTGATTTTGTCATATGATTTTTGTGATCTGGTAATAAACATCGTCTTTGTTTCGTTTTTAGTAGGCAGCATTGTCCTATCGACATATGCTGCCTTTTTCCTACCTTTTTGTACCACCTGTTCTCTTACCCGACACGTCCCATTCACCAAACAATACACATGCATTGTTTATTAGTGAATGTTTACTATGTACTAACCATATTAAATATAAACTTTGTGAGGGTGATTATATATATACCTATATAGAACATCATAACTGTATAGTTACGATGAAAAACAAATATATACTATTCATTTTAATACAGCAGTAATGAACAATTCAACTTTAATAACTACACTTTACAATCTTGAACCTGTACTGGTATGTGTAACTCGCCTCTCTCCATCAAAAATTATCATTTTGACAGAAGAGGGTGCAGTTGAAAGGAAAGTTCAGGCTGAAAACACTTTAGAAGCTACTTTTGGGAAAGTAATTGAAATTAAAAAAGCAATAACATCTCTCTATGACCCTGTAATAGTTGCAAAAGATGTTGTAAATATAATAGAAAAAGAACATGCATTGGGTAGGAGTGTTCTGATAAATGTAACAGGTGGAAGAAAAACACAAGCCTTTGGTGCATTATATGGTGCCTTTGCAAGAAGTGACATGGTCAAAAAAGTAGTTTATGTTACAGAAGAAGATAATTTCATGATCGAATTCCCTATTTTGAGCTTTAATTTATCACCTACAAAGAAGATGATCCTTGAAATAATTCAAGATGGTAATGTTGCCGTAGAGAATATTGCCGTTACTGTAGGCATCTCCAAAGGAATGACATATAACCACCTGAGAGAACTTAAAACAATGGGATATGTTTCGGATGAAGGTGGATATTCACTTACAGATTCAGGAAGACTTGCTGTGATATGAACATTACATACAACATCAACAATGTACTTCTACACTGATTTATGATTTACAGAAAAAGATGTAAAGAAAATTTAGATTTAAAGTCAATGTGTTCTAAAGTCCATTTCACCCAGTAATCAAAAACGTTCCATCAGATTCCGAAAAACCAACAGTATGGTCGATTAAAATGTGATTTTTAACTATACGTAAAAACAAAAACATCTATAGAATTATATCATCTCTATCCATCAATTGAATAATATTTAATTGAACTATAGCAGGTGTATTTTTCATCTCATGTAAATAGGCTGAACTTTTTTTCACTTTCACTCCACTTAGTATACCAGCATATATGGTGAAAACATACCATGTTATATGAATGAAAAACCAATTACAACTGAAAAAGAGCTATACGATAGAATCAACAAATATCGAAAACTGCACAGAACTTCTGCATTAACATCATATGAAGTGCAACCATTCATTGAAACACAATCAAGTGATCTGCACCCTGATATTGTACTGAGGATCATCATTTTGGGTAATGCATGGGCCTGGGGAACATATGATACAGCATGTCTACATTTTGAGAATCATATGCAAGCATTCAGGCACCAGGTATACAATATCTAATGCGGATCAAAATTTAATTTCTCATTTTCCTATGTCTACATTTTTGTCTACATACATGTTTATAGACATGTATATCTACTACATATCTGAAAGAGTCTCTTTTATGTTATCAATAAAAATTAAAAATACTATACATGTATATGCGTAATATGTATCATACTTCCATGTGATAGATGTCTACAAAATTGTCTACAAAATTGTCTACAAAGTTGTCTACAAAGTTGTCTACAAAAATATCTACAAATTATCTACAAATAGTCCTTGATTGGTAATTTACACTTTAGTGAAGGGGTATATAAACTAACAACTCAGTCAATATTTTGATATTTGCACTTTAATTAAGGGGTTTATATACCCCATCTGTTTAAATCTACATTAAAAATTGGGAATGTTAACTTACAATTTCTTATATATGATGATATATTGAAGTCATCATCCAAGTTACATTGGCAATTTGCCCCTTAAAATATTTCAATGTAAAATCACACACTCAATATGATGGTTGATACTTCTCCTGCAGGCAGGTCACTGAATAGTTATGGATGTGTCAGACTGCCTATGATTCCTTTAGTTTGATGTCAAGCATCTGATCAGTTGTGTTCATGAAGGACGACACATACAATGGATTTGAAATGAGTATACTCATGTATGGTGGAGTGTTATATTGTGGTGGATTGTCTGCCCAATCTATGCCATATATTATGTTATTCCTCAAATAGTTCACAATAAATACTGTGTCTGGAACCATTGTTACGATAATTCTTATGGGAATTTTCAGGCGTAGAATTCGACGTATGTTGGTTGGCAAGTGATGTAAACATCCTCTATAGAATCCATCAAAAATTCAATCTTCTATGTAGTAGGGTTTATTCTCAATTGATGAGTATTTGTGCTGTTATTTTGGTAATTGTTGTTGCAGTTAAGATTATGTGAGGAATGGGCAATGGCTCGAATGGAGCTAAACTAACCACTGCCCATTTTGTTTTCTAACCCCTTTTATTTTCCCACATGTCATATTTCAATTTATGACAATAATAAGTATGGAATTATTATTTCTATTTTTATTAGTTCCCGTGAAAAAGAACATCATCCGCTCACATGTGAGCAATAACATCTATAGATTATTTCTACTCTCATGTGGGCGTTTTTAGTTTTCTTTTTGTCTGTAGAGCCTAGGAATTACTAAGCTGTGGAATTACTAAGCATTATTTACATTGGAAAAACTAAGCATTTGAAAAACTATGTGTTATTCAAATTGGGAATACTCACATGGACACCCTGATTCACATAGAACACATAGGAAACATGGACCCCCATTCATTTTGATGTCTGATTTAAATGAACATAAATCGACAAACTATCGTAATATGACGTCTACATGGATGTCTACATGGATGTTTTTGATAGTTGATTTAAAGAGTTGCAGTTAAACGGTTACATTTACTGTTCTAATATCAAAAAGCAAGATTGATCACATCAGAAGATTGAGTGCACTATTAGTCTATCTAATCCTACAATTATCGGCGATTTGATTCAATTTTGATGCTTTTTTGGTACATCCCAACTATGTTATTCAAAACCTTTCATCAGAATGGCACTATTGTAGTTGAAAACATTGCTGCCAATATGGAGATCTCCAAAGGGATGACATATAACCATTTGAGAGAGCTTAAGACCATGGGATATATTTCAGATGATGGTGGCTATTCACTGACAGATTCAGGAAGATTGGCTGTGATATGAACATTACATGCAACATCAACTCTATACTCCATACTGATTTACAATTAACAGAATCGACTTAAATGCAATTTATTGACTATCCGTAAAAACAAAAACATCTATAGAGTTATACTCACCCCTATCCATTAATTTAGACAAAATTACATGAATCATGGGAGACGTTGGCCTCAGACACTATTATTGAATGAGATATACTGAGATTATATAGTGATAACTTACCGTAGCGGTATACCTTTATCCTACTACATCTTTTTAGAAATGAAATTGAGGACTGATTATGGGCATTGCACCTTTTATAGACCGTTCACAAGTGATACATCTTCATCCAAGACATACTATAGAGGAATTACTGGATGCAGTTTCTGTGTTAAAGCTGAACTATGTTGTAATTGATATCATGGATTTAAATGAGGAGATCATTATGAATCATGGTTGTATTATCATAACTAATTCACAGAAGAAATCTGATAAAGATGATGCTCGATTTTTCAAACAATGTGAATTATTGAGGAAAAATCTGAAATATGCCAGGTATGGTAAAAAGAAATATATTATGCTAGATAATTTTGGATACCATGTTATGATCTTCGTAGATTTGTGTATGTAATATCCCATAGAAGATAGATTCATATACCTCTGCCTTGACACATTTGTCGATGAAAATTTTCTGCAGTACTTAAAGGGAATCCTTGTCCCTGGAAATACTTTTGGATTGCAGGCATGAAAGCTTTGTTTGCATTCTTGCACCCCCGACTCCATTCAATATCGTAATAGCCAACATCTCCGTTGATATATAGCTATCTTTCATCGAAATTTTCCATTATTCTCTGGACTTCTGAATGCCTTTGCATACCAGTTACACCCACTGGTGATTGTCATAGATAATTCAGCTATATCAAAACAGTCTGATATGGTTACATCTGAGAGGTATTTGTCATATATCTCAGATAATTCTGTGTGATTTTCTTGGCCATGCGTGCGAATAGCCAAGATTCTAAATCTTTTCTTATATATTGAAATTCATGAGTACGAAATTTTGCCTCTATTTGATAGTGGCAGGATTATATTCGAACCTAGTGCTCTGATAATAAACAATGATTCAATCTGCCAATGTTTCTGGAAGTGGGGAGCATCTATAGGAAAAAATTCGCCTCGTGTCGCATGCTTGATACATAATTCCTCAGGCATGTGGATTTTATCTTAATTTTTAATTCAAATGAGAAGACAATTTCACCATATGATAATCTCCTATGTATCATAACCCTTCAGACGCAAGGATTGTCTCTACTTTGCGTCTGGAATTTTTGCTAATCTGCCCTATCCTTGAGGGACAGATGATTCTACATAATCAGAATACTTAGAAATATAATGTCCATTTAAAAATTGCTCTGGAGATATAACATAATCAGACTTGGAATTCTCTGAACCTCGTGTCGCAATATAAACAACATAACTGCAGGCATATGAAGTGTGTTTTAATACCTTCAAAGATAGCGACAAAAAAGTTATATAAAATTGTATAACTTAATTTACTATAAAGAGCTGGTTACTATGAAATACATAGGAAAATCAAAAATCACAAGGCTTCGACCAAAGAAAAATATCGAATACCCTTTACTCCGACTGCCGCAGTCACATGCAGACCTTGTGGGTGAAACTGCACATATTTTCAAAATCGAGAACAATGGCAAGCCTTTATTTGTAATCTCCCTGGATGAAGATATTACCCCCGCCCTAGAAGTTATACAACCCAAATCAGACATTGAATCAAGACTGAAATCTGTGGAAAAACAGTTGTCCCTCTTACAAAAACCGACATCAACCGAACCCGAAATTCCAACTACACAAGGTGATGTTAGCCATTCCTCAAACAACATGGATGACACTAAAAAACAGCAAAAATCAGAAGAAAAATCGCTACCTGCAGAAGCAGAAGATGTATTTGGTGGGCCCGATGAGATTCGAACTCATGACCCCCGCCGTGTAAAGGCGATGTCATAACCGGCTAGACCACGGGCCCATTGTTTGCGAATAAGTTATTCGTTGGCGCTTTCGCCTTCGAGCAACCCATAAATGTAACTAGTTGTATATAACCTTTTTTGATGGATGAGGTTTTTGAAGTAATGAGGAGTAACATGACCAATTACTCTGATTCATTTACAGTAAATTGTTTATATACTTGCCACGACAAAATAGTTAATGGAGTGGAATAATGAACATAATTGAAACATTATCAGATTTTTATGATCTGGTCATGGCTGGTAACACCGGGCAACTTACATCACTATATTCAGGGGAACCTTTAATTGATACTCCACTTGACGGCAGGATCAATAGCCATGATGCTTTCATAAGATTTGTACAGAAAAGAGGACCCTGGCTAAGGGAACATAAAGCAACAACAGAAACTCTGGATATTACAGAAGACTCCAAACGCATATGTGTGGAGATCATATTGTACTTTGAACACGATAAAGATATGATCGACATACCTGTTGCAATAGTAGCAGATCTGGAAAACGATAAAGTATCAGATATAAGAATTTATCATAGTACCTGGCCACTTACCGGAACACACAGAATAAGATCACCAATTCTTAAACCGTCATCTAACCTTGAAGAGCCACAATTCATCAAGAAGTATATGAAATCCCTCAAAGAAGGTGATGCAGACAAGATCGTGAAACTCTTTGACAAACAGGGTTATGTCCGTGAGCCCAGCGGTTCAGATTATATGCATGCAGGAGAGAAAGGTATCCGGGAATTCTATGATTCGATACTTCACAATGGTGGAATCTCACTTAGACACTGCACATCAACCTTCAATGGAAAACAAATAGTAATCGAATACATCGCAGAATCCTGGGGCAGATCTGACCTGATACCTCAGGCAGGCGTGGCAGTCTATGAAGTATCAGACAACGGTAAAATAATAGCTGCCCGGATATATGATGATGTTAACCCGCCGGAAGAACTTTGAAATACGTTTATACAAGATACGGATACCCGTATCTTTTGCCACTGATTTCTATGTATTCATAGCTGCACATCCACCTCAATAATAAAAAATAAAAAAATTTTAGTTATCAGACGAAATAATCCACAACTACCCTGTTATCATTGATCTTTCCTACAAATTCAGCAACCTTCAGGTGTTCAGGATGTATCTGGTACGTTTTGAAAGCTGCTTCAGTACTGAACTCCGAATAAAGCGTAACATCGTAGGCAGCATCTGAAGGAATAGCATTAATTCCTACTTCGATCATACCTATTTCAGGTATCTTAGCTTTTAGAGCCTCAAGTTTCTCTTTCATGAGTTTTGCATTCTCTTCCCTGGAGTTGCCTTCAGCACTTTCTTTCAATTTCCACATCACGATATGTTTTAACATGTTATTTCCTCGTTTCAGGAAATGCAAACATCAGTATTATGCTTAACTATGGGAAGCTAACTAATTCAAACTGATGAAAACTGCCTGATATATATAAATAATAACAAAGTAAAATAGGGCTTAATGCCTCATGATTCAAGTGACGAGGACGAAGACTATGAGATAGAAGTCGTCGAGGAATATATGGGAGATTACGGAAGTATCCGCTCCATAGTACGTGAAGCGTTGCCATTTGAACTCATGGCCACAATAGGAGGAGTTATATCCGGATTGATCCTTTCAGGCATGAGTGATGAACTCGCACTTATCCCCGGACTCATCGTCATAACTCCGGCCGTACTGGGCATGAGGGGGAATATCTCATGTACTCTGGGTTCACGCCTTGGAAGTGCCATACACATGGGCCTTATCACAAAAATCGACCGGAATCCGGAGTTGATAAATAATGTATCAGGCTCATTACTTTTAGGTATAATAATGTCTGTAATACTTGGCATGGCCGGGCATCTGATAACTATTGCACTTGGACTTGAAAGTGCAGGCATGTTGCGCCTTACTGCAATAGCAGTTCTTGCCGGTTTTTCATCCGGACTAATACTTTCAATAGTAGCTGTCTTACTGGCGCTTGGTATGTTCCGCTTCGGTTTTGATCCTGACAACGTGGTAACCCCTTCCATTGCCACCATAGGTGACATAGTATCAATGACAATGATCTTTCTGGCTGCAAAGGTGGTGCTCCTGATATGAGTTACTACACAGTGAACGGAATTTTAAAAAGAGGATTTCCAATACTCCTTGTCACTTCGATAATCGGTATATTTTCAGGCCAGATACTCAATATAGAGATTGAGAAACTGGTATCAATGCCTATCATACTTGTACTCATACCCGCACTTATCAAGATTGGCGGAGATACAGGAAGTATGCTTGGAGCCAGGCTTTCCTCATCATTCCATATGGGTCTTGGAAGTCATATTCACAGAAACCCTGTTGTCAGAAATAGTGTGATAGCTGCACTAATCGTAGGATTAAGTGCATGTGTATTTGTTGCCATAACAGTCTGGTTAGTTGGATTATTATTTAATATGGCAATAGCATTCCCGAAAATTCTGGCACTTTGCATGATAGCAGGCACTTTCGAACTCCTTGTCGTATTTTCGGCAACAATCGCCATAGCATTTGCATCACACAAATTCGGAGTAGATCCGGATGACACCGTGATTCCCCTGATAGCGACTTTTGGTGACCTGATAGGAGTTAGCGGAATATTCATCACAATGCAATTACTAAATCTAATGTAAAAAATGTAATAACTTCAAAAATAAAATATAGAATAAGAAGAGAATCAATGGTAGGAATATATGAGTCCCAAGGAAATAAAGTATAGTCCGCGCAATCTCAAAGACCTTTTGACCGAGATGAAGGATACATCTGAACTCATGGTGGACCTGGCTTACTCGTCAATGGTCTATGATGATGAAGATATTGCAGAAGAAGTCATCCGCCTTGAAGAAAGGATGGATACACTTGATTATCATATGAAAATAGCTGCAATGCTTAGCACAAGACGTGTTGAGGAAGCAGAGGAAATGTCAGGCGTACTTCAGGTAGCCCGCGCATCTGAAAATATTGCCAACGCAGCAGGCGACATTGCCCAGATCGTTATCAGGGATGTAGGTATACCCATGGAATTAAAACTGGCAATGAGGGAAGCCGAAGAAACAATTACAAGAGCAACAGTAAGCGAAGATTCTGAAATTGCAGGAAAGAACCTGGAAGATATAGAATTTGATACCGAATCCGGAATGTGGATAATTGCTATACGCCGCAATGATGAATGGATATACGATCCTGACCATTCTACCCGAATAAGACCGGACGATGTACTTTTTTCCAGAGGCCATGACGAAGGAGTACCTCTTTTCATGGAGCTTGTTACAAACAGAAAGTATGTACCAAGAACAGTAGAACATGAAAGGTTCCTAATCGATCTTGAAAGAGCTGTTGATATCATTGTTGAAATGAAGAATATGGGAGAACTTTCAGTAGGACTTGGATATTCAGCCGTGCTATTCAATAATGAGGACATTGCCCATGAAGTGAAAGCACTGGAATCTGAAATGGATGGTATGAAACACGAGCTCCAGCACTGGGTTCTTGAAACAGCAAAACATGTACCGGATGTTAATATTCTCAGAGGGCTGCTTCAGCTTGCTAACTCTGCAGAAGCAATTTCAGATGCAGCATACACTATTGCAGACACAGTTCTCAGAGATATTGATCTGCATCCGATAATTACAATGGCAGTAAGGGAATCAGATGAAGTAATCACCAAACTTGTAGTCCAGGACTGTTCACCTATTGTCGAGAAAACTTTCGGCCAGTTAAAAATGGAAACCGAAACCGGTGTTCATGTAATGGCTATCAAAAGAGAGGATAAATGGGTCTACAGACCGAATAAAAGAACTGTTGTAAAAGCGGGGGACATCCTCATAGCCAGAGGTTCACGCACCGGCGAAGAAGCATTGTTTGAGATGTGTGCCTGCCCGTTTGATGCTGAAAATGAATCCTGATCTTTTCAGATCAGGCCATTATTTCTACGGAACCGTCTTTCTTTCCGATGTAGACCTCATCCACATTGGTAAATATTCCGTGTTCCACAATTCCGGCAATCTGTGAGAGAAGTGCTGATGTTACCACAGGGTTCTCAATTACGCCAAGACTTGCATCAATAACGAAATTACCATTATCTGTTATTACGGGACCGTCCTTTCTTGCTGCAAGACGAAGCTCGGGCTTTCCACCTATCCTGCGTACCTGCTGTGAAACATATTCCTTTGCATACGGAAGTACTTCCAGAGGTACATAATGATTTAGCTGCTCACTATATTTTGATTCATCAGCAACAACAACAAAGCGTTCTGCTGAGCGTGAGACAACCTTCTCACGTGTGTGCGCTGCACCGCCGCCCTTGATAACATTAAGACCTGAGTCTATCTGATCTGCACCGTCAATGGCAATATCAAGATCGGGATGTTCTGCCAGTGATGTAAGCATGATTCCTGCCTGTATTGCAAGCATTTCTGACTGATATGATGTTACAACTGCAATGATGTCAAGACCTTCATCAACACGTCTGCCAAGCTCGGCTATTGTGTAGGCTGTGGTGGAGCCGGTACCAAGACCGACAACCATGCCATCCTGTACAAGGTCTGCTGCTGCGATTCCTGCAGCCTTTTTCTCAGGACTTTCTCCTGTTGGATTTCTTTCTTTCATGAATATCAATCCTGAAAAAAGAATTATGGGGAAAGTCTGCGCCTGTCCCTTGGGAAGAGTACGACATCACGGATGTTCTCAGTACCTAGCATAGTCATGACAAGCCTTTCACAACCTATACCCCATCCTGCATGTGGTGGCATACCGTATTTGAAAGCCTTAAGATAGAACTCGAATCCTTCTGGGTCAAGACCCTGTGATTCGATCCTCTCGATGAGAAGTTCTGGAATGTGGATACGCTGTGCACCGGATGAGAGTTCCATTGTCCTGTGCATCATGTCAAATCCTTTAGACAGGACCGGGTTATCCTCGTATGGCATCGCATAGAATGGCTTGATCTCTGTTGGCCAGTCAATGATAAAGTAATGCGATTCCCCTGTTTCCTTGAATACATATTCGCCAATTGTATGTTCAGCAGAAGTACCAAGGTCATCTCCCCAGTTAAGCATCTCATCTGTGTTTGCATTAACGATCTCGATTGCCTCGTCATAGGTGACTCTCTTGAATGGCACCTGTGGAACCTTAAGTTCAACATCAAGCACCGCAAGTGAATCAGATGCGTTCTCAATGACCTGCTCGTAGATGTAGGCCACCATTTCCTCAAGAACTTCCATTACATCGAAGTGATCACAGAAACTTGCCTCAATGTCAATGGATGTTGCTTCGTTGAGGTGTCTGCGGGTGTCGTGTTCCTCTGCCCTGAAAATAGGACCGATCTCAAATACCCTGTCAAGTCCACCGGCCATGAGTATCTGCTTGAAGAGCTGAGGACTCTGGTTAAGGAATGCTTCCCTGTCAAAGTATGTGATCGGGAAGAGTGATGTTCCACCCTCTGTTGCTGTTGCTACAACTTTTGGACTGGAAGTCTCAATGAAACCGTTGTCTGTAAGATAACTCCTGACTGCTCTTAGGACTTCATGCCTTATTCTGAAGATAGCAGTTGTTCTCTCACGTCTGAGGTCAATGAATCTTGAATCAAGACGTGTATCAAGTTCTGCTTCCACCTTTCCGGTTGTGTCCATTGGAAGTGGTGAGTCTGCTTCGTTTAGAAGTACGATATCATCCGGAATTACTTCAAAACCATTTGGAGCCTTACCTTCCGGTTTTACACTGCCTGTGACGGAAACCACGGATTCTCTGACAAGGGCTCTTGCCTTGTCCATAAGTTCCGGGTCTGTCTTCTTTTTAACAAGTGTGACCTGGGATTTCCCTGTACGATCCCTGACCACAACAAAACATATACCACCAAGGTCACGGACCTCGTGAACCCATCCTGCAACGGTAACTTTCTGGTCACCAAGTTCCTCGGGTTTGATCTGTGACGCATAGTGTGTCCTGAGATTTGCTAATGTCATAATATTCACCTGAGTATTGTATTAATATAATAGACTGATTTGCTTCAATAGCTAATTTATTCGTAATAAAGGTTGCCAAAAAGATGATTCATAAAATGTTTTACTATTAAAAGTGTAAAGACAATTAATTATTAAATATATCTAAGTGTTTGCTTAAATTTTATTGATTTTTTTATCTACGAAGTTATATTATACTTGCATATAAAAATAAGAGTGGAATTTTTTCGTGACTTGATTCACTGAAAGAAAAATCTAATGTGATTGAAACTCTTGGAACAGTCCCTGTGATCACTGATGATAAGGAAAAAGTTGAATGGTTAAATACACTTGTAAAATGCATGAAAGAATCAGAAGATGAACTCCATCTATATATGAAAGAAAAAGGTGGACCTTTGACTGGTTTCGGTATTAATTATGAAGGTTATCTTTTTATAGAGTTTGACGGAGATACGAAAGAATCAATTGATGAAGCTACAATTGAAGATTTATACAATATTATAGATACTGATGCAAAAGATATTGGAATAGATAAGCCCCCAGTTGTATTCAAAAAAGAAATAACTGTCCTCAATGCACGTACTGATGATATTGACCCTCTAATTGGTGGAATCGATCATCGATGAAATCCATGTAATCAATGAACAATGTGAAAAAGAAGGCATTGATGAAGTTCCAGTAGTTTTTGAATGGGAACACATAGTAGTAGATGAAGAACCGATTCCCCTTAATCTTGTTGAAAATACTGAAATGATAGATAATGATACTAAAGAAAATGAAGTAGAATCAAAAAAGGAAACACCTGCATTTACTTCATTAATGGTCTTTGTATGCTTGTTTTTCTTAATTATTATTGAGCGAAAATAATTGTTTCAAAAATAGAACATAACAAGCACAATAAAGTTCAAATGTTGATTACTGTGAATTTAAGCATTGTTTTGGTGAGGAAACTTACTAGGAAGTTAATGATTCAACCTTGAATATAGTAGCAATTCAAAACCGGGAAGAAATCCACGTTGTTTTTCTGTGGGGTTACAATACACTTCATGGGAAAAGTTGAAAATCTTGAGTATTAAGGAAAAACAGATGGGTTTTTCCATATCTTTTTCTTCTATGTCTAATATAGTAAGACGACATCTATAATTCTCTTCTTAACTGATTATACATGAAAAAATACTGGAACCTTTATTCAAGGCTCCTCTCATTGATCTCGCACCTGATATCCTGTTTTAGGATATCAACTGCATCATCATAATCCTGTATCTGACCAAGAGTCCACATCATCTTGACAAGTGCAACCTCAGGAAGCATATCCTCACCTTCAATTGCTCCCGCTTTTAAGATGTCTCTGCCTGTGTCATATACCCTGTCACATATCCTGCCGTTAAGACACTGGGAAGTAACGATGACCGGGATCTTCTGTGATGTTGCTCTCTCTATCTGTGGGACCCAGTCAGTGGATACGTGGCCAAGACCTGTTCCTTCAACAACGATTCCCTTGTAACCGGCATCGATGAAATAACCAAGAATATCAGGACTTGAACCCGGAGTGAATTTCACAAGGGCGCATTTTGGCTCCAGTGAATCCATAAGTGCCAGTTCCTTTTCATTCCTCTTTACGTAGGAAAGGTCAGTTATGATCTTGCCTGTGGAATAATCAACATAACCTATTGGCTCTGAATTAATTGACCTGAAAGCATCTCTTCTGGAAGTGTGCATCTTGCGTACCTTGGTTGCACGATGGATAGAACACTTTTCGTCTGATGTTTCACTGTGCATAACAACAGTCACTTCTGCTATGTCACTTACAGCAACCTTTGCAGCACAGATTGCGTTCACCGCATTGTCACTGCTTGGCCTGTCAGCACTTCTCTGGGAACCTACAAACACGATGGGTACAGGTGTATCTATCATAAATGACAGCGCAGCAGCGGAATACATCATGGTGTCTGTACCATGGGCAACAATAATACCGTCAGCACCGTTCTTTATCTCTTCAACAACAGCCCTTGCAAGCTCCTGCCAGTAGTCTGCCTTCATGTTCTCAGAAAGGATATTGTAGATAGCCTTTCCACTGAAATTTGCAATCTTTGTCAGTTCAGGAATTGCCTGCAGGATATCATCTGCTGAGAACTGGGAAGTTACAGCACCGGTCCTGTAATCTATTTTACTGGCAATTGTTCCTCCGGTTGAGAGGATGGATACCTTTGGAAGACCTTTTCTTGGTTTGAACTCAGCTTTTGACACAACTTTAGCAGAATCTTCCATATCAGCTTTCTTCTGTACTATAGTAACAGTGGCATCATCAGGTTTGATACCTGCGTTATAGCCACTGATCATCTTAACAACAATATGACCGGTTGTACTCGGCATTGCAATGCCTTCATATTCCACACCGGCTTTTTCGACCTTTATTCTGTCGCCCTCTTCATAATCCATGATCATCACTTGATTACCTGTAAGTCTGAGTCTGAATATTCGTTTCTAACTGTATGATAGGAATTGACTGTAATAACTATCCAAGGCTATCTCAGGCCTTTTTTCCTGTATAGTCCTCAACAATACCGTAAAGAATCTTCAATGATTCAACAATTCCACCGTTTAACTCTGAAATTGATGCTTTTGTGTCCTTAAGTTCTTCAAGACGGCTCTTTATTGCTTTTTCCATTTCAGAAGGTGCAGGACCACCTGTAATTGAACGCCTGTTGATATTAAGAACAGGATCAAGGGCTTCCTTTACCATTTCCTCTGTAAGACCTCTGGAACTTAATGTTTCCCCGATAACATCCCTTGCAACTGCATCAACATCAGTAAGTGTTGGGTTTCCATCGCCTCTTGCCAGCACACCAACTATCTGATGAGCTGTCCTGAATGGAATTCCACCGGCTCTAACCATTGTGTCTGCAAGTTCTGTTGCTGTTGTGAATCCAATAACTGACTTTTCAGCCATGCTTTCAGTATTCACTTTCATGGTAGCTACCATACCTTTTGTGATACGGACAGCACTTCTTGTGGTTTCAACTGCACGCCACATATTAGGTGTTGCTTCCTGAAGGTCACGGTTGTAGCTCAATGGAAGTGCCTTGCAAAGAGAAAGAAGAGCCATGAGTGAACCTATAACAGTACCAGCCTTTCCCCTGACAAGTTCAGCAGAATCAGGGTTCTTCTTCTGTGGCATTATTGATGATGTGGATGCATACATGTCATCAAGTTCGACAAAAGAGAATTCGGAACTTGACCAGATGATAATTTCCTCTGCCATCTTACTGAGGTTAACCATTATATTTGACATTGCAGAAACAGATTCAATCAAAAAGTCGCGGGTGCTTACAGCATCCATTGAGTTTCCAAGCAGTTCATCAAATCCCAGCAGGGAGCAGGTTCTTTCACGATTCAGATCAAAACCGGTTGATGCAAAAGCTGCTGAGCCCAGCGGGCATTTGTTAACTCTTGAGAATGTGCTGATTATACGTTCAATGTCCCTGCCAATAGCATCTGAATGTGCAACAAGGTGATGTGCAAATGTGGTTGGCTGCGCATGCTGGAGATGTGTAAAACCCGGCATGAGAGTTTCTGTGTTCTCTGAAGCGCGCTCAAGAAGAGCATATCTGAGACCTGAAAGCTCCTCCATTAAAGAGAGAAGTTCATCTCTGAGCCTTATACGAATACAGGTTGCAACCTCATCATTACGGGAGCGTCCGGAGTGCATTCTTCCTCCGGTATCCTCACCGACCATGTCTATAAGTCTTGACTCCAGTGAGATATGAATATCCTCATAACTGTGGTCCAGCTTTTCAATGCCTTCTTCCCTAATCTTCAGCAAGCCTGCCAGAATGCTGCTGCACTCGTTCTTTTTAATGATTCTCTGTTCATGCAGCATAACCGTGTGGGCCATGTCCACAAGGATATCAGCTTCAAATATCCATTTGTCAGCAGACATTGATGATGTAAAATTGATCATATCTTCATCAGGTGTTGAAGATAAGCGTCCTCTCCGTAAAATATCGCTCATGTGAACCTCTTTTGTAAAATACTAAAAACTAAAACTAATCCTGATTTTTAGCGTGGTATTGGTCTAAATACTTAAATAAGAATCGGTTTTTGGAAATCATTGGTGTGGATATTTCTAATGGAAATAGATGACACTTTAGATAATATTAAGAGAACACAAGAGAAGGTATTTATACTAACTGCAATATAATATTAATTGGAATAATTATGAATGGAATTTTTGTGCTAATAAAATTCCATTTTCACTGAGGTGAGACTTATGACCGATGCGAGTGAAAGTTACGCTGATAATATTGACGATGACCTTCATCAACTTGTTATTTTCAATCTGGGTGTGGAAGAGTTTGGTGTCAACATAATGCAGGTACAGGAAATTATCCGATTGCCTGATGTTACAAGAATACCAAGGTCTCCTGAATACGTAAAAGGTGTTATTAACCTGAGAGGGAAGATCATAGTTGTTATGGACCTCGACAAGCGTTTTGGAATGAACGAAACTGAGATGACAGATGAATCCAGAATTGTTGTTGTTGACATCAATGGAACAATAATAGGACTTGTTGTGGATTCTGTAAGTGAGGTTATTCGTCTGAAGGATTCTAACATAGAACAGACACCAGAGATAATCACACAAAAGATCAATGCCGAATACCTGAAGGGTGTCGGTAAGATGGATGAAAGGTTACTTATTCTTCTTAACCTTGAAAACATTATAACTGAAACGGCAGCATCATAAGAATGCATACCGTTCATCTTTTTTAATTGTGAACATTTTTTCAGGCTAGCAGTATCGGCGCCTGAGATCATTAACATTCAACTCAAGAGACATGGCCATGTAAGAGGGAAGCAAATGAAAAAAATTAGTATTTATTTTTTAGTTTTGGTTACCATAATATCATTTCTGACAGCAGGATGTATCAGTGAGCAAACAGAAAATATGAATTCCGCCGGAGATAATGTGAATGAAGTATCAACTTCAGAAACACAAATTGATACTATCTACCAGTTCTCAGTCATTGATGCACTTCTGGAAGGAGTATACGACGGAGAGATTAGTTGTGAAGAGCTGAAAGTGAAAGGGGATTTTGGCCTGGGTACATTTGACGACCTTGACGGAGAAATGCTGGAACTTGACGGAGTCATATACCAGGTAAAAGCTGACGGCAACGTTTACAAAGTTGATGACACAGAAACATCACCATTTGCAGCTGTTACATTCTTTGAAACAGATATCAAAGACAGCATAAACACAGAAATGAGCAATCAGGAATTAGCACCATATATTGAGGAACTTCTTCCAAGTAAGAACCTGATGTATGCTGTAAAGGTCACCGGGAATTTCACATACATGAAAACACGCAGTGTTGCTGCCCAGGAAGAGCCATATCCAAGGCTTGTTAATGTAACCAAAGATCAGTCTGTATTTGAGTTCAATGATACGGAAGGTACAATAGTAGGATACTGGATGCCTGAATACGTTGATGGTATAAATGTTCCCGGATATCACCTGCACTTTATAACAGCAGACAGGACAGCAGGAGGACACATACTTGACTACAGCATCAGTTCAGGAGTGATTGAAATTGACAGTTGTGATGGTTTCTACCTTGAACTGCCGGAAAATGAGAATTATCTGAGCACAGGTCTTTCAGTGGATACAGAAGGAGAACTTGAGGAAGCAGAGAATTGATTTTCCTGTTTCAATGGAAGGGATACGTGAACATCTGTTCCGGTCCCATTTTCACTTTCTATCCATATTTTGCCATTGTGGCTCTCTACTATTACTTTGCTGATGTAAAGACCAAGTCCGTTGCCGCCATAATTGCGTGTTGAGGAACTGTCAATCTGATGGAATTTTGTGAAAAGAGACGACATATCGTTTTCCGCAATACCAATACCAGTATCACCTATAACTACATGCACATCATTTTCCTCAGCAGTTACATAGATAGTAATACTGCCACCCTGTTTGGTGAACTTTATGGCGTTATCCAGTAAATTATGGAAAACCTGTGGCAGATATGTTCTGTCAGCCTTTACCAAACAGGAATTGCATGCTATTTCAGTCATTATTGACAGATCTTTCTCTTTAACGGAATCAGCAGAAATTTTTACTATTGTATTTAACATTGAAACAAGATCGATCTCTTCAAAATTGTACTTTACATTACCATTCTGATTGGTACTGACAAAAAGAAGAGAGTTGATCAGATTCTGTAATTTACGTGTTTTTACCACCACACGTTCGATAGCATTCATCTGTTCATCATTTAATTCACCAAGAGTACCATCATAAAGAAGCTCACTGAATCCTTTTATGGATGTTAGCGGAGTGTTAAGTTCATGTCGCAGATTGGAAAGGAATTCATCTTTGAGCTTATCAAGCGATTTTAGTTCCTCATAAGCCTTTTCAAGCTCCGATGTAGATCGTTTCAATGCTTCTTCTGTTTCTTTACGTTCGGTGATATCGCGTATATGACTTACAGCCATCATTACATCACCTTTGGTGTCATAGACCGGAAATATCCTGAAATCCCTTACTCTCTGATCAGCAGGATCCGTATGCTCAAATTCTTTCATGCTGCCGGTTGAGAATACTTCCTTTATCGGACAGGGTTCACACGGCATCAAAGTAGAACCCAGTGACTCACAAACCTCAGGGTGGGGGTTTTCAGGGTCATGAGGTGTAATACTGTCGCCTTTCCAGTTACTGGTAACTATCCTCATATCACGGTTTACAACAACAATAAGGTCCTGAAGTGCATTGAAAGTGCTAGTCAGAAGCTCTTTCTGGTTTTCCAGTTCTTCTTCAAAATTCTTGTTGGCAGTAATATCAGCTATAAGACCGATCCCACCTTCAATTTTGTTTCCTCTCCCACGCAAGGGAACATAATAGGACTTAAGATACTTTTCTTTGCCTGATATCCTGGCAGAATATTCATTCTCATAGAATGGACGCAAATCAGACGAAACACCTGCAAGTAATTTTACGAGTACATCATCGTTTACAAAATCAAATACTTCTGAACCCAGAACGTCATCTTTTTTTATCTGGAAAATGTTCATAAAACTTCTGTTGCAATGTGTAATGGTTCCTTTGCGATCAACAAAAATACCCAGAGGTGAAGCATCGAATATTAGCCTGTACCTTTTCTCGGAATCGAGCAGGGCCTCTTCCACTTTTTTTCTTTCGATTACCTTGCAGAGTCTGGAGCTCACCATATCAAGCAATCTTTGTTCACTGTTCAAAAAAGGGCCAATTTCATGAAGAGGTGGTTCTCCCCTATAAGAGATACGTAATGAGCCTCTTTTTGCACCATGTACATAGATGTCACTGGACAGGGTATCTCTATTCTTTTCATAACCTTTGGTATGGTATTCTTTCCCATCCATAGCTATACAAGCCTCCGCTAGCTCAGGATGCAGGAAAGCTACAGGTAACCTTTGGATGATACCTTTTAAAAGAGATTCAAGAGGTACATGCAGATCGAAAAGATCCGAGATACTATAAATCGCTTCAAGCTCTTGTTCTCTTTTTTTCAATATGTCCAGTTTTTCATCAGGGATAATAGTCCGCACCACATGAAGATTATTAATATACATTTGTATTATATATTTTTGGTATTAATAGATTTTGTTAAGATTGACCAGTCTCACAAAAAAGGAAGGGATTTTCCCAATACCATCATATTAAATAGATGGGGCACAATAGATGGAGTGCCAAAGCATAATAAATGCTATCTGGCAAAACACGCTTGAACTTACAGGTGAACAAATGTATTCTGACAGGATAAACTCATTGCCCCCATACTTATTTGCAACAATAGACGAATCAAAAGCAGCGATTAAGGCTAAGGGAGTAGACGTAATTGATCTTGGAGTTGGTGACCCTGACCAGCCAACACCTTCACATATCGTTGACTCCATGTGCGAAGCCGTAAAAAAACCGGAAACACACACATATCCATCATATACTGGAATGATGAGCTTCAGGGAGGCTGCTGCAGATTGGTGCAAAGAGAGTAGAGGACTTGAACTTGACCCTGCCTCTGAAGTACTCACAATGATCGGCTCAAAAGAAGGAGTTGCACACATACCTCTGGCATTTATCAATCCAGGAGATGTGGCACTCTGTCCAGACCCCGCATACCCGGTATACAAGATAGGAACCCAGTTTGCCGGCGGAGAGCCTCATATTATGCCTTTACTGGAAGAGAACAACTTCCTTCCGGACTTTGATGCAATACCAAAGGACAAACTTGAAAAAGCAAAGTTAATGTTCCTGAACTACCCGAACAACCCGACCTCAGCAATCGCTGATGAAAAGTTCTTCGAAGAGGTTGTACAGTTTGCAAAGGATAACGACATTGTAGTTGTTCATGATAATGCATATTCTGAAATGACCTACGATGGATACAAAGCACCAAGCTTCCTCAGCGTTGACGGCGCTATGGATATAGGAATTGAACTTTACTCACTCTCAAAGACCTACAACATGACAGGCTGGAGACTTGCATTTGCCGTTGGTAACAAGGATATAATCGCAGGAATAGGCAAGGTCAAATCCAATGTGGATTCAGGAGCTTTCGATGCAATCCAGATGGCAGGTATAACCGCACTTTCCAGTTCACAACAATGTGTCGCTGACATGAACACAATGTATGAGGAAAGAAGGGATGCACTCCTTAAAGGATTAAATGAGATAGGTCTTGATGTCAAGGCACCTAAAGCAACATTCTACGTATGGGCACCGGTTCCTGAAGGCTATGACTCCATGGGATTTGCAAAACTGCTTCTTGAGGAAGCAGGTATTGTAGCAACCCCTGGTGTAGGCTTTGGAACTTATGGTGAAGGTTATATCAGATTTGCACTGACCCGCTCCGTTGACAGGATAAACGAAGCTGTGGAAAGAATGAGCAAGTTGAATATCTGATATTCAACCTCTTTATTTTCTTTTTTGTTCTTTTGTTATTACTGCTTTTAAATTATCTATTGTTACATTGCTTTTTATTACTACAATTTATATAGTATATAGAAACATATAATTTTAATCTGCAATATATATTTTAGTTTTATTTATTACATTTTAAGAAAAATATGAACACAGCTGGCAGAATTATCTACATTCCACCAATATATATGAGCAAGCTTCTACGGAACTATGCTCTCAAAAAATGTTAAGAAAGGGTTGTTCAACACAGAAGCGATTTACGAATTCCTTTACGAGGCCAGATTTATCATATTACTTTATATAGTCGGAGATTTCCTTACAACATTCCATGCACTGAGCAACGGATACGGATTTGAGGAAAATGGATTTCTTTCAAGTATAATGGCAACTTATGGACTATGGTCCCTGCTGGTTGTCAAAATGCTGATATTACTGATAGTCTACTGGAACTACTGTTCCATCAAAGCATCAGTTCACTCATATGCCAGGAAACTCTGGAATATTTCAAAGACAGGAGTCAGCATTTTCGGACTTGTGCTTGTGATCAACAATCTGATGGTTATCACCTTCAGATCAAGCCTGTTCGAGAGCCTGGGCTTCCTCTGAAAATGATTGTTTGATATGAGTTGCCTTCATATTGATGACCATTTCAGCTATATCCGCACTGTATTCGGATATACGCTGGAAACTCTCTATTATTTTTCTCTGTCGTTCTCTTGGAAGACAATATGCATTATCACTATGCTCCGACTGCTGGATTATCTTGTTTCCAAGTGAAATTGCAAGTTTAGAGGTTCTCATCACATGATTGGCAAGATCGGTATCTATGTCAACTACTGATCTGAATGATTCCTGGAACAGTTTCTGGGAAAGCAGGCCCATTTCAATAATATCATCATTGTTCCCTTTTTCACCATCCATCTGGATCACACTGTGAGAGATTCCCTGCACATGATCACCAATACGTTCCATGAGTTTAATGATAAGACGATAACCGAGGCAATCCTTGGAATCCTTTATACCGATCTTACCCGCAAGTGTGGAATCATCCAGTGCGGCCTTTATCTGCCTGACACTTAAAAGATAGAACTTATCAACATCATTGTCCCTCTGGATAATATCCTTTGCAAGTTCAACATCAGACTCCCTTAATGCCACAACGGAATCCTCCATCATGGAGAAAATGATACGGAACATACTCTGAAGCGACTTCTCAAGAGAAATGTCCTGAAAGTTCAACAGATTCTGAAGTGTGATCTCTGTCCTGGTCTCTTCTACAATTTCAATACCAATAAGACGTCTTCGGGCAGATTCCTTCAGATATTTGCGTTCTGCGGCAGAAAATCCTCCCGGAGAAATAATCCTAATGATATCATAACCAACAAGATAATTAGCAACAAGTAACCTGAAATTCTCTTCCTGGTCCTCAGATGCTATCATATCGATCTTTGAACGAACATTCTTTTTCAGTTTGCTCTGATCAGAAGTTATAAGCAGCGACCTGTCAGGTCTTACTGTGAGAAGTACTGTGTCACCTGCAGTAAGTCCGCCTTCCCTTACCCATCCAATGGGAAGGGAAACAATATAGGTAGAACCACCTGTTAGCTGGATCTTTCTTTTATCTGATATGTGAATCCTTCCTTTAAATTATTCTTACAGAATTGTTATGTTACCTGAAACCTCACTTAGTCTGGAGGTCATACCATCATCGTCTGTGAGCTTAAGGTCAATAGTCAGGTTAGAAAGTGATGTTTCATCGTACCTTACAACCATTCCTGAAAGATTATACTGGTCAGAACCTTGCCATACAGTCCATTTGTAACCTGTAATGAAACCATCTGAGTCTATGGAATCCGAAGCATCAAGTATAAGGTACTCATCGGTGATACTTCCATTTCCACTGGGTAGATACTCCACCCTGAACTGAACATCTGCCAATGGCATTGGAGGAGTGAAAACTTCTCTGAAAACGTTAATGTATGAAGTAATAAGTTCAACCCTGACAGGGTCATTTTCAAAAGGCTTATTGACGGGATATGGTGGGAAATTCAGTGAATAAGTAATATTGTACTTTGTAGTATTAATGAGATGTCCACCTGAATCCGTGCCGATAAAAGTGATCTGACGGTTTTCGTCATCAATTGTTACGTTACCGCTTTTTATACAATTTGTTCCGTTTATATAGGTAAGATTAAAATTATACGGATAATCACCATAAGCATCCTGGGGATGTTTTTCAAGAGAATATGCAAAATCCTGACTGTTGTTTGTCCATGCAGAAGTGTCAATAGTTTCAGTTCCCTGAATATCTATATCAGAAAAATTCAAATGGACGTTTTTGCTTTTAGTGGCAGGAATCTTTAACTTGTGATTTGCATTATAAACTGCAGGGTAGTCATTATAAGTGTCAAAATCACCTGAAATATCAGCTTCATAGGCGCGGTAATAACGGAAATAACCGTCATTGATCCTTATTGCTGAAATGTATGAATCCTGTGTGTTTAAATTAAGAATTTTCAGGTCAATGGATTCCCAGTTTGAACCATCCCCAACTGGATCAATGGAAACTATTTTGAGTTTCTCGTTCTCAACAGCTGCCTTATGACTTTCAAGATCCATAGCCTGTTTCTCCGTAGTGGATATGATAAAAGCAACACTTGTGGCAGCGATTATCGTAATAAGTATCAGTAACAGGGTTCCAAACACAACAGTGACCCCACGTTCATTTCGTATGAATGATATTGTATCGTTGCCAGCCATCCCTGTTGAGAAGTGCATTAGCGATTATATACTTTATTTCTATAATATATATAGCCCTCAATATTCTATAGATTGAGCGATTTTATTCCAAAATGATTTAAACAATGATTCCTTTTAGTGATTTGATGGTGCTGACTAGCTTCGGTTTAAAAAACGTACCTTCCAATGTGGTACTATTGATTGAAGAAGACATTGGAGATGTGAAAAGCGTCTTCTTCCGCAAGATCAGTTCCGATGCACTGAAACTCGGAAAGAAGGTTCACTATATTTCCACAAGGAATTCCGAAAAGGACATAATAGAAGAACTAAACAAATTCGGTATAAAGGACCATCCTAAAGAACTGAACATCATCGGTAATTTTTCAAATCCTGTATCCTTACTTGACATGTGTTACAGAAGACATAAGCTGACCAGTCGCCTCTATGGAAAGGATGCTGGTCCTTTGCACAACATAACAGATGCTGATGTCTGTATAATAGACATGTTCTCCTCACTTTTCATCCATGAGGAGATAGAGGTCATCTCTGAGACTATCGAAGCTCTGGCAAATATCAGCAGAGAAGAAAATATAACATTTCTGCTCTCGGCAGATATCGGCATTCTTCCGGATAGAGCGGAGAAAATAATAAGATCCATGGTTGATGGTGTCATCCAGTTCAAGACCGAGTATGCCGGTGGCAAAATCAATCGTTTTATCAATATCCCGAAGATGAAAGGAAGTATCCCTCTGAACAAGATGATAGCATATAACGTCACAAGTCAGGGAATTACAATGGATACAAGAGAAAGGGTTGGCTAATCTTTTACATTTATTTGTACTTAAAATCCTTTTAGGATGGACAAGCACTTCCAAAGAAAGTGCTTAATCATCAAATCCTTTAACTATTATTGTAGCTGTTCCTTTTGATTCACCTGCAGTTGCAGTGACAATATATGTACCATCTTCTGAACCAGGGATTGGCGTCACTGCCATGGTGCCATCATCTTCCGTCATGGAACTTGTTATTGTTCCAGAAGGATTTATTGATAATTTCACGAATGTATTTGCAGCAGGATTACCATCCATATCAGTAACATTGAATACAATTGGATCCTGTAATGGAATACCACCCATTACTTCCTGACCATCACCTGAAATTACATTTATCATGTAAGAACCGCCTGCACCTGCCGGTAACAGAAGTGTAACACATGCAACATAGCTCAAGGCTATCAATATTGCAGAATGTTTGAAGCCATGTTTCATCTCACCTTCTGTGATCAATCCCACAATAAGACCACCAAACAGGGCATTCAGTATTATCATATGGAAAAAGCCACGCTCGAAATCTATATCAGAAAGACCTGCACCGCCAAGCATTTCCATACCAACACCTTGAATAAGAGGCAATAGAGAGGTTGAAAGGATATATGTAAGCATTATAATGATACCCTGTGCAAGGTAAAATATAACAATGTACTGTTTCAGATTTGCTTCCTTTTCTCTCTGAATTGCTATAACAGACCTCATGTCCTCAGAGGTTCGAAAGAGAAGGTCTGCAACATTTCCACCCGTATAAGCAGCCTGAACAACTACATCAATATATCTTGCCACAAGACGACTTTTCATGGATTCTGACATTTTATGCATGGATTCATCGAATGATCTACCCAGCACCATTGAAGAAGCTGCATCCTGTGCATGACTGCTGATAGCACCAAGATTGGTCTTTGAAAGGTTGATGAATCCCTTTACCGGGTCAATACCTCCCCTCATCAGTTCTGATAGCTTGTAAAGGAACTCACTGAAGGCTACCTCTCTTTTTTGCAATTTTTTCTTTTCAAGGAAAGAATCTAGAGAATAAGGGATTATAGCTACCAGTATAGCAAAGACCATTATGTGATCCAGATCATCTTTTGGTTGTTCTTCATCAGGTTCCGGTTCAACCTCCTCTTTTTCTGCAGGAATCACCTCACCCCTTTCTGCTGCTTCTGCAGCTTCCATCTCGGCCACCAGGGCCTCATATGCAGCTTTTCTTGCAGCATCTTCATCACTTACAGCCACACCTGCCGCTGCTTCATCAGTGACAAATGAATGGCCTGTGAGAACCGCTGTAAGCAGTATCATGAATGCAATAAATACAGGTATACCCAACGTCAGATACTCACGTTTTACATCATAACGTAACGTTAGTATCTGAATATAGCGTTCTATCTGCAAACGATATTTTTCAATATTCATAGAGTGCTCCTTGAATATTTCATCCAGAGTAAAAGCAGAAAAATAATGTTAATAAAAGGTAACATGAAGTAAACAAAGAACTGGAACATCTGTTTGGCTGTAAAAGGACCAAGATCAATTCCAAGAGCACTTGTGACTACAATCATCAGGACAACAAGTACAACACTCATCACTACACCACTTAGATAACCTTCACCGTACACTCCAAGAGAATCCACGAACTCCTGTTGCATCTTTCGCCTCATGTCCATAAGTTCATGTGATTTCATTTCAAGATAGGTACGTAAGCCCCCACCGGACTGCATTGCATTGGCCAGATCAATGCATATAGCTCTTAGCGATTCTGAGGACGTGTTCCGTATAAGATGATTCATGGCACTTACACCGTCCTCACCCAGTACATCCACGCGGTACATTACCTTACCAAATTCAACTGAAACGTCACCATAATCCTCAATTGCAACTTTCCTGATAACATCCATAGGTGAAGAACCTGAGCTTGCAAGTATGGTCATGTATCCTAATGTGAATGGGAGTTCCTGTTCTATGTTCATGTTCTTGTTTGAGACCTTATTGTAAAGCATGAAAGGAAAACCACTTACTGTCAGGCCGAATGTGAGAAATGTCAGCACGGATATGTAGACAAGTGGGGATGATGAGTTTTGGAAAAGCAATACCGACAATACAAATATAATTCCAGAAGCAATAGCTGCAGTAACAAGAGCCAGCGACATGAACATTCCTGGAGTTAATACCATGTCGGCCTGGTAAAGGGATTTAGCAATATCATCCTGGGGTTTTTTATCTATGTGTTTACCAAATACATAGCAGAACATTTTATACTTCTCAACATACTTGTTGGTCGTACCATCATTGAAAGCCTGATGGACATCAACATCCTGGTTTTTGACCATTAATGATCCATCTCCGCCATTTCATCTTTTTCTCTTGAATACCTCCTGATAGCTCTGGCAACTTCCTCATATTCAGTTATACCGCCATTAGCAAGGGATTCAAGATACTTTGCCCTCATACCCATTTCCTTGACAAGTTCCATCTGATCTATACCAAATTCATCATTGATGGCATCAAACATGGCACTGCTACCACTGTATTCGTATTCATCAGTAACAGGGTTCCATTTGAACACAGGATTGGTGATCAAGTCTCCACGTTCGGAATCCAGCTCCACAATCTCCACAATCCTGAGTGCGCGTCTGAGGAAATGTTCTCCAACTTTGATCATGGAATTGAAGATGACCATATCCACACTGGCAAAAAGATTCCTTGGCACGTTCATTGGCTCAGACTCGACCCTCGAGAGAAGTTCATGAATTGAACCTGCATGGATAGTTCCCATACAAGGGTGACCTACAGAAATAGCCTGGAAAAGCGTACCTGCTTCAGCACCACGAACCTCACCAACTACTATATATTCGGGTCTTTGTCTCAAAGCAGCTTTCAGCAGGTCGAAAAGTTCGATGTCACCTGCAGATTTTCCACTTTCGCCGCCACCAAAACCAGCTCTTGTGATGGATTGAGTCCAGTTCGGATGCATGAGGTTCATTTCAGCAGTATCTTCAATGGATACAATTTTGTATTCCGGTGGGATGAAAGCACCAAGAGCGTTTAAGGTTGTAGTTTTTCCTGATGCTGTTCCTCCGGCTGCAAGAACTGATCTTTTATACTCTATCATAAGCCAGAAGTATGCAAGAACCATAGAATCATAGGTCTTGTAGTTCATAAGGTCTATACATGAGACCGGATTGGATCTGAAACGCCTTATGGTGAATGTGGAACCTCTTTTAGTGACCTCTTTTCCAAGTGTAAGGTTTGCACGGCTACCATCAACCAGAGTTGCATCCCTGATAGGCTCAAGTACGGAAATATGTCTGCCTGCTGCCTGTGCCATCCTCATGACAAAATTGTTGAGTTCGATCTCTTCATAGATAACATCCGTTGCAACTGAACCGTAAACCCTGTGGTTTACATAAAGTGGAGTATAAGGACCGTTACAGGTAATATCCTCTATATATGGGTCTTTCATCAGGAGATCCATCCTGTCAAAACCCATGTACTTTTTATGAAGATAATAGAAGAATTTGTCTTTCTGGGTTTCACTGAGTTTCAGACGATAAATGTCCACGATAAGGTCAAACCTATCTCTCAAAGCCTCAACACGATCTTCCTCTTCTACCAGAAGGATCTCAGAGTGGGCCATTTTGTCAAAAGCGTTCTTGATGATAAAAAGTGCTTCCTCTTCGGATTCACTTAGAGGAGGTTCAAGGCATGTGTATTGAAGAGACTCTCCGTCAAACTCGATATGAACATACTGAGTTCCGGGAGTTACTTCATAGGTTATGTTAACTTCCTTTTGAGGAACTCCGGGAGCAGGAACTGAGAGTTCGCCAACAGTGAAATCTGCCTCTTCGATAGTTTCGGGAGCAGGGGTTATTATTTTTTCAATCTTTTTAAGAATCAAAGAAATAGATGAATCATTCACAACCTCCTCTTCCTGCCCATTTATAGAAACAGCCTCATTAAGGTCTGTTTCCTCTAAGAGGTCGTTCTTTTTCTTTCTAAAACTGAATCTTTTTGTTTTTTTGTTGTGGTTATGTTCCTGCTCAGAAATGCCATTATCAGGTTTTTTCTTTTTTCTTATACCAGAAAGTATTCCCTTCTTCTTTTTCTTATCCCCATCGGAAATCACCGTAGCAGGCATTTCCTGCATGTCAATGTTTTCATCCGGCAAGTTTTCAGCAGGTTTTGGAACAATTCCTTCCTGAGGGGAAACATCCTCATTAAAATCTGTTTCCTCTGAGAAGTTGTTCATTTTCTTTCTTAAACTGAATCTTTTTGTTTTTGCTTTTTTGTTATGGTCATGTTCCTGTTCAGAAATGCCATTATCAGGTTTTTTCTTTTTTCTTATACCAGAAAGTATTCCCTTCTTCTTTTTCTTATCCCCATCGGAAATCACCGTAGCAGGCATTTCCTGAATTCCAATCCGTTCATCCAGTAAGTTTTCAGCAGATTCCGGAACATTTCCTTCCTGAGGGGGAACATTATACTCAAAATCAGCTTCAGTGTTCGTACCAACCATTTGACTGTAGCTAGCAGAATACACAGACATATACTTATTCTCAAGGAAATATATAGATGGACGTGAAGTATAGAGCAAGGTTCTTGCAGATATGTTCATTTATGTGCACACCGGCTATGTGAGTAAGGTTTTTGGTTTTTATTTGTGGAAGTACAATAAAAAAATGGAGTTCACTAACAGCGAACTCCCTCCTTATGTAGTTTCAGATTTATGTTAATTATCGGTTCAGACTACAACCTGGAAGTTTAACCAATTCTGTGCCTCCAAACAATCAGTCTTGTAACAACATTTATTACCATGACAATTACAATAAGCACAAAAGCTGCAGCAAAACCTTCGGATGGAGAAACCAGATTAGGGAATTGATAAGCATGGTATATGTTTATAGGCAATGTCCCTACTAAATCCTGGAAAGGATAGACTTTTATGCCAAATACTAATTTTTCACTTGAAGCAACTTTAAACTCTGGTAAGAACTGACTATATCCTGCAGTAAGTATAACGACAGCGGATTCACCTGCTGCTCTGCCCGCACTGAGAATAATGCCCGTAATAATACCGGATAGTGCATAAGGTATTGTTACTTTGCTTATTGTTTCCCATTTATTAGCTCCAAGTGCGTAGCTTGCCTCTTCAATATCACTAGGAACTGTATCCAATGCTTCTTCTGCAGCTCGCTCTATAACTGGTAGTATTAAAATAGATAAAGCAATAGAACCAGTCATAAGGGAAAAACCACCTGTAAAAAAACCGGTGTAAAATACGAGGAACATAAGTCCGAAAATACCCAGAACTATCGAAGGAGTGCCTGCCAATACATCTATCATAAAACTGAAAGATCTTACCAAAAACCCATCTTTTGAATATTTTTTCAGGTATATCGCAGTGCCCACAGCAAAAGGTGTAGCAAGCATTGTCGAAATTGTTGCAATTAAAAAAGTTCCCACAACAGCATTTGCGATACCGCCACCAAAACCCTTTGTTTTTGATTCAGGAGTTAGCAGGAAATAAGGCGTCAGGCTTGGAATGGCCTCGATGGCTATTTTGCCAATTATCAAAATCAGAATAAGTACTGTAATTGTTGCTGCAACATAGGATATTCCTTCAAATATCATACATGTCACATTTCTGGAGTTGAATTTTTTTTTCGACATCATGCATTCCGTTAACTTGAAGCTCATTTTCTACCTCCAAGGCTTCTTGCGATACCAACAAATACCATTTCAATTGCAAACAGGACAACCGCTATACCAAAAAGCGCACTTCGGGGCCCTTCATCGGCAACATAGAATCCAATATCAGTCAATATCTTTGAAGTCATTGCATACCCGGTTTCCAGCAAAGAAGAGGGCATTCTCTGACTGGTGCCCAGTAGCATGACAATTGCCATGGTCTCACCCATAGCGCGCATGGTCCCAAGAGTGATGGCTGCCAGTATGCCTTTTGAAGCAACCGGGAGAACTACTCTTCGGATGGTTTCCCAATGTGTTGCACCCATGGCAAAAGATGCTTCTCTATAGTGACGGGAGACAGATCGTAGTGAGTCCTCAGATATTGCGGTAACCGTGGGCAGGATCATTATTGAAAGAACAGTGGAAGCAAGCAGTACACCACTACCAGTATTTGGATTTACATTTTCAAAAAGGGGAAGAAAACCAAGTGTGGAACTGAGAAAATGATTTACATAATCCTGATATATATTTTCAAGTACGTAAAGTCCGAATATACCATATATGACCGATGGGATACCTACAAGTAATTCTATCATCGGTCGAACTTTTCTTGCTACATTTTCCGAAGCATATTCTGCAAGAAAGATCGCTGTGAACAAACTAAGTGGAACTGCAATAAAAAGAGTGACTATCGTTACCAGTGCAGTGCCATAGATAAAAGTACCTATGCCATATACCTCTTTGCTATAATTCCATTCAGTGCCAGTAATGAAATTGATTATTCCCTGACTTTGAAAGACAGGAAGGGCAGTATAGACCAAAAATCCCACAAAGAACAAAGCTATTAACGCTGTTGCACTTGCACAGGTAAAAAAGAACAAATGCGGAAGCTTCAATTGAATTTTACTATAATCCGTCATCTTCTATTCCATCACTTAAACGTTTTAAAAAAAAAAGGTCTGTACCTGTTATTTCAGGTGCAGACCGAGTTGTTTGAAATTTACATGAATTCTACTGCTGCGTAGTATCCAGTTTCGTGGTAGATGTCCTTGGAACCTGGGGACAGTGCGAAGTCAATGAATGATTTCTGCAGTGAACTTGGGTTTCCGTTGGTAAGGTAGTTGAGAGGTCTCTTAAGAGGGTAGTCCTGAGTGCCCTGGAGAGTCTCGAGGATGATTGTGTCACCGTCACCGTTGACATCATATGATGTTCCATCATGTTCAAGGTTGAGGATTGTTACACCGGAAGCACCGTCTGCAAATCCATAGTCTACAAATCCGAGTGAGTCAGGAGTGTCCTGTACCTTTTCAAGTACACCCTGGTTACCTTCTCCACCATCTACACCGGAAGCGATTGCGTCAATGGACTTTTCGGCACCACCTGTGATGAATTTTGCGAAGGTTTCTTCGGTACCGCTCTTGTCAGCTCTGTCGAAGATTGTGTAGTTTGTTGCTGCTGCACTTTCTGTCAAGTATCCGCCTGTAACAGTAAGACCTGCTGTACCGTCCCCGTTAGCAGCTGTGTATATGTCTGAAAGGTTTGCAGCTGTGACTACTGCACCAGTAAGACCACCAGAGTTGTCGTTGACAATGACTACTACACCACTGCCACCGATTGTGAATTTCTGGAGTTCAGGGTAGTCGTTTACTGTGTCTACATCCTTGGATGCTGCACCGATGTCAACGTATCCCATCTTTGCGCCTGTGATACCTGCACCTGAGCCACCGCCCTGTACTGTTACCTTGACACCTGGGTTTTTGTCCATGTATGCTTCTGCGAGAAGTTCAGATACTGGCTGTACTGTTGAGCTACCTGCAATTACAAGTTCCATTGAAGCGGAACCTGCTGCGTCGCCTGCACTTGCCTGTTCGGAAACGTCACCTGAGAATGATCCTAAAATTGTACCTACAGCTGCTGCGCCTGCGATTGCGACCACTACTAAAACGAGGGTTGCAACGATAGGTGAAACACCAGCTTCGTCGTTGAAAATTTTCTTAAACATATTTATCGTACACCAATTTATTTTATGTTCCTATTTGTGAGCGGGTTTTAATCGCTCTGGCACCTAATTGGCATGTGGATATATAATACTTATACAAATCATGTATATAGACCAATAAACCATATAGAATTACAATATCTCTATATACTAGTGCATATACAACAATGAATTTTTGCTTAAATAAAACATGCGAACTTATACATATTTTAGTATAAGAAAGAATAAATAAACAATGTCTAATTATGAAATGAACATATCATCTGCATATCATGTACACATTATGGTAATAAATACACAATAATAGTATTGTACATATAACTCAAATGATATTTACAGAGAAAAAGATTCAAAATCAATTATTTGGAGATCAAAGTCGAGACTACAAGGAAAACAACAATTGCGATTCCTATTACAACTGCATAAAGATAGTTCTCTACGGCATCTACAGCAGCATTTTCGGCCATGCCAAAAGCAGAAGAGATACCATCAAGAGTGCTTCCGAATGTATCACCTACAAATTGCTGAATTTTCTCAAAAATACTGCTGACAGGAGAAAGTATCTTAGATAAAAACGAAGTTGAAGGTTCTTGCTCTAGTGCCAGAGCAACATCAGAAGTATCCCCTTCATCATCAATAGAATTAAGATCTTCTTCACTACCTTCTTCAGAAAGGTCCACAACTTCAGATCCTTCCTCAACATTAACAGGTATTGCAGGAACAGTATTAACTGTTACATCAGATTCAGCAACCCAATCATCATCAATAGGACTCCAGTACTGTTTCACCTCAGCACCATCAACATAATAGGACGATTGAGCTTCACCTTCGTACTTCCATATAGACTTAAACTCACAAACTGCAGCCGGCAGATCAGGTAATTCATCTGAAGAGAACTCATAGGCCATGGAAAGTGATGAGCCCGGAGGAAGCAGTACCCCTTCAACAGAGACAATTTGCGTACCACCAACCACCGTCGTACTAAGATCCCACTCGCTTAGAGGCAGATCGCTTCCTTCCAGGCTCTTTTCCAAACTACCCTCCACATAGTTCAGTTCATCAGGAATAGTGTCAGTCAGGTTTATCCAGGCTGCGCGGTCACCATCATTGGAAATATCAAGTGAAACCATGTAATCTGAATCAGATCTTGTCAGTTTTTTGTCAAGAACAATATCAGGACCATGAACTTTCAGACGTTCTGTTTCTGATTTCCATGACAGATTCTCACCAAAGAAATTAGTTTTCACAATTACTGTATCAAATGAATAGTCACCGGGTTTAATAGCTACAAGTTTTTGACCCAGGTAATATTGACCATTATCTTCCATTGTAGAATAATCACCTGATTCATAGCTTTCAGCTATAAACAGATCTTCAGATATTTCAGGAAACTCGACATCAATGTTACTCAGGGTATAAAGACCGGTATTGAAAATACGAGTCCTTAAGAATGTGAATTCTTCCGCATCTCTTATCTCATAATCGATTGAACTATGAGTGGAAGTGTTTACCTCAAGGGTTTTCACATACCACGAAGTCATATTGAACTCATCTGTAGTTAATTCCATAACAACTTCAATGTCAGGTTCAGTACAACCAAGTTCCAGAGAGCCATTGAACCCATAGCTATTTTCTTTTATATCATAACCTTCGGCAGTAGCATTAATGTAATAATCCAGATCATAAGGTGAAGTCACACCATCCCACTCAGGCGCCACAACTGTAAAATTCATCTTAATGTTGTCATCTACTGCAAGACAACCCAGATTTTCCTTTAAGATACCATCCCTGTATTCGAAATCACCCCTTGAACGTACTCGCATTTCACCAGTATCTATCTTAAGGATAACATTCTCGATCCAGGCATCGCCGGTATTTTCAATTGTTACATCAATCTGTTTCTCTTCCCCGGGAGCGTATTGCTCAGATGAAACTTCCACATCCTGAATAGTCTCTTCACTTGCCTCGAATTCAATTTCAATTTCAGGACGTCCACGATGATAAAGATCAAGTTTTGCTGAAGGGGTTTTATAGCTATCAAGTATAATATCAGCGATTTCTACTTTGACCTCATTGTCCCATTCAAGCCATCTTCGATCATACGAACCTGTTAGGAAAAGAAACTCCTTTCTAACTACTCCATCCCGTTCGACAGAAATAACAGCACCATCTAGACCTTCATCAAAGTCATCAGCCCGAAATGTGTAATACTCACCATTTATCTCAACAGTCTCGATCTGACCCCACTTGACACTAACGCTGCCATCATCCACCCACTCAATACATGTATCAAGGTCATTACACTGGCATAACATACCTGCAGAAGCCAGAGGTAGTTGTGAAGAGAACAGCAGTAATGCCGTTAGACACAACAGACAGAGTATGTTTATTTCCGTTTTTCTCACAAACTCCACTCCGCTATCATGATTTTTTGGATACTTTTCCGGACAGAACGTAGATCAGCAGGGCATATCCCGACAAAGTCACGAAAACAAAGGGTACAGCCATATTAAAAAAAGAGGAGGCTGTGTACCAGCATGTTGAATAGAAGGTATATAGGGAAAGTACCACCGCTGCCAGCAAACTGACTATTCTCTTCATGAGTTGCAGGATACTCATGTAATCATATATCCCTTGCACAAAGGAAATACATACAACCCTTTATGCTATTGGGTGCTAAATAAACTATATAATTCCAGCAGAAGGTTCCACCTAAAAGTGATTTTTTAAATTAAGGATTAACAAAAATGAAATAATCACCTGGTTATTCTCTTTTGAAGATTTCATATCCGAATACCGATATGGCAATAATTATAGAGGTCATGGAAAGCATGAAGATCATATTTGAATATGCCTCATTAAGCACATACCATGACAGGCCACCAAGAACATGCGTGAGACTCATAAGAAGGATTATAAAAACACCTATAGGGTAGATCTCCTCATCTTCAAGGAATTTCAATATGGTATATCCCATGAAATAATAGAAAATAACAGTCAAACCAAGATAAGGCAGAACTATATTATGCTCTACTGCAAAGACCAGTGTCGGGCTGAACTCATAATCCAGTATCCTTTCAATGCTGCCGGCAAAATAGAATGTCAGGGAATAATCAATTATTACTCCCACGCAGAGAAAAAGAGGGATGAGCCTATAATTGTGATAGATCAATCGCAGACTCTGCAATATTTGATGCATAATCCTTTATCCTGCTGAAACTGTCAATTATAAGTTCTATGGATTCATCGGTTGGCAACTGTGCAGCACTGATGAGTTTCTTATTGAACTGATCTTCCCTTCCAAGCACATCATTTGCAAGATCGCTATTTGATTCCCGCAGAGCCTCAGTGCTGTCCATGAAGATAGACTGGCATTCCCTGCACAGATCAACAAGCGATTCAAGAACATCCTGAGGCAGCGAAATATAAGAGAAATGCAATGCTATTTTGGATATGTGGTCGCCAACACGTTCTATTTCATTAGCTGCAAGCCGGTAATAGAAAGACTCCACAAGACTTAGTTTATCATGTTTTGAAGGCTTTTTGAGGTTCAGACGCTCAACATGCTGTTTGGAAACAAGCAGGAACATACGGTCAAGGTCATCATCACGGGTTATCACATGCTTGCATAATTCTTTGTCGTTTTCCTCAAAAGCAGTTGCAAGCTCATCCAGCATCAGGTAGACAAGTGAAGACATGCGTTTAAGCCCTTTACTGATCGTAAAATCCTCAGTATCAAGGAAATTCTTGATAACTATTTTCTTCTCATCGTTTTCCACCATTTCCAGACCCACAAGACGATGACACAGATCCTTTATCTCCCGGGTTGCTTCTGAAGAAATATTCTCCCCGATAATCTCTATTGTCTGATGGTCACCTATTATATACACACCCACTAAGTCCCTTATTAAATGGTCCAGTTCCTTATTGAATTTTATCTTTTTCTTTTTCTTTGAACTTTTAACTCCTGGGGGTTTCAGTAGTAAAGAACCATCTTCCTGATAGAAAATGGAAATATGCGAACCTGCTTCCAGTTTTGAGCTTACCGCCCATTTCTTTGGAAGGGTGACAACATAAGTGGATTTTCCTGTGATCTGTACTTTTCTTGTATCCATCTTTTTCACGACCCGAAAGGAAGATAGCACTATTGAACAGGAATTTGGCTATAAAGTTTATCTCTATAGATGTATAGGATATCTGTAGTCTATATAGGACAAACATGGGTTTCTTTGCTGTTTTCAAATTCAGGAACAGTAATGAAAAATGTACTACCTTCACCAACTGCGGATTCGACCCATATTTTCCCTTCATGTCCGTCAACTATAGTTTTTACAATGTTCAGGCCAAGTCCGTTACCACCATATTTGCGGGTTGAAGAAGAATCAACCTGATAAAACCTGTCAAATATAAGTTCCAGTTTATCGTCTGGAATACCAATGCCTGTATCCTTTACATAAACAATGGCTTTGCCATCATCCTGGAAAGTACCTATTTCAACACTGCCACCTTTTTCAGTGAACTTCAGCGAATTGTCTATGATCTTTGTCAGTGCATATGCCAGTTTTTCAGGATCAGCTCTTACAAATTTATCCTGACCATGTCTTATATTTACATTCAGACCTGAAACATCGACTTTACCATTTAATGCCTTGAACGCCATATCAACAACACAATTGATACTTGTTTTTACCATGTCCATTTTCTCAAGTTCGTCGTCACATCTGGCAACTTCAAGAAGGTCCTGTATCATCCAGTTCTGCCTTTCAAGAGCTTTTAAAGACTTTTCAAGGAATAGATTCCTCTTTTCCAGGTCTGTTTCATCAAGAGCGATTTCCACATAGCCCTTCATTATGTTAAGAGGAGTACGTAATTCATGTGAGATATTAGCGATAATATTGCGTTTCATCTGCTCGAGTTTTTTGATCTCGGTAATATCCTTGGTAACTGCCACATACTTAAGCTCATTACGATATTCAACAACAGCTATACTCATGATGATCGATTTGAGATTGCCGTTGCCAGCCCTGAAATTCATTTCCTTCATAAAAGTCGAGTCTTTGTCCGGTGACTCGAAATATGAAACAATATCCTCATCATCAATAGCAAATGAAAGAGCATCCAGACCAATTATCTCATCCATATCTGCCTCGGCTATATGCATGAAAGATTCATTTGCAAATTCTACTTTGCCCGAAACATCAATAACAACAATACCATCAAGACTACCAGAAACAATCTTAGTAAGATAGTTGCGTGTTTCAAGTACCTCTTTTGCAGCTTTTTCTTTTTCATTGATAAGGTAACCTATATGGTCTGCCATGTCATTGAAAGAATCAGCCAGCTGCCCTATTTCGTTCTGTGAAGTGATCCTGGCCTTATGATCAAGGTCACCTTTTCCGAATATCTCTACAGAGTTCTTCAATTCAAGGATCGGACTTGAAACTACAGATCCTGCCATATATGCCACGTTCGAACCTACAATCAGCAATAAGAGAACAAAAAGGAGAAGAGATTGAGTGAATTTATCCACTGTTGTCCCTATACTTTCCTGGGACATACCCACATGAACCTCTCCTGCACTTCCATCGAGTATTGGGTATGAAATGTCCCTGATGTAACCCTTTTCAGTGTCAAGTAAAAGCTGACCTGTTCCTGAATCTGCAGGATTTATTCCTTTAAGGTCCACAGGAAAGCCTCCGCTGAAAGTATGAACCAGTATTTCACCACGTTCATCAACTATAAAAACATAAACCACCTCTGACTCACTTTCTTTAATGGTTTTAACAAGCCACTGAAGTCTTACCTGATTATCTGTGAGAATCGGATTGACACTGTTTTCTGCAAGATTACGCGTAATTGAAATCCCCTTTTCGTTCAATTCGCTTTTCATCATATTGGTCTGAACAACATTAAGATATGAAGCCATCAGAACACCAAGTACCAGAATTATCCCGACAACCGTAAGTATCAATTTTGTCCTGATACTGAAATTATCAATGCTTTCAATGACCTTTTTCATGATAATGCCACCTTTTTCTGCACTTGTATCTTTTTATTGGCTCCCGGCATATGACGAATAGGTTTCGTGATCCATTTCAACAAACATGTTAAAATGCATATTTTCAAGCACTTCAACTCCTTCCTGAGAATCATGCATATTAAAAAGCAAATCAACCACTTCATTTCTCATATTTGGACTCATCTCAGGGTGAACTGCGATTACCGGGACAAGGTGTCCTGAAGAAGAATATACTATCTTTAAATTCGAGGAGTATTCCGGTGAATTCTGAACAATGTAAGACCACATTGTGCAATCTATTTCAGCACCATCAAGAGTACCCTGATTTACCATATCTATGAAATTATCCTGGCTGTTACTGTAAATATAGCTTGAAAAAAAGAATTCAGGTGATTCGTTTATGAAAGGATGCATATAATCAGGAACAATGTCACCGCGATTGAAGCGATAACTATTGAATGCGAATTTCTTACCTCGAAAATCCTCAATTGAATCAATATCCGAATCTGATCTGGAAATCACATATGATGGAAGGTATAAATCTCCATGGATGACCGGAACAGCGACCATCTCGAGGTCAAAATCATCATGCCCGGACATATAATCCTCCCCTCTCAGAAATACAAAGTCAAGATAGCCAGTTTCAAGTAAATAGTTGATCTCATCAGGATTGTCACGTTGTACCAGTTCAAACTCTAAACCTGTGTGTCTGGAAAGATAGTCCAGAAAATCCTCATAATACACCATTGTTGTTTTTGGAGATGCCATTGCAAAAACACCTATACGAACGGGCTTGTCACTGGTGATGGACTGTTCCAGAACCTCTGTATTTTCAAGGGAGACCTTCACCGCCTCTTCACTTTCAAAACATCCACTGGGAACAGTAATGAAAAGAGAACAGAGTATAAGAGAAATCACAAAAACATACTTTCTATAGCAATGCAGTTTATTGTATTTCATTTCTGTATCACAACAGCCATTTTGTATATAAAAAATACCTACATAATTATATTAGAAGTTCATATTTTATTGAAAACTGGATTTCAAACTATATAAATCCACCTATATAGATACATACGATAGATTTTATATATCTATATTAGCATCTAAATAATCGGTGTGCAAATTGTCGGACAATAAAAATATTATGTTAATTACTGCTGTAGTATTGATATTCGCAATAATATTTGCATTTGCATTATATGGGCAAAACAATGAAGATATTGTTAAAAACAAAATATCAGGAGAAAAAAACAATCCTGTTGATGATAATAGTAATGATGTTACCATCAATGAGATCTTCATTAAAGGCTCTGATACTATTTTACCAGTATCACTTGCTGAATCCGAGGCATTCATGGAGCTGTATCCTCAAAATAAAATAATTGTGATCGGAGGCGGTTCATCCATTGGAATTGCCAGTTTCATTGAAGGCGAAGTCGAGATTGCTATGGCATCAAGAAAAATCAAAGATTCTGAGATTGAAAATGCCATGGAAAAGGGAATACGGCCTGTGGAAACAGTAATTGGATGGGATGGGATTGCAGTAATTGTCAATAAAAATAATCCTCTTGATAGTTTAAACATTGAACAACTCAAGATGATATATACAGGAAAAGTCAGTAACTGGAAAGAACTTGGTGGATCCGATGAAGAAATAGAAGTTCTGGTACGTGATACAAGTTCAGGAACATACGCCTTTTTCAAGGAAAATGTACTGGATGATGAAGAATATATTTCAACCGCAGTTACCGAACCTAATACTGAAGCTGTCGTTGAAGAGGTTGCAACTGATACCGGAGCTATTGGTTATATAGGGCTGGCATATGCCGACAGCAGTGTAAAGATGCTTGGTCTGGAAAGTACAGAAGGTACATTCCACCCGGAACCGGAAGCAATCTTAAAAGGAGAATATCCACTTTCAAGACCTCTTCACTATTACACCAACGGTGAGCCTGAAGGTGATGTCAAAAAGTATATGGACTTCGTACTAAGTGAAAAGGGACAGACCATAATCTCAGACGTAGGATACCTTCCAGTCAGTTAAAAAATCATAGAAGTGAATCCGGACCGATACGCCCACTTCTTACCATATGGTCAGCAAGTACAAGTGCCATCATTGACTCGGCAACAGGAACCATTCTCGGTGGAATTGTCGGATCATGGCGGCCATGAATCTCCACATCTATCTCTTTCATTTCACCCATATCAACACTTTTCTGGGACTTTGATATTGATGGTGTGGGTTTTACTGCGATCCTGCACACTACAGGCATTCCGGTTGATATACCACCAGTGATCCCTCCTGCTTGATTGCTTTCAGGAGTGACCTTCCCGTTGCTCAGTATGAGTGCATCATTCATCTGACTACCTTTCATGCCAGCACACTCAAAGCCTGCACCGAACTCAACACCTTTTACGGCACCAATCCCCATCATCGCACAGGCAATATCTGCATCAAGCTTACCAAATACAGGTTCCCCAAGTCCTGCCGGAACTCCGGTGGCAATTATCTCTACAATACCACCTATACTGTCTCCTTCAGTACGTGCAGTATTTATCTTTGCCAGCATCTTTTCAGCTGCTTCCGTATCTGCACAACGTACAACATTGCTGTCAACATTTCGGCGTATTTCATCAAAAGAAAGCGGCTTTGCTTTAATCCCACCAAGCTCTGCCACATGGGCAAAAACATCAATGCCTTTTTGTGAGAGAAGTTTTCTGGCTACTGCACCTCCGGCAACCCTGCCAATGGTCTCTCTTCCTGATGACCTGCCACCACCACGGTGGTCACGGATACCGTACTTTTCAGTATAAGCAAGATCAGCATGTCCTGGTCTGGGGATATTCTTTATGTAGTCATATGCACTGGATTTTGCATTCTTGTTCCATACCATCATGGAAACAGGCATTCCGGTGGTTATGCCATCAATAACACCGGATAATATCTCAACAGAATCTGATTCTGAACGAGGAGTTGACACTTCACTCTGTCCAGGCCTTCGTCTGTTAAGGTCTTTCTGAACATCGTACTCTGAAAGCTCAAGCCCTGCAGGTACGCCGTCAATAACGACTCCAAGAGCTTTTCCGTGGGATTCACCCCATGTTGTGATCCTGAAAGAATGTCCGAATGAATTTCCTGGCATAATCGTATAGAGCTCCTTGATACTATTTATATGGACCGTGTATGAGCTGGCTCTATGTGAACAAGCACATCCTCGATCCCCTCAAAGTTTTCCCTAATTCGATACTGCACAATGTGGGATATGGTATGAGACTTGTAGGTGGTCATCTCAGGATCAACTTCAACATGAAGGTCAACAAAAACATTTCCCGGTGGACCACGTGTTCGTATCTTATGACAATCAATAACACCTTCTATATTACATACTACTTCTGCTATTTTTTCAGTATCAATTCTTGACTCATCTGCCAAGATCGATACACTATTGTAAATTATCTCTGCTCCTGCATGAAGAATTACCAGCGCAATGAGCACCGAGACAACCGGATCGATCACAGGATAACCCAGATGTATGGCAACTAAACCCATAATAACTGAAAGAGAAACGTATATGTCGCTTCTGGTATGAGCTGAATCCGCAATCAAGACTTCACTGTTCAGCTCAGTGCCTTTCTTATGTTCATATGTTGTCACTGCATAATTGACACACATGGTCCCGATCATTATTGCAAAACTAATTGCAGTTACTTCCGGTACATTCCCATTTCCAAAACGATTAAAAGCAGAGTGTACGATCTCAAAAGCAACAACCGCCAGAATAACTGCTATCAGAATTGATGCCAGTGTCTCAAACTTGCGATGTCCGTATGGATGTTCCTTATCAGGTGGTTTGGCTGCTATATGGATTCCGATAAGACCTACAATATTTGAAACACCGTCAAAAAGAGAATGATATCCGTCTGATTGCATGCTCAGGACATCGGTGTACATTCCGTATGCAATTTTAGCGAATGATACAGCAAGGTTCAGGAACAGAACATAGATCATTACATTCCTTATTTGCCTGAAACGTGATTCAATATCATACATATCTTATCTACAAAGTTATTAACTATCATCAATATAAACTATATGATATTTGTATCTAAAAAAAGAAGGAGCACCAACATTATTTAACAGTAAGTGGTTTAATATATAAATAAATCCATATTGTATGAACGGTGATAGTTTTGCTTCTGCGTACAAATAAACTTGTGATATTGATCACGACTATATTCTTAATTTCACTTATATCCGGATGCCTTGAAACTGCAAATACACAGCCTGCAACCATTGAGGAAGCTGCCCTTGAGGCATATGGATGGTCACAGACATCCCTTGAAGAAAAATCAATGGAACAAAATATAACAGATACAACATCAATAGTTTTTAACTCTGCAACTGTCAAGTATCGCAACGAAAGGCTCATATCAGATATAAATGAGCAGATTCTTGAGTTCAAAGAGGAGAACAATCTCCCTGTATCCATAGATGTGCCTGAAAGTTTCAGTGCACAAATAATCACATATCGTCTTTCATTACCATCGGGAGCAAAGCTGCCGACGGAACTCGTATCAAAAATAATGGACAGCAGAATGAATGAAATTCAAGAGAACAATGATATCGAGAATACGCAGCAAGCATCCACACGTACAATAACACTTGATGACGGAACAGAAACTGTTGTAAAGATATTCACTGCTTCTGGCAACTCTACTGAATCAGGAATGAAGATGATGGGCTTTTTTACGACTTTTTCAAATGATGATTCAAGCACCATTGTTATGGGATTTGTTCCTGAAGGTGAATACAATATGAATGCAGGAATCGTAAACGGAACTGTATTTTCAATCGATGTTGATAATGAGATCGATGAAATGCTCGAACTTGTCAGCACCATAGAGTGAACATAGAATAAAGACAGAATTTGTATATGGGTATGCTCAAATGAACACAGCCTATATTCTAAATAGAATAACAATAGAGAATTGGGAAGAATGCAAATTCAATAGAATACCTATATATACGATTTTTCAGATTCGTGGAATAGGTGTTCTGTTTGCAATCTCCTGGAAGAAAAAATCTTATAAAACGTATAACCGTTTTTCTGATATTAATTTCACTTATTCTTTTTACTGGTTGTGTTGATGATGACAACACAGATGATATAATGGAGCAGGAGTTAACCAACTCTATAGGAATGGACTTTGTCCTTATCCCATCAGGGCAGTTCTCCATGGGAAGCGACTCAACACCTGTGGTCGCTTTTGATGATCCGGCACATGAAGTGACAATAGAGAATTCTTTTTACATGGGCAAATATGAAGTTACTCAGGCCCAATGGAAAAAGTTAATGGGAGACAATCCATCATATTTTGAAGGAGATGATCATCCCGTTGAGCAGGTTTCATGGATCGATGCACAGGAATTTATCACAAAACTGAACGAAATGGAAAACACAGACAAATATCGCCTTCCTGCTGAAGCTGAATGGGAATACGCATGTAAATCAGGAAATGACACTGATTTCTCTTTTACAAACGAAGCTACAGATCTTGATGAATACGGATGGTCTGATTCCTATGGCTGGTGTGCTATAAACTCTAATAAAACAACAAATCCGGTGGGAGAGAAAAAAGCTAATTCATGGGGCCTTTATGACATGCATGGAAATGTATGGGAATGGGTTCAGGATAGCTGGCATGAAAATTATGAAGATGCTCCTGCTGACGGAAGTGTCTGGGAAGAAGAGAACAGCTATAACCGTGTTGGAAAAGGTGGAAGCTGGATGGACGGACCCAACATCTGTAAAAGTTCTTTCCGTGGTAGTCTGGATGCTGACAGCACATCAAATGTTCTTGGTTTCAGAGTTGTGATGGATATATAAGAACAACTTTGTAACCGGAAAATATAATTCATATAAATTCTCAGTTCAGAGCATGGTAAAAATTGCAGTCACAGGAAAAGGCGGAGTTGGCAAGACAACACTATCCGGTACTCTGGCAAGAATGCTGGCAAGGGAAGGATACGATGTGCTTGCCATTGATGCTGATGCTGATATGAATCTTGCATCTTCACTTGGAATTGAGAACGCCCCTAAACCACTTACCGATTACAAAGACCTCATCGAAGAGAGAGCCGGCGAAAAAGGGGGAATGTTCAAGTTCAACCCTAAAGTCGATGATGTTGTTGATAAGTTCGGTGTTGTAGGACCAGATAATGTAAAAATGCTGGTAATGGGTACAGTGGAAAGAGGTGGAAGCGGTTGTATGTGCCCTGCTTCAGCTTTCCTGAAAGCTTTCCTTAGGCATGTGGTTCTCAAGGATAGCAGCGCTGTAATCCTTGATATGGAAGCTGGCATCGAGCATCTTGGAAGAGGAACTACACGTGGAATTGACCTCATGATCGTTGTTGTGGAACCTGGTATGCGCTCAATTGAGACTGCCCAGAGAATAAAGGAACTTTCCGAGGGAATAGAGATCAAACATCTGGCAGCGATAATTAACAAAGGAACTTCTGCAAATATCAAACCAAAACTGGAAGAACTTGGAATTCCGGTGCTTGGTCAGGTGCCATACGATCCTGATCTTGTAGAAGCTGATTTCAACGGTCTTTCACCCATCGATGTAGGTGGAAAGTGGGTGGATTCCATAAAAGAAATCAAAGATCACATGCTTGAGATGATATCCGGTTTTGAAAAAGAGTAATAGGCGATAATATGCCGATAATGAGTTCCTGTGATGATGTGAAAGCTTATGTTACAAAAGATGGTTCAGAGATCAGAGAGCTAATGCATCCACAGGTTCATGGAAATTCTACCCAGAGCCTTGCAGAAGCCAGAGTTTCATCTGGTAATTACACATTTTTACACCGCCACAATGTAACGGAAGAGATCTACCACATTCTCGAAGGCATTGGACAGCTTACACTCGGAGATGAAATAATCGAAGTAAAAGCTGGAGATTCAGTTTGTATATCTCCCGGAACACCGCATAATATTATAAACACAGGAGAAAACAAACTCAGAATTCTCTGTTGCTGTTCTCCTGCTTATTCTCATGAGGATACTGAATTGTTAGAATAAAATCAATTTTCTCTTTTACTTCGTTTCGACATTCGTGTCAGATGAAATAAAGTATCACAGGTAATATGATTACTCCCATGGCATGGGATTTTCTTATCCCCATAAACGAGGGCAACATTCCTATTGGTGTTGCTATCAGGAATATCATCAATCCAAAAGTGCCTGTGAATACAAAACACATTAAAAATAACAGCGCAAGTACAGCATAGCAAAGTACGGAATAATCAAAACCATAAAGCAGTCGATGTATATTATCTCCCAAAAAAACGGTTGAATAATATGAAAGAATAGCAGTTAGTGAAATAGCAAAAAGAAATAGGATAACAAAAGATGCGTTTAACTCGATCGAACCGAGAAGTTCATTGATAGCTACCATTGCACCACTACGCGATTTACCTATAACAGCAAGCGCCAGTAATCCAAAAATGGCATTACATGTATTGACACCAGATATTGAAACGATGAATTCTTTTGCTGATTCTGTGACACTTTCATTGTTGACTGAATTGTCCAGGTCTTTGTAAGCTTCAGTTTCAAAATCCTCTTTTACAAAAAGACGGGCGAACACTGTTGCAATTGATGAAGATATTCCCGGAAGCCAGGCCACCAGTGAACCTGAAGTACCACCTACAACAATTCCTCTGGCAATTCGTTTTCTGTCCAGTTCCATACGTGAATCAAACTGAAAAGGAATGACAGGATTCGACATCAGACTTATGATAAGCTGAGATGAACCGAAAAGTCCGCTTAAAAGAGGAAGAAGAATAGATGGTTCGCCCAGGGATAGAAACGGATTCATCAGGTCTTCCTTATTAAATGCAAAAACACCAAGTAATCCACATACCATGAATACAAGAAATGCATTAAAAGGATATTTTAGTCTTTGTAGCAAACCAGGGACACCATATTCTCCTTTTTCAGTAAAGACCATAACCAAAACCACAATGATCAGAATCCATGCAATATATTCCTGAATATAGGGATACATTGTACTGAATATTATCGAAAGAGGGTAAGCTGTGATAAGGGCCAGGGCCACCGAACCTGCACTACCCAACGCTGAGAGACGGATAGCTTCGGCTCCCTTGCCTTCAAGTAGTAAATTATGTCCCGGTAGTACTGCCAGGGCCATATCAGCACCTGGTGCTCCAAGGAATATGGAAGGAATTATATCGTGAAAAGTGTGGGACAGGGAATTCGCAAGGATAATTGCAGCTATGCATATTAGAGGAAGCCCTTGTTCTGACAGGAAAGAAGAAAAGGCCAGTAATACCAGTGCAAAATTGTTGGTATGGATTCCCGGGATAAGTCCTGATATCACACCAAGAAGATAACCTGCAAATACAGATAGTAAAAAAATCCATATCGAAAATTCTGCTGCATCCATCAATATTTTCCTGAACGTTTTGCTCACAAATATTAGATAAGTACTTAATTTTTGCTTTTTTAATCTAAAATATATTTGAAGATATAAGACTAAAACAATAATTAAACTGACACAAATTGCCAGGACAATTTTATATAATAAGATTCCATGTCCATAAATAATGGAAACAAAAACGACAAAATGTAACAAATGCAAAAATGATGCTATCATTTTCCAGAAATATTCGGGAATGCACCTTTGCCGGAAACATTTCATTGAGGATGTTGAACGTAAGATCAAGCTGACGATCAGAAAACATTACAGCGTTAAAAGAAACGAAGTGATAGCTGTTGGTCTGAGTGGTGGCAAAGACAGCAGTACAACCCTTCACATACTTCACAAAATATTCGGCAAAAGGCCGGACATTGAACTTGTGGGAATCTCTATTGATGAAGGGATTGAAGGTTATAGACCTGATACTATTGAATCTGCACGTGAGCTAACCTCAAAACTTGGCGTAAGACACATTGTCCGAACATTTAAAGATGAATATGATACCACTATGGATAAAATTGCACCTCAACAGAGAGAAAAGGGTGCATGCAGCTATTGTGGTGTTCTCAGAAAATCACTTATCAATAAGATTGCTCTGGAAGTTGGTGCTACAAAACTCGCCATAGGTCATAATCTTGACGATGAAGCACAGACGATTATGCTCAATCACCTGAAAGGCGATGTTTCCCGCATGGTAAGGCTGGCTCCACCCAAAGAGCTTGAAGGACTTGTGCTCAGAATGAAACCTCTTAGGCATATTCCTGAAAAAGAGGTCGCACTCTATGCATATCTGCATGACCTGCCCCTTGGTTTTGGTGGATGCCCTTATGCGCATGAAGCAATGAGAAGAGAAATAAGGGTTATGCTGAATGAGTTCGAAGTGAAGCATCCCGGCACAAAATATGCACTCCTGAGCGGGTTTGATAAGGTTTCAGGAATACTTGGAAGAGAATTCCCTCAGGAAGGACTTCAAAAATGCAGTATATGTGGACAGGCTTGTACTGAAAAAATATGTCAGGCCTGTAAGCTGCTTAAACGTGATCAATCTGCCAGCCTGTAATCATCAAATGAATATAGTTTTCTGTTAGTCCTGTCAAGATAGAAACGTGTGAGCCATACAGTGACCAGTGGTTGTATCACAATTGTGCTCAAAAGAAAATCTGCAAGAGACCACAGCTGTGCCACTATATCAATGTAAGAAGTGATCTCACCTATTAATGCAAGTATAAGTGATATACCAATGATGATCAGCCACATACCAATTGATGCTATTTTATTGGACAGTACAAAAGATACTCCTGTCTCAATTGCACTGATCGGATCCAGTTCATCCGTGACAAGCACATAGTTAACAAGAAAGAAAAGTACACTGATGAAAAGTATGTAAAATACCCATAATATTATACCCAGTAACAGCAGTGACGCACTGGCAGTAGCCATATCCGGATTCGACAGAAGAATGCTGAAATCATCTATTGAAAGAATACCGGGGACAAGGAATATCACACCTGCCAGTATCAGCAGAATTATCAACAGATTAGCGAAAAAGAGATTGATGTAATTCCTTTTTCCAGTAGTGAGCATTGTGCTGACATGCGTATGGCCGTTTTCAAGTGCCTCTTTTGCCATACCTATGGCACCGGCTGTAATGAACGAATCTACAAGCATGTAGACCAGAAACATTAGAATACTGAAAATTGTCACCAGGAAAATATTCTCATAAAAAACAGAATACATTAGACCAAGCATTTGATCCTGAGTAATAGCTGCAGGGTCAATGGTATCAGACATAGCCGGAACAAGGAATATCAGAGCAAACAGTACCATAGAAAAAAACAAAAATATGATCGATAAAACCATTTTCAGTATAAATGGCACACACAGATTGAGATTACCTGTCCAGGTTCCAAATCCTTTACGAACAACTGAGCTAATGTCCTCTACCATATCAATATAACTCCGAATGATACTGACTTTACGTCTCCTTAATATTTATTTGCATCCCATATTCATTACGAAAATCCAATCGTGTTTCAAATAACAGAAACAAAGAAAATTATATATATGTAAAAGTGTGAATATAAAACAAAAGATTTAAATAAAATAATGACTTCTCTAGCATGTCCTTGCGCGGGTGGCTCTTTTCATACACTAAACCCACTCCCACACTTAAACCCCACTCCCCAAATACATTAAACCCAACCACCCGTGCAGACAAGTTTTTTCTCGAATTTTTTATGCGGATTTTATTTTATTAAAAATACAAGATATTATTTTGGAGATGCTGATCTTTGCTAACACCGAGAACTTTCCAGTAAATAATATAAAGCTACAAATCAATTACAAGTGAGGTTTGAAAATGTCACTAACAGGAAACATCTGGGGCCTGATCACTTTACTTTCTGTCATATGGGTGGTATATGACGTAATAACCCAGAACAGACGTCTTGACCCAATGAAAAAAATATTATGGATAGTTGTTGCTATGCTTTTTAATATACTGGGAGCTATAGCTTACTATTTCCTTGGTAAGAAATAATACCAAAAAATTTTTTCTTTTTTTAGTAATTACATTTTATTTTTTGTATTGATAGTTAAAAACATAGATGAGAGCATCATCAATTTAGCATATATAAGAAAAGCAAATGTGCATCAGTAAAAAAGAGAAAGATTTCCGGCTTTTGCCGGAAATTAATTTATGTTGATTTCAGATTCAGAAGATACCTGCGCCCATGAACAGTGCTGAGAACAGGATTGCTACCATGTTCACTACCTTGATCAGAGCGTTAAGAGCAGGTCCGGATGTGTCCTTGAATGGATCACCAACAGTGTCACCGACTACAGCTGCCTTGTGAGCTTCTGAGCCCTTTCCACCGTGTTCTCCGTCTTCGATGAGCTTCTTGGCATTGTCCCATGCTCCACCACCGTTGTCCATTGTGAGTGCAAGCAAAAGACCACAGACAATGATACCGATGAGGAGACCACCAAGAGCTGCCGGACCAAGTACAAGTCCTACAATAAGTGGTACGAAGATTGCAAGAGCACCAGGAATTGCCATTTCACGAATAGCTGCTGCTGTTACGATGTCGACACACTTACCATATTCCGGCTTTGCAGTACCCTCCATTATTCCAGGAATCTCACGGAACTGGCGGCGAACCTCGTTTACAATCTTGAATGCTGCCTTTCCTACAGCCTGCATTGTTACAGCACTGAAGACGAATGGAAGCAGTCCACCGATAAAAAGACCTACAAGAACTACTGGCTTACTAAGACTAAGATCTGCACCTGTAAGACCGACCTTACCTGTGTAGTCTGCGAAAAGTGCCAGTGCACCAAGTGCTGCTGAACCAATTGCATATCCCTTTGTGACTGCCTTTGTAGTGTTACCGACTGCATCTAGTGCGTCGGTGATCTTACGTACGTCAGATGGCATACCTGCCATTTCTGCGATACCACCGGCGTTGTCAGTGATAGGACCATATGAGTCAAGTGCTACGATCATGCCGGTTGTTGAGAGCATTGCTGCTGCTGCAATTGCGATTCCATAAAGACCTATTGCAGGACTTGCTGCTCCACCTACAATGAAGAAGGAGGACAGAATACCTGCAATGATAATGATAACAGGAAGTGCTGTACTCTCAAAACCAATTGCAAGACCTGAAATTACGTTCGTACCTGCACCTGTTTCAGATGCTGCTGCAATTGTCTTTACAGGACGGAATGAAGTTGAAGTATAATATTCTGTGAAAACCACCATGAGAACCATGATAATTACACCCACGACGGCTGCATAATAGAAGCTCAAGTCTCCCATGAGGGAAGTTGTAACGAAATAGAAAGCTACAAGACAGAGAATCGCAGAAGCTGCTACTCCTTTATAAAGAGCTTTCATGATCTTTCCATCGCTGCCGACTTTCACGAAGAAAACGGAAATGATAGAAGCAAAGATTGCCACTGCACCAAGAATAAGTGGGTAAAGAATTGCGTTTGCGTATGAATCAAGGATAAGTGATCCAAGAAGCATTGATGCAAGAACTGTTACTACGTATGTTTCGAAAAGGTCAGCACCCATACCGGCACAGTCACCTACGTTGTCACCTACGTTGTCAGCGATCACACCAGCGTTACGTGGGTCATCTTCAGGAATTCCTGCTTCGACCTTACCTACAAGGTCTGCTCCCACATCGGCTGCCTTGGTGAATATTCCACCGCCAACCCTTGCGAAGAGACTGATAAGACTTGCACCGAAACCGAATCCGACTACAAGGTCCACATCACCATAAAGGATGTAGAAACCACTTGTACCAAGAAGTGCAAGACCTACTACTGCAAGACCTGTGACAGCTCCTCCGCGGAATGCAACGGACATTGCTTTCTGCAATCCTTTTGCTGCTGCACTTGCGGTTCTGACGTTAGCCCTTACGGACACGTTCATACCAACGTAACCTGCTGCTGCAGAGCTTAATGCACCAACAAGGAAACCAATGGCTATTTTGTCTCCATGTTCTAGGAGAGCAAAAATAAGAATTGCAAGAATGATAGCAACAACTGCTATTGTTTTATATTGACGATTCAAATATGCCATCGCACCCTCCTGGACGGCACCTGCTATTTCCTGCATTTTCTCAGAACCAGCGTCCTCTTTGAGGATACTGCTTGCAAAAAAACCAGCAAATAACAAACTAATGAGACCAGCAAGAGGGGCAAGATAAATTAATGCTTCCATATATTGAAACTCCTCTCAAAGTTTATTCTGATTTTATTTTGAATATTAAATTTTATTAACGATACTTTTATAATTATTATAACGCAGCAGGTCACTTACAATATGACTTGCTACATAAATGTAACCACGACGGGTATAATACAGATATATACTATATAAAAGTAGGCTGCAATTGAGCACAAATAATATGAATATGTCGATAGGAAATGTAATTATTACATTCCCCCTCCTATTTGCATCAGTTCAAAGTCGATGTCATCAGGTACATCCACTCTGAAAACAAAAACATTGTATCGGGATCTTCTGGCAGAAGATATAGCTGTTTTCTGCTCAGCCGACAATTGTCCGTCTGTACTTGCAATACAAAGTGATTTTTTTGTATCACTTACAAGAAAATCAAAATACTGACCATATGCATTCAGAAATTCCACAAGTTCACTGAGTTCTTCCCAGTTCTCACACATGTGTATGCTCTTTGTGGCAGAATTACTAACATACCAGTCCCTGCTCATGTAAGGATAAGCAGCATACTGATCCCTGAGATCATCATACGCTTTATGTATCTTTGAAAAATCACTTTTCAGGTCTATCCACTTCCATCCCTGTTCGGAAAAATAACGTGAAGCTACAATTGCTACTACCTTTTCCTTGTCTTTTAGATCAAGCTTCATTTTAACACCTGCTGCCTATAATGAGGCTTATGGCATTTAATCTTATATCACTATCTGTATGTTAGTATAATAGAAATCATTCAGAGGGATAATTGAAACAATGAATCATCTCTGTGGATGTCACATTTATGCATTGTATCGGTTCAATATCGATGAGTTCTTCTTTTGTTGCATTCTGCGAGTCTATCTCAATACTACCTTCAATCGAAATAGAAGACCCTGAAAGAACATACCTATTTACCACACTGACCAGTGACTCATGAGATGAGATGATTCTCGGGTCTGAGGAAAGCACAGGTTCAATTGTATTAACATAGATATCCTTGTCTCCACTGTTATAAAATGTCAGGTTGTAATTGTAAACATAAATTGAAGTATTGTTTTCAGAATGACCTGAATACATGGAACCATCTACAAAAATCAGACCTTCCACAGGAACAGGGCCACATGAAAGGTTACTTACACTTAGCCCAATAATGACACCCACAAAAAGAATCAATGTACCGTGCAGAAATCCTTTATCTATCATATTATCCTCTTCACTTATGCTTTTAAGGGTATATTATTCTTTAACAATATCAATTTTTCAATTCAAGATAAACTGAATAACTTACAACAATAATAAATATAGCAATGGGAGCGTGTGTTCTCAAATATGAAAACTGGTTGGTATGGTACAAATTATGAGACGATGGTGGTAATTCTTGCTCCCTTTGCTATAGAATAGTTGGAACCCATACTATATAAAATATAAAGGGTCAGATATAAAAAATATAAAATTGATAATAATAGTGAATATGATAACGCAAGGAATATCTAGCATGAAATAAATATAAAATACTAACATATAATAATTCAATCCATCATTTAATAAACACAAAATAAGGAAATCAAAATGAACTGTAATTCATGCAATTACAAAAAAAACATACCTTTATTTTCGAAATGTGCAGGTATTCCGGGAAGAAACAGAGTTGGGACCGCATATTACTGCAGCCACCCTGAAATGAAGAACCCGGTTCCGGTTATTATGTCCACTGGAAACATTTTAGAAGACTGTCCAATAAACAACAAACATCCGGATATAAAAGATTCAGAAATTACAGACTCCTGAACATCCATTTTCACTTTTAAACTTATTTTACCACAAAAATTGTTCTCTGAATCAGACAAGCCCTTAATTTCAGATAATTGTTTTGAAGTCCATAAATTAATATTCATGGTACATTAAAAAATATACAGAAGAACTCTTCGTAACTACTATAAGTATAAATCAATAGCAACTAATCGTATGGTATTCAAAAGGAGTAGCATACGATGCATAGAACAAATATTATATTTATAATTACTCTTACCGCGTTCATTCTGATAATCTGTGGAAGCTCCGGATGCATCTCTGACAAAAAGATTATGCCATCAGAAAGCACTGAAACAGATAACATTACCCACAATAGTCACATCATAGATGAAACTATAAATGAGACAGAAAGTAATTCAGGTGCTGAAGAGTACACCAATATTAGTGAAGACAAACGGTTTACTGCAGTTACAGACAACAATGGAAGTAATGAAAGTACATACATTGACCATGCCCCAGAACCTGATCCAGTAATCAATCCTATTGATAACTTGAAGATAGCTGCATTCAACATACAGGTATTCGGGGTTACTAAATCCGGAAAAGAGGATGTTATGGACACAATTGTTAAAATAGTCCGCAATTATGATATCATTGCAATACAGGAAATAAGAGACGCATCGCAGACAACTATTCCAATTCTTATGGATAAGATCAATGTTGATGATTTCAATTATGACTATGTGATAAGCGAAAGACTTGGAAGAACATCCTCCAAAGAACAGTACGCATACATATTCAATACTGAAACTGTGAAAATAATCGGAGACCCACAAATATATCCCGAGGTAAATGATACTGACTATTTTCACAGGGAACCCTTTATTGCAGCTTTCAGTTCCACTGAAGGAAATTTTGATGCAGTCCTTATGGTAATCCATACTGATCCCGATGAAGCTACAGAAGAGATAAACGCTCTTGAAGATGTTCTTGAATACTCCAGATACATTTATCCTGAAGAAGAGGATTTTATTATTCTGGGAGACCTAAATGCAGATGGTTACTACTTTGACGAAGATGAAACAAATAATCTGGAAGAGTATGAATGGATAATAAACAATAGTGCGGATACAACAACAAAGTCCACAGATTACAGCTATGATCGTATAATACTGACTGATACTTCAGATTTTACAGGAAACAGCGGTGTATTCAGGTTTGACCTTGAATATGGACTCGATTACAATGAAACGGTTGCAATATCGGACCACTATCCCGTTTATGCAGAATTCATTGCAGTAAATGACATGGATTAAAGATCTGATAAATATAATATCAGCAGAAAGTCTCAGAAAAAAGATGGGACATGCAGAATGCATGTCTCATGATTTAACAAATTTAATTAAATAGCTTGTTTCCAGCTTCTTTAGCTTCTTCCATAAGCTTTGAGTTCTCTTTTGCCTCACCGGGTGCATGGTGCCCCACATCTACAAAAATTCCTTTGACTTCCATTCCAAACATCTGAAGTATCTGTCCGAATTCTTCGAAGACTCCTTTAAAAGCATCCGGCTCGGGATTTCCCTGTGCACTAACAATAATAGCTTTCTTTCCACCCTCGATACGTGGAGTGAAATCAGGATTTACAAGTGCCCAGCAGCGGTCGATTACCTGACGCATCTGACCTGTAAACTGGAAGAAATAGATAGGAGAACCGAAGACAAAACCATCTGCGTTTTTAAGAGCATCATAAACTTCAGTCATATCATCTTTTAATTTGCACCCATCTACTTCCCTGCAGTATGTGCAGCCCTGACAACCTTTTATGTCCATTTCATTTATGTAGAATTTCTCCACATCTGCACCTGCTTCTGAAGCTCCGTCAAGGACCTGCTGGACGAGTACATCTGTGTTACCGTTCTTTCTTGGACTTCCTACAAAACCTACTACTTTCATTTTGATCATTTCCTTTAAGCTATGAATGTTACAGCAGTTAAAATATTCAAAAGGTAAATGTTAAGCACTATATTTATACAAAGTACACTCTTTTTTGGTAGCAACTTACAAAAAGTATAGTTAGAATAAAACTAAGAAATTGAAGGATTAAACTACATGGAAAATACAGCAAATTCCGAATATGGCTGTCCGGTTGAAGCAACTCTTGGAGTTATCGGGGGAAAATGGAAACCACTGATACTATGGCAACTAAAAGAAGAAATACTCCGCTACAACAAACTACAACAGGCATTACCAGGCATATCTCCCAGAATGCTGACAAAACAACTCAAAGAGCTGGAGGAGGACGGACTTGTAAACCGCAAAATGTATCCCGAAATTCCTCCAAGAGTGGAGTACTCTCTTACTGATTTTGGAAAAACTGTCATTCCGGTACTTGAAGCACTGGCACAATGGGGACTCACATATATGGATATTAGACAAAGTGAAAAGTGCCATAAGTAGTATGCATTAAATATAAACCACAAATTATTAAAAGTAGTAGATATAATATGTAATTGGTATAGTGAACATTTGTTCTGAGGTGTGACTTCTTTCTCTGAATCCTCCTGAATGTCTCACCCGTCTTTTCATACGCACCTCAGGACAATTCTTTGATTTTTTTATGGATGATTCCTCATTCTTTCTAAAAAAAGTTGAATTTTATAAACAAGAAACGGATATCGTTTAACTCACTGTAAGTGATTAATACCGAAAAAAAGCTGACAACAATTTAGTTAAAATAAAAAAAGATTCATAAATTAATATCTGATTACCAGGTAAATATTCATAAATAAATAATAACTTTATCAGCTACTGATCATTGAACCAGTTGGCATCATATCATCAGATGGTGCAACACCATGCTCTTTCCTATAAGCTTTTCTTTTGCATTCATCCATTTTTGCCCCTTTACAATACATAGCAATAAAACCACTACATGCTGCCTGTTTGCTGTCCTGGTGCTTGTTGAAGAAACCACATTTTGAAAGTAATTCACACTCTACCATATAAACTCCTCAAATATTATATAAGTATATTTATATATAGTAGTATAAATATCTTTTGTGTAACAGTGCAAACTTATACACAAATCTTAGATATTATCAATCTAAATAAATAAAATAGTAATTGGAGGGATTTACCTCCGTGTTTTCTTTTTATTTTATTAGGAAACTGAAGGATCCTCAACCTTGCCCATGAAAAGAATGCAACCGGTTCTTTTGTCTTCAATGAAGAAAAGGAATGGATGATCAATGAGAAGCTGAACATCATAGAGTATTTCTTCTTCTTCCATCACAACATTAGTTGCTGCAGCTGCTTCTGTTCCTTTCTCATTTACACCGATGTATGCCTGATGTATAACATCCGATATTGACAAACTCATGTCGGATATTCCGGAAAAGTCTGCTACTCCTGAATTGAAAGCATCAACAATACCCATGCTCTGAAGAGGGTCATTCAACTGGGTCTTAGTCTCAAATGTATATTTAGGCATCCATATTTCCAGAATATTATCCTCACTCATACTATTTTTCAACTCATTGTAATCATCAAAAGTGAAACTACTTTCAAAATCCCCAATATTATTTGAAGCCGGCAGGATCACATACATGCTAATGTCACCACCTTTGTATGGTAACTCCAGTATGCTGGCATATTCACCCTTACCATAGTTGAACCGGTCAGCTACAAACATGGTATCAACATCTATTACTGGTCCACTTGAAAGAGTGAATGATCTTTTTCTGGTACCTGCCTCCTCGAATTTATTCAGCCATGTACCATTGAAATACACAGCATTAGTAATTACCAGCCTTGTATCCGGGCTCAAGCTTCTTTCAGAGAGAATGTCAACGATCTTATTGCTGGTCTTATTCTCTACCCAGTCATTGATAATTATCCTTGACTCATCAGTTTCCCCAATAAAATCCAGAGATTCCACTTTTCCATCATAGTAAGTTTCAGCATTGTAAACATACTGACTTTCTAAAGTAAAATCCTCCTGAACCCAGAGTGCATTGGCAGTGTTGAGGACATACTGATCATTGCCTGAGTTAATTGTTGATATCATGGCCTGTGAGCTTTGTTCAAGAATCTGTTTATCAAGCGGATAGTAGAATACATCGGACAGTTGTTCCTGCGTGGAACCTGCTGATCCATCGTAGCAGATAGCCATGGCAGTAAAGATACTGTAAGGAGAGAATATGGTATTATCATTGCTTTTGATCATATTGTACATATCAAATGCAAAAACATTGTTTGCAGTTGCAATGTCATATTCGTTTACAGAATCTGCATTAATTCCTGAGATTACTACAGCTTCCGTACTAGAATCAGAATTTGTACCATCTATACAACCAAAGCCTGAAAGAATCAGGCACATTAATAAGACAATTGTTAATTTCTGAGAACTCATAATAGAGACTTTATCATGTGACTATTTTAAATTATTTAATGCATATTGTATTTATTAAAAAACATTAATACAAATTCAATAATTCCAGACCCTGTTTCAGGAAATAAAATGCAAAGACCATATAGACAAGTCCAAGCAAGCGAATTGTGTAGAGATAGTAATTGCTTTTCAAAAATGATCTTGATCTTCCTACCATCATAGCAATAATGATCTTTGAACCTACCAGCAGAGCATAGAAACCTGCAACAAACAATATAGTTGAAAAGATGCTGGTTTCCTGTGCGTTGAAAAGTATTGGCCCTCCTATTGCAATCCAGAAAAGATAAGGGTGTGGACTGAAAAAATTTACAACAATCCCTTTTTTAAGAGAATTCTCCCTAATGGTTCCAATATCAATATCAATGCTTTCTGTTCGGAAAGATGAAATCCCAAGATAAATAAGATATAGAGAACCTGCCAGACTGATCGTAGCAATAAATGGATCATAATTATCGAATTCCAACAGGAACAGCAGAATAATTGAAACAATAAGTATGTCCGTTACAAAAGGAGATACTGCAACCTTAATTCCAGCTCGTGAACCATGCTGAAGCGATTCTGAGATAGTCATTGCCATTAGTGGTCCCGGAGAAATTCCTGAAGCAAATCCCAGAAATATTCCAGACATTAGAAATTCATTTATCAGAACCATATATTAAATGCGTACTGAGTTTAAACGCTTAAAGTTGTTGATTCAAAGTATCTGAGATATGTCAGACTTTTATAAAACACATATAATGTCAACAGTGGATAATATATATTTATATATATTAAATATACATATGTAATTTCTGAGAGTACGACTAGAAAATTACTCAGGATTATTGATGAAAGCATGAACAGGAACAATGAGTAAATGAAATCAATATCCAATATCAAAGCAAACAAATATCTGGCACTTAAAGTGGCGCTTTTGTATATATTTTTAGCCAGCTTATGGATATTAGCTTCAGATACTGTGCTTGGCTGGATCATAACAAACCCGGAAATGTACATTCTATTTCAGACATATAAAGGAATGTTCTTTGTAATTGCAACCGGATCCCTGCTTTTTCTCTATCTTAGCCCAAAAATAGGTGAACTTAGTAAATCAAGAAAAGATTTGCTTGAGACAGATTCATTACTTAAAAAACGACTTGATTACGAACTGACGACCATTGAATGTATGCGCTTATTGCAGCAACCTGACGACATAGATAAAATAATTCCTGGGATACTGGAAAAAGTCCATCAAACTGTAAGCAACAGCAGGACCTATGTCTTCAGGAACGAGAATGATCCTGAAATTGGACTGTGCATGTCCCAGATCTATGAAGAAGTTTCTGAAGGTATAGAAGCTCAGATAGATAATCCCGAACTACAACATCTTCCATATTCAGAAGGAGCTCCTACGCTTTTATCTGTCCTGCTTTCAGGAGATAATTTTCCACATATAGTTGAAGAACTTGAAGAACCTGAAAGGTCAATCCTCAAAGAACAGGGTATTTTTTCTGTATTGATAATACCTATTTTTACCGGGGAGAAACTATGGGGATTCATCGGTTTTGATGACTGTGATAAAGAACGCAGATGGCATGAAGATGATGTAAATCTTCTGAGAGTTGTTGCAGATGGTATTGGTGAAGCTATTTTGCGTGAAGAATCCGAAAATAAGCTGATAGAAAGTGAAGAAAAACAGGCTGCAATGATAGCAAACATTTCTGATGTTATTGCAATTGCAGACAGGAATGCAGTTATAAGATACAAGAGTGCAAACGTTGAAAAATGGTTTGGCTGGAAGCCGGATGAACTAATTAACAGGGATATGTTTGACAATATCCATCCTGATGACAGGGGAATCGCAAAGGACCTTTTCATGAGTGTTTTAGAGAAAAGCGGAGAAACTGTTTTCTCAAATATCAGATATCGCTGTAAGAATAGCACTTATAAATGGATAGAAGTCATCGGAATAAATCTGTTTGATGATCCGGTGATTAATGGTATACTATTCAATTACCATGATATCACTGAGAAAAAAAAAGCTGAAGATGCACTTCTGGAAAGTGAAAAGAAATTCCGTACGTACATAGAGAACGCACCTTATGGAATATTTATAGTTGATGAAAATGAAACATTCCTGGAAGTAAATGAAACTGCTTGTATTCTAACAGGTTACTCTGCAGAGGAATTAATTGGAATGAATATGTTTTCCAGAGTAGCTCCTGAGTCCAGAGATGAAGCTATTCAAGGTTATCATGAATTAATGAAAAAAGGTTTCGCCAATGTAGAGTTAAGAATTACAAGAAGAGATGAAACTGAATTCTGGATGAGAGTTGATGCAGCAAAGCTTTCTGATACACGATTTATTATGTTCGCAAGTGATATTACAGAAAGGAAAAACGCTGAATATTCACTTATAGAAGCAAAAATGCTTGCTGAAGAGAACAGCAGGATAAAATCTGAATTCCTTGCCAACATGAGCCATGAACTCCGAACACCACTTACAGCAATTATTGGTTTTTCAGATGTCCTTAATGATGAACTGTTCGGAGAATTGAATGACAAACAAAAAAGACATGTGCAGCATATTAATAACGGTGGCAGGCATCTCCTTGAGCTGATAAATGATATTCTTGACCTGTCAAAGATAGAAGCAGGAAAGATGGAGCTGAACCGTGAACTGTTTAACGTGAATGAAATCCTGGAAGATATCAAATCTTCTGTACAGCCACTAGCAGCTAAGAAGAAGATAGACTTTGAAATAAATAATAATATTAAAGTTCAGGAGATATCGGCTGATAAGTTGAAGTTCAAGCAGATAATGTTAAACCTGCTTAGTAACGCTATCAAATTCACACCGAATTATGGTAAAGTTTTGGTCAATGCTACAAAAAAAGATAATGACATAACGGTTTATGTTTCCGATACTGGAATAGGAATAACGAAGAAGATGCAGGAAAATATTTTCAGTCCATTTACACAGGTTGATTCATCAAACAAAAGAAAATACGGTGGAACCGGACTTGGCCTTGCTCTTGTTAAGCAGTTTGTAGAGATGCATGAGGGGAAGATATGGGTTGAGAGTGAAGAAGGAAAAGGCAGTACTTTTACATTTACGATAAAGACCTGAATTAAAAAATGAAATCAGCGATTAAAACTACAAAAAGGCACGTGCACCCCTCAGTAAATCTTGGTTGGTATGCGAGTTCCCGCCAAAGACATGAAATGAACATGTCACCGTGCCTATTTGTGAGATTAGTGAAATGATATTTAAGTTTTTATAAATCATCCTGATTTGTTGAAAATGATGTACAAATATACATTTTATGAAAAGTGATTTTTCCTAAAAATAAGATTTAACTTACAAGAAGATCCATATTTTGCTCAAATATCTTTGAATAGACCTTCATATTCGCCAGTTTATCATTGGCTTTCTCAAGTTTATCCTGCAAATCAAAAATATCATCTTCAAGAACTTTGATGTATGCCATTTGTTGCTCGATCCTGGCATCTTTTTTTATTATATTCAGCTGCTGTTTATGAATTGTAACTTGCTTGCTGATCTCGTCCTCGGTCTTTTGCTTAAGCTCAATGAGTTTCTTTTCACGGGATGAAAAATCTTCTTCCTGTGAAGATAAAGTCTGCTGGAGATGCTTGACATATTCACGTCTGCGTTCTATTTTCTCGGTTTCCACTTCAATATCCAGCTCACCGGAAGAAATCTCCTTTTTTTGTGCAGCTATCCTCTCTGCTTTCAGATCAAGTCGTGTCCTGGTCCTTTCAAGCCTTTTTCGCCTTTGATTGAGAGACATTTCTTCTTCATACAAAGCACGCATAACTCTGTATTGTTCACAGTTCCTTTTTTGCAGGGACTCTTTATCTATATCATATTTGTCCATGCGAGTTGCAAGTTCAGCTTCAAGCCTTAAGAACTCAACACGTTTTTTTTCGTATTCCTGTTTGGCCTGTTTAAGTGAATCGTTTTTAGTAGCAAGTTTTTCATATTCCTTAGCTATCAGTTTTTTGGCTTCGCGGATCCTGTGATATTCATCAATAATATGAGCTTCATCAGTTTTTATTTGCTCCTTCTTCAAAGCAATTTCTGAACGCTTTTTCTCTACTTCATCAAGCTGACTGAAGTATTTAGCTTTGATGTCTTCAAGATTCTGGAGTTGGTTCTGGTAGAAAAGTTCCTCGCTCATGTTCCAACCATTTTGATTACCTAATATAATTCAGAAATACTATTGTCGCACTAATAAAGAGATATTATGTCGATATATAAAAAAAATATGTCCATAATATAGGAATATGACTACGAATATGAACAACATGAAAAATTAATGGCAAAAAATGAATTATTTAAATTAAAATATCAACTATTATTCCAATCAAGAACTCTAAATCCTCCATCATTAAGAATCAATATTATTGTATATTTATCCTTATAAGTAAATTTAAAAAACTGGATGCACATCATTACTATCCAGAATAGGATAAAAAGAAGTTTATTCATTACTTTTTTCTGTGCAGCATTGAGATTTACTTGTTCATCAGTATTTAAAAGACGAGCATGGAATCTATATAGTTATTATAATCCAATAGAATAATAAATAATACCTAATATACTACTTTTAAGTAGTATGAAAACTAATCAAGTTTAATCGTCAAAGAGAACGGGGACTAAAAAATGATGGGAAAAATGAACAAATTAGAACTCTGTCCGGAATGTAATTCCAGACTTAACGAAAACGAAAACATACAGTATTGTGAAAACTGCGGTTACTGGACACAGAAAGGAACTGCAAGGTTTGATTCTATCGCTATTTTCGCCTGATCACAAAAACAGAATTATTTCTAGATCAGAAATCTCAATTAAGTAAAAACGAAGGACTTGTTCCTTCTTTTGTTTTTGTAATTTCTAATATCATAATAGAAAAAATCTATTGTATACACCCAGCCAACAAATCTGAGGTTTTATACAAAGTCTATTATTTAAGCTCTTCTTCAATCTCCTCCGGCTCTTCTTCCATTATATTGAGTTTGCATTGATTATCCACATCACATACAATATTTGCGGTGCCAAATACCTCTTTTACAGGGATAACAAAACCCAATCCAATTCCCGATTTGTTCAGACCTACGTCTTCATTGATAATATCTATAATCCCTCTGGCGTTTTTAGATTCTGCAAGTGTCAGAACTATTTCTTTTTCCGGCTCAATCAGCATTCCAAGCAGTTTCTTATTCTCATGAACGCCTGTACCACGCCCAAAAACGATGGTCCCACCTTTTGCGCCTGCTTTGCGGGATGCTTTTACTACCTCGTCACCCCAGCCTTTCTTTACTATGCTTACTATCAAAACCGGATCATATTCATCATTCATTATCTTTCCTTCCTATATGTCTTATATATACACCTAAAAATATTACAAAAATGATTGGGGCCAAGGCTATCAATGCTATCATGCCGAAACCATCAATAACAGGGTCCCTGTTCCCAAGCGAAGAAGCAACGCCTACTGCCATGGACATCAAAAAAGTAACTGCCATTGGTCCGGTAGCCACACCTCCCGAATCAAAGGCTATGGCTATATAATCTTCATCACTAAACCACATAAGCAGCAATGATAAAAGATAGGCCGGTATTACTATGTATATAAAAGGAATATCGTAGACCAGTTTTGCCATTGCTATGCCAACAAATACGGCAACGGCTATGGATAAAGTATAAAGCATGAGATTTGCTCTAATATATCCACTGGATGATTTTTCTATTTGATAGCACAATACTCTTACAGCAGGTTCTGCAAAGGTAGCAAGGAAACCAAGTAGAATACCAACAGGAATAAGTACCCATTTTTGCTCAAAGCTACCGAAAAAATAACCCATCTCTATGCCTACTGCAAAAAAACCATTGTAAACTCCATAGAGGAACAGTATCATTCCTGCAGCTGTCATGATTATTCCCATTGACAACTTTATAAGTTTTGAAGATGGGAATTTAAGGTATAATAACTGAAAAATTATGAAGAAAATTATGAGAGGGACCAAAGCCTCAAAAACCTCTAGAACGATGGCGATCAGAGTCTGCCCATGCTCCACACTGCTCAGGTAAATACCCCCATGAGCATTACACTGATTATCGGTCCAATTGAAGCCAGGCCGATGAGCCCGAAACCATCAGAAAGCTCTGATCTTTCACCCAATACAGACACAGTACCTATGCCTAATGCAAGTATAATCGGAACTGTCATGGGCCCTGTTGTCACTCCTCCTGCATCATAGGCGATGGCAATGTACTCAGGTTTTGTCAAAAAGGATAGCATTATAACAATCAGGTACCCAGCGGTCAGGAGATATTTTATTTGCACACTATATATTATCCTTAGCATTGAGACTGATACAAAGAAACCCACGCCGCAAGCAATGGAAAGTATCAATACATTACGAGAAATACCATCATCTGACACAGAATTGATCATGGTGCTCAGTACCCTTACATCAGGCTCTGCAATTGTTGCCATGAAAGAGAGAACAAATGCAACGACTACTATAAATATCAGCGAATTATGCTTTGGCAGTTCGGCGCCAATAGATTCACCTATTGGAAGCATTCCCATCTTTACACCCATAAGGAAAAGCACCATTCCTGCAATTACCAGAAATGCTCCTGTAATGAACGAAAGGAGTATATCTGAACTCATATCTATTACAAGGATTAAAATAAGAACTGCCACGCTAAGAGGCAACACAGCCATGAAGACCTCCTTGAATGTCTCTTTAAAATCATCTATCATGATATTATCCTCTTCTATCCCTTTTAACGTTCACAGACATGATAATCCTAATTCTAAAGTTTACCTTGTTTACAATAAACTGGACAATATCCAATATATTATATCTCATACTGTCCATAAAAATATATGCATACAGGTGTTATAATCCACTTTTCAACTTATATAAGGAAAAATGTAGATAAGTAAAGTATTCATACTGAAAAAAGACGCTGAGGGAGAGATTCGAACTCTCGTAGCGCGTTAGCACTACCGGTTTTCAAGACCGGCGCCGTAGTCCACTTGGCTACCTCAGCATGTCGGATGGTATCTTAATAGCGACCAGACATATAAGCGTTTTGATACAAAAACGATATTGACAGTAATTGTCAATTATTGCTGTAAGATAAATTTTAGATGTTATATAAAGTAAAAAGTCAAGAGGAAAATTATTCCTCTGTAGCTTCAGCTTCTTCGTCCTCTGCAGGAGCTTCAGTTGCCTCAGGGGTTTCCTCGGCTGTTTCAGGGACATACGGATGCTTCTCGACAAATTCCAGATTTGGAATATCGAGTTTGTCGATAAGCTCATTTGCAATGGTCATCTTGGAGACAAGCCATCTCTGGTTAAAGCCAAGCTCGATTGGAGTGTAGATCCTGATAAGGTCATCTGTAACCTCAACCTCGATCTCTGGCATTCCGGTGTAGAGTGAAAGCAGACCCTGTGCCTTGGCAACCTTATCCTCGATCTTCTCTTCGATGGTGTACTCGTACTCAACTTCCTTACCTGCAAGAGCATGGTTAAGGTCAATACGTACTCTGCGACCAATGACCTGTGCAATTACGCCACGCTTTCCATTGAGCTCAATAGGCATTCCAGGGTATGGTCTCTGGTCACCGAGCTGGTCCTTGATCTTTGTAACTGAAACTGTCTCAACAAGAGAAGGATTGTGCGGACCGAATGCCATCTCAGGTGCAATTGTGATCTTACCGGAGTATCCTACATCCTTACCAATAAAATCCTCATCCAGACCCTTGATTGTGTGGCCTGAGCCAACGATCACAACATCTCCGCCGTAAACACCACGTGGATTGTAGATGCCGTTGTCTTTTGCAAGCTGTTCGTCTGTGGTGTCAAAGATCTGTCCTTCATTGAACCTGCCAGTATAGTTTATTTTTATGAAATCGCCTTTCTCAATTGCCAAATCGATCAACTCAATATAAATTATTTGATTAATAGTCTGATTTACTGATTAAATCCATGAATTGAATTACCTGCACGCTATACTCATAGGTCTTTAAGAATCTTTTGCCAGCAAAAAAAACGAGGAAAAGAAAAAACACAATCACAAAATAAAAATGGTCAAAGGATGATCAGAAAGTATCATCCACCACTATACCAAGAACAAACTCCCTGTCTGACCCATGAAGGAGTGTAATTGAAGACGGAAGCTCCAGGATATCTTCAAAACCATAGAACATGTTATCAAAAGGAACCCTGGTATCGTGCCAGTCAACCTTTCTGCTGTGGCTCAGAACACCCTTACCCTCACGATACTTGTAATTGTCCCGCACCCTGCCAATTGCTACTTCTTTCTCACACATCAGAGGAATAACGATTAGATCAAATATCCTGATATCATTAACAAAATGCAGCACATCCTTTGCCCATACTTCAAGCAAATCTACCGATGGAGTGCTCAGCCTTGCAAGCAAAGCTTTTTTCATCTGCTCCACACGCTCAAACTCATCAAACTCGTGCATAGTTGCATCGAATTGTTTGACCTCATCATCAAACTTCTGGAGTTTTGTGTTAAGGCGCTTCATCTTTTTCACAACTTCAGGACGCTCTTTGGAATAATCAACATTCTTGATGGCATCCTCAAACTCCTGTCTGAACTTCTGATCAAAATCTCTATACTTATCCCCAAAATGCATATATTTCTTATAATTAGGTGAACGGTGTTTGATATCCATCAATTCACTGCCGAACAAGTCCATAATATGCAGGTTCAGGTCAAATGAAATGAAATCCCTTTCTATGCAGGACTTTTCCTGCATACCGCAATAACCCGTACGTACTACCCATACATTGTTCCTGTGCTCGCGTACCATATCGTTCACCATTCAAACGCAATAAACATTGATTGAAACATTGACCGGACACTAATAAAGCAATCGTATGATTAACTGCCAGTTATTGTCAGTAGTCGATCAAAATTATCAGTTTACCAGTAATAGTTAGATATATTTAATAGAATGTGGTTTGTGATAAGCATATTGAGCCAAAGCTAAAAGAAATTACGGACAGGATCACTTTTTAATCTGTTGATCTGGCAAAAATCCAAAAAATAATCAACAAATCCTTAAAACAATCATGACACCTGAAGATTCATATGATATCATTGTAGTCGGAGCTGGTCCCGCCGGTTCCACCGCAGCAATGTACGCTGCTGGAAATGACATGTCTGTACTCCTTATTGAAAAGAAAAAGGATATAGGAGTACCTCTCCAGTGCGGAGGATTCCTTCCACACTACCCCGTATTGCAGGAACTTGTACCAAATGCAGAACTACCAGTGACCCTTGAGGAAATACCTTCATCTTGCATACATGCCACAGCCTCATACCAGCGTTTTATAGCTCCAAACGGTCTGTCAAAAGGTTTCGATGTTGATGCAGATGCGATTGACAGAAGACGCTTTGACAAACACCTGGCAAAACATGCAGCAAAAGCAGGTGCTGAATTATTAGTGGGAACAAACGTCACCGAAGTGAACGAAACAAAACTCTTCATGGATGGCGCCTTCGGTGAATTCGAAGTTGAAGGCAAGGTCATAATCGGTGCAGATGGACCTAATTCCATAGTAGCAAAGGCTTCAAACATGATCCGCGACCCTGACCCCATGGGAACCGGAACTGCTTTTGAATATGAACTCAGCGGTGTTGACATAGACAGGGAAGCAGTTGAAATGTATTTCGGAAAGGACTATGTTCCCGGTGGATACGCATGGATCATCTCACAGGGTGATGACACCGCAAACATTGGTGTTGGCATCCGTGAAGCTCTTTTTGAAGAGCACCTATGCGCCAGAGACTATCTTGAGCGTTTTATGTACAAGCATCCGATAGCCAGCAAAAAACTGGAAGGCGCATCCATAACCTCTGTTGTCGCAGGACTTGTTCCGGTAGGAGGAGCACCTAAAGTAACCGCTTCAAACAATACACTGATAGCAGGTGATGCGGCAGGTCATATCATAGCAACCAACGGTGGAGGAATATCCACTGCAATGGTCGGAGGAAAACTTGCAGGAGAAACTGCAGCAGAATTCCTCAAAGGCAAATGCAGACTTCAGGAATATGAAACTAGATGGAGACAACAGATGGGACTTGAAATCAAGACCGCAGTCTATGTGCGTAAACTCATGGACAGGCTCATGCTCTCCGACAGGCTTATGAGCACAGCAATTAAAATGATAACACCAGATCAAATGAAAGCCATACAGTGCGGTCAGCTACCTGATCCGGTCAAAAAGACATTAATGAAACTGAATGTGGGACTCAGTTAATGTATATTTTCGTCTATGGAACCCTCAAAAAAGGTGACCCTAACCATAAACTTCTGAAAGGTTCAAGTTTTGTGTGCTCGACACAAACCGCAGGGAATTATGTGATGATAGACCTTGGAGCATTCCCGGGAGTTCTCAAACCCGAAGATATATCTCAAATGCCAGTGTCTGCTATTATGGGGGAAGTGTATGATATCAGTGAGCAGACCCTTAAAGAACTGGATTATTATGAAGGCGACTGGTATTACAGGGAAAAGATCCGACTTAAGAACGGACTTTCAGCATTGATGTATTTCCTCAAGAAAATTCCACCCCTAAATTATCAAATAATCACAGAAGGACACTGGGCTAAATAACAAGAGGCTGAGGGAAGATATTGAAAGAAAATAGCAATGATATCCCCATGTTCGGAGGAACTATCAGTTACGAAGCTTTTGGAAACCTCTATCTGAATATAACCAATCAATGTAGCGCAAGCTGTACATTCTGCATCCGTGAAGGATGTGACGGGGTTTACGGTTACAACCTTCGTCTGTCCAGAGAACCTACTGAGGAAGAAATAATCTCTGATCTCGAAAAATATGAGCTCAGCAAGTTCAAAGAAATTGTTTTCACAGGTTTTGGAGAACCAACATGCCGTTTTGATATTGTACTCCATATAACCGAATGGCTCCACAAAAAAGGGGTCCACGTCAGACTTGATACAAATGGACACGCTGCACTCATGAATCCCGAAATGAATGTCGTAGAGAAGTTGAAGGCATCCGGGCTTGATTCTGTTTCAGTTAGTCTGAATGCAGAATCTGAAGAAAAATATAACAAACTTTGCAAACCCAGGTATGAAGGAGCATACAAGGCAGTCCTTGATTTTGCAAAAGAAGCAGTAAAAACAGGAATTAAGACCCGTATGACAGTTGTTGGTCAGGAAGGAATTGACATCGACAGGTGTAAAAAAATAGCAACTGACATCGGTGCCACATTCAAGGTAAGATAAATTCACAAAATAAGCGAGTCTGTTCAGAAATACTTGAACAGATCATCCCTCTTTTCATTATGTAACCTCTGCCTGATAAGTGATTTCAGAGCTTTCAGGTCACCTTTCTTTGCACTTATCGGAGCAACAGTATCGATCCACTGTTTCCATGGTGGCAGCATGTTCAGCTTATCACATATATAATCCAGGGTCGCATCTATCTCTTTATTCTTGATCTTATCAGTTTTGTTCACGGCCAGAATTATATCAAAACCCAGTTCCTGGAAAAGCTCAAACATCTCAATATCTATTGGGATTTCGCCACGATCTTCCCAGCGCTGTATGATATCAATAAAAGAAGCTCCATCAATGACAAGAACAGCAATATTGACCCTGTCAGTATTTTTCTCGATGTATCGCACGATCTGATCTTTCACAATATCCTGCTTGCGATCCTTCACACCGCTCATGAAACCAAATCCAGGCAGATCGGTAAGAAGCAGATCGGAATATCTTATATGAGTGGGCTTAAGTGTCACACCAGGACGCTTTCCAACTTTAACATTCTTTCCTGTAAGCTGTTTTATGATGGAGGACTTTCCTACATTGGATCTTCCGGAAAAAAGTATCTCAAAATTAATACCCTCAAGGTCATCATTCTTTTTTGCCATTTATATCGCCGTTTTTATATCTCGTTAAATTTTGCAACCCTGTGTTTCTGAACCCCTATAGCCTTATCGAGCTCTCTGAGGAACGCATTAAATGAATCTTTCGGAATTCTCGCACCGGCTGCAGCAGCATGTCCGCCACCACTTCCACCAAACAAAGGAGCTATTCTGCGCAATAAGAGGTTCAGGTCTACAGATTCAGAATTTCTGGAACGCAGACTCATATCATAAGCATTTCTCTTGTGCCTGAACTCGGCAGATATGCCCACATCCCGCTGCCCGTATGAAGCAGCATATATTGCAGATTTTGACATATAACCATTGGGATCCACCACATAAGCCAGATTATTAAGAGCTTTAACTTCATGTTTTACGTGTATCCGGAGTTTTTCTTCAAGAGAAGCACCTTCTTTTGCATACTTGAGCACATTGGGTATCTCTGTAGGAATCTTATCATGGGACAAAGGCACAATGAGCTTTCTTTTAAAATCATAGTTCCTTCCTGAATAGATAAGGGCCTGAATAAGTGTACCTGCCTGGAAAAATAAACTTCTCTTATCCCAGTCACGAAGCCATTCCTTCACAGACGGACTGCTGTCATAATAATCACCAATTGCGCCATATATCGCTACTCTGCGCATATCTCTGCTTAATCTATCCTCAAGTACCTTGTATGTGAGCTCTGATGCACAGATACCCCGATCGTGATGTAACCAGTTTGCAGTAACACACCTGTCCGGCAAAGGATGATGATCAATGTATGTCAGATCAGCAACTGATGCAATCTCATCAAGTCTTTTAAACAGATCCATGCAGTGCTTTTCATCAATAGCAATATCACTTATGATCACATTCCTGTAACCATCTGCAATGTTCAGGTCATCAATGACCCCTACTGGAGACGTAAAGTATACATCAGCCTCAGGATAAGCACTTTTTGCAATGGCTCCTGCACATACTCCGTCCGAATCCCCGTGAGTCAGGATAAGGGTCGATTTGTCCTCATGTTTTCTGGATTTTGTCATGGAAACATTCCTGGTTTAATAATAGAAAAATCTCATTGGACTATTCTCAAAAAGAGAATGACATCATAGTATTTTTTCTTTGGTATTATTCAGGAATTCAGTTATCCTATCCAGAATATCATACAGGACCTGTAATTTGCCATGGTCCTCTTCAGTTTCAGCGAAATTCTGAGAACTTTGTTCCGGGCTTGCATCGCTTTGAACTGTTTCTTCAATATGAGTTTCGTCAGTTATCTCTTTATTTCCGGAACTGGAAGCCACGACAACATCAGGATCAATAACCTGAAGAATGGATCTTTTTGAATATGCAGTTCCCGAATACTCATTCGAATCGACAAATTTGGCCGTTGCTGAAGGAATGACTATGTCACCTACTTTATCCATACGCACAGAATATTCGACCAAAAATGTATTATCCGGATGTAAAACAAGACTGCCACCCATTACACCGGAAATTACTTTTCCACCTATAGGGGGTTGATCGGAAAGACTCACATAAGCTGCTCTGTCACCTTCGTTTACCACTTCAACAGATATATTTACATTATTATTCAAGCTGACATTATCCGAACTTAGTGTCTTAGTAACTACTATATAAGGACCATGAACAACAAGAGTTGAAGAATTCATTTCTTTAGAATAAGTCTTCTCTCCCAGGTTCATTTCAATCTGAGTTCCATTAATCTCATAAGTGCCTGGTTTTAAAGCTTTAACCGAGTACTCCAGAGTCCTTATATTATTTGGCTTAAAAGAATAATTCCAGACACCATCAGAATCCGGATCAAAAACAATTCCATCCGGCATCTCTGTTTCAATCATTAAAGATCCCGGAGAATCTCCCATCAGATATCTCATTTCAAGACTATAATAAGCCCTTTCCCCCATGTAAACCTCATCGCTGAAATCTTCATCAAATTCAAATGTAGCGTCCATTCTTGTTATTGTTTTAGGGATAGATTCGGTAGAATTAGAAATTGCCACACTAAGAACAGTATAAGGTGAAGCAATATCATTGCCAGTTACGATTTCAAGAGCAGTAATATTAAGCCTGTCATCAAAAGCAGTGTTATTGGAAAGACCTCCTGTATTGTTACTCAGTATAGCTCCCCATGAATCGTCATACATACTTGTTATAGTAAGCATTACATAGTCATTTTCATCATCACTCGGTCCGGCAGATGAAAAATCCTCTGCTTTGATCAGATAGCCACTGTGATTGACCTCATCTCCCCAATATAGTGTATACTCTTCAGCCTCCAGCCATTCAACATCATCTGACTGTGCACTTGCAACAATACAGAGAGAGAATAACAGCACAGTCAGTCCTATTAAAAGGAACAATTGCTGTTTCATATAATTATGACCTTTCTCTACGTTTTGATACAAGGTAAACTGCAAACAGGGCAAGTATCATAAAGCTGGCTTCAAATCCAGGTTGAACTCTGGTATCATCTTCCTGATAAATGTAGTCTTCACTGTTGCTAACTGAACTGCTTTGCTGAGCATTTGACGACGAAGAACTTGAAGAAGAAGAGGAAGAACTTTCTGTAGTTTCTTCTGAAGGATCGATAACTGTGATTACAGGACTATTAGAGATTCTTTCACCCTTGTATTCTTCAAAATCAATGAATGTAGCAGTTGTTTCAGGAACTCTAAGATCCTCTGTACTTTCAACTTTGATTTTATATGAATAAGTATAACTTTTTCCGTGTACTGCAACATCATGGAAACTCAGATCACCGCTTACATAGCTTGCAGCCTCAGGCATTGTTTCTGTTGTGGTTACACTGGCATCCTTGGTTCCCTGATTTTTCACAGTAACCTTAACAGTAGCTTCATCATCGGGGTTTACTGACTCCGGACTTACAGTTTTAGTAAGAACAATATCCGGACCATCGATTTTAATTTTTGATTTGTCAGACTTAAAGGTATGGGTTTTTCCTTCCGGATCAGTGAAAGTAGCAGTTGCAACAGGAATGTTATAGGTCCCGGTCTTTGTTGGTTTTAAAGTATATTCCATAATCTTTGCCTGTGTTTCTTTAGAACCAATAGACAGGGTTACTTCATTCTCAACATTATCCTGAATTTCAAGATCACTGGTCTGCGGGTTTTCCAGAGTCACAGAACTCAGGCCATATATACCATTATTCCAGACACTCACTGAAACATGCGCAGTTTCATCCATGTAGATCTCTTCAGTTACTGTTTTAGAGACAATTAGCTCTACCACTGGTTTAATGGTAATTGTCTTCTTTTCACTATCTTCATGGATCTCACCATTGATATCCTCTGATCTCGTAGTTACTGTAATATCAACATCAGTCTCATCCCAGTATTCAGGAATCTCAAGTTCGATCTCTATTTGATCAAGCACTTCATCCTCTTCAATGGATGTAAAATGATATGAGTCCTTACCATCAATAAGCTCCATGCCATCGGTATCAACTTCCACAGTAAGGTCTTCTGCTTCTGCATCACCTTCATTGTCTATATCTATGGTTGCAACAATTGACTGGTAAGCCACAGTACGCGGATCATATTCATCATCTTCAGTCTTGATAGTAATTCCCATTTCAGGAATTCCTCTTTCATAAACCTCAATGGCAGCGGTCGGATTGTCCATATTTCCTGTCCATTCATCGAGATTCAGAGTTACTTTCTTAACATAGATACGAAGATCATCACCGTATTCTGTATCACGGAACTCAAAACCTTCACCGGCACGTGCAGGAGATTTCTTTTGGAGCTCACCGTCACGATAGATGCCTATACTAACAAAACCATCTTCATTGAAGTCTTCAACTTTTATTGTATAATCATCTAATTTAAGAGTGCCTCCCCATTTCAGAGTACCACTCTTGGAAGCGCTGTCAGTCCACTCTATGTCATCAAGTGTATATGCCATTACAGGTGAACTCAATAAAATAATGAATAGCAGACAGAAAAGTAGTTTGCGAATCATAAAAATCCCTTTTTGTTTTTTTTAGGCTATATTTTCGGATATAAAGGTTTAAATCCCCTGAGCTGTGATGGTCTGTCAATAACCTTTGTTCTGGAAGTAGATTCAGGCATGTTCATAAGAGACGGCTGCAAGATCATTCCTGCAATGGATTTATCCTTTACAAGTGAACTTCCGTATCCAGAATCAATATGCCCGTTATTAGGATGCAATACATTTGTATCATATGCTACCTTTGATTCCTGACGATCTTTTTCAGATTCTTTTTTAGAGAGACCGGCATGCATATCCCGTTCCTTGGCTTTGTGACCTTCGTCCTTGCCCAACGTATATTTTTCCTTGACCAATGTGGGAAATCCAGCAGCTCTGGCAAGATCTTCAAGCATGGAATAACGTTCGCTAACCCAGCCAAGCTCCGAATGCTTATGATAACCTACTTCAAAGCCAAGATCATAGGCATTTTTTGAAAGTTCATTAACCTCAGCATCAGTAAGCTGGGTTTTTTCTTCCTTTTTGGAAAAGAATCTTACCATCTGGATACACCATCATTCAAGAAGACCATTGATCACAAGTCCCTTGTCACCGAAATTTACTGCCCGCATGTTACAATCATGTTTTGTACCACGCATTTTGATGATCTGCAATGCACGGGTCATTGTTTTATCATAAAGGAAATTATGCATGAATACTACTCCATGTGCAGCGAACTGTTCTGTGGAATAAGCACTTGGATCGGTCATCTCGGATATAAGTATGGTTGTGCAGCCAAGTTTCTTAAGATTCCGTATGAAGCGACTCATTTCTTTTTCCTGCAACGAAAGATCCCTTGTAGTGAACCTTATTGCTGAGACGGAATCTATCACAAGCCTCTTTACATCATACTCTGAAACGTAAGCTGCAATCTCCTTGAAAACTATTGCAGGCGATGGAGCCTCATGTTCTCCTGCTGATGCTGAGACCTCATATTCCGGAGTTATGTACTCGCTCATTTCATCCATAAAACCGTATTCCATCCTCGGTCCGAGATCTGCAAAAAGCAGTTTTTTCATCTTGATAAGAGTGAGCACGTTCATGGAGTAATTGGACATGTCATCGATGATATTTTGCGGACTTTCAAGTAAGGTTACATAAAGTCCGGTTTCACCGAGAGCTGCGCCATGCGCCAGATACTGCACACAAAAAGTCGTTTTGCCACTGCCAGGTGGACCACTCACAAGATAAACACGATCTGAAAGCAGACCTCCCTGCACCAGCTCGTCAAAACCTTCTATTCCTGTCTTTATTCTCATGAACTATCCTCGAATAACCACTAATTGATCTATATATAATGCGTATTTATAATTATACTGTGCATCTATTTGAATGCTTCGATTGTATTCACATCTATAAAATAATAGTAAACATATAATTTTGTGCAACATTTGATTATTAATTTGCGATAGTTTAAAGTCAATTAGAATCAATCATTCTTTTATGCAACTAACAGACGTAATCAGTGTTCTGGAAGATATCGCTCCACCTGAACTGGCCGAAGATTTCGATATTGGAAGAGTGGGTCTTAATTTAAACCTTGAAAATGATGTTCAGAAAATTGCTGTGGCACTTGACCCCACAGAATATGTACTTAACAGAGCTGCCATGATTGAGGCGGACTTGCTTGTTACGCATCATACACTGATATTCCATGCTGTTCACTGCATTAGTAAAGAACTTGCAGACAGCCTGAAGATTGCACTGGATAATGAAATTTCACTGTACTCAATGCACACTAATTTTGATAAAGCAAAAGGCGGCATCAACGATGCACTTGCAAACAGACTGGGTCTTTCAGATATAAAGGAAATTCCAATTGGTCGTATTGGGAGTATAAGTCCGTGTTCAGTAGAGACTTTTGTAAACCATGTTTCAAAAAGTCTTGGAACACACATTCAGTTTGCAGGGAATGTAGATGAGATAAGAAAAGTAATGGTATTCGGAGGAAGCGGTTTCAGGTCAGAGTACATCGACACAGCCAGAAACTATGGCGCTGATGCCTATGTATCATCAGAATTGAAACATGACATTATCCGATCTTACAGTGACATGCTGCTTGTGGATGCAACACATTATGCCACCGAAAATCCGGGAATGCAGGATCTTTGCCCGGTGCTTGCTGAAAGACTTGGAATTGATGTGGAATTCATTGACCATGATCCACTGATAAAAACTATTTAATCTCCGTGATAGCATGCCGGAAAAAGAAAATAGAAATGCTGATGAGATCGATGAAGATGAACTGGATGAGCTCTTTGAGCAAAACATAAAAAAAAGACGGGAACCAAAGCACCGCGGATACGGAAATTACGAAAGAAGAAGAATATACAAAGGACCTTCCGTAAAAAAAGAATAGATAACATTCCTAAATATTCTTATTCTCTTCTGTCTATCACTTTTTTTCCGCATTTCTCAGGAACTATTGTCAATTCCCCACCTTCAAAATCCATTCTCAGGGGATCGGTTCCTGCTATACGATCTAAAGTTACTGCCACAGCAGCAACTTCCGAATGAGGTTGGTTGCCAACTGCAACATTCCAGTCCGCCATCTCATATATCTCAAAGGGAACCTTTTCAGCACCTACTACGATCATGAGCTTTTTGCATTCTTTAATTTCAGGAACTGCATCAGGAAGGTTGATTCCGTACATTGACAGATGACATACTTTTCCACCTTCTTCCTTCCATTTTCTGATCTCAGCTTTCCAGCTAACATCATTCTTAACATAGAAATCACCGCCAAAACGGTTGCAAACATCAGCAATGTTGCCTGAAAGCTTTTTATCATCTGATGCCAGAAGCATACCCTCGGCACCGAAGGCACGTGCTGTAAGACCAACATGGGTGGTAATCCTCTTATCCCGCTGCGGACGGTGTCCAAGCCTTAATATTACTATTTTATCAGGCATGTTTATCGTTTCAGAGTTCTGTTATATCAGCAACTTTCTCAAGAAGCATTCCTTCTACAACAATTGGAAGGTCTTCCCTTGCGTTTTTGATGGCATCTGCAAGTTTATCTTCCTTTTCAGCGTAGATAGTAAGTACAGGCTGACCTGCTTCAACTGCCTCACCGCGCTTCTTGTGTATCCTTACACCTGCTCCCTTGTCATTGGGAGCACCTGCAAGCCTTGCGATCTGTACAATGCGCTTGTTGTGGAATTCAAGGACATAACCATTTGTAGGAGCTTTTAGTTCTGCTGTATACTGACCCACCTTAATGTCCCTGTAAGTTACAGTAGGGTCTCCACCCTGTATCTCGATGATCTCTTTTAGTTTAGCAAATGCCTTACCATTCTTCAAGGTTTCTATAGCAAGACTGTGACCCTGACCCTTTGCAGCAACTCCACCCATCTCAAGGAGCATACCTGCAAGCACTGCACTCTTTTCAATAAGACTGTTCGGACCTTCCATTGTTTCAAGAACTTTCAGTGCCTCAATAACCTCAAGTGCAGGACCAATTGTTCTTCCTACAGGGGAAGCACCGTATGTCAGTGCACAATCAACATCCATTCCAAGGCGATCCCCAAGATTGATAAGATCCCTTGCAAGCTTTCTTCCGGTCTTTACATCAGGTATTTTTGTACCAGCGCCGGTAGGAATGTCCATAACAACCTTCTGGGCACCGACTGCACCTTTTTTTGCCATGATCGAAGCCAGAAGCTGACAGTGCGGATCAATTGAAAGCGGATACTCGATCCTGATAAGTTTGTCATCCGCAGGTGCGATGTTAGTTGCACCACCCCAGACGATCACACCGCCGACCTTTTCGGTCATTTCCTTAATCTGCTGTGCGGTGAATTCTACCGGAGCCAGAATTTCCATGAGATCTGCTGTCCCGCCTGCCCCTGTTATTGCACGGGAACTTGTCTTAGGAATAAGTAAACCATTGGCTGCAACAATAGGAACTATCAGAAGAGATATCTTGTTTCCCGGGACTCCGCCAATTGAGTGTTTGTCCATGATAGGTGTTGTGGCGAACTCTATGCGTTCACCTGTATCGATCATAGCCTTGGTGAGCCATTCAGTTTCGTCCTCGGTCATGTCTTTAATGTAAGTAGCAGTGAGGAAAGCAGCCAGTTCAATATCATTCAGATTTTCTTCTACGATATCCTTTACAAGTTCGTATATCTCGTCCCTATCCAGACTTTTGCCGTCCATAACCTTTCTGATAATACGTGCAGATTTAGGTTTCTCAGCAGGTTCAACGTCAACGGTTTCTGTCCATTCTTTCTGAAGTTGTTCATGAACTTCATGATACAGCCCAATCATTCCGGGAGCTATCATATCCTCTGTGAAATCAACAATAGCTGTCAGGACCTTATGATCCTTGATCCTTACCCTATCGCCTTCATTTACTCCCATTTCCTTGGCATCGATGGTATTCAGTACTACCTTATATTTGCCGACCTTGATATCAATAGGCTGAACTTTTAGCTGCATTATTTCACCTTTTATAATATAACAGGGAAATACCCGAAGGAATAAATAGCTTTATGGTTAGCCGGAAAAAATAAGGCCAGAATATCTGGGAAATGATGAAAATAAAGACAATACCAGATATTCCATATTGAAATGTTAAATGGATTTAATCTTCAACAGGATACGCTGCTTCGCACTTTGAAGTAAGAACGCTCTTTCCGGTCACTAAATTCTTTGTTGTGCAGGCCATCCATTTCCAGTGTAATACCAGATGTATAACTGAGAATGCAACCATCAGGAGTCCTATCAGCTCATGCATATGGAGTAATTCTCTGCTGTTAAATCCCAGAAAACTTGTTCCATGGTTTCCAAACATAAGGACAACTCCTGTAACGCTTACTATAAATGACTGTACTAATAGTGGGATGTCCACCATATAATTCAGCGTATTTCTCTTCATTTTTCGCTCCTTTTGTATGCTCAATCTTTTTGTTCTTATTGTTCTCTTTGTTTTCTGTTGTTTTTATTGTGGATAGTTACTGTGTACGATATGAAATTGTGATTGGAAAAAAGACCACATGTTATGATGGTGTACGATATGTATGGTGGTACATTGGTGGTTGGTGATGATGGTTGTTGGTAGTACGTTAACATGTGATCTTACAATTCCTGGATTCGCAAATTCAAATATAAACATACTTACAACTAAAAAGATGGAATAAAGCTTTAATTTTGATTTAAAAGAAAATAAAGTTTTGAAAATCATTTAAAGCTATATTAAATGACTTTTCCACTAACAGATAGCCCATAAAGTTTTATTTTGAAAATTGTACTCAAAAAAAGAGAATCTACCAGTTAATTTAAAACCAATAAAAAATTATAGTGTCCCATGAGCAATTTCATGCAAGCTGCAATAGATGAAGCACGTGAGGGGATGAAAGATAACCATGGCGGCCCTTTCGGCGCAATTATAGTCAAAGATGGAAAAGTAGTGTCCAGAGCTCACAATAAGGTATTAATTACCAATGATCCCACAGCACATGCTGAAGTTCTGGCAATCCGTCAGGCATCTGAGGTTCTGGAGAACTTCGACCTTTCCGATTGTGAGATATATACAAGTTCCCAGCCATGCCCCATGTGTCTTGCAGCCATCTACTGGGCACGAATAAAAAAGGTGTATTTTGGAACGAACAAAGAAGATGTTGCTGCAATAGGTTTTGATGACAGCCTTTTCTACAAATTTATCAGAGAAGAGGATGAGAATGCACTGGAGATGCTGAATATTGACAGAAAGGAGTGTCTTGAACTTCTCAGGGAATGGGACGAAAAGAGCGATAAAAAAATGTATTAACCCACATCACTCTTAGGAACATCTTAATTTCATCTACATTATATATAGTATGAATTGAAGATAATAAAATAATTACCAAAATACGCCAAATGCAAGTTTGCTAAAATCATACACAGAGGGGAAACGTGGATATTAATCAATTAACACCGGCAATTATCTCATTACTGGTAACCCTCTCATTGATACTTATCTTTAATTTCCTGTTTCATAAAAAGAACCTCTTTTCCAGGGAAAGGATAATTCAGCAGATCATCTATGTATTAATACTGGTAACCGGACTCTTACTTACCATATTCACATTACCAATCGATGTTGAAGAAAAGAACATTGTCCTGACATTCGTAAGTATCGTTATTGGTGCCATAATCACTTTCTCCTCCACCACATTTGTATCAAATGCAATGGCAGGCATAATGCTTCGTCTGATTAATCCTTTCAGGGTAGGAGATTTTATCAAAATCGACGGAACCTTTGGCAGAATCACAGAGATCTACTTCCTGCACACCCAGGTCCAGTCTATTGACCGTGACCTCATAACAATTCCTAATCTGGCTCTTGTCTCAAAACCCCTGAAAACCATAAGGTCATCAGGCACTATTGTTACTACAAGCGTTTCACTGGGATACAATATACCCAGAAAAGATATCGAGAAAAGTCTTCTTCAGGCTGCTGAGATAACAGGACTTGAAACTCCTTTTGTGCATATTGAAAAACTGGGAGATTTTTCAATAAGCTACAAAGTCGGAGGGCTTCTGAAGGATATTGACAGGATCATAACTACAAGATCCGATTTTAAGAAGAACGTAATCGATAATCTCCATAACTCAGACATAGAGATTGTCTCACCCACATATATGAACCAGAGAGTGTTCAGCGAAGATTATGTGTGCATGCCGCCAAAAGAAGATAACAGGAAAGCTTCAAAAGAAAAAGAACCTGAAGTCAGAACTGAAGATATAATATTTGATAAAGCCATAATGGCCCAGATGCTTGACAGGATATATACAATAGCTGATAAGCTTTCTGTCCGCAGAAAGGACATGGAAGATAAGATAAAAGATATTCCTGATGAGGAGAAGAGGGATGAACTAAAAGAGCAGATAGGCATGCTTGCCAGGATCGAAGAAGACATCAGCCCGGAAATACAGGCACTTAAAGACCTGCCTGACATAACCTCCCTGCCGGACGACAAAGATGATGAATATATAGAAAAACTTGTCACTGCTGAGAAGGATATAACGCTTCTTGACAACAGGCATGAGGACCTGGAGAAGAAAATATTTAAAGCCCTTGAACAAGAATGATGAAAAGATTTTCTTAGATTACAGTCATTGAGGAACAGAATGAGAATTGGTGTACTCGGGCTTAAAGGCTCATATTCAGAAAAGGCTGCAAAGCAGTGGATTGCCAGAAATGTACTGGAAGACGATAATAAGCTAAAACATTGCTCTGACATCCAGGATGTTTTTACCCTGCTGGAAAACAAAGAATGTGATATTGGTGTAGTGCCTCTGGAAAATTCGATCGAAGGGTCTGTAGGTGTTACTTTAGACTTGCTTCTGGAAAAAGATGTAAACATCATCGGTGAGACAATCGTAACAATAGAGCATTGCCTTCTTTCAAGAGGAAAGAAAGAAGAGATCAAAGTGATACTCTCACATCCACAGGGTCTTGGACAATGCCGTAACTTCCTGAAAAAGACTTTCCCGCTTGCAGAGCTGAGAACCACAGGAAGCACATCCCATGCTGCAAAGCTTGCAACGGAATTCGAGGAGATGGCTGCAATAGCTTCCCCGGAGACTGCAAATGTCTACAATCTGGATATTCTCATGCCTGATATTCAGGACAGAAAACATAATCATACACGTTTTGTTGTTATCACAGGTTCTAAGACTACAGAAAGCATAATCAAATCCCTGAGACAGGAAGATACATGCAGTCCTTACAAAACATCACTGATAGTTTATCTTGACCGTGACCGTCCTGGTGCACTTTATTCAATACTCGGAGAATTTGCAGAAAACAATATCAACCTTACAAGAATCGAATCAAGACCATCAAAGAAAGTATTGGGAGATTATGTTTTCTACATTGACCTTGAAGGTAACATAAGCGATGATATTATAAAAGATGCAATATATAACATAGGGTCAAGCGTAGGCATGCTGAAAATGCTTGGTTCGTATCCTGGATTCGATTCCAGTTGTGAATCCAATTAGAGATGATACAGGTCATTGGGAATTACCTTTCAGGAAAAGCGGTGCAATTATGGGTATGGACATCAGGAGTTTTGTTAAAAAACAGGAATCTGCACTGAAGAGATATCGCAGGTTATACAAAGTTCTGGATTTTCTCGGAACTGCTATTATTGTGTATTTACTTTTATTCTATTTCCGCGTTGATCAGATATTTCCATATCTAAGTAACTTTGAAGTCAGAGCCGGAACATCTTATGATATTCTTGGAACAAGCATTGCATTTGAAACTGTTGCATTGTCTTTAATAGCAGCTTTCTTCTCATTCATAATAACACTACTGCGTCATCGCAGAGATGATAGAACAAAGGCTATTCCCCTTATTGAGAAAAAGAATCCGCAATTGCAGGAAAGACTTAGTACTGCATATGATAATGCCCACGAGGATAACCTGATTGTTAAAGATCTTGTCAATTCGGTTTCTTCAAAGATCGCACTTATAGCATCATCAGCCCTGCTTATAAAAAGTAAACTTGTCATTGGAATTGTACTAATTCTGATATCCAGTACAGCAACAGTCTATGTTGTTGACCATGATGTACGCACCACTTTTTTCAATCAGGGAGAACTGGGCGATCTGGTAGATGACATACCAGGAATAGGAAATGGGGATGGTGGGGCAGGTGACGATGTCTTTGTTTTCGATGACGAAGGAAATGAAGATGATGCCGGATCAGGCACAGAGAACCTTACAGGAGAAACTGCATTAATTGTTGAAGATGGAAAAGAGGTTGATCTCACATTACCTGCAGGTTCAGGACTTGGTTTTGCAGAAGGAGATGAATCAGAAGAATCAGATACTGACTTTGATCAGTCATCACCTTATGAGAGAAGTATAATTTCATCCCAGACCTATAATGAGGAACTGCCTGAAGGCTATGAGACTATCATCAAGGAATACTTTGAGACAATGGCTGAAGCATAATCTATTCACATTGAAAATTTTACTTAAATTCCATTAATATATCATTAAATTCACAGGACAAAGACAAAGGAGATAACAGATGGCTAGTGAGATGAACTCAAGGGACCTGTCGCAAACATACAAAATGGCTGGCGATATGTTCGCAAGCCTTTTCAATGAGATAGGAAAAGTAGTTGTAGGCCAGAAAGATACAGTGGAACAGATCGTGGTCGCAATTCTCTGTAACGGACATGCACTTATAGAGAGTAACCCCGGTCTTGGAAAAACCCTTACAATTTCTACTATATCTCAGGCAATGGACCTGAATTTCAGCAGGATACAGTGTACACCTGATCTTATGCCTGCAGACATCACAGGAACCCAGATCATTGAGGAAACCGGCGGACACAAGGAATTCAAGTTCGAACCCGGACCGATTTTTGCAAACATTGTGCTTGCTGATGAAATAAACCGTGCGTCACCAAAGACACAATCTTCCCTGCTGGAAGCAATGCAGGAAAAACAGATCACTGTGGGAAATGATACTTACATACTTGAGCAGCCTTTTTTTATACTGGCAACCCAGAACCCGATAGAAATGGAAGGAACATTCCCGCTTCCTGAAGCTCAGCTTGACAGGTTCCTGCTCAAGATCCTTGTGGATTACCCGAGCTACGAAGACGAGATCGAGATCGTGAACCGCTATACAAAATCCATATCCCCAAGCGTCAATAAGGTTGTGAACAAGAACACACTCTTGGACCTTCAAAGACTCACAAGAGACGTGCCTGTTGCAGATGATATCAGGAACAGGGCAATCAAGATCGTTATGTTCACACGTATCAGCAGTGAGTTTATCGAATACGGTGCATCACCAAGAGCATCTATTGGTCTTATTCTTGCTGCAAAGGCAAGGGCACTTATTATGGGACGCAATTATGTAAGCGCAGAGGATATTGATGCTATGGCATATCCGATACTCAGACACCGGCTTGTGCTTACCTTTGAAGCTGAAAGAAGGGGTGTGAGCACCGACCAGGTTATCAAGAGCATACTTGAGAAGATAAAGTAAGGCAGTTTTGCCGTTAACCTACAAGGGCACTTGCAATGAGCGACAAGAGACATAATATAGATGTTGAGTTCTTCAGGCAGCTTGACCGCTTTACCTTCATGGTAAGAAAAAGAGTATCAACTGCATATGCAGGTAGCAGGCGTTCAATCCACAGTGGAAAAGGTCTGGACACAGTAGGCTACCGTGAGTATTACCATGGAGATGAGATAAAGTCCATTGACTGGAAAGCGTATGCAAGGTCTGAGAAACTCTATATCAGGCAGTTCGAGGAGGATAAATCCCTGACCACCCATATTTTGCTGGATTCCAGCAAGAGTATGGATTATACCGGAGGAGATGAGCCCAGTAAATTTGAATATGCCACTATGCTTGCCGCTGGCTTTGCATATCTTGTAACCAAGGACAACGATAAGTTTGCCATATCAACTTTTTCTGAGAATGTGGAATTCTCAAAGCCCAGAAGGGGAAGGAAATACCTGTTAAGAACTATCGAAAGGCTGGAAACAACCCCTATTGGTGGCAGGACCGATATCAACGAATGTACTATACAATATGGAAAAGCCATACATTCACGCTCACTTGTAATACTTATCTCTGATTTCCTGCAGAACCCTGAAGATATAGATTCAGCCATCTATCGTTTTTCAGATCATGATCTGATACTTGTACAGGTGCTTGACAGAAGCGAAAGCTCCCTTGAAATTCACGGACACAGCAGACTTATTGATCTTGAATCAGGAGAGAAACTTGACACTTATATCAGCGAAGATCTTAAAAGTGAATACCAGAAGAAACTCACCGACCATGTGAACCATATTGGAGACACGTGCAGCAGAGTCGGTGCAGAATTCTACACTTTTACCACTGATATCCCTATCTTCGATGCTTTCTTCCACACTATCAGCCGGAGGAAATGGTAATGCCTTTTGATAATCCGCTGGCATTGGGAGCACTGGCAAGTGTTATTCCGCTTATACTATTGTACCTGCTAAGACCGAAACCGCTTCAGGTACAGATTCCATCCCTGATGTTCCTCATGGATATAAAGGAAGAGAAAAAACGGTTCTATACATCCATTTCCAAACTTGTAAAGGACCCATTGTTCTTTATTCAGTTATTTATACTAATACTCCTTGCACTTGCTGCTGCCTCTCCTTATTTTGAGAGTCAGGAAGCCCTCAGTGGAGACCATACAGTTATTATCATAGACGGTTCGGCAAGTATGCAGACTGACAATCGGTTCGGTGAGGCAATATCAAAAGCAGAGGATTATGTAAGTAAAACCAACACAGTCATTCTTGCAGAGAGCACGCCTGTAACGATTATTGAAGAAGCAGGTTCACAGGCAACCTATGATGCACTGGACTCTATGGAAGCAAAAGCAACGGTTGCAGACCTGTCCAGTTCTATTTCAGCAGCTATGAGAATACTTACGGACCAGGGTGGAAATATAGTTGTGGTCTCTGATTTTGCAAGCTGGGACGGTGACGACCCGGTTAATTCCATGAAGCTTGCAGAATCATACGGACTTAATGTTCAGTTCCTCCTTGTTGGCAGGGAAGCCGATAACACAGGAATCATACAAGGGACCATTGAAGTTGAAGATGGAAGTTACACTTATAACGGGGTTATCAAGAACTATAGGAGCAGCAGGCAGATAGTGGATGTTGAGATCGAAAACCTGGACAGTGGGAAGACAAGCTCCACGTCACTCACGATACCTGCGAGATCAACAAAGCAGCTTCGTCTTACAAACCTTGGAACCGGAATCACAGAAGTCAGGATTCTTGATGATGACAGTCTGGAGGCTGACAACACTGCCTATATTTCAATTCCGAAAATCTCAGACAGGCAACTGCTCTTTGTGACCGATGAGGATACACTTCCTTCTAAAGTTGCACTTTCACTTATACCCACAATTAACGTAAAACAACTTGAAGGCGTACCGGATGACCTTACAGATTACAGTTTCGTGGTGATCGCCAATAAGGAAAGAGCACTGGCAAGCAACGAAATATCATCTCTTAGCAGTTATCTCAATAACGGCGGAAAAGCTGTATTTATTGCAGGTGAATCTCTGTCCTCTGAAAATGCAAAGACAGAACTTATTGAACTTCTTCCTGTAAAGCCGATATTAGTAGAGGATACTGATGGAGTTACCCTTGAAGTCGTTCAGGATACAAGACTCAGTGAGGACATCAAGTATGATGAAGTGGCAATGTACAGATTCCTTAATGTGACTCCAAGGATAGAATCTACAACACTTGTTGCAACAGAAGATAACACACCCATGCTGGTCTATGGACCTGTTGGAGACGGGACCTCGGTTTATTTGGGAATAAATGACATTGCTGGCGAGGATGCATGGAACAACTTCCATAATCTGCCGGAATATCCTGTCTTCTGGTCAAAGCTTGCCGGATGGCTTGGAGGTACCGGAAGTGTGCAGGATTATAATCTCAAGACAGGAACTGTTTCTGCACTTGCAAAAGAGCAGGAAATTCAAACCCCAAGTACAACGGATACAGTAAGCCGCGTACTCTACGATGAGGTCGGTGTTTACCAGGTAGCCGGAAAAGAGATAGCTGTGAACATCTACAACGACAAGGAATCTGATACTACACTTGAGGGTGATAATGTTATCGATCGTTCACAGGCTGATGACGAACCTGGTATTGTACGTGCAAGTTCGTATACCGCAAAGAATTACCTTGATACTTATATGATACTCATCGTGTTTGCACTGGTTGTACTGGAGCTGCTTATAATAAGAAAGAGAGGTGAGCTCTGATGGTAAGTTTTGAGAACCCGGAAATGTTCTGGCTGATAATACCCGTCCTTATTGCAGGACTTTATCTTCTGAAAAAGGGAACTAAAAAAGGGCTTATCATATCACGTATCATTGTTGCTATTTTACTGATCACTGCCCTGGCATCACCTTTCATACTGGTTGCAAGGGTGACTTCTGATGATAATCCGAATATTGTGATAATCTCCGATGAAACTGAAAGCATGGAAATATTCTCTAACGGTTCAGCATCTGACCTTTATGAAGCCCTGACTGCAAAGACACCGACATCACTGGTCCGTCTTACCGGAGACAGTACCGCAATTGGTGATGCCATTGTGCAGTATTCAACCGGCGATAACCAGATAGTGTTGGTTTCGGACGGAAACAGCAATACAGGAGAAGATGTGGAAAGTGCCCTGCAGTTTGCAAAGGAGATGGGTACTACTGTATACTATGTTCAGCCGGAAGTACAATACAACGACATAAGTGTTCAAATTGAAGGTGACAAGACAGTTGTACGCAACAATGAGAACCAGTTCAATATCGTTGTCACACAGGCAATGGAACAGGAGATAAGGTACACTTATGAATTGTACAGCGATGACACACTCATCAGTAGCCGTACCATTACACAGACAGAACGTACAAGGACAATACCAATAACACAGGTTCAATTCAATACTCTAGGAGCACATACACTGAGAGCTGAGATAACACCTTTAAGCTTTGATTATGATCCTATAAACAATGAATTCTACAAAGCTGTGTATGCAATCCCAAAACCAAAGATAAGGACCATTGGACTCGATACAAATTCACCTCTTGCAGACATTTTACTTAACCTCTATGATGTTTCAAGAACCGGAGAACTTGCCAATATTGATAGCCTCAAGGCAATAATTATCGATAATACTCATGCAAACACTTTCAGCGAAAGTGAAGTGGAAGAGATGAAAAGCTTCCTCAACGATGGAAAAGGTATTGTTGTAGTTGGTGGGGACAGTTCATACAACTTCGGAGACTATCTGAATTCATCCATTGAAGAGATACTTCCTATACGCTCTGAACCAACTGACTGGACAGGCGGGAGAAGCATTGTGCTTGTTCTGGATCTTTCAGGTAGTGTTGGCGGTTCTGATGTTGCTATCAACACAACAGGAAAACAGATCGATGAACAGAGAACTGAGATACTTTCAATGGCTAATAGTATAATTGACAATGAAGACCTGAGAGATTCAGATCTGGCAGTTGTTACTTTTACCGATAGCGTATATGATACATCAAAAGGATTCATAACTCTGTCCAACCAGAATGACAGAGAAAACTTAATGGATACTGTTTCATTGCTTATGCCACAGCTTACTGATAAATCACGTCTTGATGAGGCTCTTGTACTTGCTGAAGAAGAACTGAACCAGAAAGGAGGGAAATCCCTGGTAGTCATCATTTCAGACGGAGGTATTGGGTCTGATATATATGAGAACAGTGTGGGAACTGCATCCAGAATGCATGACAATGGAGTGGATTTCATATTCGTTCATAAATATTCAACTGCAAGTTTCCAAAAAGATGATAATGGAGATTATTACGCCGAGTTATTAATATCTGCAATTGGTCAGACCGATGGATACTATCGAACTGAAGAGGGAACTTTCAGTGTAGATATTGATTTTGGAACTGCTGATGAAGATGAACCTGATTTTGAAGAAGAGACAGATATGGGAGAATTCCCTCTTATAGAACTTAACTCCAGGCATTTCATCACAAAGAATATTGACATTGAAGGCAGTGTCACAGGTTATAACGATGTAACACCTAAAGCAGGGGCTGACAGACTCATTATAACAAGCACAGGTAAACCAATACTCACTACATGGAGATACGGACTGGGAAGAGTGGCCGCCATAACTACCGATAACGGATTAGGAAGTAACAATATGTGGGGTACGGAGCTGTATTCCGGCAACAATTCTAAACTGATATCCTCAACTGTTAACTGGGTCATTGGTAATCCAATTGAGGAAAGTGGAGCTGTTGTTGATGCACCTGACACATGGTATGGCACTCCAGTGACAATTGAACTTACCATGTACGATGAAGGCATCCCTACCTTGAAACTTGACGGTGATGAACTGGACCTTTCACTGACCGGAACTAATGTTTACGAAGCTGTTATCGAACCTGAACCTATAGGAATGCACTATCTTTCAGGTTATCCGGTTGCAGTGAACTATGCAGTTGAATACAGAAATATGGGAATAAATGAAGGAATGCCCGGCCTTATCACCGCAAATGGTGGCAGCATATATACTTCAGTAACTGAAGCAAGATCAGGTATATTCCAGGAGGCGCAGGAGAATTCTGAAAAACTGGTAAAGGACAGTGTCAGCCAGAAGATCTACTTCCTGCTTGCTGCCCTTATTATATTCCTTGGTGAAGTGACCGTTAGAAGATTTAAAGAGATAAAGGAAATGAAAGAGCAGGAAAAAGAAATGAAACTTAAAAGCTAAATTTCTGCTGGCATTTCTTTTTTCTTAAACCAACCTCAACCACCTAAACCGTAAGCTTCAAGGACATATCTTTTCAATATCTTAAACGGAGTGTATCTTATGAAAGTCAGCATTATAGGCGGAGCTACCGGCAGTGGCAAGACCACGCTAATTCTTAAACTTGCAAAACATCTCAATTTCCGGGGAGAGAAGATAGGTGTCATAGTTCAGGAAACAGGTGAAGTGGATTATGATGAAAGAACACTGAGTGAACTTGGAATAAAGACAAGAGAAGTAAACAGCGTTTGCATACCATGCTCCCTTGACACCGATATCAGGAGTAATCTCCTTACAATACAGGAAGAATTCGATCCGGACACGGTCTTCATTGAAACCGAGGAAACAGTGCTTCCTCACAAACTGAAAGCTGACCTTGAAAGGATGGAACTGGCGGATGTGGAACTTCTGCCTTCTGTTGTACTCGTAGATTCACTTGAATTTGAAACAGAAGACGACCAGCTTACAGAATATACCAGGAAACAGACATCTGGTGCAGAAATTGTTTGTGTGGGAAAAGTCTGGATGGATGCTGATGAACATTCCAATGCTGTCAGGAATCTAATTGAAAAACTTAATCCTGAAGCAAAGATAGTTGAATATCCGGAAAATGATGATGAAAGTTTCCCGGCCAAATTGTTGGGATGATAATGTGATTCTGATTATTCCGACATATAATAAGATCTGACAGGTATTTTTCCAGCTTATCAAATCTGCTGGTTTCTTTTTTGAATAGTTATTATGCATTCCAATGTGTCTCAAACAATTTACTTCTGCATTTTATCTGATTCCAATAAAATATAAATTGGAGAGATTTCGAAAATGAAGGGTAATTGAGTAGCATAAAACAGTAAAATAACTGATAGTAATAATTACAAGAATAATTATGCAAAATTATATATAACATTGCATCTATCACGAACTAGTGCAGGAACAAAGCACATTACAATATCCAGAGGAGATAAAATGAACAAAAAGAATTATGGACCAAACACCCTGGCACTGCATGCAGGTCAGGAACCTGATCCTGTAACAGGGTCACGTGCGGTACCGATCTACCAGACAGCATCGTACACTTTTAAGGATTCAGAACATGCAGCCAATCTTTTCGGACTGAAGGAATCCGGTAACATTTATACCAGGCTCATGAACCCTACCACTGATGTACTTGAGAAAAGAGTTGCTGCCATCGAAGGTGGCACCGGTGCGCTTGCAGTTTCCTCTGGAATGTCCGCCATCACTCTTGCAACACTGGGTTTGACCGGTCCGGGAGATGAGATCGTTGCAGCTGATAATCTCTATGGAGGAACATACCAGTTATTTAATAACACCTTCAAGAACTTTGCAAGAAAAGTGATTTTTGTGGATTCTACAAAGCCCGAAGAGTTCAGAAAAGTGATTACTGAAAAAACAAAGGCAATCTACACAGAGATAATAGGTAACCCGAAACTTGATGTGCCAAATCTTGAGGAAATTTCAAAAATAGCACATGAAGCAGGAATACCACTTATAGTTGACAATACGGTAGGTATCGGTATTGTAAGACCGATTGACCTTGGAGCTGATATTGTTGTACTTTCTGCAACCAAGTTCCTTGGAGGACACGGAACATCAATTGGTGGAATCATCGTTGATTCCGGAAAGTTCAACTGGGACAACGGAAAGTTCCCGGGACTCACAGAACCGGACCCAGGTTATCATGGGCTCAAATACTGGGAAACATTCGGTAATGTTCCTGAACTTGGCAACATCGCATTCATAATAAAGATGAGGGTACACCTGCTGCGTGATCTTGGACCGGCACTGAGTCCATTCAATTCATTCCTGCTCCTGCAGGGATTGGAAACACTCCCATTAAGGGTAGAAAGACACAGCAGTAATGCTCTTAAGGTTGCAGAGTTCCTGAATGAACACCCAGCTGTAGAATGGGTAAACTACCCGGGACTAAAGGACCATCCAAGTCATGAAATTGCAACTGAGTATCTGAAAGGAAAATACGGCGCAATTCTTGGCTTTGGAATCAAAGGCGGTCTTGAAGCGGGTAAAAAGTTCATTGATAGTGTTGAACTGCTATCACACCTTGCGAACATAGGTGATGCAAAGACACTTGTGATCCATCCGGCATCAACTACACATCAGCAGTTGAATTCTGAGGAAAGACAGGCAACAGGAGTTACAGATGACTTTATACGCATGTCTGTGGGACTGGAGGATGTGGAAGACCTGATAGCTGATATTGACCAGGCACTTAAAAGGTCTCAGGAACTATGAAGAAAGAATCTGTTGGAATAGTGGAGACTAAAGTCTTCAACCTGCCAGATGAACTGGTACTTGAAAGTGGAGATAAGCTCAGGGATGTACATGTTGCCTATGAAACATATGGTAAACTTAATCCTGAAAAAAGCAATGCTATCCTCATTTGCCATGCACTCACCGGTGATGCGCATGCAGCAGGTCTGCACAGTGGCGAAAGCAAAACCGGATGGTGGGATATACTGATAGGTCCCGGAAAGACCATAGATACTAACAGTTATTTCGTTATCTGTTCCAATGTACTGGGAGGATGCAAAGGCTCAACCGGACCATCATCAATAGACCCGGAAACCGGAAAGGAATATGGGACTTCTTTCCCTTTCATAACCATAAAAGACATGGTGAAAATTCAGAAAGAACTTGTGGACCACTTTGGCATAAATAAATTATTTGCTGTGATCGGTGGTTCCATGGGAGGAACCCAGGTTCTCCAGTGGTCAGTGACATATCCTGACAGCTTAAGCAAAGCCATAGTTATTGCAAGTACAGCTCGCTCTTCACCTCAGCAAATTGCATTCAATGAGGTTGCAAGGATGGCCATACTTTCCGATCCGGACTGGAATGGTGGTGACTATTATTCATGTTCAGCACCAATACACGGACTTGCACTGGCAAGAATGATCGGACATATAACATATCTCAGTGACGGAGCCATGCAGCAGAAATTCGGGAGAAAACTCCAGGATAAGAAGGATCTGGACTATAAACTTGATTTTGATTTCCAGGTCGAGAGCTATCTGCATTATCAGGGACTATCTTTCACAAAAAGATTTGATGCTAATTCCTATCTTTACATTACAAAAGCACTGGACTATTTTGACCTTGCAGTAAATGGTTCCCTGATAGAAGGGATGAAAAATGCAAGTGCGAAGTTCCTGATAATAGCTGTGAGTTCTGACTGGCTTTATCCACCTTATCAGTCAAAAGAAGTAGTTTCCGCATTGAGTGCCAATGAGATTGATGTAACTTACAGGGAGATCGAATCTAATTACGGACACGATGCTTTTCTGCTGGAATCAGGACAATTAGGTTACATTATCGGTAACTTCCTTTCCCATACAATAGTTTCTGATATCATGAAGCGAGAGATACAAACTATCAGTAACGGATTAAGTATTGAAGAAACGGCACAGGTGATGTTTGAGACAGGGATCACGCACCTGCCAGTTGTGGATGATGAAAATACCATCACAGGAATTGTGACCTCCTGGGATATTTCAAAAGCTGTTGCATTGAAATGCAGCTCACTTGACAGGATAATGACCAGGAAAGTAATATCAGTAAAAGGAAGCGAGAATATTGAAAGTGCTGCGAAGAAAATGGAACAGCACAATATTTCTGCTCTCCCAGTAGTTGATGATTCAAACAAGATCATAGGAATAGTCGGCAGCGAAGAGATCAACCGCCTTATTGGAAGTTCCGGATGATTTCTTTTTTTAGCTGAGCAGTACTTCTGTTTTTATACAGTATTTGACAGTTCATGGAACTCTTTATATATAACTGCTGCTTTAATGCAGTACTGTTGATAAATGGAGGTTTCACATGGTTGACTTTGCCTGTAAGGAGTTTGAGATCGAAGCTGTAATAAAATGCGGACTGAACCTGACAAAAGCCGAACTACAGATATTGAAATATTTCCTGCAATACGGGCAGGACTGGCTTACTACAGAAAAGATAGCTGAAGAGCTCGAACTTAATCTTTCAACTGTGCAGCGAAGTGTGAAGAAACTCTACGAAAGAAAGATACTCATCCGTTCCCAGAACAACATGGACGGTGGAGGATATTTCTTTGTATACAAGGTCCGAAGCAAGAAGGACATTCATGAACTTATCATGGAGATCGTCAATAGCTGGGTCAAGAGAGTGGACAGTGAATTGCAGTCATGGGCAGACGAGAACCAGTAATACTCCGAAAAATTGTGCTGAAAACTACAAAAATTCATAATTACAAAAAAAGAAAGGGTGAAATTGTGCTAAAAATTACTCCATACCTTGGAATCCTTGTCGTTATAGTATCAATCGCAGGACTGTGGTTCCCACTTCTGGGATATTTCCTGCTGCTTGTGTTTGCAACACTGCTTATAACAAGCGTTTTCCGTGGCAGATGGTTCTGTGGTAACCTTTGTCCCAGAGGAAGTTTCAATGACTTCTGGGTCGGGAAAATCACGAGAGGAAAGAAAATACCAAAAATACTCAGAAGTTACTGGATCAGAGTTCCTCTGTTCCTTTTCATGATGGGATTTATGGGCTACAGACTCCTCAGCACACAGGGACTTGTTAACCAGATAGGCATGGTCTTTGTTATCATGTGTCTGGCAACAAGTACAATTGCATTGCTTGCCGGAGCCACAGTCAGCCCCCGTACATGGTGTACATTCTGCCCCATGGGAACAGTACAGAACCTTATAGGTGGAAGCAAGTACCAGCTCCATACAGATGAGTCAAAGTGTATTGACTGTAACAAATGTGAGAAGAGCTGCCCCATGCAACTTGATGTCCATACAAACAGCGACAAGCCAGACTGCATCAAGTGCGGAAGATGTATTACAGCATGCCCAACCAAAGCACTGTCATTTAAAGCCTGAATATCTCTCCTGAGAATTCAGGCTCTACCTCCTATTTTTCATTTCGATTTTTCGTTTTAGTGAAAAAAACGATTCTTAATCAAAAAACAAAGTAACAATCCGCAGAAGGTGGCACATTCCAATGCTTATGTACAGAAGATTATTCCAAAGACATATTACTAATAGATAACATGCAGAAGTTCAGGAATAAAGTACAAGATATTTGCACATTATTTTGTATATTTTGATGGGAAAACGCCGGCTTCGCCGGACCCTTCGGGTTCATTCAAGTTATTCTATTTAGCATTTCTATTCTTTACTGTTCTTCGCTGTCCTTACAGATACAGAACTCACAAAATGAGATGCCGGTTTCTGTTTGTTTATTCTTTACCGGACAATAATAAAATGTGTCATCCTCAGTTATCTTCAGACCACCTGGAAAAACCATTCCCACAGGATGAAGTGGTTTTTTGACAATGAAGGTCAGGTAGATGTGAACGATAGTAATGAAGCGGTTCATTGCATCGCTTTTCCGGTCATTAGTATTGTTTTTCTCATTTATACTGGAAAGAGCTGCTTCATATTCAGCAGGGTCGATTTCCTGTATTACAATTTCATCTGATCTGCAGTTTTTGAGTTTCAGAAAACTTTCATAGAGGAACACAAAATAATCAGCAGAATAGATTGTTTTGTAAGGCTCAGGGACATGTTCCACAGCTTCCATGGCATAAGCTCTTGCAAGACTAATGTCTGCATTGCTGATTTCCCTGCTATCTTTTTGCAGCTTTACAAGAAGTTCTGAAGTATTCATTCTTATATTAAACAGTAATAACCATGTGTTAACCTTTTTTACTAACAAGACATAAAAGAACTCTTAGCTAATTCTTTTTATATATTTGGCAAAAACAATCAAAGTAACAGAGAATCAATATGTATCCCGGAAGAAAAAGGCGTGACTATAACGACATTGAATCCATCCTGAACTACAGGAAGGATATAATATTCAAGGAACATGCCACCAAACTTGACATCTTTCAGGATTCCATAGAATTATTGTTTTACCTTACAAAAGTCCTGAATGCCGGATTTCTTGATGAGGTCAAAAAAACGGGGAAACGTCCTGAAGGTCCAGAAACTATTATACCTGTAATGTTTGAACGAAATAATCATAACTTGCTTGCAGCCTACAAATTAGCATGTATCGGCCTTAACAATCCTGCATATCTTAATCTGAGAACTGTTTTTGAAGGAATTACCCAGATGTACCTGCTTCAATTTACAGATCGTGAAGCGTACATTTATTATAAGCAGCAGTTAGGCACAGTTACAACCGAAGAAGAAAAAGAGTTGAAGAACAAGCATCATTGGCTAAGACCATCAAGAATACGAGAGCTTTTATACGCCGGTGAAAAGAAGAAACATGTTGATGATTTTTACATTCTTATATCCAATGCAGCCCATCCCGGAATAAAAAGAGCAATGGGAGATTTTGATTACCGGGAAGAAGTAACCGTTGACGTACTATCCATTTCGCTGGCTTTATCGGCTGCCAGTCTTATGAGTATCAAGAATATTTATTCTGCCATAATCGGTGCGGAAGAAGCGGAGGAGATCGATGATTTGCTGAACAGGGTGGCGCAGGAATTGGATGGGCAGGTTCTGGATATTAGTCCGAATCATCCGGGTTTGAAAAAAGATAAAATATCTTAGTAAACTGATGATAAGTAATATAAAATACTAATTTAAATTAAATTGTAGAGGGGGAGTTTACAAATGAAAATGAGCTTACAAGCTTTATGCAGGATTATGCTGCTGGTTACTACTTTTATGTTACTTAGCCACACAGCCGCAGCATACACTACAATTGACAGTGGAGACACGGTTGTCATTGATGAGGTAATTGATGACGATGTAATCGTTGCCGGAGGAAATGTCATAATTGATGGAACCATCAATGGTGATGTAATTGTGGCCGGTGGCACGGTTGAAGTGAACGGAAATATTGAAGAAGACCTGATCGTAGCAGCCGGAGACGTAGAAATAAACGGGATGATTGGCGATGACCTGAGGGTTGCATCAGGAACAGTAACAATCAACGGGGAAGTTCTGGATGATGTAATAGTATTTTCCGGTGATACTGTACTTGCTGATACAGGAAGTATTGGTGGAGATCTTTCAGCCGCTTCAGGCGAAATCACTATTTTGGGAGAAGTTGCTGGAAATGTAGAAGCGTCCGGAGAGGAGATCAATATTGAAGGCACTATTGGCGGAGATGCAGACCTGAATGCAGAAGAAATAAACATATCACCTGAAGCTTCCATAGCTGGCAATCTTGAATACATAAGCAAAACTGAAACAAAGATAGAGGAAGGGACTGTTGGAAATAATGTTCATTACTACGAAGCAGAATATCATGAGGATGAGGGAACGGTATCATCTGTTTTAAGCGGACTTATTTCCTATCTTGCCCTTGTTCTTATAGGTCTTATAGGACTGGCAATATGGCCTGAATATCTTGAAAAAATTGCTGCTAAAACCCCTGAATCTCCAGGAAAGGCATTTCTTACAGGGTTACTGGTGTTGATAGTGGCATTAATAGTTGCTTTCCTGCTTTTTGTTACTGTCATAGGAATTCCACTGGGGCTGATCCTGCTGATTGCTCTGGTAGTAATGTTTTACGTTGCAAGGGTTTTTGCATCCTTATGGATAGGACGGCATCTGCTGGATAGAATGGGTAAAAGTTCAAGAACAATGAATGAAATGGCATTCGGCCTTCTGGTATTAGTTCTTGTCAGTTCAATCCCTGTTATTGGTAGCCTTGTATATATGGTTGCAACGCTTATACCAATTGGTAACATCTATATGACAGCAAGGAACTGATTTTTCAGTTCTTATTTTAACTTTTTTAATCAATATTATATAAACATTTAATAAGCATGAATGCATACTAGATGCCGGATATTTTAGATAAAAATAAGAAACGAGAGATTTAAACCAAATATTTCTTTGACTGTATGCTAAGGGACAAATTAGTGTACATTTTAGACACGGATCAAATAACATTGTTAATCAGGATTATGAATTTTTTTCACGGAGCTGTTATTTAAATGAGTGAAAAACAGGATTATGATGCAAGCAATATTCAGGTACTTGAAGGACTGGAGGCAGTTCGCAAACGTCCGAGCATGTACATCGGAAGTATCGATGGCAGAGGACTTCACCATTTAGTATATGAAGTAGTGGACAACAGTATTGACGAAGCACTGGCCGGATATTGTACACAGATAGATGTATCAATAAACCACGACGGAACCATCACAGTCCAGGATAATGGACGAGGTATACCGGTTGGAATGCACCCGAAGTACAACAAATCTGCACTTGAGGTAGTAATGACCATTCTCCATGCAGGAGGTAAATTCAACAAGGACACCTATAAAGTTTCAGGTGGCCTGCATGGTGTTGGTGTGTCTGTTGTGAATGCTCTGTCAGAGTGGATGGAGGTTGAGGTACAGCGTGATGAAAAAATATACTACCAGCGTTACGAACGTGGTGTTCCAACAGATGAACTGCTGGAAATTGGAGAAACTTCCACCACAGGTACAAAGGTTACTTTCATGCCGGATGCCAGGATATTTGAAACAACAAAGTTTGTGTATGAAACACTTGCAACAAGGCTTCGTGAACTTGCATTCCTGAATAAAGGAATTAAAATAAGCATATCAGATGACCGTGAAGAAGAAAAGATCGAGGATGTATTTGAGTATGAAGGCGGAATTATTTCTTTTGTGGAACACCTGAACCACAATAAGAACTCACTCCATGAGCCACCTATATACTTTGAAAGAACAAAGGATGATGCTGTTGTTGAGATATCAATGCAGTACACAGACAGTTATGCAGAAGCTGTTTTCTCTTTTGTCAACAACATAAATACCCATGAAGGTGGTACACATCTTGTGGGATTTAAGGCGGCGCTTACAAGAGTTGCTAATGATTACATAAAAAAGAACAATCTGTCAAAGGGCGATACAAAGCTCTCAGGTGACGATATACGTGAAGGTCTGACAGCAATAATCAGTGTTAAGATCACAGAACCACAGTTCGAGGGACAGACCAAGACAAAACTTGGTAACAGTGAAGTTAAGGGTATTGTTGAATCAATGGTGTCAGAAGGTCTTTCCGAATATATGGAAGAGAACCCGAAAGTTGCCACATCAATCCTTCAGAAAGCACTGGATGCACAACGTGCAAGGGAAGCAGCAAAGAAGGCCAGGGAGCTCACACGCAGAAAAAGTGCCCTTGATGTCAGTACACTTCCCGGAAAACTGGCTGATTGTTCCGAGAAGGATCCTTCAGCAAGCGAGCTGTATCTTGTGGAGGGTGAATCTGCAGGAGGTTCCGCAAAACAGGGAAGGGACAGGAAATTCCAGGCTATTCTGCCACTCAGAGGTAAGATCCTCAACGTTGAAAAGGCACGCCTTGCAAAGATCCTTAAGAACAATGAGATACTTGCATTTATTACAGCCATGGGTACAGGCATAGGTGATGATTATGATATCGAAAAAGCACGATACCACAAAGTAATCATCATGACTGATGCCGATGTAGATGGAGCACATATCAGGACTCTCATACTTACACTCTTTTTCAGGTACATGACACCTATGATAGATGCAGGTTATGTTTATATTGCGCAGCCTCCGCTCTACAAGGTGAAAAAAGGCAAAGCCGAATACTATGTTTATTCTGACCGTGAGCTGGCAGCAAAACTGGAAGAGATAGGCGATAAAAACGTTGGCATACAGCGTTACAAGGGTCTTGGTGAAATGAACCCTGAACAGCTCTGGGAAACAACCATGAACCCCGAGACAAGAACATTGCTTCAGGTCACAATGGAAGATGCAATTGCTGCCGACGAAATGTTCACGATCCTTATGGGAGATGATGTAGCGCCCCGTAAACAATTCATTACAACCCACGCGAAAGACGTGGCAAACCTGGATGTCTGAGGTGAAGAAAAATGGCAGATAATATTGATAATAATGGTCATGAAGAGGACCAGAACAATCCTCAACAGGAACTTCCTTTCGATACCCAGCCAACTGATACAGGTGAGAAGATATACCCGATTCTCATTGAAGAGGAAATGAAGAACTCATTCATGGATTACGCCATGAGTGTAATTGTAAGCCGTGCTCTTCCGGATGCAAAGGACGGACTAAAACCCGTTCACCGGAGAATTCTCTATGCCATGAAAGAAGCGGGAATAACCTATGATAAAGCTTACAAAAAGTCTGCCCGTGTAGTGGGAGACGTTCTTGGTAAGTATCACCCTCACGGAGATACTGCTGTTTATGATTCCCTTGTGAGGATGGTACAGGATTTTTCCCTGAGATATCCGTTCATAGACGGACAGGGAAATTTTGGTTCAATTGATGGCGACTCTGCTGCTGCCATGCGTTACACTGAGGTACGCATGGATAAGATATGCGACGAGATGCTCATCGATATCGATAAGGAAACCATTGCAACACGTCCTAATTATGACGGTTCCCTGGAAGAGCCGGTTGTACTTCCTGCAAAATTACCAAACCTGCTTATCAACGGTTCAACTGGTATTGCAGTAGGAATGGCAACCAACATGGCACCTCACAATCTTACTGAGGTCATCAATGCAGCCATGATGATGATCGAGAACCCTGATGTAACGATCCCGGAACTTATGACCGCAATCAAGGGACCTGATTTCCCCACAGGCGGAGTCATAATGGGCAAACAGGGTATAAAATCTGCATATGAGACCGGACGTGGAAGAGTTCAGGTCAGGGCTGTTGCCGAAATAGAAGAGATGAAAAAAGACAAGTACCGAATAATTGTCTCCGAGTTACCATATCAGGTAAACAAGGCAAAACTCATTGAGGATATTGCAGGTCTTGTCAGGGATAAGAAAATCACCGGTGTTTCCGACCTTCGTGATGAGTCTGACCGTGAAGGTATCAGGGTTGTTGTGGAACTTACACGTGGAACGAATGCAAATGTAGTTCTCAACCAGTTGTACAAACACACACAGATGCAGACAACTTTTGGCATTATTAACCTTGCACTTGTGGATGATGTTCCAAAAGAATTAGATCTGAAACAGATACTTCGCATTTATCTTGATCATCGTATTGATGTTATCCTTAAACGTACACAGTTCATGCTGAAAAAAGCTGAGGACAGGGCTCATATACTCAAAGGTCTGAAGATTGCCCTTGATCATCTGGACGAGGTTATTTCACTAATCCGCTCTTCTGCAAATGTGGAAGAAGCAAGGGAAGGACTCATTTCAAAATTCGGACTTGACGAGATACAGGCAAAGGCTATTCTTGACATGCGCCTTCAGAAGCTCACTGGTCTTGAAAGACAGAAGATCGATGATGAATATGAGGAACTTCTCAGGCAGATAGCTGATTATAAGGAAATAATTGCCAGTGATGAAAGGAAATATGCTATAATCAGGGATGAACTAACTGATATTAGAGAACGCTTTGGTGACGAGCGCAGAACATCTATCAAGTCTTCTGCGGAAGAACTTGAAACCGAGGATCTTATTCCTGAAGCAGAGATGGTTGTAACCATAACAAACAGTGGATACATAAAGAGACTTCCTGTTGATACATATTCCAAGCAGCACAGAGGTGGAAAAGGTGTCATAGGAATGGATACCAAAGACGAGGATTTCGTTGTGAATATCTTTGTTGCATCCACTCACGATTACATCATGTTCTTTACAAACCAAGGACGTGTTCACTGGCGTAAGGTCTACGAGATTCCGGAAGGCAGCAGGCAATCCCGTGGTAAAGCCATTGTGAACCTTCTTGAACTTGGTGAAGGTGAGCTGGTAACTGCTATGATACCTGTTAGCGAGTTCAAGGAAGATGAATTCCTGTTCATGGCAACCCGTACAGGTACTGTTAAGAAGAGTCAGCTTTCTGATTTCAGCAACCCACGCAGGAAGGGAATTATTGCCATAAGCCTTGTCGAAGGTGATGAACTTGTCAACGTTGCACTTACAGATGGTTCCAGAGAAATGGTAATGGTATCACAACATGGAAAAGCTATCAGATTCGCTGAAGAAGAGGTCCGCGCCATGGGAAGAACAGCCAAAGGTGTTCGTGGAATGAACCTTGAAGAAGGTGACATGGTAGTAAGTCTTGATGTTGTTGATGATAATACCGCACTTCTCACAATAACAGAGAATGGGTTTGGTAAGAGAACAGAATTTGACGAATACAGGACCATGCATAGAGGCGGACGTGGTGTTATTACCATTATTACAAGTCTGCGTAACGGACCTGTCATCAATGTAAAAGCAGTTCATGAGGATGACGATGTCATGCTTACAAGCTCAGAAGGCATAATCATCAGAATACCCGTGAAAGATGTGCGTATCCAGGGCAGGAACACACAGGGTGTTAAGATCATGAATGTGCGTGCCAGCGACAAAGTCGTAGGAGTAGCAAGGATAAAAGCTGAAGAAAAGTAAATGTAAATGCTTTTAAGCATTAACTATATCTAGTAGGCTGAACAGGTAGGCATTAAATCAGGAACTAAACAATAACTATATTTAACTAATTCAGGATGATATTATGGAACTTGAGAAATTAAGACACGGTACTGAGCTTATTAAGCGCGGCTTTGCAAAGATGCAGAAGGGCGGCGTTATTATGGATGTCGTTAACCCGGAGCAGGCAAAGATAGCTGAAGAAGCTGGTGCTGTTGCAGTTATGGCACTTCAGGCTGTTCCTGCAGACATCAGAAAAGAGGGTGGAGTTGCCAGGATGGCAGACCCTAAGATCATTTCAGAGATCATTGAAAGTGTGACTATCCCTGTAATGGGTAAAGCACGTATCGGCCACTTTGTGGAAGCTGAGATCCTTGAGGCTCTTGGAGTTGACATGGTGGACGAGTCCGAAGTACTCACACCTGCAGACCACAAGTACCACATTGATAAGACAGAGTTCACTGTTCCTTTCGTGTGTGGTGCAAGAAACCTTGGTGAAGCACTCCGCAGAATCAATGAAGGTGCTGCAATGATCCGTACAAAGGGCGAAGCAGGAACCGGAGATGTCAGTGAGGCTGTCAAGCACATGAAACAGATCATGGGCGAGGTCCGTGCACTTAAAGGCAAGTCCAGGGAAGAACTTATTGCAGTTGCCCGTGAGATCGAAGCACCTATTGAGCTTGTACTTGAAACTGCAGAGATGCAGCGTATTCCTGTTGTGAACTTTGCAGCAGGGGGTGTCGCAACACCTGCCGATGCAGCTCTTATGATGCGCATGGGTGCTGACGGTGTTTTTGTCGGTTCAGGAATCTTTAAGTCAGAGAACCCTGAGAAGATGGCCAAGGCAATCGTTGAAGCTGTAAACAACTATGATAACCCACAGGTGCTTGCAGAAGTATCCAAGGGTATTGGCGCAGGAATGAAAGGTATCAGCGTTGATTCTATTCCTGAAGGAGATATCCTTCAGACCCGCGGATGGTAATCCCATCCCAATTCCTATTTATTATAATTATTATTGTTTTGATTTGTTTTACTTACATTACTAACTTTACATACTAACTAAAACGTGATCATATGAAATTAGGTGTTATTGCTATTCAGGGAGATGTTTCCGAACACGTCGATGCTCTTGAAAAAGCGTTAAAGCAGCGTGGAGAGAAATGTGAAGTTGTTACCATTAAACACAGGGGAATCGTTCCTGAATGTGATGCACTTGTACTTCCGGGCGGAGAAAGCACAACCCTTGGAAAACTCCTGATTCGTGAAGGTATCGCCGATGAGATAAAAGACATGAACGCAGCAGGCAAACCAATCATGGGAACCTGTGCCGGCCTTATTCTTCTGGCAACTGCCGGAGACGAGCAGGTAGCCAAAACACACCAGCACCTTTTAGGACTCATGGACACCAGAGTCAACCGAAATGCCTTCGGAAGACAGCGTGATTCCTTTGAATACGAACTTGAACTCCCGTTCCTCGAAACACCATACAATGCAGTGTTCATCAGAGCACCGGGAATCGTTGAAGCAGGAGAAGACGTAAAAGTCCTTGCTGAAATCGACGATATGATCGTGGCTGCTGAGCAAGGAAATGTTCTGGCAATGGCATTCCATCCTGAGCTTACTGAGGATCTGAGGGTTCACCAGTATTTTTTGGATAAGCTGTTTTGAAGTTTATATTACTGATTTGGTTTTAATCTGGATGCCAGAAATGAGTTGATTCGATATACAACTCTAATTGGCAACTATTTTATTAAATAATCTATAGACTATAATAGAGATTTTAATATTTTTTGACATTCTAGTATGCATTCATTTCCAAAACAAACTATAAAAAATAGAAAACTATAAACTGAATAAAAGCTCACGTTTAAGCAAATGGGAAAAATAATTGATTGTGATCCTGCTGCTTACCCACTAACTAGTACTTCGGAAATGGAAGCAAATGCTATTTTTAGAGCCATTATACCCACTAAATATGTAAAAGTTTATCTTAATGAAATGGACAAAGTTCCAAATTATGATGGCTACTTAGAAATAACAAATGACAATCAAGTACCTTTTGGCAAAATAGAAGTTCAAATGAAAAAATTATCAGAAAGAAACTTAGATAATCCTAAATATCAATGTGATTTAAAATTTCTTTCATATTGTGAAAATAGCATACTGCCTGTTTTTTTGATTGTAGTTGATACAACTAACAATCTTGCTTATTGGAAATGGATTGATCTAGATTTTCTTCGTCAATTGACTCCTTCAATTGAAGCCAAATCCATAAATATAAACATTCCTAAAGAAAATATAATTATAGAAGGAAATCATGAATATTTGACAAAATGGATAGAAATAATAAAAGATTATCAGAAGAGAGTAAGTGATTATAATGATCTTCAAAGAACTCATGAATTGCTTGTTGCAAATTCAGAACCGTTATTAAATTCTGAGAACGAAGAATTTAAGAATATACATGTTTTTTTGGATAGGCTGAATTTTCAATATGATACCTATCTAAATACCATTAAAAAAATACATTATCCTAATTGCTGGAAATTAGGACTTGCTTACAAAGGTTATGAGGACCATTCTATTATTTATCTATTGTATCCAATAAACATTAATAAAAATGATTTGCAAATTAGAAAATTCTCTGCTGATTTTGCAAATAAATTAGATGAAAATGGTTTAAGTTCTACTATGTCAATGCTTTGTATTGAAAACCCAATTCGTTCAAGACCAAAAGAATATGCAGATGAATTGGTAATAAAGAAAACAAAAGAGCTAATTAGGAATAAAGCATTGGATTTAAACCATTTGTATTTAGCCGAAGAATTGTTTTTCTCTTTCGTGGACAGATATCATAAATATTTAGGATTAGAAATAAAAGATGAGTATGAAATTGATGAAATAAATTTTGGCTTGTCAAGTTATTTCCCTCTTTTTATCGAGGAATCTGCAAAGAAAATAGATTTAGATATGAGTTCAAACCCAGTTATTGATATTGATTTGTTAATTAGTCAATTGAATAACGAGGCTCTACAGCAAATTGAAACTAATGTCAAAACGAGAATTGCTGAGGAACAGTATTCTGATGTTCCGTTTTTTGTAACTAATCGAACCTATTCAATGAGAAGATTATATGGAATAGTGGATTACATTAGAGGTCTTGAAAGAAAAACAATTCAAAGAATTTATGCTCCCGCTGACTTTTCACGATTAAAGGAAAAGGATAATGACATCTGGAATGCGTATTCAGCAGAAGATATTCATACAAATGTAGAACTATTGTATAAACAGTCTATTGAAATTTATAACTCCATATTAGGAGATTTATTCCCATTGTTAGTTCAATCAATGCGTTTATTTAAAAATTATGATCGACTTATTGTAGTAATTGATAGAAAAAAAAGTTCTACTAGCAGACCTACTGTTACTAGTTATTATCTTCAAAATGAAAATATTGATGAACAACTTGTCGACGTATTTCTACAAGAACAAGATGAGAATCCATTTAAGTCCTTAAAAGAAGCACGGGAAATGAAAGATAACACAATCATTGATGGACAAAAATATAAAATTTTAACATTTTCGCATGGATTTGTTCCCTATATATTCGAACCTCTTCCAATGTATAATTATATTTGTGATTTATTAATTCAAAAAGTGGATGAAATCGATTTTGATTCCGACTTGTCACTATAATTTTCTACCAACACCCTAACAGTCCTATATCCATGATTCAGCGTCTTCCCTTCTCTTATTAAATCCTTTTCTTAAACGTACTCCTGTCCCCTTTTTCAGAACTACATATTCCTCAATTCAGAATAAAATACCCAATACACCAATTCCTCCATCTTTCACCACATCACTAATGAAAAAGCTTAAGCTTGATTAAAGAGTACAATTACTATACTTTTTATTTTGAAATGCAGAGGTATTAGCAATGGTAAAATTAACAGATGCAATGAAAGAAGAATTTGCAAAGATGAAGATCTTCCCATTTGCAACAGCATCAAAAGATGGTGTTCCAAATGTAATTCCAATAGGTATGTGCATGCTTCAGGAAGATTCAGAAACACTCTGGATCGTGGACAACTATTTCCTCAAGACAAAAGAGAACATCATGGAAAATCCAAAGGGTGCTATCTATGTGTGGGGACCGGAGATCAAAGGATGCTTCCAGATAAAAGGTGACATTGAAGTCATTGACAGCGGAGAAGAATATGAGGCAATGCGCAAGATCGTAAAAGGAATAGGTGAACGTTTCCCTGCAAAGTTGCTCATGAAAATGACAATTACAGATGTCTTCGAGTGCAAGAGCGGAGAAGACGCCGGAAAGAAGTTACTCTAAGTAACTTCCATTTTTTATTTTTCACTGACTTTTTTGATATTTCCATTTTCAGTGTTCTATTATCATATAATATGAGTAGCTGAAGCCTTGAAGGTCAGATAGACCCAGGAACCAACATAAAGACCCATATCATCATAGGCTCTTTTTGTAAGCACTACCCTGAAAGGTATTCCCGAATCAATAACCAGATTAACAGTTGACTTCATTCTGGTAATTTCAGTAAGAACACCGCTGAATGAATTCTGGGCACTTGAATCAATCGGATCTTTTGATATCAGAATATCCTCCGGCCTGATAGAAACACTGACATTCCCTGATTTCAGCGTGCTTGAAATTATGGTTAGTCCGTTAGCCCATATCTCTGACAGATTATCCCTGATAACTGATGTTCCATGGAAAAGATTCTCAACACCTACAAAATCAGCAACAAAAGCTGAATTCGGCTTCCTGAAAACTTCATCTGGCGTACCGATCTGATGAATTTTACCGCCATGCATGATGGCTATTCTGTCAGCAAGGGCGAAGGCCTCTTCAAAACTATGAGTTACATGGATAGTGGTTGTTTTCTTTAATTGGTGTACTCTCAGGAGCTCCTGCCTCAGACGACTCTTTGTTCCTGAATCAAGAGCAGACAGCGGCTCATCCAGTAAGAGAAGGTCAGGTTCTGTGATTATTGCCCGTGCAATTGCAGTTCTTTGCTTTTCCCCGCCACTCAATGTTGATGAATGACGGTCAAGCAGATGAGCTATTCCCAGAAGTTCTGCCGTTCTTTCAACCTTATCCGCAATTTCCAATTTCTCAAAACCCTTATACTTAAGCCCGAATCCTATATTATCCCGAATGTTCATGTTGGGAAAAAGCATGAAATCCTGATAGACAACACTGATGTTCCTGTCTTTTGGAAGAAGCTCAGTCACATCATGATTGTTGATCATTATAGAACCCAGATCCGGCTTGTATATACCTGCAATCGATTCCAGAAGTATCGTCTTACCGGAACCTGTGGGGCCAAGTATGCAGAAATACTCCCCTTCTTTTACACACAGGTTTATGCTTTCAAGCTCAAACTCACCGAGCTCAATTGAAAGATCACTTACTTCTATCATATTCACTGTTCAGCAAACTCCATTGAATACATTGCCTAATAGAGTTTTGCCACTCCTCCCTTGCGTTCGAATAGATAGAGTGTGATCCCTGAAATAAGTATCAATATGGTGGCAGCCGCAATTGCAAGGTCAAGTTCACCTGAAGACATATTCAGGTAAAGAGCAATTGGCAATGTTTCTGTCTTCATTCTTGTAGCTCCTGCAAGCATCAACACTGCACCGAACTCTCCCATCCCTCTTGACCAGGTTATAACCGAGCCGGCAATCATCCCATTCTTTGAAAGAGGAAGAGTTGTCCTGATAAAGGCATGGAAAGGTGTGCAACCAAGTGTCTGTGCCACATGCTCGTACCTTGGGTTTATGCTTTCAAAGGTTGAACGCATGATCCTGAGCATCAGGGAGATATTCACTGCAAACTGCGCCATGATTATCCCGGGAACTGTGAATACGAACTTAAGACCTGCATCTGCCAGAAAACTTCCAACACTGGTCGTACCGAATATAAGTAGCAATCCAAGTCCTGCAACTATTGGTGGTAATGCCATTGGAAGATCAAGAACTGTGTTGATAATTGCCTTTCCATGAAAATCATATCTTGCAAGTGAATATGAAACCGGAACAGCGACTAAAATACACATAAAGGTTGAAATTACAGATGTCAGCAAGCTGAGACGAATTGCAAATTGTATCTCCGGAGAAATTATGTTTGTGCTAAGACTTACCGGATCTGTGTGAGTGATAATCTGAAATATCAGACTGAAAATAAAAAGAGTAAGCAGGAACATCAGAAAAAGATTTGCGTACTTGAATCCGTTTCTTTGCATTGACTCACCTGCTTTGTTTTTAGTGATTTTAATGTTTTTGTTTTTTTGAAATTTGTGATTTTTTCATTATTCCATCAGAGTCAGTTCGCTTCTAAATAGGCATACTTCTCATCAGGATAAAGTGTGAATCCATATTCCTCAAAGACAGTGCGACCTTCATCTGAAACCACAAAGTCTACAAATTCAGCGGCCATTTCCGAATTTTCAGATGTTGTGAGAGTTGCTATCGGAACTATCTTTATGATATTATCGTATTCTGCAATCTCCACAATATTCACATCTTCGTTTTCCCTTGCAAGATCTTCCCATACTATCGAAGCATCTGCCTGACCGAGTGTGATGTAAGTAACTAGCTCATTGACTGTTGCGCCTTTTGCAACAACGTTCTCTTCGGTTTGATTGTATATGCTTTTCTTGGTGAGCATCTTTTCACAAAGTACACCAATAGCCGCTGCTTGTGGATCTCCCAGAACAATACTTACATCATCGTTTGCAAGGTCATCAAGACTATCGATATTCTCCGGGTTATCCACAGGAGTAATAATTACTGGAACGTGATATGCAACCTTGCTGATATTATCGACAAATCCCTTTTCGGCTGCTACTTCAAAGTAGTAGGTAGCACCTGGCATGTAGACGTCACCTTCACCTGTGAGTTCCATCTGGGTCAGGAGTGTATTGGAACCGGCATAGTTGTACTGTACAGGAACGCCATATTCCTCTTCGAAAAGAACTCCAATTTCGTCCATTGGCTTTCGCATTCCGGCACCGCAGTATACCAGAAGTGGTTCTTCGCTTGGTTGTTCATCTAAACCGCCTGAATCGGAAACCATTGTATCCTGCGCACTTATGGAATCACTTGTTGAATCGATGCAACCCAGGAACAGAACACAGGAAATCAATAACGAGAATACTATAGCATTTTTTTTGTTAACCATCCAATCCTCTCCATTAAAGTAAGTACCAGAATGTATGTTATACTCTTTTGAGTATAACATCATTCAAAGTAGCAATGTTGGAGTGTTATGTACAATCAAACATAACGACCTTTTCTTAGAGCACCTCTTATAAATAACTTACTAGCAAACATTTCTTTCAAGTCAAAGCCTATTAACCAGAATTTAGAATTCCGGAATCAATTATCTTCCAGCAAAGATTTCTTGAAAGACCTGATTTTCCCTTGATCAAAAAGTCCTTCTACTTCTTCACACATTGAAAGTATACGTTCCATATCAGAAACCTCAGGATCGCCATGGAAATAATCATCAAGGGAGCAGATATCGAATATCTCATCAAGTGACCTTATTTCCTTATTGAGCTCTTCCGGTACTTGCATGAACATTTCAACAGTATCCATCAAACATGTATAGTTGTGATTGTAGGGTTCCATATCATAAAGATAGCACAGAGCCACAAGATAACGCTCCAGGGCCAGTGAAGCCACATTGAAGACCACACTATGGTCCTGTCCCTGTTTAAGGAATAATTTTGCCCTGCGAAGGTATGCTTTGGAGTCACTGTATTCCTTTTCAAAATCATCAAATCTCGATCTCTTCTCCATAAGTTGAAGTCTCATCAATAGCCTCCTGTTCAGGACATTTCTAATTCTAGTTGCAAATCTTTATCAACATTATATTTGCGCTGATTAGGAAATCTAATTCCGTATCATAGTATTTATTATTTACGACTAGGTTTTAACTCATTATCTATTTAAATTCAAAAAGTGATAAAAAATATATTGCAAATATATAAGATGTACCTACTAATATATTTATAATCACAATTCATAAGATATTTAGTATTAATGCAAAGGTGGTTCAACTGAAATTAGGGCCTCTTAATGACATTGCAAGATCCATCACATATACACTTCAAAATGAAGCAGGTGGAAGAACTGGAATATTTTTTCAGTTCTACGTATTCCTCTGGGTCGTGCTTACTACGTTTTTCATAGTGACCCGCATACTTTCAGTTACAAGCAGGCCAGATCCGGTTTATCTTGCCAGTGCTCCACTGTATGTTGTTCTTCTATACCTGCCATTATACATATTCTGGATCTATGAAAAGAAAATAGGTATCGAAAGAAGAAGAATAAGAGAACTGTATGTTGTGGATTCCGTAAATGTTGAATACAAGTTTGCAGATTCAGTTGAGCTCGGATTTAAAAACCCGCTTTACCTGAGAATAAACAACCCTACTGCCAAACGAATCGAAAACATCTGGATACGAGCTGTTTTTCCTACAACAGTACTTTGCAGCAAGCCTGTGCTCAGTCTTGGCTCACTTGAACCCGGTTCATCTGTTTGTGCAAATATCTCATTTGTACCTCTGATAACAGGTGATGTCTCAATGGGTTATTATGACCTGTATCTTGAGGTTGATAAGCATAAACACCAGAAACCACCTTTCTTTTTTGAGAATATAAAAGTCAGGCATAGTTATCTTCAGCTTAATGTTGATGTCAGGGGACAGTTCAGATTCGCACATGAAAACCGGCTTTCAATCAAAATGACAAACAAGTCAAAAATCGAATTAGGAGATTTGCATGCCAAATGCTCATTTATAAATGACCTGAACTATGATACTGCTTTTTCCGAAACAAAAAATGTAGCTCCGGACTCAGCTTTCAATACGGAATATCGCATAACTCCAACTAAAGGAGGGGACATATCCCTAGGAAGTTTTGAGGTCTTTTTCAGCATTGCAGGAAACAATTGTAAAATTGGGCCGATTCCTTTCGGAAAATATTATGTCCGGATACCTGAGGTCAATGTCAGGATCAAGGTACCGGACTCATTGCATATCGAGGTTGGAAATACCATAGGTATATATGTAGACAACAGATCCGACGAAGTAATCAAAAATGTATGCTTTAATAGCTGTTTTTCATCTTTTATAGAATGCCATGAACCAAATGTCTGCATCAAGGAAATACAGGCTCATTCTTCAGGTTTTACGTCTCTTGTTGTAAAGCCCGTCAATCACGGGAAAATAGATTTCGGGAACTTGAATTTTTCCTTTGAAGTAAACGATATAATCTGCCAGCAGGAGCCATTTGATCTGGGAATTCATAAGGTAGTATGACAAACAAGTCTCTGTTCATTCAAGTTTCTGACCGCAGTTTACACAGAACTTTTCATTGTTCCCGGTTTCACGGCCGCACTGAGGACACTTTCTTTTTCCATTACCAATATTCGAACGCTGAATAACACTATCCTGTATCGTAGTATTGCTTATGTTGTACTGGGTTACAGAATCATCAACAAAGAGCTTTATATCAGTTCTCTTTTCGATCTCTTCAAGGATCTTATGATAAAAGCCGGTAAGTCCTTCCTCTTTTTCAGCCCAGGCTTTAACGATAAGTCTGGATTTACGCTTACCTACAACTTCAATATAGGCTGCATACTTCATGCCGGCAACACCTTCTGCATAGAATCTTGCCACACCTGTGAAAAGTTGCTGCGTAGATGTGATCTCCGGTGTTATCATATACATGTTCATATCTTTCAGGATACGGGTGGAAATATCAAAGAGATTCTCGGCAGGGATTTCCAGATCCTTTGTATCTTCTTCCGCAATCATCATTGAACTTACACTCATTCTCCACGCATTTTCATCGATCTCTTTTACCTTAAGTACAGGACAAACGATATTTACCATCTTGTTACTCAGATCCATTTGAACGTGTTTTTTACGATTGTAATCATAATACCTGATGTTACCTGCGAATATACAATCCCCGCATTCACCTGTAGGTCTTATGGAAAATGTCACCGCTTTACCTTCACCAGGCTGTAACATTGAAATATTCTTCTGGCTATCTTTTATGCGAAAGACATCAGGAACAAAAAGACTGATGGTTATGTCACCCATGGGTTCATCTGATGTGTTTTCCACCTTTATCTTGTAAAGTATGTTAGCTCCTTTGTACTGAATAGCCGACTTAATAACAACCGGTTTGTTTTTAGAAGATTTAGCAAGATCAGCTGCTGCAGGGTTTGTAGTTTCAGAATTTATCGTCGAAGAATCTGATCTTTTTTCCTTTGAAAATTCAGCAAGATTAAAACTTTTATTTGCTTCATCTTCAGAGAAAGATTTCTTTTTATTTTTCTTTTTTGATAGTTTTCTTAGTACCAGAACAATTACAAATATAACTATCAGAGTGCCAAACATTTCATAAAATGCATCTTCATCAGATGTTGTGGAATAATCATAATCCGAATAATCATATCTATAATCTTCAGTGTAATCAGTATAGTCATCGGAATCTCTGGTTATGACATCAGTTGAATCGTAGTCAACAGTATAGTCAGGATAAATGTAAATGTCCGAAATGACCACATAATCATAACCGTAGAAAGAATCATAATAAACATCATCAATCCTGAATTGCAGAGTAAGATAGTCATCACGGTAACTAAAATAATCACCTTCTGCATAGTACTGGTCCTGAACCAGAGTATCATAATATGAAACTGCTATCCCCACAGTATGATCATATGTGTCAATATCAACTATATTCAGGTAATATCCATCCTGAACCTCAATAATCTCATCCTCAGCAAATATCAATTCATCATCTGATGCGGAAACCACTCCGATACTAAAACTAATAATACTAAAGAGGAAAAAAAGAATTAACGGAATTCTGAGAGATTTTTGTACCAACATTCCAACCTACCTTGCAACTAATCCCTTTTACGTTTTTATTCCAAATGATATTAATCTTCGCTTAGAATATAAAAAGCAAATTTAACAGAAACCATCAGGCATCTGTTAATCGTTTACCACACTGGCTACAAAAGCTTGCTTCAGAAGGTACTGTTGACCCGCATCCCGGACATTTTCTTACAGTAGAGGATACCTTGCCCTGTGCAGCCCCCATCATACCGGCATCCAGCTCCTGCCTGCGGTAAGAATCCTCACGCTCCCTGTCCTCTACTTCCATCATGAAACGGACCTTATCTTCCTTTGCTGCAGTTTCACTGTGCTTGACCTTTGCAAGTGCTTCGAGCTGTTCAGGTGACATCCTGCCATATTCCCGGCCTTCACTTACGGTCTTTGCAACATCTGAACCTCCTGTCTCGGTGATGTGTTTTAGATATTCCATATCACGGCCATGCTCGCGATCCTTCATATCCTGCTCAACCTCAAGTTCAGCACGCATACCCCTGGCCTTTGAAAATTTCAGTTCTTCTTTCAGACGTATAGCATCCCTTGCTTCCTTCATATCAGCTTCAGACTGTAGCCTTTCTGCATCCAGGTCGGATTTGATATCCTTTAAATACTGGTCACGCTGGAAATCTTTTTCTGTTGCAACAGTTGCCTGTTCTGCACGCATCCCTGCAACTTCCTCCCTTCCCCTGCGCTCAAGATCACCTTCAACTGAAAGAGTGTCAAGTTCAGCAAGTTCTTCCCTGGTTTGGAAGTCATTGGTAGCCTGCATTACCTCACCATAGGATCCCAGGTTCCACTGTACGGTATATTTCAGCATCTCCAGTCCCCACATAGAAAGAGTTGACTTAAGGCGTATTTCAAGTTCATTCTCAATGTTCAGGCGGAGATTCCTGTTCCCATACAATTGTTCTATGTCCTCCTGCCTTAATTCCGGTTCAAGAACAAGTGTCAGTACCTCACTTTCAAGACGCCTGTATATGTCTTGGATGGAAAGTGCCCTGATTCCTTTTTTATCAGGAGTGGAATAGGCATATAACATCTGGAAGAAACGTTTGGGATCCTGTATTCTGAATCTCAGAAGACCTTTGCAGGAAACTTTCTGGTTGTCACGGGTCCACAGCTCCGGTTGTTCCCATTCCAGATCCTTTGGGGATGTATCCATCAAGGCAACATCAACATCTTTCCCAATGGTTCCGGGTTTTAATAGTCCTCCGACCTTCAGTTTACCGCTGTCAACTATTTTGTCAACTTCCCCGTTCCTGACCATGGCAGCTTTTTCGTTTGGAGAGAGTATAACAGCTTTACTGAAAAATCCTCCAACCTCTTTTTTAGGAACTACCCTGGCAATATCGTCTGCTTCTCTTTTCCACTTAAATACCATTTATTGCCACCTTTTTTTAAATAATACTTATATTGATTATATGAGTAAATATTATATATATCGTTTTCCATTGTATACATAGGCATACTAATATGCTAAGGTAATAACTATGGCAAATTCTTACCCTATAAGTGCAAGAATATCAGAAGACAGCAAAGTATATCTGGACACACTGGTAGAAATGGGAATAGCAATTAACAGATCTGAAGCTGTTAAGCTTTGTGTCAGATATGCAAAGCAAAAGAAAATGGAGGAGGAATTATAAGTGGGATTGACTAATCCATTCAAGAAGGTATCACCTGAAGAGCTTAAAACAAAACTGACTATTTCAGAACAGAGACTGTCTACACGTGAAAAAGAACTGATCAAAAAACAGAACCAATCAAGAGAGCAGGCAAAAGAAGCTCTTGCCAAGGGGAACGACAGGGAATTCAGGGTTGCCTCAAGAAGATATTCATTGGTTGAAGGCCAGGTCAACACCATCAGCAACATGGTTGAAATGGCACAGTCCATGACAGATGTTATCGAAATGCAAACAGGACTTAAAGAAGTTGTGGAAATCGGCCAGGATCTGGGCAAGTGGCAGAAACAACTTGGCTTTGATACTTCTAAACTGGAGGGAGCTGTAACTAACATAAGAACCTCCATGGAGAAAGTGAACACCGCAACAAACATGATGACCGCTTCCATGGATGCGGCAATGGGCGGTGGCACAGAACTTAACGAAATGCAGGATTCATTAAGATCAGAACTCCTTGCCGAACTGTCAAGCGAGGAACCTGCAAAGGACGAACTCTCCAAGAAGATAGAATCAGAGATGGCAGATACCGAATAACGGTACCTCCCATTTGATAATCTCCAGGGTTGATAAGGGGTGCCTATTTGAACTCAGCTGTTACTTTTGCCGCTCAGGCACGTGGCTATGCTAAAGCTGCAAAGGATCTAGAGGACAGGGGCGAGAAGGAAAGAGCCAGGGAGCTTTACCTGAAAGCTGCTAAACTCTATAATGATGCTTCTGGCATGGCTGGCGATGAGATAGACCGCAATACACAACGTGATCTTGCAGAGCATCTTTTTTCCAAAGCACAATCACTCAAAGGCTCAACAGTTATGTCTTCAGGTGGCCAGTTTGATGGTAAAAAAAGTAGGACAAATAGTGATGATTCGTCACTTTCAAAGAATGATGTTTTTCTGAAAGAGGTACCTGATATTGGTTTTTCAGAAATAGGTGGCCTTGAAGACGTTAAAGAAGAGATTCGCAAAGCTATAATTTATCCATTTACCCACAAAGAACTCTATCAGATGTATGGTCAGAAAGCCGGAGAAGGGATTTTGCTTTACGGCCCGCCTGGCTGTGGAAAGACAATGATGGCAAAGGCTGCGGCAAAAGAGTGCGGTGCGGATTTCATCAGTGTTAAGACCAGCAGCATTGTTAGCAAATGGGTGGGTGCTTCTGAAAAAAATGTCAAACAGGTATTTGATATAGCAAGGAACGAAGAAAGGTCCATAATATTCTTTGATGAAATAGATTCCATTGCCTCACGGAGAAGTGAAAGCGAGGACTATGCGAAAAGAGTCGTCAACGAACTGCTGGCACAAATGGATGGTGTAGATACTGCATCGGATAACCTTCTTGTTCTGGCAGCTACCAATGAACCCTGGGCAATTGACCCAGCATTAAGACGTCCTGGACGTTTCAGCAAACTTGTATTTGTTCCAGAGCCTGATCTCGATGCAAGGGAAGCAATACTTAAAATCCACCTAAAGAAACGTCCGATTGATGAAGATATTGATATCAAACATCTTGCAGAATTAACGAGATCATATTCCGGGGCTGATCTTGCAGCCATATGCAAAGAGGCAGCCGACATACCTCTTGGAGAGGCACTAAAAGGTGGTGAAACCCGCAAGATAGAACTCAGGGATTTTGAGACTGTTCTGGAGAAACGTAAGCCGTCCATAGTAAGCTGGTATATCGAAGCCAGATCCGCCATTCAGAAAAGTGGTGAAGAAGAAGTATTTGCAGAGATACTGAATAAGTGATACCGATGTCATTGAAACTTTCATATTTTGACCCCAGGAACAACCTGCTCATTGGAGTCTACATCGGTTTCCTTTTGGGCCTCACAAGAGGATTCCCAAATGCTATAGGCGGTGCCATAATAGGTTTGATACTTGCTTTTGTTACAGCTTATATTGTTCAGGGATCCTTGAACAAGAAAATAGAAAAAGAAAACTATTATGGAGCAGATTCCATCATTTCTAATGCCTTTTTTCTGGGATTGGTCATAGCAATAGTCGGAGCTATTATTTTTTCTTCAGTTAAACCTGCACCCCTCATTTCAATTCTCGTTTGTACAATTGTGGCCTTGCGTTCAGGATCAAAGGTCAGAAAGATATTGCTGAAAAAGAATGCTGATAAAGAAAGGGAAATACAGCAAAGACTCCAGATCGAACAGGAAGCAAGTGATTCAGTGCAGGTGCTCATTGAGGTGCAACAACCACTTAGAACTGAGACAGAAAATCCTGTAAAAATAACTATTGTAAATCCATCTGATCTGGAAGTAAGAGATATTTCCATTATAGCCAAATGCAACCGTCTTGTCCGTTGTGACGAACCTGATGTGACCATAGATGTAGTCCCCCCTGGTTCATCTGGATATACCGCTATTTTTGTTTATCCGAGGATGCCAGACCACATCGATATTGGGAAACTGTACGTTGCATACCTTATAAATGACAATTACTATGAAAAAGAACCCCTTGACATTGGAACATATGAAACTGTCACTGGTCAGCAAACTCCTGTCATAAATACTCAAAACGTTACAAGCCCTCTCCAAATTGAAAGGGAAACAGAATTCTACCAGGGCTTTGTACGCCTGAAAATGTCGTTGAACAACCCCTCATCTCTGGTTATAAATGATGTGACACTGGAATTCGATTTTGACGAACATCTCTTCAGGATAGACAGATTCGAACCATCATATTCCATCAAGAACAACAGACTCATGCTTGGAAATATACAGGGTCAAAACTCGAGATCTGTGGCAGTCTATTTTGATCCCCTGCTATGCTCAAAGTCCTCGGAAATAAAATGCAGGATATTCTACAAGGATGCACAGGGAAAACTTTTGAGCACCGAAATGAGACCTAAGAAGATTGAAGTTACCTGTCCTATACTGGAAACAACTTCTTCCACAAATATAAACACAGGAATGCTCAGGGAACTTGTCGAATCACTTCCTTTCAGAGACAGCAAAGTTTACAGAATTAATTCTGAAATGGATGCTGCAAACCTTATGAAAATATGTAGAGAGATGATACAGAAACATGATATCAGACACATAAGGACTTTAAAAACAAAGGATGGAAAAAACTATGAAACGTGGTATTATGGAAAAACAAAGGTAAACGGTTATGATATTGTTCTTAAGATCACGATTTCTGAAGATACTGAAAGCATTGAGATTTTCGGAGCAACACAGACAGGTGGCTCTCTGGTTGGAATGCTTTCAGAATTTGGTAGGGATATCTTCACAGAGATAAATAGCAAAAAATCCACAGAGAATGAACAGGCTGAGCTGAAGCAGATAGTAAATGTCAACATCAGAGACTCTATCATCCAAAGAAGTAATCTTCTCAACTCATGTGACCCTAATGGAAATTGCAGTGAAGACGTACTTATTGAGGATAATATAATACAGAGAAATGAGTCCAGAGTAAACTTCTGCCCTTCATGCGGTGCAAAGATAGTTTCAGGAGCTAATTTCTGTAGTGAATGTGGCACAAAGATAATGTGATCATTGGAAATTAAATGATAAAATGCGGGAATGATTTAAGATGGAAATATTAAAAGACCCGGAAGAAATTGAAAGAGCTAACCGGCAAACAATAATCAAAGACCTGGATGATATTTACAATTCTGTTGATAAACTAATCCATAAAACCTATCTTAAAAAAGAGACCGAACTTAACTTTCAGCTTCGTAATATTAAAACAGATATATCCCAGTTACTTTCCGACATGAAAAGCAAAAATCTAGATGCTTTTTCCGGTAAGAAGGGAACATTGAATGAGTTTTACCAACATGAGAATAAGTTGCTGGAAGAATCAACAACATTAAGAGAGACTTTTTCATCCCTTATATCTTCAGATTCTATAGACGTATTCATGCTTGAAAACATTCTTGACAGTTTCAAAAAAGGTTTCAATAACCGTATCACAGTTGACCTGGACATCATGAAGGAATTTAAACTAAAACAAATGGAAGTAAGTAGTGCAGAGCGCGTAATGTCAGGTGAAAAAAAGATACCGGTGAAAAAAGAATCAAAGAAAACAGAAAATGGAACCATCAGTCTAACTTATGGCAGGACAGGAGATATAAATAGATCAGCACCTGCAATGGTAAGAGCGCCTGAACATAAAAAGTCTGTTGAAGAACAAAATCAGGATAATACGAAAAAAGACATTGATACTGAGACACTTGGAAAAATTTATAATTATATGAATATCCTGGAAAATAAATACTCAACTCAAAAACCTGAAATCTCATTTGACGGAGAATACATTGGTGACAAGAAATGGAAAGTAGAGATTTCCGATAAATTCATTTCAGGAACAATAATACGAAAAATGGTGCTTCCTGTGATAACATTTGAGACATTCTGGAAACCATTTGTTGATCTGAGAGCCATTATGCAATTTGTCCAGAATAAAGCAAATTCAGCTCCTGCAGGGCAATATAAGAGTCTTTGCATTTTAAATATAAAATGGAACAGCGATATAAAAGAATGGGCAAAAAACTATGTCCATCCACGTCTGGTTATTTATCTTTGTGAACTGGAAACAGAGGAAATAACATACAATACGGGTTTGAAAAATGCAGACATATTGAAGATCTGGCATAACCAGAAGGATTATGTTTACCTTGAAGAACAAATAGAAGAACTTGTCCTGCAGGATGAACCTTTCAACGAATCTGATGTTGTTCAAATCACGGGACTTAACTCAGATGGTGCAAAGAAATTCCTTGCATCAATGGTAGCTGAAAACAAGATAATAGACGTAGGTTTTGGAAAATCCCGGTATACAGGATTAAAAAATAAATAAAAAAAGATATCAGAGAGTGAGTAACTCACTCTTCTGCTACTTCTGTTGCTTCATCCCCGGCTGGCTCTTCATCGCCGCCAAGGATCTTTTCTATAGCATCACTGCCATATTCTGCAACAACAGTGTTTATCTGAACGATGTCAGGTGCAACTTCCTTTCCGCGCATCATTTTTCTGCGGCGTACACCCTTTGCTACAGGTGAATATCCTGTTCCGTTTGCAACAAGGACCTTCTGCCTCCTTGGTCCTGGAAGGTCTGGTCTCATGACCATTCCACTCTTGTCGCTTCCGCCGGTTATCTTCAGTGTGTAGCCTGGTAAACCAACAGCTACTCCATCAACGGTTTCTCCGATTGATTTTCCCATGAACTTGTTAGCTTCAGCGCCAGTAACATCGAACTGGTATGATTTTGTCTTAGGGTCTGCGACCACTACTTTGAAATCTGCCATATATTTTCCTCCTTATTGTTTTATTGTTCCTTTTTGTTGTGATTTGTCTAATGAATCATGCATCCTTTTACTTTGCCCAGAAAGCATTACCCTTTCTTTTCATTGCAAGGAATGCATCCAGTGTTTCTAATTCATCTGCCGTCATTGTGTCGTAAATTTCATGTTCCATTTTCTTTGCATCCCTTTCGGGAATATTCACAAAGAGTATATCCTCTTCTTTAATTTGCCTTCCAACTGTAGGACCTTCAATGGCCATTGCAACTTCCATGCCTACATTTGCCTTAGAAATATTTTCTCCGCGCATCTGAAGACCTTTGACCTTACCTACAACCTCACCTTCGGTAGTAGTAATGTCAACACCGGTTCTGACCACACCACCAATTATTTTCACGCCTACTACAGCTGGTTTGCTCTGGCGGAAAATACAGTCTGGCATAATCTGGAATCTTCCGGGTTTGGTTATGGTATCGGATATCTCTTTCTCTGAAAGCTCTTTCTGCTTCTTTACCCAGTCCTTATAATCATCGATCAAACGATATATCACGTTGTTCATGAAAAGTTTTACTTCTGTGGACTGGACTTTTTCCTTTGCATCCGGAAGGACTTTCACACTAAAGCCTACTATGACAGAAAAGAAGGGATCCTCAATAGCTGAAACTTCAACGATATCCCTGTTACTGATATCACCAACATCCGCCTTTCTAATAGGTATCTCTTCTTTCTGGAGTTCATTTACAAGAGCTTCAAGAGAACCGATTGTATCAGCTTTTATTGTAATACCAACTGTATCGGTATCTATCTGAACATCCTCTATCTCATTTTTGATCTCTTCTGTGACAGCGTCAATTGTCTCAGGATTTACAACCCTTACAGGAGAACCTGCAAGTGCACCTTCCAGATTGGGAGCTGATATCTTAATACCAATTGCAGCAGTGGCTTCGTTCACCTGCTGGAATTTTTCCTCGGCTTTAATCTCAGAAAGAGGGCGTGGTTTTAGCAATGCCCTGATCTTTGTCTGGATTGGGTCTCCAAGACTTCCCACAACAATTGTGTCACCTTTTTTGATAGTACCGTCATAAAGGATTGTGTCAATTGTGGTTCCAAGACCTTTTTCTTCCTTAACCTCAAGGACAGTACCGATTCCAGGTGCATTTGCATCATAGTGCAGGTTGCCTTCAAGGAATCTCTGGGCAAGCCCCAGAAGAATCATAAGCACATCAGCGATACCTTCACCTGTTGCTGCACTTATTGGAATAATACCGATATTACGCTGGAAATCATTTACCCTGTCATATCTTTCAGAGTTAAAACCAATGTTGTAAAGTTCACCGACAACCTCATAGAACTTGTTATCAAGATCGGACTTTACACTTTCACTCTGCTTGTTATATGTAGCAAGGAATGGAGAGCCCTTATTGGGTTCCCATCCATGGATCCTGTCGATCTTGTTTGCAACAACAACAAAAGGAGTCTTGAATCTCTTGAGAATCTGGAGACTCTCAATTGTCTGGGGCATAAATCCTTCATTAATATCAACAATAACAATAGCGAGATCTGCAAGTGCACCGCCCCTGCTTCTAAGGGAAGTGAATGCATGATGTCCGGGTGTGTCAATAAACAAAAGTCCCGGCACGATGAACTTGTCTTTTAGTGAAGGATCTCCACATTTGTTCACAATGTTCTCTATGGGAACCTCAGTTGCACCTATGTGCTGGGTAATGGCACCTGCTTCCCCATCGGCAACGGCACTTCCCCTTATCCTGTCAAGTAAAGTAGTCTTACCGTGGTCAACATGTCCCATTACAGAAACAATTGGCGTACGTAGATTTTCATTTACAGCCATGTGTAAACCCCTTCAAAGATTATACTGATAGTTGAGAGAAATTAAAGTAAAGGATAATTTAGGATATTTGGCGTTGTGCAAATATCCCGGAACTTTACTATTTACTCGTAAAGGCAGACCTCATCGATCTTTGTATAATTAACTATCTCAGGATCATCGAAGTGGATAGCAATCTCACGCTGTGCGGATTCTGCTGAATCTGATGCATGGACAACGTTTCTGCCTGTTTCCACTGCTAAGTCTCCCCTGATTGTTCCTGGGAGTGCGTCAACAGGGTTTGTTGCACCATTTACTGCACGCATGATAGCAATAGAGTTCTTTCCTTCAACAACCATAGAAACGGATGGACCAGATGTCACATATTCAATAAGTGAAGCAAAGAAAGGTCTTTCGACATGTTCCTTGTAGTGTTCTTTTGCATTCTCTTCACTCATGACACCGAGCCTCATGGCTGCGATCTTAAGACCACGCTTCTCTATTCTTGAGATAACCTCACCCATAAGTCCGCGCTGCACTGCGTCGGGCTTTATCATAATATAAGTCTGTTCCATTTAGAACACCCGATTATGCCTTCTTCAAGTAAACTCTTCCCTGCTCGGTCCAGACGGTACGCCTTGGTAATCTTCCAAGGTTGAAGTTGTTTTCGCATTTGGATGAACAGAAATAGTATGTAGAACCATCCTTTTTTACGAAAAGCTTACCCGTTCCCGGTTCAAGGAATTCACCGCAAAATGAACATTTTCTCTGTTCCATTTCAAGTCACCTCATCTGGTAGTCAGTTTCTTGGCTTCTCTGGAAGTCTCGATCAACATAAGAATGTCACCGATCCTTACAGGACCAACACAATTACGGGTGATTATACGGCCTTTATCGCGCCCTTCAAGCACGCGGCACTGTATCTGGCTGGCTTCACCATGCATACCGGTGTTACCGATAACATCGATGACTTCAGCCGCATAGCCTGTATCTTCATCTGCCATAGCGATACCTCACGTATCAGGATTATTTAAGTGCACTTACTTTCTGTGCAATGTCGTCAACAAGTTCTCCGCCCTTGCCTGCATCGACTATAGCGACTGCAGAGCAAGCAACACCAATTCCACAGGCTGCACCAAGCTCTTTCTGCTCTTTTACATAGATGTATGCTGCATTCTTCTCTTCACAGAGAGGTGCAATGTGTGCGATGACTTCAGCAGGATCGACATCCTCTGCAATTACTGCAAGCTTTGTGGTGCCTCTCTCAATAGCTTTTGTCACTTCATTGATTCCTTTCTTTAATTTGCCTGTGTCTCTTGCAAGTTCTACACTCTCAAGTGCTTTGTTAGCGAGTTCTTCTGGAACGTCAAATTTTGCTGCCATATTATTTTCTCCTTCGAAACCATGTTGTATACTCATGGTTTTTCATCATTCATTGGGTGCCGGAAACCGGCTAATTTGGCCAATTACAATTGTAACAATGTTTTCAATAAATTAACTGACACAAAGTTAAATGCCAAAGTAATGGCTGTGAATTACTGCATTCAGTTATATAGTTATTTTATAGAATGCGCAATTGGAGTCATAAAATAACCTGTTCAGGTATAAACCTTGTGGCAGGAAAAAAGAAAAGATGAGATCAGAAAGATACCACATATCTTTACCGACCTTAGTTTGCTTAATGATTCAATAATACTTTTCCATTGCGAGGTTATAGAAATTGGAAGTATTGGCTGTAATAACAACCTTTGCTATTCTTCCTTCATCCCTGATATCAACATTGTACATGAGGTTCCTGTCAGAACTGTTGTCTGCAAGAATGGATATTGTATCAAGTGTAGTGTCAAGCGGATTAAGGAAGACCTCAGTCCTGGAATAGTTACCATCGCCCATGTTCCTGAATTCTAGATAGTGCTGATCAGCAATCATGTCCTCAGAACTCAACATCTGATATTCTGCACCTGGTTCGACATAAGAGAGTATTTCCGAATATTCAGTAGAGACATTTGCTGTTCCTGAAGAAACATCAATTACTTTTTCAAGACTGCTTGAAGTACCAAGAAGAGTTGGGGTTCCAATAACATTATAAAGTTCTCCGCCTCTGGAAAGCATCTGATAACCATTATAAGTGTCTGCTACCATATATTCAAAGTTGATAACTTCCGGGTTGAGTAAATGTGCCTCAAAAGCAAAGCCATCATTATTTGAAGCTGAATACCTCTTAACGATCAATGTATTGTATACCGAATACAGATCAGTAATATTTGGTGCAAATACCTGAAGCGGTGTATTGTATATTCGCGCATAATCTACATAAGCCGCATTTGTCACGCCTTCAGGAGTAACTGTAAGTCCATCTGAAATGGAATCTATTTCAGCACTAAAATGAGTACCGTCAATAACTTCAAAACCAGGGGCGTCCTGTGCATCTGTTGTTGTATCTTCTCCAGTGTTAGAATTATCTCCATTACCACTGAAGAATAATGGTAATATTGACATTACCATTATAAAAGCCAGAAACAAACCAATTATTTTCACATATTTTTGTTCCATTCATTCTCCTCAGATAAGTTATTATTTTAAAATAGAAATTGCTCAGATTGCATTTTCTCCAATCTTTGCTATTGTGGCATCTATATCAGCTTTAAGTTCATCCGGTATTCCCTGAATGCCAACATCCAGGAAACCTCTTACGATCATACCTACTGCATCTTCTTCAGTAAGACCTCTTGCCATCAGGTATTCGATCTGCTCACGTGCAATTCTTCCCACGGCAGCCTCATGTGACAGTTCAATATCCTCAACATTTGCTTCAAGTATAGGAATAGCTCTCTGCATTCCACCACCAAGCACAAGTCCATGGCATTCAAGGTGTCCTTTTGCATTATCTGCGTTACCGATCATTTCACCGCGGGCAATTGCATCTCCACCAGTTGTAATTGTTCTTGATATGAGCTCTGCCTTAGTATCCTCGGCATTAAAGATCACCTTGCTTCCAAGATCAAGCTCTGAGCCAGGATGTGCAACAGCAATTGTGTTAAGCCTTGCAAATGCACCCTTTCCCTCAAGGATGACAGTAGGATAAGATTGAACTGATTTCACAGGTTTCAGAGTCACATAATTGCTTATGTATGAACCGCCTTCTTCAACATGGACAACAGTCCTTGGCCTGACACCTATTTCCTCACCCCAGTTATGTATCATTGTGAAATTAAGGGTAGCTCCCTTTTTCACGTACATTTCTGAAATACCGAGGTGAAGGCCCTTGTCAACACCATGCTTTGTAGAACAACCTGTAATAACATCAAGTTCTGCTCCTTCTTCAACAATTACAATATTATGAACAGTCTGGGAAACCTGCTTTGAACCAATGAGCAAACATGTCTGGACAGGCATCTTTGATTTCTTGCCGGCAGGTGCCCTGATGAAATATCCGTTTGCATCCTGCAGGTAGCTCATTGCAGTATATTTGTCTTTATCGGGTTCGACAAGTTTCCAGGAATAATCTTTAACCCATTCATGAACCTTCATTGCATCTCGAAGGGACATAAGTTCCACGACATCCTGATCACGTAGTGATGAATGTGTAACAGCGTTATTCAACATAAGGAAACTGCCAGCCCTGTTATCTTCAGATGGAGTGAATCCTACATTCAGGAGAGTTCTCTGATCTTCTTCACTGAGTTCTTCAAGATCATCAGCCTGCTCTGCTTCCTCAGATGCAAGTCCATACTCGTTAAGATCGAAATCCTCACCATATGAGGCATTCTTCTTAAGAGCTGCTTCTGCCTTCTTTCTCATATCTTCATCAGCTTGCATTTGATACACTCCTCATATCCCTGTTCCTTAATCTCAGTCAGCATTTCACGTGGGTTTCCTGAGCACATAACCGTACCATTACACAGGATATACCCTCTGTCAGCCTCTATATAGTCAAGTACCTGCCCTGTATGTGTGATCACCAGTGCAGACTTTCCATGTTTACACCTGTCACCTGCACACTTGCAATCTTTCTGCAAAAGATGTTTTATAGTATTTCCAAGCTGTTCAATACTTACAAGATCAACTCCGGATTCAGGTTCATCAAGAAGAATGAAATCCGGATTCTGCGCTGAAAGCTGTAAAAGTTCTGATCTCTTGATCTCTCCACCGGAAAAACCTACATTAACATCCCTTTCAAAGAACCTTACCATATCAAGGGTTTCTGCAAGCTCTTCTGCGTCTTTGATATCTTTAGAAATTACATTTAAAAGATCGTGAAGTTTGACACCGTTCATGTTCGGAGGCCTTTGAGTCATAATACCTATGCCCATCTGCGCCCTTTCATAGACCGACATATTTGTGATATCTTCACCTTTGAAGATTATTTCTCCTTCTACTACATTATAGCCGCTAAATCCCATCAGTGTCATGAGTAATGCGGATTTACCTGCTCCGTTTGGCCCGAAAAGAACGTTAGTATAACCGGCTTCTACATCAAGGTCAACGCCTTTCAATATTCTTCGGCCGCCGATTTCAACTGTTAGGTTATTGATCTCCAGCATAATATGGCCTCCTTTTTGATATTATATGTCCATGAAATCATGGTTTCATGGGAATCTTGCTGTAATATACGGGTTATCGCTTAAAAACCTATTGAAATTTGAAGAAATAACAATTAGAAATAATGCAAGATTTCGATATCATGCCAGAGATATAAATTTTATAGTGACTTGCTAATGAACAGGGTTCATAAACCTAGTTCCTTAGCAATTTCCTGAAATTCCTTACCTTTGTCCGTTGTAACATACATGTTCCCCTTCTGTTCGATCAGACCGTTTTCCTTTAAAAGGGAAAGATACCTGTTCACTACTTCAAAATTCAGGTTTGCACGGTACACTATATGTGTTTTTTTTGCCCCCTCTAATGCAGCCCTTAAGATCTCCACACTTATGGCTGTTTTGCTTCTTCTTATATTATCACATCCAAACATGATTAATTTTTAAACATGAACTTTTTACCGTGTTTCTAAAAGAATTGTTTTATCGAATTTCGAATCATTTCTGATCAATTTGTTATACCACGGATTATATCACCTCATTTTGTCTTTCAAAGTTATTCCTCTATCAAACATTTTGGTTCTTGACTATTTTTTCTATCCATAGCAGCATGAACATCACTATGAGAAAGATAAATGTTATCTGCCAGAGGTAGTAGTGAAAGTAACTGAACATTGAAGGATAGAGAATTCCAACAAAAGACAGGAATATCAATCTCATCATGTTCACACCAAACATTGCAGGTATTCCCAGCACCAAGCCCAGTACTTTCTTATTCAGCGTTGTGGGATAGGCAAGTATGCAGCCTGCATAAACCAGAAGTTCATACATTCCTGTGCATTCATCTATTATCATCACAGAAAATCCTTCCATGTAAACAGACTGACCATAAGAAGAACTTTCAACGCCTAAAAGCGACATTAGGGATGAAAGAGCATCAGCAGTCAGTAAGTTCAGAAAAGCAAATTTTTCCTGTAAGGTTATGTATACCAAAGTGAAAAGCGCTATATAGAACAAATAAGGTCCTATAAACCTGAGAACATTTTTGTTCTTTTTAAGAAAGTCCTTAAACTGACTCTTATTACCAACAGTAGCAGCTGTTTCCCTTTCAATAGACCTGGATTTTCTGGTACCTTTTGGTTTTCTGTTCTTTTTTACCATAACCTCTCCCAGCAATAAAAAAGAAAAGAAATTGGAATTAGTCACGACGTCTTAGTGTGACAACTCCAAGAGCTCCGAGTATACCTACCATGAACAATATACCTACAGGTGTCAGCACAGGTACAACCGGCTGACAGTGGAAGTGACTTGGATCCTCATCCGTTACAGTGGTTCCGGTCTCATCCTCTCCGGTTACATCGGCAATGTTCTCATACTGTGGAACACATTCCTCAAGCACATCGGTAACAACATAGGTCCATGTCTCACCAATATCCAGTACATCATCACCATTACCCTTGTCAGTGATTTTATCATTTCCAATGATACCGATCTTATCGTCCTCAACGACTACGTTGTACAATGCTACATTACCTGTGTTGGTTACGAAGTATTCCCAGGTTATAGTCTCGCCCACCTCTATCTGAGGACCGGCAGGATAATCTGCGTCCTGACCATTGGTGTGCTTCTCAATATCGATATCAGGTTCACATCTTACTATATAGTGACTTGGATCCTCATCCGTTACCGGGATTCCCAGCCAGTCTGCATTCACTGTAGCAAGGTTCTCATACTGGCCACATTCTGCCGTACCAGTAGCCTCATAGGTCCATACCTCGCCAACACCAAGTGTATCATCACCATTACCCTGATTAACAATATTGGTGATAGCACCAATCATATCATCAGTGACAACAACATTTTCCAGAGGTACATCTCCTGTGTTAGTGACAACGTAAGTCCATGTTACAGCATCCCCAAGACTTAGTTCAGGACCTGTAGGATTGTCTGCATCAAAACCATTGGTTGCCTTCTCGATGTCAATATCAGGATTTGGTATAGTAAAGAATATACGTGCCTGATCCTCACCAGGAATATCAAGGTTTCCTCCGGCGGTCACCTTGACCTCGAATCCCTCACCTGGAACAAGGTTAAATTGGTCTTTAAGGCCTGTTATTGCAATCTCATATACCGCATCTCCGGTCTGGCTTGCAGCTGCATTTACATTAGCCTCTGAGAAACCGGGGAAAGTTCCGCTAAGTGGGGAAACAGTCCATTCATTTCCTGAAATCAGTATAAGTACGCTCTTTGAACCCTGTGTGAGCACAATACTGAACTGCTCACCATTACCAACACCATTGATAGGCTTTCCTGTTACAGGGCCCACCGTATCACCGTTAGATGCCAGACTTGATATACTGCCGTCTCCATCAAGGTCACCGGGAAGACCATATACTGTGGACATACCATATAATACGTCAGATACCGGATCATAGCGTGCATACAAACCCTTTAGATCGTAACCGCTTTCTTCCGATCCTGCAGTAGCCATGTTTTCATTAAACAAAGTACCTGAATCTGTTATTGGATCTTCATCGTACCAATTTCCATTCTGGAATACGACCATTTTATCTCCAAAAGGACCAGCAGCACTATATCCAGAACCTTCTGCCTGTCCATAGGCCCAATTTTCGTCCCACTCCCCAGCTCCACGAGTTCCATCCACCGAAATTGCCATGGCACTAGGGACGGAGAATAAAACGATCAATATGCCGAACATTACATGTAATCTTTTCATATTTTCCGCTCCCATTGTTATAAAGAATATATTTCAATTTAAGAGTTAGTCAACACTATATATAGGGATGCAGCAAACAAAGATTAGTATCTATCCTACGTAAATACATTAAGAAGATAGACTAAGAAGAAAACCTTTTTTTAACGGCAAGATATAAAAATCCGAACTAACTGTCAGTGAAAATGAGAGGTAATATTAAATAAATTATAATCTTGGTTACGTGGAAAATAAGAATATGTTTTAAGAAAAAAAATGGAGGAATTACTCCCTCCTTCTAAGATAAATTGTTCCTATCAGTCCCAGAGCTGCAACGAATATTATCATGCCTACAGGACTCAGCAATGGAACCACAGGCTGGCAGTAATAATGGGCTACATCCTCATCTGTAACCTCACTACCCTCAAATTCTCCAGTGACAATTGCTGTGTTCTTGTGCTGTGGCAGACATTCTGTCACAGTGTTCTCAAGTTCATATGTCCAGACCTCTCCGGGATCAAGTATATCATCATTGTTGATGCTCTTTGAGATGATGCTCGATGCCGGAATAACGCCAAGCTTGTCATCATCAACAACAATATTCTCCAATGGGACATTACCTGTATTCTCAACTACAAAGGTCCAGGTGATACCGTCACCTACTGCCAGAAGAACTCCTGGTGCCTGGTCAGCATCGTTTCCATTGATATATTTCTCAATATCTATGTCGGGTCCGCAGTCAACATTGTAGTGGCTTGGATCACTGTCAGTTACAGGTATCGCTCCATAGTAGCCAACGACATCACCAATATTCGCATACTGACCACATTCTGCCGTTCCTGTTGCATCATAGGTCCATTCTTCACCAGGCAGCAACATGTCATCACCATTTCCTTTATCAACAATGTTAGTGATCGCACCAAGCTGGTCATCGTTAACTGTAACGTTTGTCAGCTGCACATTTCCTGTGTTGCGGACAACATACACCCAGGTGACATTATCTTCAAAGCCCAGTGTTGGTCCTGGAGCTACATCAGCATCAACACCATTTGTCGACTTCTCAATGTCAATGCGTGGTATGCAGACAACATTATAGTGACTTGGATCCTCATCGCTTACAGTGACGTCATTATAATCACCGGTCACTGTACCAATGTTTCCATAATCACCACATGAAGCACTGCCAGTCGCCTCATAGGTCCATATCTCTCCAACGGCAAGTATATTATCACCATCACCCTGATCGACAATGTTAGTGATCACACCAAGCTGGTTATCTGTTACACTGACATTGGTAAGATTCACGTTACCTGTATTGGCGACAACATAGGTCCACGTAACAACATCACCAGCATCCAGTTCAGGTCCGGGTGCTGTATCAGCATCCTCACCATTGGTCGCCTTCTCAATGTCAATGTCAGGACATTCACCGAAGTAGTGACTCAGGTCACTATCATTGACAGTTCCACCATCGTAATCTCCGGTAACATTACCCTCGTTTGCGTACTGACCACATTCAGCATCTCCTGTAGCCTCATAGGTCCATACTTCTCCGATAGCAAGAGTATCGTCACCATCACCCTGATCAACAATATTGCTGATAGATCCAAGCATATCATCACTCACCTGGATGTTAGTGAGATTGACATTACCTGTATTGGTGACAACATAGGTCCACGTAACAAGATCCCCTTCAGCAACTCCGGGTCCAGGTGCAGTATCAGCATCTTCTCCATTGGTTGCCTTCTCAATATCAATATCAGGACATTCACCGAAGTAGTGACTTGGGTCCTCATCAGTTACGGTAACATCATCATAGTCACCGGTAACATTACCAATGTTAGCATACTGGCCACATTCTGCGTCTCCTGTAGCTTCATAGGTCCAGGTCTCGGTAAGGTCAAGGATACCATCAACATTGGTATCACCGCTCTGATAGACAGGAACTGCATCCTGGTCATCAGTGACAACAACATTGCTAAGTGGGACATTACCTGTGTTAGTGACAACATAGGTCCACGTAACAAGATCCCCTTCAGCAACTCCGGGTCCTGGTGCTGTATCAGCATCTTCACCATTGGTTGCCTTCTCAATATCAATATCAGGACATTCACCGAAGTAGTGACTTGGGTCCTCATCAGTTACAGTGACTTCATTGTAATCACCGGTAACATTACCTTCATTTGTGTACTGACCACATTCAGCATCTCCTGTAGCCTCATAGGTCCAGATCTCACCAATTGAAAGGACAGCGTCACCATCACCCTGATCAACAATATTGCTGATGGATCCAAGCATATCGTCGGTTACCTGGATGTTAGTGAGATTGACATTACCTGTGTTAGTGACAACATAGGTCCACGTAACAAGATCCCCTTCAGCAACTCCAGGTCCGGGTGCAGTATCAGCATCTTCTCCATTGGTCGCCTTCTCAATATCAATGTCAGGACACTCACCGAAGTAGTGACTTGGATCAATGTCACTTACAGTGACTTCATTGTAATCTCCGGTAACATTACCTTCATTCTCGTACTGACCACATTCAGCATCTCCTGTAGCTTCATAGGTCCAGATCTCACCAATTGAAAGGACAGCGTCACCATCACCCTGATCAACGATATTGCTGATGGATCCAAGCATATCGTCGGTTACCTGGATGTTAGTGAGATTGACATTACCTGTATTGGTGACAACATAAGTCCAGGTTACAGTATCTCCTTCAGCAACTCCGGGTCCAGGTGCAGTATCAGCATCTTCACCATTGGTTGCCTTCTCAATATCAATATCAGGACATTCACCGAAGTAGTGACTTGGGTCCTCATCAGTTACGGTAACATCATCATAGTCACCGGTAACATTACCTTCATTCTCGTACTGACCACATTCAGCATCTCCTGTAGCTTCATAGGTCCAGATCTCGGTAAGGTCAAGGATACCATCAACATTGGTATCACCGCTCTGATAGACAGGAACTACACCCTGGTCATCACTGACAACAACATTGCTAAGTGGGACATTACCTGTGTTGGTGACAACATAGGTCCACGTAACAAGATCGCCTTCAGCAACCCCTGGTCCAGGTGCAGTATCAGCATCCTCGCCATTGGTTGCTTTCTCTATGTCGATGTCAGGACACTCACCGAAGTAGTGACTTGGGTCCTCATCAGTTACGGTAACATCATCATAGTCACCGGTAACATTACCAATGTTAGCATACTGGCCACATTCTGCGTCTCCTGTAGCTTCATAGGTCCAGGTCTCGGTAAGGTCAAGGATACCATCAACATTGGTATCACCGCTCTGATAGACAGGAACTGCATCCTGATCATCAGTGACAACAACATTGCTAAGTGGGACATTACCTGTGTTAGTGACAACATAGGTCCACGTAACAAGATCGCCTTCAGCAACCCCTGGTCCAGGTGCAGTATCAGCATCCTCACCATTGGTTGCCTTCTCTATGTCAATGTCAGGACATTCACCGAAGTAGTGACTTGGGTCCTCATCAGTTACGGTAACATCATCATAGTCACCGGTAACATTACCAATGTTAGCATACTGGCCACATTCTGCGTCTCCTGTAGCTTCATAGGTCCAGGTCTCGGTAAGGTCAAGGATACCATCAACATTGGTATCACCGCTCTGATAGACAGGAACTGCATCCTGGTCATCAGTGACAACAACATTGCTAAGTGGGACATTACCTGTATTGGTGACAACATAGGTCCAGGTTACAGTATCTCCTTCAGCAACTCCGGGTCCAGGTGCAGTATCAGCATCCTCACCATTGGTTGCTTTTTCAATGTCAATATCAGCACATTCACCGAAGTAGTGACTTGGGTCCTCATCAGTTACGGTAACATCATCATAGTCACCGGTAACATTACCAATGTTAGCATACTGGCCACATTCTGCATCTCCTGTAGCCTCATAGGTCCAGATCTCACCAATTGAAAGGACAGCGTCACCATCACCCTGATCAACGATATTGCTGATGGATCCAAGCATATCGTCGGTTACCTGGATGTTAGTGAGATTGACATTACCTGTGTTAGTGACAACATAAGTCCAGGTTACAGTATCTCCTTCAGCAACTCCAGGTCCGGGTGCTGTATCAGCATCTTCACCATTGGTTGCCTTCTCAATATCAATATCAGGACATTCACCGAAGTAGTGACTTGGATCAATGTCACTTACAGTGACTTCATTGTAATCTCCGGTAACATTACCTTCATTCTCGTACTGACCACATTCAGCATCTCCTGTAGCCTCATAGGTCCAGATCTCACCAATTGAAAGGACAGCGTCACCATCACCCTGATCAACAATATTGCTGATGGATCCAAGCATATCGTCGCTTACCTGGATGTTAGTGAGATTGACATTACCTGTATTGGTGACAACATAAGTCCAGGTTACAGTATCTCCTTCAGCAACTCCGGGTCCAGGTGCAGTATCAGCATCTTCACCATTGGTTGCCTTCTCAATATCAATATCAGGACATTCACCGAAGTAGTGACTTGGGTCCTCATCAGTTACAGTGACTTCATTGTAATCACCGGTAACATTACCTTCATTTGCGTACTGACCACATTCAGCATCTCCTGTAGCCTCATAGGTCCATACTTCTCCGACAGCAAGAGTATCGTCACCATCACCCTGATCAACAATATTGCTGATGGATCCAAGCATATCATCGCTAACCTGGATGTTAGTGAGATTGACATTACCTGTATTGGTGACAACATAAGTCCAGGTTACAGTATCTCCTTCAGCAACTCCGGGTCCAGGTGCAGTATCAGCATCTTCTCCATTGGTTGCTTTCTCTATGTCGATGTCAGGACACTCACCGAAGTAGTGACTTGGGTCCTCATCAGTTACGGTAACATCATCATAGTCACCGGTAACATTACCAATGTTAGCATACTGGCCACATGAAGCTGTACCTTCAACTTCATAGGTCCAGATCTCGGTAAGGTCAAGGATACCATCAACATTGGTATCACCGTTCTGATAGACAGGAACTACACCCTGGTCATCACTGACAACAACATTGCTAAGTGGGACATTACCTGTATTGGTGACAACATAGGTCCAGGTTACAGTATCTCCTTCAGCAACTCCGGGTCCAGGTGCAGTATCAGCATCTTCTCCATTGGTTGCTTTCTCTATGTCGATGTCAGGACACTCACCGAAGTAGTGACTTGGGTCTTCATCAGTTACGGTAACATCATCATAGTCACCGGTAACATTACCTTCATTCTCGTACTGACCACATTCAGCTTCGCCTGTTGCTTCATAGGTCCAGATCTCACCAATTGAAAGGACAGCGTCACCATCACCCTGATCAACAATATTGCTGATGGATCCTAGCATATCGTCGGTTACCTGGATGTTAGTGAGATTGACATTACCTGTGTTGGTGACAACATAAGTCCAGGTTACAGTATCCCCTTCAGCAACTCCGGGTCCAGGTGCAGTATCGGCATCTTCACCATTGGTTGCCTTCTCAATATCAATATCAGGACATTCACCGAAGTAGTGACTTGGATCAATGTCACTTACAGTGACTTCATTGTAATCTCCGGTAACATTACCTTCATTCTCGTACTGACCACATTCAGCATCTCCTGTAGCTTCATAGGTCCAGATCTCACCAATTGAAAGGACAGCGTCACCATCACCCTGATCAACAATATTGCTGATAGATCCAAGCATATCGTCGGTTACCTGGATGTTAGTGAGATTGACATTACCTGTGTTAGTGACAACATAGGTCCACGTAACAAGATCCCCTTCAGCAACTCCGGGTCCTGGTGCTGTATCAGCATCTTCTCCATTGGTCGCCTTCTCAATATCAATGTCAGGACACTCACCGAAGTAGTGACTTGGGTCTGTATCAAATACCGGAATGATATCAAAGAAACCTACTACTGTTGCATTGTTCTCATATTGACCGCATTCTGCGATTCCTTCTACTGCATAGATCCATGTCTCTTCAACAGCAAGTATATCATCCCCATCTCCATTACTGATCAGATTGGTAACGGCACCAAGTTTGTCATCAGTGACACTTATGTCCTGTAGTGGCACATTACCATTGTTTGTTACAACATAGGTCCATATCAGACTGTTGTTCTCTGGTATACCGGGGCCGGGAGCCGTGTCAGCATCTTCTCCATTGGTTGATTTCTCAATATCTATTGAAGGCTCCGGAATCTCAAAGAATACAGCTGCAATGTCCTCTCCTACAATGTCAAGATTTCCACCTGCACTTGCAGCAACACTGAAATTCTTACCTGGTGTCATGTCAAAATAACTGGAAAGATTATTTATTGATATCTCGTAAACACAATCACTGCAGTTTTCAGGCCCTCCGGCATTGCTATTAGCTGCAAAGATATCGTCCTCATTGAATCCCGTGATACCTGAAGTGCTTATTTCAAAGTCATTATCGGTAATTACGACCATTATCATTCTTTCTTCCTGGATCAAAATGATACTCCATTGTTCTCCAGGACCGATTCCGGTTATTGGTCTACCACTTACATTTCCAAGCACATCACCATTTGCCGTAAGTCCCACGATGTTTCCATCGCCGTCAAGATCTCCGGGCAGACCATATACTGTTGACATACCATACAGAGTATCATTGAGTATGTCATAATCGGCATATATGCCCTTTATATCATAACCACTTGGATAAGGTCCTTCTGTACTCAAGTTCTCATTGAAATTACTACCTGCATCTGCCGGAAGGTCCTCATCATACCAGCTTCCATTCTGGAATACTACCATTTTGTTCCCGAACGGGCCAGACGAATCATAATCACTGGCGTTAACCTGACCGAAATTCCAGTTCTCATCCCATTCTCCAGTACTTCTTACTCCATCGACTTCAATGGCCGCTACTGTTCCTGATAGCGAAATTATAATCAGTGCTATTACAAAAAGTATATTGTATTTTGTCATGTTTGCCCCACCCATTACATATAAAAGAGGTATTTCCAATCATGAATTATTTAGATTCATAGATATTTATTATAACAGCAAACATAAATCAGTAGGAATGTTATGTAACAAAGAATAGTATGAAAATTAAGTAGTATTTATCAGGAACATTTTACGATAATTATGATAAGAACCACTATTCTTAATAAAAAAAGCAATTTCAGCTTTGTTCTTTTTCCGGGTCGAATTCTCCGGACAATATCTTTTCGATTATACTAATCGATTCCTGACCTATCTTTGTTCTTTTACCTTTGTCAACCCTCTCCATATTATTGTAGTCAAAAATACTTTTGCATACACCGTGTTTTTCATCCAATGGATCATAGTCCTGAAGAAAAACTATACAACCTTCCATACCAATATCTTTCTGAACATACCTCAGTGCATATCCTACACCATAATGGCAACCTATGCCCGGGAGAAAATATTTGTAACCTTCACTTTTTTTCTTCTCCAGCCATGTAAAGAGGTTGGAATCACTGTCTATTATGAAGATTCTGTCCTTTGTAAAACCTCGATTTTTCAGAATCGTTACGATATCCCCCAGAGAACATGGGACATTGCATGTTTTATCATCCAGTTTCAGGCAATTTCTGTTCTTTCTCAGTTTCTCTTTGTCAGAAACAGGACAAATGTAATCACCATATGGTTTGGCACAATAAGGAATAAATGAAACACAACTATCAAGTTCATCATTAACTATCTTCTCCAAATCTACTGAAGAAGAGGAAATAGCTACATGAGAAGTTAACAAGCTTCTGTTAAACCTTTCAGAGCTCAATCTTCTCTCTATCAATATTTTGTTAACAGAGTATGGAATAAATGAGTATAACACCTCAAGTACTGCTATTTTCGTTGCTAACCCCCCTAAAACCTCACATTCATCAGGAACGAGAATATGTGTCCAAAATAACTATAGACATACAATGATTCTAAAAGCTTGGCGTTGCAACAAAATAATACACAATATCTCTTTTTTTCTGAAAATGAAAAAATATACAAATGAATCTACAAAATTGTAATATTTCCGTACCTAAAATATGAAAAATAAATAAAATACAGGATTTTCACGGACTGGATGGAATTTCTGTCAGACTTTGGGACTTATGAGCCAAATCATCCATGTTTTGATATTTTCCTTTTTGATATTTTCCTGAAAGGATCTGATCCATAAGAACGATGGTTTCTTGATGAATTTTTGTCCTTTTACCTTTATCAATACCTTCCATTCCAATGTAATCATTCATGCATTTGCAGACACCATTCTCTTTGTCTTCAGAACAGAAATCATCTACAAAAGCGATACAACCTTTATAGCCAAGTTTTTTCCCGACATAGTCTATTGCATAGGATACACCATATTTGCAGCCTGTTCCCGGCATAAAATACTCATATCCTTCCTCTCTTTTTTGTTTTAACCATGGGAATAGATTTGAATCTCGATCAATTATGAATATCTGATTCTTTGTAAAACCATGTTTAATGAGAACATCAACCATTTCACCAAGGGAACATGGTACATCACATCTTCCACCAGACACCTTGATACATTTCTGATTCTTTCTCTTATCAGTCTTATCAGATACCGGACACTCGTGTTCGCCCATAGGCTTTGCACAATAAGGTAAAAAGGCTACACATTTATCCACCTCTTCTTTCACAACTTTATTTAGATCAAAAGAAGGAGGATAAAGTGCCAGATGATTATCTGTTAAAAACTCATCCTGACTTTTAAATTTGCATTTCCAGCGCACAATTTTTTGATGAATTGAGTAAGGCAACAATCCATATATTAGTTCACGGGTCAACATGTTTTTCCTCCATTAACTTGTTGGGTTAATAATTCCTTGCAGTTGTTCGGAAACTAATTGAACCCAATTAGTCTGTTTTTTCAAGTCTATGGATAGTTTGGTCATTTGTATAAATATCATGACTTGAATATAGACATTTATGACCATAGAACTTGCTATATTATAAATAACATGTACATGCCAATAAAAAATTAAGACTGATACTGTACAAATAGTCTGCATTTTATGTACAAGTGTTTTTGGAAAATATGTCTGGGTCTTTAAATATTTTAACAAAATAATTTACAAACAATTGCTGAAATTAAAGACCCAATTCCTTTGCAATCTCCTGAAACTCTTTTCCTTTTTCAGTTGTAACATACAGGTTTCCTTTACGCTCGATCATACCTTTTTCTTCTAACATTTCAAGATACCTGTTAACCATGTCAAAGTTCAGGTTTGCACTGTAAACTATATGTGTTTTTTTTGCCCCCTCCAATGCCGCTTTTAATATTTCTACGCTAATGGCAGTTCTGCTTCTTCTAATATAACCACATCCATTAGTTACAGTCTTTCATTCCCGGCCGCAGGTATCATTACCTATATGAATAAAAGTTGGAAGAAGCTATTATCTTTCCAACATCAGATCCAAATTACTTCCTGGACCTGTATCCATAAGAAACAGCAGCAATTCCTATAAGAGCAAAGCCAACTATTGCAATAATACCACTAGTACTGGAAGCAGTTTCTGATTCTGGAATCTTTTCCTCTTCTACTTCAGCAGCATTTTCTTCTGTTGTGCTCTCAAGTATTGTTTCCTCTGTTTCGGCTGACACAGATTCCGATACACCACTGGTTTCCACTTCAGTAGTTTCAGTTGTCTCAGTAGAAGTACTAAAGCCTCCTCCGCCACCAGAAGTTACTTTTTCTTCATCTTCTTCTACAGGCGTTTCAACAGGCGTTTCCTGTACAGAGCTTGTTGCACTTATATCCAGGGATACTACTTCGCTATCGTCATAACTGTTAAAATCCAATGTTTTGGTTTCCACCCCGTTAACATAGACTGTTACCACATCATAATCTGAAGATACTCCCAGTCTGTTGGCACGTTCATCACCAATAAGACCTTCATTAGTAACAGTTGTCTGTCCCACAACATTGCCATCAACAACTAATGCAACCTCTGTACCTACAGGAGCTGGTTCCCCATCTATCATAAGGGTACCTTCCAGAACCGTAGGTGGTGCATTAGCTGCAGCAGGAACTACTAAGAATGCCAATGTTATTATCATAATCTGTAAGAATAATGCACTATATTTTTTACCACTTATCATACGTCCCACCTTCAATAAATCAAAATGCAGTGAGTAGATTCTCACTGCAAATTTCATGTTTCCTTAGCAACTTAGGCCAATACACACTCCTCGGTTACGAACACGAAGTATCCTTCGTACACGTCCATCATGAAGACATCTGTACCTACCTGGTTACCATTGATCACACCTTCAAATCCATTGAAGCCTACAAAGGCATACTCCTCTGCAGAACTTACCCATGGTCCTTTCACCTTGACATAGGAATCGTCAATGGTTGAGAGGGCAATCTCAGCAGGGAGGTCAACATTGGATGTGTGACCTATAGCGTTCCATCCTGGATGAAGAACCAGAGATGGTGGCGTTGATGGTACCATTGGTGTCAGATATTCCTCTACTATGACAAGTTCTTCACTCATGTTGTTGTGTACCCAGTATGCCTTCAAAGGTTCGAAGTCTGTTGGTACTACCATGGATCCGTTGTCGTCATAGAATACGCTGTCTACCTGTGTGTCGCTGAATTCCTGCAGCACATAGTCGATGCTTGAATTCTCAAGGGTCTCAGGGAACGAGATCAGGTTCCAACCTGGCATCAGAATGATTCCTTCAGGGTTGTAAACCTCTACACATACGATATAGAACGCAGTGTCCCTACCATCGTCAAGTATTGCCTTTATCAGATACTGTCCGTCAGGCACAGTAGTTGTGTCAAGAGCAGCTGTCCATCCGTCTGATCCATCATTGTCTGTGCCGAATACGGCCCAGGTTTCTCCAACATCATCGTCATCACAGTTACCGTTGATATCTGCGAATACTTCAAATGTTGCGGACATGATATCATCCTGGCTGGAGTTGTCTATAACTTCAACTATTTGTGTCTTTGAAACAACATCACCATCTGAATGGGAAATTATCTCTGGTACCGGGACTACATTTGGCAGTATTTCAACTGTACCATCTGTAACCACGACTCCGGCAATAGCTGCATTGGTCCCATCCTTGAGAACTACATTGTTCAGGTCAAGGTCGTAGATTCCTCCGGTTGCACCGGCCTTCACTTCGAACTCAATGGTTAACATTGTGCCAGCGATTGGTGCATAGGTTCCGCCCGTTGCAGCAACACCATATGTGATAGTGCCTGCTCCGTCGTCACCGCTGCCAGGTGCTACAAGAGCCCCTGCTCCAAGGAGGTTCTCATTGGTTATGCTGTTGACCATAAACATCGTTGGATCATAGTCAAGCTGAATGTTCACAGCACGCAGATCCTCAGCAGCGGAATCAACATCCACCTCTACCTGGAATGTGTCACCAATATCTACGGGGCCAGTTGCTGCCGGAGAGATCATTACCTCTGGCATTGCGACCGGACCGTTAGCTACCTGGACAGTACCATCAGTTACCACGACTCCGGCAATAGCTGCATTGGTTTCGTCCTTGAGAACTACAGTGTTCAGGTCAAGATCGTAGGTTCCATCTGCTGCCCCTGCCTTCACTTCAAACACAATGCTTAACATTGTGCCATCAGCTGGTGCGTAGGTTCCAGTGGTTGAGGCAACACCATAAGTAATGGTGCCTGCTCCGTCGTCACCACTTCCAGGGGCCTCAAGTGCTCCTGGAATGAGGTTTTCATTGGCTATGCTATTCACCATGAGCACTGCAGGGTCATAATCCAGCTGCAAGTTCACAGCACGCAGGTCTTCATCAGCGGAATCAACCTCTACCTCTATCAGGAATGTGTCACCAGGACCTACCGGGCCACTTGCTGCTGGAGAGATCATCACTTCAGGGTCATCAACTACTGGCGGTGCAATATCATCACCAACCTTCAATTCCCCATCTGTGATCGCAACTCCGGCAATAGCCGTATTGGTCTCGTCCTTGAGAACCACTGAATCCAGGTCAAGGTCATAGGTGCCGTTGGCAGCACCGGCCTTAACTTCGAAATCAATGGTCAACATTGTTCCGGCTACTGGTGTATAGTTACCATTACCAGCAGTGGATGCAATACCACATTCTATAGTGCCTGCTCCGTCGTCACCACAAGATATGGTGAGCGTGTCGGTTCCAAACAGTGCTTCATTGGTTACTCCATTAACCACAAGCACTGCGGGGTCATAGCCCAGCTGCAAGTTCACAGCACGCAGGTTCTCTGCATCTGAATTAACATCTACAGTAACCTGGAACGTATCACCTGCATCGTACTCGTTCATTTGCGGATCTACTGACACCGAAGGTGCAGCCGCTGCAAGTCCTACGCCTACCATGAAACATGCACAAAATATTAAAAGGATGGCAGCAGATCCTGCCATTCCCTTCCATGTTATTTTTGTCATGATTTCACCTCACTCATTCAGGCTTAAGACTGATAAACTCCTGCGAACTCTACGAAGTCATCGAAGTCTACGTCGTTGTCGTCATCGAAGTCGAAGATTGCATCGTAGTTTGCATCACCTTCTACAGAATTATATGCTTCTGCGAATTCTACGAAGTCGTCGAAGTTGACAATCTCATTACCGTCGTAGTCACCCTTCATTTCATCTGCTGGTGGTTCAACAACAGGTGCACCGCCATTCATGTACAGGCCTGTACCATCCGTTGGATCATATGTGAACATCATCCTTGGATAGACTGGTGGGATCTCGACGTTCTCACAAAGCACTGTGTTAGGTGCTGTGAATGAACTGGTCAGGAGATAGTCACCGCTTCCGCCTGCATTTGGTACATCCGGATAGACAAACTCCTTGTAGAAGTCTGGCATGGTGTAGATGTGCAGCCACTTCCAGGTCTCAGTTGTATCACATTCTCTTAGGAGTTCAAGCAGGTTGGTGTGGAACCTTGGCTCATAGTCCTTACCTGTGAAGTAGATCTCTGTTGGTGGTACATCGAACATACGTTCTGCAATTGTGTCATATGCCTCATTGATGTACATGTCGTGATACCAGAGCAGGTCATCGGTTTCACTGGAATCCCACCACTGTCCGTAGTAGCAGGTTGTGCTCTCATCCGGTACACTGTGTGGCACATCAATGTCGTCGATCATTATGTGATCCCTGTTGAATGGTGGGAGCACTGGTATGATCTCATTGTTGTCTACCATTTCCTTGGTAACAGACAGGTCGTTCAGCTTGACATCCTGGTGTTCTGGTATTGGGTTCCTGATGGTAATGTACTTGACACTATTCTCTTCAGGACCATATATCATTGGAACAGCATATTCTGCACCATCAACGAAGAATGATTCTCCTGTGTGGAGCAGACGTCCTACACGGATCAGTACCTTGTCACTCTGTACACTGGTACCAAGAATCTGCATTGCCCATGGCTCATAGAAGTCTGGCAGGTTCATGCTTACAGTGTGGCGTCCTGCGCTGAGTACACCCTGTTCGACATTGACTGAATGCAGTCCACCGATCTGTTCAGGACCTGGGTATGTTGGGTTCTGTTCATTGTTACCGTTGTAGAATACCTTTACAGCAACTCTGTCGATCTGACCCTCACCATCGTAGTAGATATCCTCGATCTCGACAATGTGGTCAAGGAACTGGATCCTCTCACCTACTCCAAGAGCGAACAGCTCTGAACCAAGTGCTACATCCTTTCTGTCGTCATCGTTGAAGTCATAGACTGCCATGAGGTAGGTCATGTCGTCAACACCATCATAGTTCATGTCGAAGCAGTCAAGACCGACCTGGTTAGCATCATTATCTGCAACAGGGAACCAGAAGTATGTCCAGAATGACTCTTCCTGCTTTGTGACATCCCATGGGTTGTCAGGGTTACCGGCTGGTGTTGCCATACCGTGTGTTGGCTGATAATGCTTGTCAATGAACATGTAGGTGTACTCGTTCACTACATCTTCCCAGATGTACTTGTTAGGCTCATCAAGCCATACACGACCTGTTGGTTCATCATATTCAGGTACGAACCACTGTCTGAAGAATACCTTCTCATGTGAGTCCTTGTTGTCCACTACTATTCCTGCCTTTATCTTAGCTGGATTGAGTGTTACAAAGTCCTTGAGAGGTGCTTCTGCGCTCAATGGATCAAATGGTGCTTCAGGATCTGTGTATGGGAATGCAGCATCCATGTTGCCTTCACCATAGACTCTGAGTCCGTTGGTTTCAGCGTCTATCTCGTTAACATAGATATCTTCTGCTCCTGTCTCCTGGTCATATGAGAACATAATTCTCTGTGGCCATTCGAAGTTGTTAGGATCACAGATGTAGTCTGCACACTTCATGGAGTTCTCTGCTACAAAGGAGCTTGTGAACAGGAAGTCACCTGTACCATCATCTACGTCAGGAAGTTCTGGATAGACGAAGTCTTTGTAGAATTCAGGCATTGTCCTTATGTGGAGCCACTTCCATCCTTCATCGTCTTCTATGTTACTGAGCTCTGCACCTTCATCGAGTATCTCGAGAAGGTCTGTGTGGAATCTTGGCTCATTTGTCTTGTCGACGAAGTAGATGAGTAATGGATCAACATTGTATATCTTACGTTCTTCTATGGTATCATAGTCTGAACCTATGCAATCATCCTCATACCATTCTCCGTCAGGTGCAGCCATGTTAAGGCTTGAACCTACATATCCTGTGTATTCACAGCAGGTTTCAGAGTGTGGAATGTTGATGTCATCTATCATTGTGTGTACCTTGTTGTATGGTGGCAGCAATGGGAGATATTCTTCATTGTCGACCATTTCCTTGGTTACTGACAGATCGTTCAGCTTGACATCCTGGTGTTCTGGTACTGGGTTCCTGATGGTAATGTACTTGACACTGTCATCTTCTGGACCGTAGATCATGGCAACATCATATTCTGCACCATCTACGAAGAAAGTCTCTCTGGTGTAGAGCTGACGTCCAACGGTAAGAAGAACCTTGTCGGAACTAACACTGGTAGCATCGATCTCGAGATACCATGGTTCATAGAACTGTGGATTGTTCATTGATACTGTGTGACGACCGGCGCTTAGTATACCCTGTTCAACATTGACTGAATGAAGGCCACCAATCTGTTCAGGACCTGGGTATGTTGGGTTCTGTTCATTGTTACCGTTGTAGTATATCTTTACAGCAACTCTGTCAACTTCACCATTTCCATCGAAATAGACTCCTTCTACTTCTACGATGTGGTCAAGGAACTGCACACTGTCACCGACATTTACTGCCATCATTTCAGAGCTGATCTTTATGTCCTTGTAACCATCATGGTTAAAGTCCCCAACCCGCTTAAGAACGACCATATCGTCTTCACCGTCATAATTCATATCATAACCGTCAAGACCGATCTGTTCATCGTCATTGTCTGCAACAGGGAACCAGAATGTTGTCCAGTAGGACCTTGTTGGGCTCTTTGCAGTTGCAGCTCTTGGCTGGTAGTGCTTGTCAACGAACATGTATGTATAATCTGTAACAACATCTTCCCAGACGTACTCGTTATGGTTTGGAACCCACTCGCACTCCCAATTTGATGGTGGATGTCTGAAGATCTCAGCATTTTCCTCACTAACTACTTCTACAGAATCGTTAATGATGCAGTTGAAATCATCAAGCCATACCATACCAGTTGGTTCAACGTACTCAGGTACAAACCACTGTCTGGCAAAGACCTTTTGCTTGGAATCGATATTGTTCACAACAATAGCCTCTTCCATTAAGGCCGGGTTAAATGTTACAAAATCTTTCTCTGGCGCTTCTACATTCATTGGATCGAACGGTGCTTCAGGATCCTCATAAGGGAACGCTGCAGAAAGATTTGCTTCACCGTACATCCGCAATGTACTTGCATTATCTTCAGCACTTGCAGTGGTTGCTATTGAAAAAATTGCAATCATAGCAATAGCAATCACTAAAAGCTTATGCTGGAACTTCACTTTCATTATTGATATCCTCCTTTCTTAAGCCGTACCGACTCTTCGAATCTTCGATATCAGAGAACAAGACTCCGTCTCCAATGGTTCAATGATATCCAAGTGAAGTTGCCTTGGATAATCCCACCGACAACCCCAAATGTTGATATGAGGTTAGATATTATAAACCGATAAGAAATAGATATTCAGAAGACTGTTTACAAAGATTGTTTCGTAATATTGTTTCGTAATATTGTTTCATAATATTATCACATTATGGTTAGTCTCAAAATGTATTAAATATTTAATACTTACAGTAAAAACAAAGCATGAACTTGCAGTTCAAAAATCAAAAATGCTTATTCTCCAGTTGGTTCCTGCAAGGGAGCAAGAACAATATCATAGGTAAAAATAAGCCATAAAAGGAATGGGAATGCTATTCTGCCAATAGCATACATATAGAGTAATTGGTCCTGGTAAGATATGAAAAGTATCTGCAAGAAGACAATTAATAAATTAAAGAAAATTGTCAATATAAGACCTATCAACAGAATCTTTGCGGTTTTCCCCTTTTCAAGTTTTGTAGCAAGTACAAGAGCTGCAAAAGGAATGAAGTTCAAAGGCAGATAGAACAAAAAGAAATTCTCAAAGTCCACTACAACAACTGAAGCGGCAAAATACCTTCCACCAAATGGCACCCATAAAAGGAATAAAATAGTAAGATAAAGAAAAAACCTTTTCAGAAAAGGTATCATTCTTATCGTGTTCATAAATTATTCCTTCTTTTGTTAAAATTCAATATTTGCGTTTCCCGGAAAAGACTGCAAAATATACCAAAGAAATTGATAGAATACTTATAAGGAAGCCAAAACCTGGTGCCTGCTGCGATTCACTTTCTGAGCTGACAGGATCATAATCTATAATTTCATCCTCTGTCGAGGCCAGCACATCTTCCGCAACATCCGGACTGGCGACCTTAAAGACCACAGGAACATTACTTAGTCCTACTTTAATAGCCTCCGTATTTACGATATCATAAACTTCAGCTATCAATGACTTTCTATCTATATCTGCTTCCTCATTGATCTTAACTTCGAAATAGCCGTAAGTTGAGAGACCTGTGCCCAACAGGGTGCCATTTTGCAAATATTCATCTATAGAATCGCTCATATTGAGAGATATTGAATATGAATCCTGATAGTACCATTGCCAGCATTCTTTTTCATTATTGATTATAGGAACCTCTCCGGCAATAGCTATTATTTCCGGGTCATACAGAGAACTTTCATTGTCCATCAGACTCTCAAGTTTTATATCATTCATTGTTTGAGCATCTTGAAGCAAGTATTGCAACCTTGTGCTTACTTCGGGAACAGTACCTTGACCGAACTCTGTCGGAACATTGCTGACATTCATTTCCCTTGCATTTTGACGGACTATTTCATAGACCTCATCGAACTCTGCTCCTTCGACCATCAATGGCTCATAAAATACGATCACAAGATAACCGCCTGAATTAGCACCTACAGATATGATCTTTCCTTTTGAGAATAAATATCCCTTATCGCCAAGTTCATTTTTCACGTTGTTCTCAAGTATTAAAAGATTGTTATCCCACTCTTCTTCATTTGGTACAATTCCTCTTGATACCAGCTTATGATAGTCATCCGGATGGGAACCGAAGATATACTCGTACGAAAATTGCTGTCCCGTCTCAATACCGCTTCCCATTGTACTTGTAGAAACCGAGGAACTGTCACTTGATTTGCTTTCTACAGGACTTCCGAAATCTATGACTTCCGGAGGGGACACTGCACCATCTGCAACCTCGCCGATAATTACGGAACTTCCTGTGGCAGTTCCTTGAATTTCATCATTATTCCTATCCTTAAGCTTGACATTCTCAAAATTGAGATGGTAAACATCATCCTCTATAGTATTTTTCACCTGAAATTCGATAGATATAAATGTTCCACTCCCTGGAGCATAAGAATTTTCATCTGTTAGTGTTGCAAATCCATAGATTATAGTTCCATCCCCATTATCTCCACTTTCCGGTTCAATAAGTGAACCATCCACAATAAGGTCCTCCTCTGTTATACTCAGTACTTCCAGTACCGCAGGATTATAATCTATCATAACACTTAGTGCCCTTAGCTCATCGATACCTGAATTTACATTAACATCAACGTTAAAGGTTTCACCCGGTGAAACCGTACTTGATTCCGGAGAAATTAACACTGATGCTGCTGCCGATGCATTTACTGTAGCCGCCACTAGAACCAATAGCGCCAGAGCTGAATACTTAAAATAATTATTGATACTCCTCATTACGTAACCCCCAGTTACAGTTTTTTTAGGCACCATGGCCTAGTTGTTCAGTAATTATTATTCGATTTTACCTTTGAGAATATATAAGTTCCGATTTAATTACAATAATTGAAAATATAATAATAATAATGGACAAAAATGAATGGTAGTGAGACATAACTAATCTTTAAGACTAGTTATATCTCAACTTTTGGGTGGTACGTTGGGGTACGTTGGTGGTATTTCTTAATAAGGCACGCTTTTAAGTCTATAAAAGACTGGAAACAACATAGTATCCAGATACTAGTTTTGTGTTTACAGGAAATAAATGGTGAAGAAACTATATTTTGTAATATTATTAAGTAGGAAAGCACAGTAATAACCCTATTTTAACAGTTTTCGCTCCCTTGATAGTAAGAATGCTTCTTTTTAAAAACAAATAAACTACTACTATTGCACTCATTTGTTTTAAGAATAAACTCGTATGTTCTTTATTTTCTGATCTAAACCAAAAACACTTCATTATTTCTGACGGTTAAAATTGAATTATAATTTGTCTTTGTGCGGAAATAAAACAAAACAAAAAAATACTAACAGAAAATAATCTTAGAAGAAAATTGAGATAAAAGAATCAGGTAGAAATCATATACCTGCCTTTTATCTCTTCTTCTCTTTGCTTGCTTGTTGGTGGTACTTGATAGTATAGTGGTACTAAGGATTATGTCCCCTAAAAGTTGGGGATGACGGAGACAAATTATGACCACCATATCTTCCATGGTTTTCAAATCTAATAAAGTTTAAAGAAACTATTATGAGGAAGAATGTTTAGTACATATTGTAAGTAAAAATTGCACATTTAAAGTAAAATAGAAATCGATTTCAAAACAAAAAAGTTGGTTTTTTTAAATCAAAACTTATTCTTGGGACTTTAAACGCCGTCTGGCAATTATTTCCGAAAACATAGTATATGCAAATATAATAACTCCCAGCCATACAAGAGAATCTCCTATGCTTTCTTTACCCAAATACGTTAAAGAGAGACCTATAATGAGAATAAGTATATTTACTTTAAGTAATCCCCTATTCCTTTTACGGATAGCAATATTCTTTTGCCTATTCTGAATTTGATTTCGCTTTTCGTTATTCATATGATCACCGGACCTTAATTATCATATCTGCGGCTTTTCGCACCCTGTTAAATACTGCCATACCTATTCCTGCAGAATTGAAAGAACCATCCACTATTATAGTATCAACATTCTTGGAATCAAGATTACGAAGGCCAAAAAATAGATATTTAGCAGCATGTTCCGGTTTTTCTCTTGGACCAATTGAGAATGAATTGAATCCTAGAAAAAAAGGGGCAGATTCTTCCGTTAGCATCAATCCGACTCTGGCATCTCTCATATTAAGGTCAGCAAGAAGTTCCTTTATCTTTCTGACAACTGCTGAATGTTCACCTTCCACAAGAATTACACCCGCCTGTGGGGAATAATGAGTATATTTCATTCCAGGGGAGCGTACAATTTCACTTTCCGGATGGACTTTATCATCATAAGCAATCCTAACTTCACCTATGTATTCCTCAAGTTCCTCTTTGATTATCTTTCCAGGTCTCAGGATTGCAGGTATATCAGATGTTAAATCAATAACAGTTGATTCAAGACCTATTATCACTTCCCCTGCATCAACAACAGCATCTATTTTACCGGAAAGATCCTCAATAACATGATCTGCTGATGTAGGACTTGGTTTTCCGGAAAGGTTTGCACTCGGTGCAGCAAGAGGAATTCCCGATCTTTTGATAAGCTCAATTGCAATCTTATTCTCTGGAATTCTAATTGCAACCGTGTCAAGTCCACCTGTGGTTACATCAGGAACTATTTCACTTCTTTCCATTATAATCGTAAGGGGACCAGGCCAGAACTCATCCATCAGAATTGATGCTTTTTCCGGAATTTCACGAACAAGTGACCTGCAGTCATCCCTGGAAGCAACATGGACTATAAGCGGATTATCGGCAGGTCTTCCTTTAGCTTCAAATATCTTCAGCACAGCTTTTTCATCCAGAGCATTAGCTCCGAGCCCATATACGGTCTCTGTGGGAAAAGCAACGGTTCCACCTTGTGACAGTATTTTTGATGCTTCATCCAGAGGTTCAGATTCAGTTTTTTCACTTATATAGAAGATCTTTGTTTGTTTCATCGTGTATCAGCAATTCTGTGGATAATTTAAAAAGCAATTCATAAATCATCTGTACAACAGAATGAATCCTATTGACCCAGAATGCTCATAAGTTTTTTGTTCAACTGTAGGATAATTAACTATAAAATGATAAAGACATTTATGCCACTCACATACAGATTTTATCCTTTTCAGGCATTAATTGATTTTGTATCTGATACAGAAGGGAATACTTATATATGATTATTTCATCTACACAGTTTGTGAGCGGGTCTGTTTTTAACCCCACTCCCACACTAACCCCCACTCCCCAACCCGCTCACAGATAATAATGGGAGTTTATTTTACACTGTTATAGCTTCCCTGAGATGATGCTTTTCGTATATACAGATGAAGGTTATTGTTGAAAGTTTGAAATCTAGATAGCATTTCGTATTTGATTATCAAACATAAACTCTTGAAACTTTTGAAAAAGAAGAAATGATCTAGAGTAAAATAAATGTAGAAAAGAGAAGCAGTGCAGAATTGATTCAACTGCTCCTTCATTATTGAATTTAGTCTTCTTCTGGTGGGGGGCAGGCTGCATTGCATGCCTTTCCATACTCATCGATCACTGATTCTCTGCAAAGACCAACACCGTGCCTGTGAGCTGCACGGCTTATCATGTGAGCTGCAACCGGAGATGTGATCAGGATGAAAAGTGCCACCGTAATTGCCTTTACGCCCATGGGGGAAAAGCCAACTTTGAGCAGGATACTAAGCATGACACTAAATGCACCAAGTGTCCCGATTTTCGTAGTCGTGTGCAGCCTGTTGTAAACATCAGGAAGTCTTGCAAGTCCGAGCATGGCAAGGAAAACGAAGAATAGTCCTAAAATCAGAACTGCGTTGCTCAGTATTTCAAGAGCCATTGATATGGTACTCAAAATACCACCCCTTCATCAAGATACTTTGCAATCGTGACTGTTCCGACAAAGGATATAATGGCCAGCACAAGTGCCACATCCATGAAGAAAACAGACTCCTGTACATATGAGTAGATACCGAGCATGACAACGATAACTGTTGTCATTGCATCAAGGGCTACGACCCTGTCAGGAATTGTCGGTCCCTTGATAACCCGGTATAAACAGGGTATAAAGGATATAACCATGAAGATAAGTGAATATTCGAGCAGATTCATTCGAATGCCTCCATTGTATATTTTTCCAGGTCCTCTCTTATGGACTGAGCTACTCCTTCCGGATCAGTTGCATCGATGGCATGCACATAAAGTATGGACTTGTCATCAGATACATCAATGGTCAGTGTACCGGGTGTGAGGGTAATGGTATTTGCAATGGCAGTTATACCAATGTCAGTCTTGGAATCAATTGGCACTGCAATGATACCCGGTTTAATATCTATCTTTGGTTGCAATACAATCTTTGCGACCATGATATTTGCCTTTATGATCTCCACTATAAGCACATAGAGGAATTTAATCTGAGCCGGTATCTTCTTTATTGCATTGCCGAAGGAGAACTCAAGGTCAAATGGGAAAAGGAACTTGAACGGCCTGATAATGAATGGCGCAATAATAAGCCCCAGTATGAAATTGTTAACACTTATAGTACCATGAACAAAACACCATACAAGAGCAAGTATAGCTGAGTAAGCAATGTATCTTTTCATCTTACAACCCTCACAAGTACAGCATCAATATACGGCTGCGGATCAAGTATCTGATGGGCAGTTGCATTTGCAAGTGCTATCAGTGGTTCTGCGTAAATTCCGAACGCAACGACCGTCAGTGCGAGCACAACTATTGGAAGTGACATCAGAAGAGATGTACCATGATTAGAGTATTCTCCGTATTTTTCAACATCCCTTTTTTCGCCCCAGAACATCAGTAACATTGCCCTGAACATGTAGAAGAGCGTGAATATTGCAAAGAAAAGTGCAATTCCTATTGCAAAATAATACTGTTCACCAATACCTGCATCAAAAAGACTGAACTTAGCAATGAAACCTCCAAGTGGTGGCATTCCTGCAATTGACATAGCACCCACAAGGAACATAAGTGACATCAGTGGTGAACTATCAACCATGCCACCCATCTTTCTCATATCCCTGGTTCCTGCGTGGTGAATAATTCCACCAGAAGTAAGGAAAAGCATTGATTTTGCAACTGCGTGGTTCACAAGATAGACAAGTGCCGCCGTTATTCCATAGATGCTTCCAAAGCTGATACCAAGGAAAACATAACCTATCTGGCTTACACTTGAGTAAGCAAGCAGCCGTTTTACATCGGTCTGTGCAACTGCTGAAATAGCTCCGACAACTATGGTTGCCAGTGCAAGATACATTATGACAGGCTTGAAAATGTCAAGAGTATCAATGAATATCAGGAAGAATACCCTGAGCATTCCGTATGCTCCTACCTTTATGAGAACACCACTAAGCATTGCACTTATTGGTGATGGTGCTGTGGGGTGCACATCCGGAAGCCAGTAATGAAGTGGAAATATTGCAGCCTTGTTGCCAAAAACCACAACGAACATCAAAGCAATGGCAAAAACATGCCATGGAAGTGTTCCTGCTGCACTCATTGCACTGAGCTTTACCGAAATATCCGCCATGTTCAGCGTTCCGGTTGTAGCATAAAGTGAAGCTACTGCAACGAGCATCACAAATGAACTTATCATGTTGAGTACGAGATATTTGAAAGTGGCTTCCATTTTATCAGAACTCTTGGTTACGCCTCCCTGCTCATTTGCTACTACAAGTCCGCATGATGAAAGCAGAAGTATCTCAAAGAAGACGAAAAGATTGAAGATATCGCCTGTGAGGAATGAACCGTTCAGTCCTGCCACCAGCAGACTGAAAAGCGGATAGTAGGATGCACTCAATGATTTCCTCTCGATGTAATCAAGTGAGTATATCAACGAAAGGAAAGATACAAATGATGTGAGCACAACCATTCCTGAACTTAAGAGGTCAGCTACCAGTATGATTCCGTATTTCCCCCATTCTCCTAATTCGTAAGCCTGAATCCCACCTGACCATACCTGTGAAAGTAGGATTATACTCAAAACTAACATTGCAAATGACACAGCAATGCTTATTGCCTTCTGCATCCCTGGCTGCTTCCTGAGAAGTATCATAAGTGCAGCCACAAGTATAGGAGTGGCTATCAGTATGATAGGGATATGAGTTGACAGGTTCATCCCCGGAGCCTCCTGAGTTCCCTGATGTCAGTTGTCCCATATTCCTCGTAAATGCGGTATGCAAGGATCAATATGAATGCTGTTATAGCCAGGCTGATCACAATGGCTGTCAGTACAAGAGCCTGTACAAGAGGATCAACAAAATCCACATGTTGGCCTGCTTCTGTCACAGGAGCCAGTATTCCCTGGTTAAGAGAATCTGTAAAGATAGCTCCTGTTGCTTCTGCAGCACCGTGTCCTCCATCATCGGTTATAATCGGCACTTTAGTTCCTGCAAAGGCCCCTGTTGAAACGATCAGAAGGTTAACTGCATGTGAAAGGACACTAAGTCCGATAATAACCCTGACAATATCGCGGCGAAGTATAAGGAAAGTACCGATACCGAAAAGAATTGCTATAGTAAGAGAGAGTAATGTATTGTTCATTCGTCATCACCTACGTTTTTGAAAATGGAAAGCAATCCTCCAATCACCACGAAATAAACTCCTATATCGAAAAGGCCGGCTGATACCAGCTCAATTTCTCCGAAGAATGGCAGGTGGACAAATTCCACAGCACTTCTGAAGAAGTTATGAGAGAAGGCAATTGCTGCGAAAGCTGTCAATGAAGCCAGCAATAGACCGAAAGCAAACCAATTACCCCAGTCAGGGTTAAAGAATGATTTTATGTGATAAAGACCGAATGCCACGTAGGTCAGTGCGATAACTGAAGCGAACATGACACCGCCAATGAATCCTCCTCCAGGATTATTGTGTCCCGCAAGTAAGAGGGAAATTGAGAAGAGGATGACCAAAGGTAAACATATCTTAGTTATTGTTTTTGTTATCAAAGTTGTCATTCGTCCTCACCTCTGCTGTGTATAAGATTATAAACACCAAGTGCTGCCAGACAGACCACAGAGATCTCACCGAGTGTATCATATCCTCTGAAATCCACAATAATTACATTCACAATATTGTGACCGCCTGCAAGTGAAAGACTGTTCTCTATGAAATAATAGGAGAGAGACTCAAATGGTGGAATTATTCCCTGTGTTGCATTTATCAGCATGATAAAGATCATTGCTGATACAGCCACAGATATCACAAGGTCCCTGGCAAGTGTAGTTGTTGGTATATGTTCCTTGAATTTCTGCGGAATCTTCACGATTGCCAGCAGGAAGATAATAGTTGAAAGGGTCTCTACCAATACCTGTGTGAGTGCCAGGTCAGGTGCCTGAAGATATATGAACAGCAGAGCAACCAGATATCCAAGACCTGAAAGTGATATGATGGCAGGAATGTATCTTGGAAGTAATGCCGCTCCAAGAGCTCCAACTATCATGAACAGGAATATCAGACCTTCATAAAGCGGAATGTCGAAATTGAGATTCTGTGGCACAAGAGTAGTTGCAAGCATTATTAAAGGAATTGCAAACATTGCAAGTGTCAAAAGCAGCAGGGCCAGAACATAGGTCTTTATCGGACCAGGTTGCATTCTGTTTGAGAACTGGGATGTGACACTCTTTGCGTTGTTCACTGCACCATCATAATAATAATTGACACTGATCCATGGGAACATTGCATTGAACCTGTTCTGCCACTCTGCAATCCTGCCATACTGTGTATATATAAGAATACCCAGGATAAATGTGGCTATGGTCATCATCAGTGGAGTTGTGAATCCATGCCAGAGCTTTACATGCAGGTGAGCTTCCTCAAGAAGAATTCCTGAAACTGTAGGCTCAATGAAATTGTGTACCGGAATTGAAGGTACAAGTCCGAATAGTATGATAAGACCTGCAAGGAAAATTGCCGGTGCAAGCATTACCATTGAAGGGTCATGAATGTGAACAGGCAAGCCCTTTGATGGCCTTTTACCAAGGAATATACCGTCTATGAGCTTAATGGAATAGGCGAATGTGAAGACACCACCAAGTACTGCAAGTACAGGTATTAGTATTGTATATGGTCCTCCAAGAAGATGACCCATCTCAACAGATGCCTCATAGAACATTTCCTTACTTAAGAAACCATTAAGAGGCGGAACTCCCGCCATTGATAAAGCTCCAATGGCAGCCACTATGAACGTAATAGGCATTTCTTTACGCAAACCACCCATTTTTGTGATATCCCTGGTAGCAGTTTCGTGTGCCACTATACCTGCCACAAGGAAGAGACATGCCTTGAATGTTGCGTGGTTAAGAAGATGGAATGTTGCAGCAGCCACACCAATTCCAGGTTCATGGTGAGTGGTGTAACCGTACATAGTCATAAGATAAGCAAGCTGGCTGATTGTTGAATATGCCAGAATTCCTTTGATGTCAGTCTGCCTGAATGCAAGGAAACCTGCAAGGAGCATTGTAAATATTCCTACTCCACTTACCAGAATGAACCAGGCTTCTGTACCCGAGAACATTGGATGGATCCTTGCTACGAGGTATATACCGGCCTTTACCATTGTGGCTGAGTGCAGGAACGCACTGACCGGGGTTGGTGCTTCCATTGCATTTGGAAGCCATATGTAAAACGGACCCTGCGCTGACTTTGAAGCAGCACCGATGAGTATGAGAATTAGTGCATAGATGAAAAGGTTATGATTTTGCAGGGCATCCCTTATGGATTCATTATGTAATATAGTTGGAATGTCAAATGTTCCGGTGACAGCGTTCAACACCAAGAATCCTGCAAGCATAAATAAACCACCTGAAGCGGTGATAAGCATTGATTTGGTTGCTCCATACACAGACATTGGTCTATTGCGCCAGTAACCGATAAGCATGAAAGAAGTTATGCTGGTAAGTTCCCAGAATATGAAAAGTTGAATAGTATTAGCAGAGAAAACCATACCGAGCATTGACCCCATGAAGAAAAGGAGTTGCTGGTAATACCTTGGAAGATCCTCTTTCTTTGACATGTATCCATTAGAGTATGACATGATAATTACACCAATGCCGGATACAATGAAACCGAACATGACACTCAGGCCATCGGCATAGAAAGACAGGTTAATCCCCATTGAAGGAAGCCATTCGATAGTTCCCTGAATAGTCTCCCCGTGTATTATCTCCGGTGCAACCTGAGCAATCAAAAGTAAACTCAGGAAGGCAACTGCGGAAGCGTACCATCCTACTTTTTCCTTTAGAAGTTTTTCAACGGCAGGCAATATACCGGCCAAAACAAATGGCAAAAAAACCGCTATAGTAATTGCTGTAAACGAATCCATGTCACCTTACATTCAGTTCCATATATATAATGTTTTTTAATGTGAATTATTATTTATGATGGATTATTTAGAAGAGAAGCAGCATTATAATTATAAAAAAAATGACGTAATTATTATGGCATAATATTTATATATAAGAAAATGATGAACAGGAATTCCTGTAAAAATAGCAGTATAATAGAGAAATATAATGCTTTTAATTATTCTTCATTCAATTATTCCTGTGATACCATGAAACAAAACTTATCTTCTTATTTCTCTTATATCAGTTCCTCATTAAGCATATTCAAATCTGCATATCCTATTTGTCTCGCACTAATAATCTGCACTATATTAATGATAATTCCTGTTGCAGCTCTTTCAATCAACAATGAGACTTCATCAGCTGAATCTATGATAACTGAACAGGGAAATGTTTCAGAGTATAATCATCTGATAGAATTGAGTCTTCTGAACACTGGATACGTTGTTGTTAGCGAATCCATGGTGTATCTGATCGAATCAACCAAAGGTCAGGACTCAAATCAAACTGAAATAAAACTCTGGATACCTGAAAATGCGGAAATAATGCAATTCCAGGTCACAGACATGGCAAATACTAATTCCGCTGTGCCTGTAAATTTTACAAGAGATACAAATTACCTGTATTTTTATTCCAATGAAAATGAAGTTTCCAGTGACATGCCACTTCTTTACGGCATAAGATATGTATTGCCAGATACAGGAGATGAAGTATTCCGAAAGATCATTTATGAAAAAGGAGAACTTGAGCAACCAATGTCCAGGCTTATCGTTACAGTCCACCATGATGAGAACACAGACATTAGTCTCTTTTCTGAGAATGGAGATTTACTTGCAGCGGATGATACTGTAGTGGAAGCAAATTACAGTTCATACACCTGGAATACACCTGAGTTCAATGAATTTACCATTAACCGTGAACAAAATGAACTGGTACAAAGTACTGAAACATCCGAAAATAACCTGATAATACCGATACTGGTTCTTATTGTGATTGTAGTAGCAGTTGGATACTATTACATGAGGAAAAAATCTCCTGCAAATTCAAAAGATATCAGTGAACTGGAAGACCTCTATGATGCAGAAATGGCAGTGCTTTCACAAATAAAGCAGGATAGAAAAAATAATAAACTCAGTCAGGAAGAGTTTGATAACCTTAAGAAAAAGCACAGTGAAAGTGCATCAAAGATAAAAATAGAGCTGGAGAAACTAAAAAGGACCTAATGGTCCTCATATACTTCTTCTTTTTCCGGCTCAAACTCTGTGACATCGGCTGTAAGCCATCCGATATCGTAACTCTGCCCGCAACTTGGGCATATCAGTCCAAGTCTTGCTTTTCCATCTTTTATTTCCTTGAAATATACGTGGAAACCACGCTGATATCCACAGTTCATACATTCCCGAAAATAGCTATTTTCTGAACCCATTATTAAAAATCAGAATGCTGAAATAAATCATTGTCGATATAAATGTTCAGATATTTCTTCCACAATGTTTATCAGAAAATATTCTCAAGAAAGACCTATGTTCAAAGGAATCATTTTTGACTCCGATGGAGTTCTGGTTAACTCAATGCCATTTCACGCAAAGGCATGGGTAGAAGTTTTTTCAGAATACGGCATTGAAGTTACCGAGGAAGACATCTATGAGATCGAAGGCTCAAACCACGTAGGAGTCATCAACATCTTTTTTGGCAGGGTAGGCAGAACACCGGAACCTGAAATATATGATGAGATACTTGAAAAGAAAAGAGCACATTTCCTTGAAAATAATGATGCTGAAGTTTTTGAAGGCATGTATGATTGCCTCAGTTCCCTGAAAGACAATTTTAAACTGGCAGTTGCATCAGGTGCCGACAGAACAATTGTTACATCACTCATGGATAAATTCTATTCGGGAATATTTGACGTTATCATCTCCGGGGAAGATGTTGAAAATGGAAAGCCTGATCCTGAACCATATGAAAAGGCTATTGAAAAGTTAGGAATTAATAAAAACGAGTGTCTGGTTGTTGAGAATGCACCACTGGGAGTTGAATCTGCTAAGAATGCCGGTGTGTTTTGCGTAGGAGTACCAACATACCTTAAACCAGAACAGCTTCAGGATGCAGATATTGTAGTTGAGAACCACGCAGAACTAATAGATTACCTGATGAGTCTTGACCAAAAAAAAGAACTATAAATAAAATTGAAAAATGTACGGTTATACCAACCGTACTGTTTCAAGATTTGTAAGCGCTTTTGTCTCAAGTCTGTTCTTTTTGTGAAGTGAACTTGCAAGATCAATGCATGAACGCTCATCGCCGTGTTCAGTATACACTCTTTCAGGGCGTGGTTTCATCCTCTTGATGTAATCCATAAGTTGTCTTCTGTCAGAGTGACCTGAGAAACCGTCAACAACCTCAACATTCATATTCATTTTAATTACCTGGGTGCCTTCCCTTGTAGAGAGTGGAATTTCCTTCCAGCCTTTCTGTATTCTCCTACCAAGGGTTCCGTCAGCCTGGTAACCTACAAACACAAGAGTGTTTTTCTCATTTTCTGCAAATGCCTTGAAGTATTCAATGACAGGACCCGCATTCATCATACCTGATGTAGAAAGAATCACGCATGGCTCTGGTTCCTCGATGATTTTCTGACGCAGTTCATTGGAATCAACCGGTTTGAAACATTCGGAAAGGAACGGATTCTGTCCTTTCTGGAAGATAAGTTTACGCAGATCATTATTAAGATATTCAGGATATGTTGCATGAATAGCAGTTGCTTCCCATATCATACCGTCAAGATAGACAGGAACCTCTGGTATTATTCCCTTGCGTATTGCATCCTCAAGAACAATCATTACTTCCTGGCTTCTTCCTACTGCAAAGGCAGGGATAAGAACTATTCCATCATTCTTCAGTGTTGAATTGACAATGTTCTGGAGGTTCTTTTCAGCTTCCTGTAGTGATGGTTGTGTTGCATTGGAATTTCCATATGTGGATTCCATGATAACACTCTCAACACGAGGGAACCTGTTAACCGCAGCATCGAAGAGTCTTGTTTTCTCATACTTGAAGTCACCTGTAACAACGACATTGTGCAAACCGTCACCAATATGGAAGTGTGAAACAGCTGAACCCAGAATGTGTCCTGCATTGTGGAATGTAAGTTTGATATCAGGAGCAATGTCAGTTACTTCCTCGTAATCAAGGACAATTGTATGTTTTAATCCTTCCCTGACATCAGCTGAACTGTATGGAGGTCTTTTGCCTTCCTTTGCAGCAACATCTATGTAGTCAAGCTGCAGCAGTGCCATAAGATCTCTGGTTGGAGGAGTACAGTAAATTGGCCCTTCAAATCCATACTTGTAAAGAAGCGGCACAAGACCCTGGTGATCAAGGTGAGCATGTGTAAGTACCACAGCATCTATCTGGTTGATCGGATATGCTTCCGGTACATAGAGATAAGGAGTCATGTTGTCGTCCGAACCTACATTGACACCACAATCTATCATTATGCGTGATTCAGGAGTGGAAATAATAAAGCAGCTTCTTCCTACTTCTTTTGCACCACCAAGAGAGGTTACTCTTACCCATTCATCTTTGGAAGTGCATCCTCTGTGAATCTTTCTGCCTACGGATTTAAGTATGTCTTTTCTTTCTTTGTGATTTGTACGCATGAACTCACGTATGTTCTGTACAGTACGTGATTTTATAGGTGGTGTCCTCACAACCTTTGGAGTCCATCCTATCTTTTTAGTGATCTCCCTGAGAGTCTCTCCATGTTTTCCAATTACAAGACCTGGTTTTTCAGCTTCTATTATAACTTCACCTACATCAGGGTCAAAGTGATAATTGGAAACACCTGATTCATCCGGAACTGTCTGTACTATTTTATTTATAGACTCTTCCGGTGGCATAAGCACCTTTGGATCAGGACGTACAACAATACGTGTCCTCAGTGCTTTTGCAAGGTTGCGGACAATATTACCATTGTCTGCAAATTTTTTAGGCTCTTCTGTATAAACAACTAACTGGGGGCCTTCAAACTCAACACTAGAAATAGTAGTACCGCGAGGTAGTTTTTCTTCTATTTTCTTCTTCAAATCAGATAGTACTTCTTCTACCGCCATTAAAACAGCCTTCCTGTAAAAAAGTAAAAAATAATATAGTTAAAAACTATATTGAAAACGTTATTTTAAGTAAGAAATTAAAGAATTATCAAATCAGTTGATTAGAAATTTTCCCTCATTTTCTTGACTTCTTCCATATCAAGCCTTGTGGCTTTATCTTCTGTAATAACTATCACATCAATATTCTCACCGGATGCAGAGTCCCTTTTCATTGCATTGTGAAGTGCTCTTACAGCCAGTTCAATACCTTCCTCAGTGGACATCTCTTCCCTGTATCTGTCCTCAAGTACACCGTATGCAAAAGGAGAACCAGAACCTGTAGATACAGCCTTTGTCTCTTCGATACTTCCACCAAGTGCATCAAGTGAGTAGATTGAAGGTCCATTCTTGTCATATCCACCGACAAGAAGCTGCACCATAAGAGGATAGTACCTCTGCCCACTGAGCATATTGGACAACAATGTTGTAAGTCCCTTAATGGTCATGGACTCCTTACGCCTCATTTTGTACAACTTAGACTCCACACTCATGACCCTCACGATCTGTTGTGCGTCTCCCACGGAACCTGCAATGGTCATAGCTACACGATCATCGATCTGATATACCTTCTTTGCAGTTTTGCTTGCAATGAAATTCCCCATTGTTGCACGCTGCTCGGTCGCAAGAACAACACCGTCTTTGCAAACTATCCCTACAGTGGTTGTACCTTTGTAATGTTTATCATTAACCATTAATTATACCTCATACAAAAATGAGAAAATAAATTGAAAAATGTACAATGCATGACATGCATCAGTTACCCATTAGCAATTTTTATATATATATTTATCCCTTGCAGAATTTATAAATCACAGAACACCCAGTTCATCTGCAAGATTTCTAACCCTATCAATACGTCCCCTGTCGGCTCCTTTCTTTTGCATTTTAAGGATACGTTTTTCCAATGATATCCTTTTAGTGCCAACTAAAAGGTTGTCAGCATGGGCAACTATTTTCTGTTCAATTGTTATCGGAATGTAATCATCATCAGGAAGATGCAATTCTTTTGCTTCTTCCCTTGTAACACCCGCTCCGATATGTCTTTTTATAATTTCCTGAATTTCATATCCAAGATCGTAAGACCTCGCTATTTCAACACCAAGGATAGCATGATCTATAGCATGACTTTCCGATCTGCCAAGATCGTGTAAAAGACCACCTATTTCAACGAGTTCAAGATCAACATCCTGACCTTCAGTCTTTAATTTGGATGCAATCTCAAGAGCAAGCTCTGAAACAGCAATGCAATGAGCTATAACTTTTTCACTACAGCCTGATTCTTTCAGGATATTCAGAGCATCCTCACGTGAGATCATTTTTCATTATCAAGAAATGCCAGACGCTTTTCAATCTTTTCGATGAATTCGGCATTATCCTCATACATCATATCCTCACCGCAATAAGGACAGAGGAACTCACATTCAGTAGCTTCGTTGAAATTGAGACGAATGCACCCTTCAGGACAGGCATAGAACACATTATCCTCTTCAAACTCAACCCTGGTCTTGAGATTTTTCACAAGTCTTTTCTTCTCTTTTAAAAGCTGAGGTTCTATATCAGTCATATCAAGTGTCCAGAGATATGTTAACCATCCACTGCTGGAATCACGTTCACGCCTGCATATTGCAAGCTTATTCTCGTTGAGTATAAAAAGGGTTCTTCGGACTATGTTCAACAGGATACCTGTGGCTTCTGCTATCTCTTCATCAGTAACCTCGCCCTCAGGCATGTTAACTATCATCTCTAATCCATCTTCACCCACCAGCCGAACGAGATAACCTCTGACAACCGGATCATTCAAATCTATCAAAAAATTTCACCTCATGATATGCATGTTTAATGCAATTTACTTAAATATTAATCTTTGCTTGCAAATTCTGCCCGGTACAAAACACCAAGTACCTGTTATAATCATTATTCAGGGTTCAAGTAAATTCAATGATTCACGTATAAATATGACGCTATCTTTCATCCTGCAGATAACTTCATCACGACTTTTTCCCGAACATAGTACTGAGATCACAGGTTCAAATGGACCGATAACCTGACCAGCAACCGGAATATCACATACGTTCATTTTAAAGAGCATGTCACGGACGGTTTCATTCATTATCATCTGCTTTTCAGAATATATTATACCTCTTCCAGAATAGCCATCTTCATTTACACTAACATTTGCATTCTCTTTTTCAACCAAATTTTCAATTGGTAGTTCAATATCTCCTTCAAAGGCTTTCATGTGAGCATCCAGAAGATTGATTCCTGTTGACATTTCAACCGTATCAAGGCTGCCCTGGAAACGTGCATTCATTTCAATAACAACAGGTCCATTTTCAGTAATAATAAAATCAACACCGTTGGAACCTATAAGCCCCATTTCAAGTATAAGCTCTTCGGAAATTTGCTTCATCTCAGAAGCATAAGGCGTATCAAAGGGAGTAATATTACCACAATATGCAAAAGGCATATTTGTAAACCAGGGTGTACCAATAAGCTGTTCATTAACAGCAATTGCAACAGCTTTTTCTTTTGTAGAAATAACTGAAACGCTTGCAGGAATACCATCTACGAATTCCTGTGCTATTATCTTGTTCTTGCCTGAAGGAAGACCTGTTTCTTTCAGCCTTTTTTTCAGAAACAAAAGGTCATCTTTACTTTCAATCTTCATATTAAAAATTCCACCACCTGAACAGGCAGGTTTTACCATTAATGGAAGTTCCAATTCATTGATACTAGAAAGGAGCACGGTTTTTGGATGAGTTATCCCTCTTTTTTCAAGAAAACAAGAAAACAGGTATTTATCAGAAACCTCTGTCATTTTATGGGATTCATTTCCCAGAATCCTGTATGGAAATTGTTCAAGACCTATTGTCTCAAAACCTGAACCAGGTATAATGGCATCGAAATCCACACCAAAATCTTCTATGATTTCTGAAATTATTTCCAGACTAATTTTTGTTGCATCAAAACCTTCACCAATATCCAGTTTTGCAAAAGCTCTTGCACATTGCTGCATGTCATGATCACAAAAAGCATCTACAGCATACATGTTGTATCCAGCCCGGGAGCCGGAACAAACAATATTGCGGGTGCTGAAACCAATTACAAGTATATTTTTCATATTCCTACAAACCGGGTCATGACAGATCAGCAACAGCAAGAAGACCTTTTTCTGTTTTGACAACAGGTATCTCGGTACCGGGTTCTGCAGAGAACATAACAGGCTTTTTGACAGTTACTGTCTCATAAGTATCCGGATCCAGGACCATGAGATCATCATTTTCCATTGCAACAAGCATTGTTTTTGGAAGATCTTTTCGCTTTGCAACAAGTCTTGCTCCCTTTATATCATCCGGAGTGGCTGTGAAGCGGGCTCCTGTTTCAACATCCATCCCAGTAACGTTTTTGGAGAACTTTCTTATCTCTATAATCCTTCCTTTGTAATCAATAATATCCTGTGGCATAAATTCCGGTAGCCTTAATGAAAAAGTTATACGATACATATCCTTTCCGTCTTTCATTCCCTGCAGCGATGCAGACTCTGAAAAACTACCACCAAGATGAGAAGTTATTTCCTTGCATATATGCCTTGCTGCATTTGAAGAACCAATATAAAGGTCAGTTCCTTCCTTAAGTTCCAGAGAACTGGAGATAAATGCAAGCCTGTCACCTTTGTTTAGTAACCTTTCAAGGACAGAACCTGCTATATTGATACATTCCTGTTTCTCTTCATCACCAGGAATTCTATTTGTAGCACGTATCTGTATGATAGCCTCGAAATATCCACCTGATATCCTGCTGCACATATCACATGATTCACGGACTATGCGAACCTCTGTTTCAAGTTCCTGGTGGAACGTTTCATCAAGTAAAATAGCATCAACTTCAATATGTACATTATACAGGTACGGAGTACGTGCCCTTGGTTCGATATATAATTCTATATCGTCTGCAAGCTCATGGACAAAAAGAGCATCTTCAGCAGTTCGTATAACTATTTCTTCAAGATCACCCTGCTCAACCCATTTGTTTTTTACATTGCGGGCCCCGCATGTAGAGCACATCTTTGCATGCAGAACCGGCGCTATTTCAGCAAGAACAAAGTTTTCCAGGAAACAATCCTTGCATTTGCCCTGAAAAAGCTTTGTTGTGGGCTTTCCACATTTGGGACATAAGGTATTGTTCATTGGCTCTGATACCATGGTTACTTAGATATTGTTTTCCCTCAAATATAATTCTGTTCTGTTGTGCAGGTATATTTCTGATACTGCAGATGAAAATATTAAATTCCTTTCATTTTCGCACCAGATCATATTTCATTCTTCCGGCACCGATCTTTTCAGCGAATTCAAGGTGGATCACAGGGTCTATTCCCCATACATTATTGACACAACCTCCACTATCATGCTGCATTCTGTCATTGATAAGATCAAGACTGGCTTTATCAATAGCAACAGGATCTTTAGATGCAGTTATTCCGACATCTCTGGCAAATGCAGGAGATGAAAAATTGAAACAGTCACAACCTGGAGTAAGGTCAAATATCCAGTTTATATATCCGATTTTTTCCGGAAGAAGTTTTACAGGGCCAAGAGCTGCTTCACCAAGTCGTTCCTGCATTTTAACAGGGGCATCTGCAGGAGGAACAATTGCACCAAAATTGCAACTGCCAAAGCATGAAAGTTCACCATGACAGAGATCACGAGCAACACGGGCTTTTCCATCTTCCACAGAAATTGCATCCCATGGACATGTTTTCACACATTTTCTGCAGCCTGTACATTTATCAATGTCAATTGATGGTATTGCAACCTCATGTACTGCAGTTTTACCTGCCTTGTCCAGACAGCCCATTCCAAGGTTCTTGACAGCACCACCAAAACCTGATGCAGGGTGTCCCTTACAATGAGATACCATTATCATTGAATCTGCTTTGGCAATGGCTGATGCCACTGTTATATTATCAATTACTTCCCCTCCAATATCTACTGATACAGAATCATCACCATTCAAGCCATCTGCACTTATGAAAGGTGCACCCATACTCCCTAAAGTGAAACCATTGGTTCCAGCCGTATAAAGTAAATCAACGCCATTGAAACGCTTTCCTTTGTAAAGCACAGTGGTATCTGTTATAAAAGGAATACCTCCTGCCTGTTTAATGAGGTCTACTATGGTCTTTATTATAACAGGACGGACATGGGTCGTATTTCCAAGTTCACCAGGATGTATCTTTACAGCAACAATATCACCTTCAGAAACAGGCGATATTTTGGGAAAAAGTGTTCTAATCTGATCGATTTGAGTCTGTTCAGGTCCTATATCTTCAGCGGGTTTGAAATAAACTTCACTCATAACAATTCTCCTGTATATGACTTACAGTTTCTGTATATATACATGATCCGACATGATAAACCACCATACAATTTATATATTAGATTTGATAATAATAAATATATTAAATATGTGTTGATATTTATCATATAATTAGTGTTACCACCAGATACTAAATAAAGACAAACAGTTCCTGAAAAACATAGTCAATAAACGTAAAATCAGTAAACAAGCAAGTTATAGATAAAAACAGATTCTATATAGAATATTCGTTTATATTTAGATTATTTGCATCTTTTATATATCTGTGCATGTTGTACTACAACTTAAGAAAAAAAGGAGGAAGAATATGAAAAAGTGTATCAAAATATATTCAAACAGTACATCATTTTCAAATAATAAACAAGAAGCTAATCTTGAGCTAGTAATCAATGGTCATTACAGAAGTAACCTGAACAAAGAAGACATAGAATTTGCACGATTCATGATTGGCGGAATCGAGGCCAAATAATATTGGAATCAACTTAAAGCGTGGGAGAAACATGAAACATGAAGACAATCTATGCTGTGAATTTTGCAGGGCAGAACTAAAAAGACAACTGATAGGATCAAATGTATTCTATTATTGTAAAGAATGCGGAAGAATAACTTCCGCAAAAGACATGGTAACAATCAGGATAAACGATAATGGGGCAAAAATATGTGTATGATAGAAGAAGTCGGTTATTCTGAGGATAACAAAGCAGTTTACTGTACAAATTGCATTATTTTTCAAAAAACAGGAAAATGTGAATTCCTGAAATATCTTGAGTCAGAAATAACTGCTGATCTCAATAATGAGTATTTTCAGGAAATTATGATAGATGATTGCAGTTTCTAAATTAAAAAGAATTGCAATCAATTTAATTATTCTACAAACCAGTCAATATAAGCAACCAATTCTTTTTTATCCCAGCCATCAAGCTTTTGAGGACTATCTTTCCGGCTTCCTCCAAAGACATCTGCTTTCTGTTTATCATCCAGGACATGAACTTTGTATTTTCCATCTTCGCTGTTGCGTATGAAATAACCGGGGCTCAGTGAGTCTGATTTTTTCCACATATTTATCTTGGAATAATCCCACAAACAGTTTGCCCATTCAGTCATCTTTTCAATGTGCTCATCAAGAACACCTGAAACATCACCTATGATGACACAATGCATCCCGTCTTTAGTCAGTTCAACACTGTTGTGAGTACGTACTATCAAGTCCATTTTATCCCAAGATAAAACGACATACAAATAGTATAATAAATTTATGTTCCAAAAGTATTTCCAAATGAAATCAAAATGCAAAAGTAACAGACAAAAAAAGTGAAGTAAAGATACTATGTCAAAGTCATAGCATCCTTAGTTAATAATTTTATTTATTCTGTGGTGGCCAGTTCTTTTCCATCCAGCCAGGTATCCTACCGGAATCTGCAGGACCCACAAGCACGTTAGCACCTGTTGCATCTTCCACATCACCCTGCAGACGTGCTGCAAGTCCCGGGATGACCACGGTGTTGTGTGATGTGTCCTTCTTAAGGTCAAAACCTGATTCCTCGATTCCCTTCTTGATCTTCTCAGCGGTAAGCTGTCCGCCGGCTACTGCTGCTTCAACACCGATACCGTCAGTATCGATTGCCCAGAGGTAACAGTCGATCTTGTTGGATGCAATATCACTCTCTACTGTGTAGTATGTAAGAGCGAAGTTGGTTGTGACAAGAACTGGTGAATCTGCGGTTGGCTCTCCTACCTTGTACATGCCCGGATCTACTGTAACTGGCTTTCTCGGGTCTGTGTAGATCGTGTCACGGATGTGCAGTTCAGGAAGCATTGCATAAGGCTCTGTGCTGTGGAGGATCATAATGTCACCGTACTTGATGGTGAATACTGAAGCAACCACTGTTTCCCAGTAAGATGCACTTACAGGATCATCATGTGCCATCCATGCTGTGAATGGAACTGCCATAATTGGGTAAGCGATGTCACGGTCACCGTCAATTCCAGCCCTGCGTACCTTGACAAAGTTTGTGAAGGTCTGTTTGAACTGCTTGCCGGTCGGGAAAGTTCCTGGATCGAGTACAAGTTTCTCGGTACCCATTTCTGCAAAGGTCTTTGCCAGTGTCTTGAGCATGTCAAGGTCATTTGGTGCAAAGAGTGTTACAGCTACATCGTACTCAAGTGCGAGTTCTCCGACTTCCTTCCAGTTGTCCTTATTTGCTGCGTAGAGCAATGGGTTCCTGTCCTTTGAGACCTCAAGACCAGCCTTCAGGACTGCTGGGTCGAATGAACAGAGTATGAGTGGAAGATCTGTTGTTTCCATGACCTTCTTTACAGCTGCTGCAAACTTTGCAGGGTCACCTGATGTGCAGCGCACTGCGATCATATCAACGGTGAGGAAGTTTCCTACATAGAACTTCTTGAAGTCCTGTATGTAATTTACTCTCTCAACAAGATCCTTCTCATCCATTGTGTCAGATACATCGTATGCGAACTGTGTCTGGTTGAAGAATGTAAGCTTGTGCCTGTAGAGTACATCGTCTCCACCAATCTTTGCTATCTTGTCACCGACACCGATCTCGACTTCCCTGATCTCAGGAGCAAGAAGTCCGTCAAGCTCTTCGTACTTTTTCCTGAACTTGTCTTCAAGGATAGGTGTACAATCTGTGAGCTTCTTTGACCTGTCGATAAGATGTGCTGCAAAAGCCATACATGTAGCTTCACCACATTCACCACAGTTGGTAGCTGGCAGGAATTTGTAAGCTTCGAGTGGACTGTTAATTTTCATTTATCACACCTCCGCTCCAATCCAGTTGGTAATGTCTATCTCTTCGGACTCGATTGAACCGTAGAGTGTCTGTGTAATTTCCTTGAGAACCTGTACGGATGTTGGGTGCATCATCATGAACATATCGTTACCTGCAAGTGAGAGTGCAAGACCTGTGACGATCTCCCAGATTGGTCCACGGTATTCCCTTGGTCCCCAGTCAGAATCCTGGTTAAGCGGGGAAGAGACCATCCATGCCTCACGGGCACCCCATGCATTGGTGGTACCGGATGACATTGGGAATGTCAGTTCGTCGTCGCCCATAAGACCAGCAAGTCTTATACGTTCCATGTTGGTGTAAGCGTAGTCAAGACCGTAACCCAGTGCTGCTGTGGTTGGGTCCATTACAATTCTTTCCCTTGGGACATTACACTGCTTCATAAGCTTCCTGTTAAGCTCCTTCTGAGCGTTGATCTCAAGCTGTGTCCAGGAAAGTACATTATGTCCGTAGTCCATGGCTGCCTTTGCGATCCTCTCATAGTCAAGGTTCAGACTTGCGGATGCGAGGAGTACTCTTTCACCTTCTGCAACTTCTGCTGCCTTCTCGAGTACTTCAGGGTCCTTCTCAGGGTTACCTGAACCACCGATAACGATTGGTACGTCAACTGCCTGAAGTACATCCTCGACAACCTTTGCTGCTTCCTTTGCAGGAGTGTCGTTGATGAGCGGGTCAGTTGAAATTAAGTGAATAGTTACCATATCTGCATTAAAGTCACGCACGACCTTCTTTGCCCACTCGGCAGGGTCGTTGATAACATCCTCATAGTTGCCCTTTACTGCCTTTGCCATACCGATTGGCATGTCAAAAACGTCCATTGTGACGTAGTTTCTGTGAGGCATTTCAGCATCGAAGTAATATGGAAGTGCGTTCTCTCCACCAATGGTCACGGTGCTCTTCCTTGAGCCACCGTCCCCTGATGTTGCACCAAGTGTTACTTCCTGGATCGGGTTCTTCCAGTTGTCTACCTTTGCAACCTCGAATTTGGAAGCAAGGAGTTCCTGTATCTTTGGGGAAGTTGGAAGCTGTCCTGCCTGTGGCATCTCTCCAAGTCCGAAAGCAGATGCGAACAATTGTTCAGCAGGGAATCCAAGCATTCTTCCGATGTTGGCCATGTGCAGGGATATCTGGGATATCTCATTTCCCAGTGCATAAGCGAGTGCAGGATTGAGTCCTCCACCACCTGTGATATTAAGCTCGATGTCACCTTCGACGGTCACACCTTCAAGCGACTCTACATCGAGGTCCTGCAAAATATCACCAAGCTGTGATAATTTCATTTTCTTTGTCATGTGCATTCCACCATATGATATATTTTTCACAAACCAAGTTTCTGAGAGATTCTTTCAACTTCCTGTACTGCAATGGAATCGTCAGGAAGATCAAATAAAGGTTCCCCGGCGAGATCTCTGTCTACTATCATCTCGTCCACAGGGATCATCCCTATTAATTCAAGACCGAGTTCTTCAGCAGTACTGGAGATCCTCTCACGGTTTGCATCTGTGACCTTGTTTGCAATAACGTAAATGTTGGAAACATCAGTTTCCAGCTCGTTAACAAGTTCCCTGATACGTTCAGCGGTCCTAAGACCTCTGCGTGATCCATCCGTAACAACTACAAGATCATCGACGTTCCTGAAGATCTTCCTGCTGAAATGTTCCAGACCGGCTTCAGCATCGATGATGAGTACATCATAGTTTGTCACGAGCTTGTTCATGATACCACGAAGCAGGTTGTTAACATAACAGTAACATCCTGAACCTTCTGGCCTTCCCATGACCAGCAGGTCATATCCTGGCATCTCTTCAAGAATCTCATAGAGTTTTCCTTCCAATATGGATTCCTTGTTAATGTCAGGAGGAAGGTTATCGCGTTCCTCATGCATGTACTCTTTGATGTCACCAATTGTCTTGGAGGTATCACATCCAAGAGTCTCCGGGAGATTTGTATCAGGGTCCGCATCAACGGCAAGGACAACTTTGTCACCCTTTGTAAGGTGGCGGATAAGAAGACTGGTCGTTGCCGTCTTCCCTGTTCCGCCTTTACCTGTCACTGCAATTATCTTAGCCACAAAAGACCTCTCTTAGTCCTGTTTCTTAATGATAACCTTATCAATGCTTACCTTAGCATTCTTAAGGACGATCTTTACGCCACCGGAACCACTGCCACCGGTCATTGGCATGGATGGCATGAAATTAGCTGGCATCTGCATCTGTGGTGCAGCAAATCCGGCCTGTGGAGCTGCTTCAGTTGCTTCTTCCTCTTCCGGTGCTTCCTCTTCTTCCTCTACCCATCTTTCAAGGATTGGATGCTCCTTGTCCTTGAGGAAGTTTCTGAGGCTGTCCACATCAGTTGCATCCTCTTCGGTTGCGACCTTGTCACGCATATCTTCAGGAATATCATTGAGAACCTTGTCCTTGAGCATCTTTGGCATCCAGACAACTCTGTCCCACCCACCATCGGCTTCGATGAACTTTGGTGAACGGAAGTAATTGACACCGATTCCAAGGAAACCTACTACCTGCTTACCTCCACCGGTCTGTCCTGCCATGGTTGAGAACTGGAGACCGTTTGGTGCTGTGCCTGCAAAGTCTCTGTCTACCCATCCTATACCGTCTACTTCAGGGATATAGAAACCTACCACTTCGAAACATCCGCAGGATGTGTGTGGATACTCGAAGAATGAGTGGAGCTTGATACGGTCATATTCACCGCTTGACAATCTTTCCGCAGCTTCGTTCACTCCGGTGTATTCTCCGGATTCTGCGTCAATTACATCTCCTTTTGGAATTGCAAACTGAGGACCTTCAGGGTCTACCTTTGCAGCTGCCCTTCCGTCAAACCAGTTGATAGCACCACAAAGTGAGATCCTGTCCGGAGTAACAACACATACATTTGTTGGAGCGAATGATGCACAGAGAGTACATCCGTAGAATGTGTCAACATCCTCATCGTGAAGGTCACGAGTCCTGTCGTCCCTTGCCTTGTAGACTGCTCTTGCGTTGTCAATTTCCTTGTCTATCTCAGCTTCATCTGTGATGTAGATAGCCTCGACAGCCTCTATGAATGGAAGTTCATTCTTAAAGAGCATCATGATTGCCTTTGCAACAGACTCGAAGGATGTCATACCCTTCTCAACTGCATCCTTGCTTACCCTCATCCAGACATCGTCTCTCTGGTTCAGGTGCATAAAACCCTGTATGTAGTTCTGGAATTCGTGATTCCTTCTTTCGACGATCGACTCAAGGTCAGCTTCTACAAGTTCTCCTGCGATCTTGTAGACCATTGCAAGTGGGTATCTGGAACCTTCTTCCATGTCTGAGATATCAGGACCGATAAGTGTGAACTTACCATCTTCAACCTCGCTCATGTCTGCTGCCCTTACAAGTTCGAATCCTTTGGATTTAGGACCTGCAAGTTCTGCATACATACCGTCTTTTCTAATCCTCTCTCCTTCAAACATAGGAGATATTTCAAAAGGGAATTCATCTGCCATGATTAGTTCTCCGTAATGTCACCTTAAAATAAAATCATAAATTGTCAATAAATTCATCAAGCGCTTCGAGGTACACTTCAGGCTTGAGGTTACCGAAAGATAATGTTGCATTCTGCATAAAGTTTCTTTCGATTGCTATTGTCTTCAGGTCAGTGAAGTTCTTGATACCGGCAAGCACCTGGTTAAGATAGTACTTTTTGTGACCGATGAAAAGAATTGTGTCATAAGGACCCTGTCCGTCAAGACCGCTCCAGTTCTTGTCACCAAGGAAATGTCCAAGTGAGTGGACATTTATGTATTTTGCACCGATATCCTTGTCAACAAGTGCGGTGATGGAATGTCCGGTAGCTGCTACCGGAACACCCTTCTTTGCTATAGCTATTGCCTTCTCTACAAGTTTCTCATCCTTTAATATCTCAGAACCGACCACCATGAGAGGTCTCTTTGCCTTGGTGATCATCTTTCCTGCCACATTTGGATTTACAGGTTTTGCTACCTTCCTTCCCCATGTTGCATAAATCTGGGTATTTTTAGTTGTGTCAACCATTTAGCATTCCCCCTTGCAGAGTCTCTTTACGTTTGTAGGCTGGGCTGAAACCTCAGATTTCATTGTTGGTCCTGAAAGAATCTTCTTGCGTTTCCAGTCTATTTCCCATCCATGGTCTGCCTCAAGGATCTTGAGGAGCTCTTCACGCTTTGCAAGTGGAAGGTCCGTCTCTGTCCTTACAAACTTATACCAGTCCTCTGGCATGTGACCAAGGTACTTCTGGCTGAGTTCCATATAGTGGGTCAGTTTGATCATCCTGCCCATGTTGTTGTCGGATGGACGGATACAGTTCTTTGCAAGCATTGGAAGCAACTCTTCAATGGATTCTGCTGTTGTAAGCAGGAACTCAGGTGCTGCAGGAATTGGCATTTCTGAACCATCTCTTGCATCAAACACCTTCCAGTCCTCTTCCTGGTAAGGCTTACCAATGAGTGCTCTTCTGTACTTTGAACCGTGCGGTCCTACAACGACAGGAATACCGAGCCTGTTACATCCTGATGCAATGGATGCCGCCTTCTGGGAGTATGCTCCCCATGCAACACCAACAGCACCTATACGGTTTGTGATGTAGTCAGCAATCTCTTCGTAGTTACCGGAAACGTTCCTCTGTGCAAATATCGCAGCTACCTTGATTGCTGTTCCTGTGATGTGTGAGTTGGAGACACATGAACCTACGTTAATGAGGTTACCGGCAAGGAACTTTGCAGGATACTTCTCATAGAGAGTCTCACCGTCTTCGTTCTTGTACATACCAAGGTCCATTGCGGAACATCCTGACATTACAACGATGTAATTCCTCTTGAGCATCTCATCAGCTACTTTATAGAGGTCCTTTGTCCCATCAGGATAGTTGGAACATCCTACCATTGCAACAATACCTGGTGTTGTTCCCAGTACAAGGTTTACACCTTCTTCACGGATCTCAGGGTCACTGATCTGACCTCTTCCTGCACGCATAAGGCCCTTCTCCTCACGGATGAGTTTCTGGGATGCCTTCTCTATCATATTAAGTACAGGGATATCCTTTGGACATGCCTGGTCACAGCGTCCACATGCGATACACTTGTCATGAAGATGTTCAAATTTGCTGAAGTCCTTGTCAACACCAGCCCTCATTGCTTCCATGATCGGAAGGTTGTCAGGACAGTCCATTTCACATGCGCCACACTGGACACACTTTGCGGAAAGCTCCTGGAGCTCTTCCTCGCTTGGAAGTGCCTTGATACCCATTTCCTCGCGTATCTTTGACATTTTAAGTGTAAGTTCAGGTGCAACTTCTCCGAGAACATCGAAGTCAAGAATTAGCGCTCCTGGTTCTTTGAAGGTTGAAAGGTCTTCAATAATATCTGCAGCACTGTCTTCTGACCTGTTGCGAAGACCATACATGATCTTTTCATTTGTTGTAATTACAGGAATTGAGAGTTTCTTAGCTTCGTCAAGAACATCTGCCCTGACACACTGCTCGTCAACAACGATAACATCAGGAACACCAGACCTTATCATCTTGAGCTCTTTTGCAAGTGTACCGATGACCTTAGCCTGTGGTTTCTGGCCCTGGTCTGTCTGGTAACGTGTCATGTCAATTGCAGTACAGCAAAGTCCTGCAAGTTCCATCTTGTCCTCAAGACCGTGGTCGTGTATGTAATCCATAATGTTAGTAACACCAGCTACGTTGTGACCGATAACAACAAGCACTGGCTTGCTTGAGTCAATGCAACCCATTCCGATCTCCACAAGAGGAGCTTCAGGGTCTGACTTTGGCATTCCAAGACAGGATATCTGTGCAAGGTCGGATACTTCCATACCTACGTGGTCAAGCATACCACCGTGAAGGATCTTTGACTCAAAGTCAATTGCTGCACCTTCCTGACCTGCGTGGATTGTCGCAAGCAATTGTGTGAGCTGCTCTTCAACATAGTCCATTACTTCTTCAAGGTCACCGAGTGTCTCTGGTTTGATACCTGTTACAGCCTGTGTGTTTGGTGCGATCAGGTTTGAAGGACCTACTTCTATTGGTTGGTCCTCACCGTAGAGATCAATAAGGTGGTGAAGAATATGACGTCCGTGTCCTGCATGTGCTGCAGCACCGGTGATTACCCTTAGAAGGGTTTCACGGGCCTGGTGTGCTTCCATGTTGATACCACATGCACCTTCCTTATTGCCTGAAAGGTCACACTTACCAAAAGTACAGTAACAACACTGATCACATACCGGTGTATAGACCGGTTGGTAACGTGACAAAAGCGTGTAGTCCCAATCCCTAAGACCTGAGATACCTGGTTTTGGAGTAGGACCTACTTCAACCCCTTCTTCCTTTGCTTTTTTCTCAATGGCGCCTACGATCTTGCCAATTGTAATCTGGACGTTCTCGAGATCATCGATAGAAAACTGCCCAGTTTCTAAGTCGCTCATGTTTGTTTTGTCCTCCTTTATAGATATAGAAGTGCTACGAAAAAACACTATATTATTACCAATTATTATTTACAACTAGATTAATGCTATTTTTTGAAACTGTTATGTGGGATGTTCTAATAACACTACCCTATATAAAAAAGTTTCCGAAATCTATCATGATTATTTGTGACCAATTTTTCAATGTTTCACATAAAGGGTTGCAGAAATCAATAAATACGTACATATGAGTAATAAATGACACAAATACACGATTTTAACATATAAGTGTTCCGACAACTGTCATGATTATTCTTGATAATATCAATGCCTTCTAAACATGTATTTTTCGGAAATCGTTTTATTTAATGCCAGTCTACCATAAAGGAGCATTAAAATCACGGTGAATCATTTGGACAAAAAATGCTGGATTTGCGGCAAAGAAGAAAACATTCCATTCAGATGTCGGTTTTGTGGAAAAACTTTTTGTTCCAGACACAGGCTTCCTGAGCAGCATGCATGTGAGGGCCTCGAGCAGGTCAAAAAGAACGGATCATATAGTGAGAATCCCGGTTACGGAGGCAGCGTTAATGATGATATCTTCAAAGATGCCTTGAAGAACACTGCCAGATATGCAGCCAAAAGTGCGGCGAAAGGTGTTGGAAGTAACATAAAATATTCAATGAAAAACAGCCCGGCAATGGCTATAATATATCTTTGCATCTTTTCATTCATCCTACAGATATTTGTTCCCGGATACATGCAGTTTTTCCAGCTGGTACCTGCTTTTGTGATTGCCCGGCCATGGACACTGGTAACTCATATGTTTATTCACTCAGGTTTCGCCCATCTGTTCTTCAATATGTTAGTACTGTTTTTCTTTGGTCCTGAGCTGGAAAGGAGAGCTGGAAAGAAAATCTTCTTGTATGTATATTTCACAGCAGGATTAGTAGCTGCCATAGCATACTCAATTACAAGCAGCAGTCCCTATACACCTGTTGTAGGAGCCAGCGGAGCAATAATGGGAGTATTTGCATCCCTTGCAATAATAGCACCTGACATCAGGGTATATGTTTACTTCATCCCAATGCAGATAACACATGCACTGATACTCTTTGCATTGTTCGATTTCGTACTCCTGGGATCAAATGACATGATAGCTCATACTGCACATCTCAGTGGTATTCTAGTAGGTCTACTAATGGGAAGCCGTATCAAAAGAGCACAGATACGCTATAACTATGACAACATGTATTATAGAAGGTGATTCAGCTGGCTGCAGCCCCACACCTTGCCAGGCTTTTCCCAAGACCTGAAGAAGGTGAAACTATACCTATACAATTTATCGATATGCAGGAAAAGTTTGCAGGCTGGTCACCTGAACTTAAAAGATCTGTCTATGTGAATGATTTTAAAGATACAGACGGTCTGAAACGTGTGAGAGAAATAACACTTCTCCGAGTTTACAATTGGTTACTTGATGGTGAAAGTCTTATAGAACTTTCAGATCTGGAAAAAGCCCGGTTCGAAAAAGTAATGGATACGTTTATAAAACATGGCGGTGAAATCCTTTTTACAAGGAAAAGAATTAGTGGGAGGTTTGTAAACTACTTTATGCTGGATAAAGAATCAAGAACAAGGGCAAGTGTCAAACAGCAATATCTGGCAGAGATCATGGATCATTAGAATTCTGTTCACTGCAATGAAAACGGATAACACACATTTGTGCATTTTATTATGTTTATATTTTACATATTACCGTAAAAATCATTTCAGTAATCATTATATTATATTAGCTGTTATCCTAATTAATAACAATTATAATATTTATATCCATAACAAGCATCAAACCAAACGAACAACAGTATTCTGATGGCGAGAATTATCCATAATTATTCATAATCATAGTGAGGCATCATGGCCAATGTTAAAACAGGACTTAATTCAATAGTCAAATACCTTAGCACAAAAAAAGAAACAGGAAGAAGAAGTATCGGACTTCTTGTAGATGGACCGAACGTTCTACGAAAAGAATTCAATGTAAATCTGGAAGAGATCCGGGATGTACTTAAGGAATACGGCAATGTAAAAATTGGGAGAGTATTTCTTAACCAGTACGCATCTGACAAGCTTGTAGAAGCCATTGAGAACAACGGCTTTGAACCTATTATATGTTCAAGCGATGTAGATGTCAGACTTGCCGTTGAAGGAATGGAACTTGTCTACAACCCTACAATTGATACCATGGCTCTTGTTACAAGGGATGCAGACTTTAAGCCACTGCTGAACAAAGCCAACGAACATGGAAAGGAAACTATAATATTTGGTGTTGAGCCTGGTTTTTCAACAGCCCTCAGAAACTCTGCTGACTATGTAATTGTTCTTGAAAATGATGAAATGAACTATTACGATGACAGTCATTTCGAAGAAGAGGGAAGAGTTGTACATGACAGCGACGCTATCAGCGATGCTAAAAGGAAAAAAGATGCATTGATAGATTATTAATGCTGTTTTGTTTCATTTATCATTGACTCGAGTTTTGCAGCGGAGATTCCGAGTTTCGTTTCAGTACAGTTCTTTATCCTGTCAAGAAGCACTGTGAACTGTTCGCTTGAAAGTTCATAGCCCATATTCCTTACAATACCTTTCAATGCCTTCATACCGGTATGTTTGCCTACAATAAGATGACGTTTTCCACCTACCATTTCCGGGGTGAAAAGCTCATAGGTACGTGGTTCCTCAAGAATAGCACAAACATGAATTCCGGATTCATGAGAGAAAGTATGTTCTCCCACAATTGCCTTGTTTACAGCAGGCTTAAGTCCTGAATATTCATTCACCATTTTTGAAAGCTCTGTAAGCTTTGTAGTATCATACCTTTCGATGCCATACTGAATTCTCAAGGCAACAAGAACTTCCTCAAGTGAAGCATTGCCTGCCCTTTCACCTATGGCATTAACTGTTGTATGAAGCTGCTTTGCACCTGCCTCTGCTGCTGCAAGAGTATTTGCAGTTGCCATGCCAAGGTCATTATGACAGTGTATGCATACAGGAGTATGAACTACCTTTTTAATCTCACTTACAAGATAGTAAGTACTGCTTGGGTTCAGTATCCCGATAGTATCGGCAATACTTACATAATCAACCTTATATTCCTCAGCTGCCTTAAAAGCATTCTTGAGTACTTCAACATCGGTCCTGCTTCCATCTTCCGCAGCAAACCTCACGCCAACGCCATGATCCTTTGCATACTGGACAGCCTCCATTGCACAGGAGAACATTTCTTCACAGCTCTTGTGGTATTTATACTTAAGATGAAGGTCAGACATTGCAATGAATATACTGATAAAATCGACATCACAGTCAACAGCTGTCTCCACATCACTTACCTTTGAGCGTGCAAGACAGCATGTTCTGGCATTGAGCCCCATATTGGCTATTTCCCTGACAATTTCCTTTTCGGAAACAGAAACCACAGGAAAACCAGCTTCAATAATCTCAACCCCTACAGAGTCAAGCTTTGTTGCAAGGGCAATCTTTTCATCCCTTGTAAAGACCACTCCAGGTGTCTGCTCACCGTCTCTGAGCGTCACATCACATATCTCAATATCAAGAGATGGCAAATTCAAATAATCCATAAGCTTGTTTCTTGAGTAATCTTTATTTTCTGACATGCTTCTGACTCCTTGCTTGCTGTGAATTTCCAGTTACATTATATAACTTTTAGGTTTTTTAAGATATTTCCCGTTATTTCCACAAATGTTCAAGAGCAATGTTTATATGAATATAGAAGGCAATTTTGTGCTGATTTTATGTATTTTTAGTGTAAATACAAGTACATGAAGAGTTGCGCAATTTTGCATTCATGAAAGTTTACTTTGAACTTTTTCATAGAATCCATTTATAGAACTGCTTACAAATCTCGCAGGATTTTCAGCTCTTGTAACTGTAACAATGTCATTTTCCTTCATATTATAGGAATGCTGACCATCTATTACAAGTGCAGCTTCTTTTTCAGGTATTGTCATTTCCACTTTGATATTGCTGTCACCGGGAACTATCCATGGCCTTGCAGAAAGTTTGAAAGGGGCTATAGGAACAATAATGGATGCATTGACCCTCGGGTCCACAATTGGACCCCCGGCACTCATTGAATATGCGGTTGAACCTGTTGGTGTTGCAACAACAATTCCGTCTGCCCTCATATCTTCTATTTCAGAATTATCAACCGTGATCCTGAAAGTCAATATTTTGGCAGGTCTTGCAGTAATAAGAACAATTTCATTTGTTGCATCCTGCAATCGTTTACCGTTCAGATGCACGCTCAGGCGTGAGCGTTCCGTATAACTAAAACCTTTAAGAACATCAGCAATGTCCTTTATAGCATCTTCAGGAGGAACATCCACAAGGAAACCAAGTGTACCCATATTTATGCCCAGAACCGGGAGAGGTTCGTCCATCTTGGAAATGTTACGAAGCACTGTACCATCACCACCAACTGATATGATGAGCTGTACGCCCGCCTCCTTCATCTGCTCAACTGGAAGACAATTCTGTTTAATACCAAGATGTTTCCCGGTCTTTGGTGAAAAGAAAATTTCCACTTTTGAATTAAACTCATCATAGATCTTCCTGACCATATCAAGGGCATCCTGCTGGTCAAATCGCGACACAATACCTATTTTACTTACTTTCATTTGCTACCCCTGCTGAAAGCTTTAAGATACTCTCATGCACAAGTCCGTTGGATGCTATCACGCAAACCCTGCTTAATAATTGGTCTTCTAGCTTTAAAGATTCACCGTTTCCATTGGTTACAATCCCACCAGCTTCCTCTAATATAAGTTTGCCAGCTGCAATATCAGTTATGCGCATTGTACCTCTGACATCAGCAAAAGCATCAATTTTTCCTGCTGCAACATAACACAGATCAAGTGCCACGCTCCCAAGAGATCTGGTCCTCCGGACATGCGTTGAAATATTTGCAGCAGCTTGCATATTGTTCCTGTATCCATAAACACTGACACAGAGCTTGCGTACATCTGTATTATCTGAAGGCCTTAATTCCTGTCCATTAAAATAAGCACCCTTACAGGCTTCTGCATAAAAGGTATCCCCATTGGCAAGGTTCTGTACATATCCGAATACTATGTCATTAAGATCGGCTGAAGTTATGGCAAGTGATAGGCTGTAAAAAGGAATGTTAACGGAAGCATTATATGTGCCATCTATAGGATCTATTATTAAAGTAAGATCCGGAGATTTTCCTATTATTTTCTCTCCAGCTTCCTCACTTATGATCCTGAAAGAGCTGTGCTCTTCGCTCAAGACCTTAAAAATAGCTTTTTCGGCAGCATCATCTATTAATTTGGTAGGGGTTCCGTCTGCCCCTGTATAAAGAATCCGGCCGGCATCAGAACTGCCGACCAGCTCTTTTATAGCCTCATGCACTGCCCCAGCTATTTTATCTCCAAGAACGAGAAAATTATCCGTTGAGTGCATAACACTTTTAGAAAATTAAAGACCCATTGCCTTGTTGGTCTTAGCTATGGACTTTGCACCATCTGTTTCAATTTCTGTCATGGCACGGATAGCGTCAATGTTCTCCGGAATTACATCGGATTCCTGATGAATGGCCTGGAAGAAGTAGAGTTCTCCTTCGTACATTGTAACGGAGTCTTCCCAGATACAGTTCTCCCACATATCGCCCCTTGGACGACCGATGTCCTTTCCAAGTTCCATGATCTCGGCTGTTGAGCTGATACCCTGGCTGATCATCCTAACACGTGGCTGCTTTGCGAACAATGCCTTGACATCCTCAGAACTGCATCCCTTTTCCATCTCAATGTTAAGGGTGTGCAGATGCATCAGTGTTGTTGGAAGCTTTACAGCTGTTGATGCTATTTTTATGTGAGGTAAGACTGACTTTACATCAGGACCGTGGTGTGAAGGAAGTGTTATGGGGTTTGGAACGATAGCATTGATAGGGCCTTTCTTGATGTCATTCGGATCAGCAGATCTTCTCATGAGAGTGACCCTTACATTCTTTACACCATATTCCTGGTCAAGTGGGTAAATTACCCTGCACAGACCTGTAGTATTACAGGAAACAACCCTCACAAAATCTCTTCCGAGAGCTTCAGAGTAGTTTGCCTCTGCATTAAACGAGCAACCCGCAAGCTCGTGGTCTTCGCCACCCTGCCAGATAGCCTTGACACCTGCTTTCTCATACAGTACCTTGTTCTTTTCTCCGATTCCACCGGGTGTACAGTCAACAACGACATCAGCTTTTGCAATCATATCGTCAACAGTACCTGCAGCAGGAATTCCTGCTTCCTTCATACTGTCAACTCTGTCAGCAAGGGTGTAAACATCGTATCCCTTGTCCTTTGCAACAAAAGCTTCGTAGTTTGGCCTTGTTTTTGCAACACCTATTATTTCCATATCATCCTGCACGGTAACAGCATCAGCAACACGTTTACCAATTGTACCATATCCATTTATTGCAACTTTTACTTTTGACATATCAGTTCCTTCCTATCTTTTCGTCCTTTAATTAGTACCTCATAATTGTGAGTGAAAAATTCAAAATCCACTTGAATATACAATGTCTTTTATGTATATTAAAATCATTTGTGAAGTATAGCTTCACCTGTTCCAAAATTGATCTCTTTTACAGACCCCTTTACGGTTTCGCTCTCTCCGAATATACCGTAAGTAGTGACCGAATCCCCATCAACAACAAGTCTTGTTACAGATTCCATAACTGTCTCACGACTATTACCGTCAACAAGGATTACCTTTAGTTCACACATATTTTCTCTCCCTAATGATCATTCAAATAAACGGGCTACTGAACAGCCCTTTGGTGCTCCTATATCCTCTCCCACAGGATCGCACTTTACTTTAAGTAAATATGCTATAGGCCTATAATTCTCTTCTGACAGGGTCTCGTAATTTGCCATTCCTTTGCTTATAATTAGTGAAGCATTATCCATTGCACTTTTAAGTTCCTGAGGTGCTTCTTCAAATCGCACACCAATGGCATTTGAGCCTGTTGTAAGAACACGGTCTACTTTGTCAGCAATACCATGCTCTTCGATCTCTTCCATTGTGACATCGTTCAGTATTGGTGCACCCCTTACAACAAGGGTAATTTTGCCACCCAGTTTTTCGATTGCCTCAAATACAAGAGTATCTATGAGAATTTCACCGCAATTATCAGCCAGATAGACCACATTGCTGAGTTTATCCAGCATCTGATCAGTGTCATCTATGTCAAGACCTCTCTGAAAATGCTCCTTGAAAGTCTCATCAAAAACGTCAATCGGAACTTCAAGACCCATTACACCATAATCAAAATAGTTACCTATAACGGCTGCAAGTACTGCACGCTTAAAAGTAGCAACATCATCCTTGTCATCATTGAACACATGGGAACGAATAACAGGCATAAAACGCTCTGCGGTCTTGCTGCTGAGTTCTTTCATGCTCTTATATGGATCGTTGTCGTTGAGTATCTCATAAGCTTTTCTGTGCATGGGAGTGGACAACTCTGCCGCAGGCATCCCGGGCTCATAAAGTGAATTAAGCACCTCAATTCCGCCTGAAATTGCTTTGTTTATGAGTTCTTCGTCATCAGTTGACAGTTCCGCTTCCTGGTGAACCCGGGAGAGCAGGCAATATGAACATCTTGGATGAACTTTCATGTGATCATTCCTGTAAGCTTGTCGGGTCTGTATTTTTATCATCTGCAATAAGCTTAACCTTGCTTAATACCCGAAAAAGAAAAAAGCTTTGTGTGTATAATTTAACCTGAATTAAAACCGAAGGTCAGTATGAACAGAATAAATATTCTCAATGGGAAACGCCTGAAATTGAAAGCCGAACATGGAAGATATATAATACTAGGTAGTATCGACGGGATACTTGCCGTCCTTGGTGTCGTAATCGGAACCTCCCATGTATCTGATAATCCCACTATAGTAATAAACGCTGCACTTGGTGGAGCTGTCGCTCTGGCACTTACCAATGGAATAGGTTCCTACCTTGCAGAAAGCGCGGTGGAATTCGGTAAACTTGCAGAGCTGGAAAAACCCCTGATGCGCAGCCTGAACAGTACGAAACTTGAACAGGAAACTAAGAAAAAGATCTGGAGTGACTCCTTTTTCCATGGCGGAGCTAGTTTTTGCGGATCACTTGTACCGATACTTCCTTTTATGTTACTGGATGAATACATGCTGGAAGTAGCAATCATTATGAGTATCACAGTGCTTTCGATACTTGGAGTATACTCCGGCAAACTTGCAAAACAGAGTATGATCAAACATTCTGTAAGAATGGTAGGATTGGGAATAATGATTGTAACAGCTGTTACAGTTCTTGGACTCGAGTGAAAATAATCAATACCAAGAAAATATTCTATGATAAATATTAGATTTATTTTGAATTATAATAGAATAATTTAGTAAAGTATATGAACAACATAGTTCAGTAACCACGTTTGCCAGTATAAATTAACAACTGGCTTCAGGTACAATTTAGAAGGTGGTTACTTATTAAACACGGAAAAAATTTGTTATTGGTAGTTAGTGCTATGATCATGTCCTGCATGCTGGTAAGCCCGGTATTGGGACAAACCTACGGAGGAGTGGAGTTCCCTTCCGGAGAATCTTCTTTTGCAGATGAAATAGTTGAATATCAGTTGAAAGGTGGTGCAGCAGACGGAAATATTAGTAAGATACTTGGAATTGCAGACAGGAAATCTGTAAGTCTTGGAGCTTATGGATATGTGGTTGTTAAATTTACGGACAATGCACTTAAATGCTCAGGTGATGAGCAGAATGATCTGGTAGTTTACGAGGTAGGGAATTCTGCTCAGGAACTTGTCGAGATCTTCATCAGCACAGATGGGAATGAGTGGATCAGAATAGGAACCGGAGGCAAGAAATGTTTCTTTGATATTGATACTGTTGAGGGAGTAGACTGCGAAGAAAAATACAGCTATGTTAAAATTGTAGACTACACAGGACTTAACACTGGCAGTTCATATGAAGGTGCGGATATGGATGCAATCGGAGCTATAACATCAACAAACCCTACATCAAATGAAGAAAAAAGTGGAGACAATAGCCGAATACCTTCAGATTATAACGAAGTCCCGGAATTTCCTACTATTGCCATGCCGATGCTTGCCATCATGGGACTCGCACTGATCTATGGGAAAAAGAGGCAATGAAAATAATAAAAACAATAGTTAAACAAACTATTGTTTTCTTTTTTTTAGACTATTTTATTGTCAATTTTATACTTTTTTCACTCATGTTTAAATCAGATGGAATTATATACTGACCTTCATGCTTGTAACGGTTGCATTATTGTTGGTAAGCCTTGTGATGATCACAAAAGGAGCAGACTGGTTTGTTGAATCTGCTGTAAGCATTTCAGAGAAAAGTGGTATCCCTAAAATAATCATAGGTGCCACCATTGTAAGTTTTGCAACCACAGCACCGGAATTTACTGTTTCTGCCATGGCAGCCTATCTTGACCACGTTGAAATGACAGTGGGAAATGCAGTTGGTTCGGCAATATGCAACATCGGACTTGTGCTTGGTACGGTCATTGCTATTAAAGCAATACCTGTTGAACTTCACGGATTTACACGTAAGGGTGGATTCATGCTGAGCTCTGCCCTGCTTCTGTTAGTTGTAGCGTATGATGGCGTAATTTCTTCATTTGACGGACTGCTACTGCTGATAATATTTGTAGGGTTTATGTATTATAATTTCAGGCTCCAGCGTGCTGTTTTTGACGGCAATGACGAACTCAGGGAAAAGGTGCCTGTCAGTCACTTAAAAAAAGATATTCTTCTTTTCATTGCCGGCGCACTCCTTGTTGTAATAGGTAGCCGCATCCTTGTCGATGCCGGTATAACAATTGCAGAGTGGCTTGAAATTCCTGAAATGATAATAGCCCTTACACTTGTCGCCCTTGGAACATCCTTACCTGAACTGATAACCGCAGTATCAGCTACCCTTAAAGGACATCAGGATATATCCATAGGGAATATACTTGGAGCAAACACCATGGATATTGCACTAATTCTTGGTGCATCCTCACAGATAAGACCTCTTACAATACTCCCACAATCCCTGGAATATGATTTTCCATTCATGATCGCTTTGATGATAATTCTGATAATATTCGGAATTACCGGAAAGAAGCTTGAAAGATGGGAAGGAGGACTAATACTTGGAGTTTATGTAGGATATGTAGCTGGCCTGTTCACACTTTTCAACTGATAAAAAATGTAATGACAAATCGATACATTTAATAATGACACTTTGCTAAATTCTATGAAAAAAGTGGTATATTATGAAAATCAAATTTCTAGTATTCATTTCGTTGTTAGTACTGGCTCTGGCAGTATCAGGATGCAGTGAAAAAGAAGAAGCAATCACCGTTCAGGGTGATGATGGTGAAGAAGTAGACATCACCTACACAGAAGGAGCAGAAGATAAAGTCTGTCCGGTAGGTTCTACTATCACAATGACAGATCCTAACTCAGGCGAGAGCATGGTTATGGAAGTTATCGGTACAGAGGTTGTTGAAGGAGTAGAAATGTGCCATACAGTAGCTGAAATGAATGTAGCTGCTGATGATGAAGTGGCAAGAATGGAAATGTACACTCCAATTGATGAGAATGATGACAGTTTCATCATGACCTATTACGATAAGGATGGCAATGTTCTGTCTGAAATGAAACTCATGGACGGCAAAATGACCATGACAGACGAGAACGGTGAAACTTTCGAAATGAGTATGGGAATGGAAGAATAAGTTCCTTACCTCATTTATTCTATTTTCTAGCTTTTTTAGTCCCTATATTCGGAACTTTTCCTGAACTGGTTTTAAATAGGATAATTACCATCAGTAATAACCATGCAACTACCATCTCCAGATGAACTGAAGCAAAAAAGGAATGACCTGGGCCTTACTCAAAGTGATCTTGCCAAACGCGCAGGTGTCAGTCAGCCACTAATTGCAAGAATCGAAGCAGGGGATGTAGACCCCCGATTATCAACACTCAAGAAAATAATCGATGTATTCGATGATATTGAAAAGGAAGATATCTATCTACGGGATATCATGAACAGAGAACTTATTTCTGTTGACCCAAAAGAAAGTATTGATAAAGCAGTTAACATCATGGAAAAGTACAACATATCCCAGATACCAGTTATAAATGAAGGAATATCAGTTGGCAGCATATCTGAGAATATGATCGTCAGGTCCATGTCTAATAAAAAAGCTTCAGAAGTCTCACACATGAAGATTGGAGATGTAATGGGAGATTCTTTCCCAACTCTATCTCCAGGCACGGATATCAAAACAGCATCCTATATGCTTGAGAAACATCCTGCTGTTCTGGTGCTGGAAAAGGGACAGGTTGCAGGTGTTGTCACCAAATATGACATATTAAAATTACTGAGCGAATGATTTTGCTTAATAAAATTAGCAATTTTTAGATCAATTAGCTATTTTATCTTTATTTCAATTAAGGGAGTTACATACAGAAATTCAATAGTCACCTACTTATAAATGATTCTTGCATAAATACCACACATGCATGAGGGGATAAAAAAATGAACAACGCTTACAGGATAGGAACAATAATTGGCATACCCATAAAAGTAGATATTTCGTTTCTGATCGTACTACCTTTATTTGCGTGGTTCTTTTCCTCACAGGCAGAACCCTTTGGATTCGCAGGTACCCAGTCTGAAACAATGAAATATATTCTTTCATTGTTAACTGCAATCCTGCTCTTTGCATCTGTATTGATACACGAACTTGCCCATTCATATTTCACCCTGAGATATGGAGGAAGTATCAAAGAGATCAGGCTCCATCTGCTTGGAGGAGTCGCTGCTATGAAAGAGGAAGTACATGAACCGCTAAAAGTAATGACAATTGTAGCTGCAGGTCCCCTTTCAAGCATCATTATGGGTGTGTTACTTCTTATTTTTAATTACTCATTTAATCCGGTATCTGTAAGTGAAGGAAATGCTTTGTTCCTGATAGCGTTCATTCTTGGATATATCAATATCTTTCTGGGATTTTTCAACCTTGTTCCTGCATTTCCCATGGATGGAGGACGTATACTCCGTGCGTTTCTGTCAACACGTATGGATTTTGTAAAAGCGACCGAAAAAGCTGTTTTGGTTGGAAAGATATTTGCTGTTTTAATGGGAATTTTAGGTCTGTTCACTGATTTCTGGTTACTTCTGATAGCATTCTACATATACGGTAATGCAAGCAGAGAAGAACAGCTGGTTAAAAGTAGATATACCAGATATTAATAAGTGCAGATAATAAATATTATATTTATTGCATTAATACTAATAGATGTAAGTACCAGTTATTACTTCCAGGATAATCCTAATAAGTTTAAATATAAAGAAGTTAATAAGAAACAAGACTGATTTTATAAAAATGTGAAAATATTAGGCTGGATGGTATAATGAAATCAAAATTAGTAGCATTAGTAGCAATGCTCACAATATGCATTGTAGCACTTTCAGGATGTACTGATATAAGTGATTCCTACAAACCCGGAAGCTTTGGAGCAACCGAAGAAGAACAACAGATAGTAGATGCAGTTACCGAAAAATATGGAGATATGACAGCCAGTGGTGAACCAAGACTACTTGAAGTGATGATGACCTCATCAACAGAGAACTTCATACCTGTTGATAAAGTACTCAAATACTCAAAGGATTCTGAAAAACTGTATGCATGGTTCATATATGACAATTTTAACAACGATATAATTAGTGTAGAATGGATATACCTTGATAATGATTATTCCATCTATACCTTCGAATCTGAAACCGGAGAGGACTTTGGACGCGGAACATTCATACTCGAACAACCAGATGATGGCTGGCCGCTTGGAGAATACAGAGTAATAATAAGCGGTGCAGGTGTGGAAGAATCAGTTGACTTTGAAATAATAGACGGAGATACCGTTTCAGTACCGCTTGATCTGCTTGAAGGTACAACAATAGGCAGCCATACAGCGGATTTCGGAAACACAGAAACAACTGACGAAACACCAGTTCCACAAAGCGGATTCACAGCCGAGAGCACATCACACAGCTTCGTAGGTGAATGGTCCTCAAACTGGGGCGACATGACATTCCGGGAATCAGGCGGTAAACTATATGGTGAATACACACACGACCAGGGCAGAGTTGAAGGTGTTGTTAATGGTGACGTATTCATAGGAACCTGGTCTGAAAGCCCTTCATATGCACCACCTAACGATGCAGGGGATGTAGAACTTAAACTAAGCAGCGACGGAAATTCCTTTGAAGGAAACTGGAGATACGGATCAGACAGTTCGGCATGGAGCGGTGGCTGGACAGGAACAAGAATAGGACAAGCCACAACATCAACAAGTGCAGCTTCATCAGGTACAACACCTGGATGGTATCTCGTTAAAGTTGAAGACTACGGAGACAAGGTAGAAAGCACAAATGATTACTACACATACGATGTTGACTACGAAAGAGGCAATGTCTGGACAAGTAACACCGGAGATAAAGGAGAAACAGTACAGATCAGGACCATCAGTGAAGAACCAAAAGATTTCTACGCTGCTGAAGAAGAAATAGTGATCAATGTCAGAAAAGAAGGTGAAGTTATAGCACCAGATAATCTTGGACTTTATGATACAAGTGCTATTGGCATAGACTATGCTGATGTAGCTGTTGACAGAGGAACCTCAAGCTCATATTCCCTGGAAGATGAAACATACGGAGCATATTTTAAGATGGGGTGGGGCGATTCAACAGGCACCATTAAAGAAGGTACTTTCAAAGCAAATGCACCGGAAGCAAATTCGTTTGGCGGCTCATTCAGAATACTTTACTACTACTCCAATGGTGCATCCTACAGGACAAATTACATCTACGAATGGAGAGAGTAATTCTTCTCCATTCTCTTTTTTGTGTGAACCTTTACAACATTTAGTAATTCAATCTCTGAGTTTCTTCTTTTTTTCAGCCTCATTGCGATTGGTAGCAAAGCGAATGTTTCTTATAAATTCAAAGATTCTATGATGTTATTTGCTGAATGAAATTGACTGAATTTTGTACATCCATGATATGTCATAGAATAAAACCAGGCATTCATAATAGGTTTATATAATAGGCTTGCATATCAGGCAAAAGTTACCGCATGGACAACGTACCATGGACAAACAAATAATTACAACTTTCAATTGCACTAATAATAATCAGGAGATTAATATGGATCTTGAAGATACACTTCTTATGATGCCAGGGCCGGTTCCTGTTGCACCTCGCGTTCTCAGGGCAATGTCAAAGCCCATGATAAATCACAGGGGAGCAGAGTTCTCAGCAATGTTTGATGATTGCCGCGAAGTTCTTGCTGACGTTTTCCAGACAAAGAATGACATTTTCATTTTAAGCGGCTCAGGTACTGCTGCTATGGAAGCTGCTGTGGGATGCACAGTAGGAAAGGATGATGTCGTAGTTGCCCTTGAAAACGGTAAGTTCGGTGAAAGGTTCAAGGATATCGCTGCAAGATACGGAAAAGTAAACGCCCTTGAAAACGAGTGGGGACACTCTTTTAACCTTGAGGAAGTTGAAAAGAAACTTGAGGAAGGCGCAAAGGCAATCACTCTTGTCCATAACGAAACATCTTCAGGTATACAGAACCCTGCACAGGAAATCGGAAAACTTGCAAAGAAATACGATGCACTCTTCATAATGGATGGTGTCACAACCCTCGGCGGAGACACTGTTAAGACCGATGAATGGGGTGTTGATATTGCTGTTGTAGGTTCCCAGAAATGTCTTGCTGCACCCCCTGGACTGTCAATGATATCTGTCAGTGAAAAAGCACTCGATGCAATGAACGAGAAGGATGCACTTCCATATTACCTTGATCTTAAAGCACACAAGAAGAGTGGTGACAAATCACAGACACCTTATACACCAGCTGTTCCATTATTCTTCGGACTTCAGGAAGCACTTCACATTGTAAAGGAAGAAGGTATGGAAGCAAGGATCAACCGTCATGCAACCGGTGCAAAAGCAATACGTGCAGCTGCAGCTGCAATGGGACTTGAAATGTTCCCACAGCTTCATGATGATCACAGTCACTATTCCAACACAGTCTCAGCCATGAAAGCTCCTGAAGGAGTTAGCGGCAATGATATTAAGAAAGATCTGATGGCAAAGGGAATCACCATTGCAGGTGGTCAGGCACACCTCAGTGGCAAGATCTTCAGAATCGGAAGCATGGGTAATGTGCAGCCAAAGGACATCATGCTCACAATACAGGAACTTGAAATGACCCTGATGAAGAGAGGTGTTGTTTCTGAATTCGGAGCTGGTGTTGAAGCAGCATCTGAAGTATTGAACACACTTTAATTCTCAAAACAATATCCAAACAATCAGGTGATTACGGCAGGTTAATATGGCAACAATAGGGGTCGTTGACACAACTTTCGCACGCTTTAATATGGGAAAGGCAGCTATCGATGAGATTCAGAAGAACATTTCTGCAAAGATAATACGCAGGACTGTTCCGGGTGTAAAGGATCTTCCGGTTGCAGCCAAGAAACTCATAGATGAAGAAGGGTGCGAAATTGTCATGGCTCTGGGTATGCCGGGCAGCAAAGAACAGGATAAGATCTGTGCCCATGAAGCATCCACCGGGATAATTCAGGCACAGCTTATGACTAACACACATATAATAGAAGTCTTTGTTCATGAGGATGAAGCAAAGGATGAGAATGAACTTGCGTTCCTCATGGACAAAAGATCAAGAGAACACGCACTCAATGTTGTGAAAATGCTGTGCAGACCTGAGAAGATGATAAAAGAAGCAGGCACAGGTCAGAGACAGGGATTTGAAGACGTGGGTCCTGCACGAATATAGACCGGAATTGAATCATCAGAAGATTAATAATTTATCCAGATCAATTTAAACTTATAGTGATATTATGACCATAAAATTGGGATTTGTAATAGCTGAATTTAACAGGGATCTTACTTTCCAGATGGAAATGCTTGGTGAAGAGCATGCTAAGTTCCTCGGAGCAGAGGTTGTAGAAAAGATCCTGGTTCCAGGAGTATATGATATGCCACTGGCTATCAAGAAGCTCTGCGAACGAGAAGACATCGACGCTGTGATTACCATTGGAATTGTAATAGAAGGTGCAACCCAGCATGATGAGATTGTTGTACAGCATGCAGCAAGAAAGATCACAGATCTCTCACTTGAATATAACAAACCTGTAACACTGGGAATTGCAGGTCCTGGTATGACCAGAATGGAAGCCCACCAGCGTGTGGACTATGCAAAGCGTGCTGTTGAAGCAGCAGTAAAGCTGGTACAGCGCTTGTAATATTAAACATAATAAATTAAAATCAAGGATTTCAAAGTGCAAAACTGAAAAATGGTTGTGTTAATTGCATGGCATCATCAAGGTTAAAGAGGGTAGAAGAGTCAGCAACTATGAAAGCTGCTAATACTGCCAACAAAATGCGTGAGGATGGTATCGATATAATCGGTTTCACTTTAGGTGAACCGGACTTTGATACACCTAAACACATTTGTGATGCAGCAGCAGATGCGATGTACAGGGGGGAGACACACTATGCACCCGGAGCAGGGATATCAGAGCTCAAGAAAACTATTTCAAACAAGCTCTGCACAGAGAATAAACTTGATGCAAAGACTTCGGAAATAATTGTCACACCAGGTGCAAAGCAGGCCATCTTTGAAGTCATGATGTCAGTTCTTGACGATAATGATGAGGCAATACTATTTGATCCTGCGTGGGTTTCATATGACCCTGCCATTAAATTTGCAGGCGCAAATACAACCTGGGTTCCAACTGATCCTGAAAATGGTTTTAAACCTGTTGATATTGAAGAATATATCAATGAGAAGACAAAACTCATTGTTGTCAACAGCCCCGGAAATCCGACTGGTGCTGTTTACGATAAACATACCCTTGAAAATATAGCTGATATTGCCATTGATAATGATATCATGGTACTTTCAGATGAGATATATGAGAAAATAATCTATGACCAGGAACACATCAGTATTGGTTCATTCGAGGGAATGCAGGACAGAACCATCACTGTAAACGGTTTTTCAAAAGCCTATGCAATGACAGGCTGGAGACTTGGTTATGTCCATGCAAGGTCAAATGTCATTAAACCTATGCTTAAGATACAATCACACTCTGTCAGCAGTGCAACAAGTTTTGTGCAGTACGGTGGCATTGCGGCAATAGAAGGACCACAGGAACCTGTAGCTGAAATGGTTGAAAAGTTCAGAGCCAGAAGAGATGTTCTTGTTGACGGTTTGAATGCAATTGGAATCAAATGCCAGAAACCTGGCGGTGCTTTCTATGCATTTGCAGATGTCAGCGAGTATGGAGATGGAAATACGATTGCTGAAAAACTCCTGATGGATGCACACGTTGCAGTAACCCCTGGATCCGCTTTTGGAGAAAGTGGCAGGAACTTCATCAGAATTTCCTACGCAACATCAATTGATAGAATACAGGAAGGACTGGAAAGAATAAAGACAGCACTCTTCTGATCTTGTTCTTTTATTTTAATTTATTCAGGAATAGCAGATTATTCCTTATATCTTTCAAGCACTTTTTTTACTATTTTTCCACTACCACATAAGGAACAGTCAAGTGAACTATCTATTCTGACAACCTTGCAATCAAAACCTCTGAAATGCAGTTCTTTTTCAAGTTGAACTGCATCAAAGCCCTGATCATATCCAAGTGTAATAATATCAGGTTTTATCTGCATTATAGGGTCAAAAATATCAGATTCACTTCCAAGAAGAGCAGTATCTACTATTTTCAGAGAATTGACCATTTTAACTCTTTGCTCATCCGTTATTATTGGTTTTGGTTTGTGTCTTATCATGGATTCTCTGGCAACGATGACATAAAGTTCATCACCGAGTTTCTTTGCTTCGCTCAGATAGTGGATATGGCCCGGATGAAGCAGATCGAATGTTCCTGTTGCAAGTATTCTTACCAAAACATCACCTATGTGCTGCCACCTATAAAGCAGCATCTTTTATAAAGATAGCTCAAGCTTTACAGTTAAAAAAAGACATTTAACTAAAAATATAATGATAATTAAAATTAATATTATATGTAAATATATATAGTATATACACATAATTAAGTTGATTAAAAGTTACACACTCAATATCCTATGTACCATAAAATCTATAAGTTGAATGCTAAAGGCATTTTAGATCACTCTGGTTCCTCGTAATAGAATAAGATGGTGAATGCATGAGAATTTATAATAAAACAATAACAATTCTGGGAATTATTTTTATTTTCCTTTTTTTGCTCACTGCATCAGTCACCAACCATGTATTTTTAACGCATACAGAAGAAATCGAAAGTGAAGTTTTGCAGGACAATGCTCTAAGAGTCCAGCGAGCTTTTGAAAATGAAATAAAGCACATCGACAAGAATACTTATGATTGGGCTGCATGGGATGATACTTATGAATTTATACAGGATAGGAACACTGGATATATCAAATCCAACATTGATGATATCGAAACACTCTTAACACTCGATATAAATTTTATGCTTTTCTACAACAAAGATGGAGAATTTGTTTATGGACTGGTCTGCGATCTTGAGAATGAAGAGGAAATATCCCTGTCACCGGAAATTCTCAGAGAGATTGAAAATAATAGTGTACTTTTTGATCATAGTTCTACAGAATCATCGTATTCAGGAATTATCGATCTCTCAAATTCAACTCTAATAGTTGCATCAAGACCCATTATAAAGAGTACTTATGAAGGACCTATAGAAGGAACAGTCATCACTGGACGTTTCCTTGACGAATCATTTATAGAACCAATGGAAGAACAGACACTTCTACCAATAGAGTTTCAGAAACTTGACAAAAGGAACCTGCCTGCAGATTACGCAGCAATAAATGATCAGGTACTGGATAATGGATACGCAACACTGGTTGACGATGAGAGTGACTATTTAAATGCCTATTTCCTTATAAATGACATAAATGATGAACCTGCTCTCATATTCAAAACAGAAATGGAAAGAGTAATCTATAAAGAAGGTCTGGCAACAATATCTACCACATTTTATCTTTCACTCATTATATCAATAACATTTGCATTTTTACTGCTTGCACTTCTAAATAAAAACCTGATTTCACGAATAACATCCCTGAGAAATGGAATTAAGGAAATTGACTTCAATGCAGACATAAAATCTCGTCTGAAAAAGGAAGGAAATGATGAACTTTCCGAACTTGCAGACAATATTAATTCAATGCTGGATTCCCTGCAGGAAAAAGGTATAATATTCCAGTCAACAATTGAATCTGTATCCTACGGCCTTATTGCATTTGATAGAAATGCAAAGGTCCTTTTTATGAATCCTGAATATAAGCGCATGTTTAATCTCCCATCTGAGATAGGACCAGAAACTGACGGAGACACTATACTGAGTGAAATCCTGAAGTTGGCTGAAAATCCTGAAGATGTTGAAAAAGAAGTTAATAGAAGAAAATATTCAACAAATTCTAACAGATCATTATTGAAACTCAAAGATGGAAGAACAATTCAGACATATTCAATTCCACTTGTAATTAACAACGAAATATACGGCAGAATTTATGCCCATAATGACATTACGGAAATACTCCTTCATGAGAATAAACTTCTAAATGAAATTACCAGAAGAGAAGATGCTGAAGAAAAACTACGGCTAAGTGAGGAGAAATTTGCAAAAATAGCCACATCTGCCAATGATGCAATAATAATGCTCAATAATGAAGGAAAAACGATATTCTGGAATGAAGCAGCCACCAGAATGTTCGGATATTCTGAAAATGAGATTATTGATAAGGAAGTGCATAACTTCATCGCACCTGGAAAATATATCGATGGGTACAAAGCAGGTTTTAAAAATTTCACAGAAACCGGACATGGAGATGTCATCGGTAATACTATTGAACTTGAAGGAAAACGCAAGGATGGAACAGAGTTCCCTATTGAACTTTCCCTGTCTTCAATGCAGCTTTCGGATAGGTCGTGGAACGCAGTAGCCATTATCCGTGATGTTACTGAAAGAAAAAAAATTGATGAAATGGAACATGAGCTTCTTGAAAGGCTGACAACCATCATTAATAATATCAATAGCGGAATACTTCTTATTGACAAAGAGAACAAAACCATTGCAGATGTAAATCCTGTTGCTGCTAAAATGATAGGATTACCCAGAGAAAAAATAATTGGCAATGTCTGTCACAAATTCGTTTGTACTGCACTTGAAGATCAGTGTCCTATTATTGATCTGTACCAAAAGGTAGACAAATCAGAGAGAATCCTTCTGGACAAAGACGGAAATGAAATACCTGTCATAAAATCCGTGGTTTGTGTCAAACTCAAAGGAAAAGAATACCTTGTTGAGAGCTTCTACGACATTTCCGGAAGAAAGAAAGTTGAAGAAGCACTCATTGGGGCGAAACTTGCAGCAGAAGCATCTGACACAGCTAAAAGCGAGTTCCTGACAAATATGAGTCACGAACTTCGCACACCTTTAAACTCCATCATAGGTTTTTCAGATATGTTGATTTACAGCGAACAACATGAAATGGATGAAAAACAAATAAGATACCTGAACAATATATCCAACAGTGGTAAACATCTTCTTGAGGTAATTAATGATATTCTGGATATTTCAAAGATCGAAGCAGGCAGGATGGACCTGTCGATAGAAGAAACAAACGTTGTTGAGATCATGGAAGAAGTCATTAAAAATGTGTCTTCACTTGTTGATCAGAAAAGTCTCACCCTTGAATATGATATTGCAGATGAGGTTACCGTAATAGATACTGACAAACTGAAATTCAAACAGATATTGTATAATCTGATAGGCAATGCAATTAAGTTCACAATGGAAGGTGGAAGTATCACAGTTACAGCTAAAAGAGTACTTAATATGATAGAGATTGAGGTAAAAGATACAGGTATTGGTATATCAGAAAAAGATCAGAAAGACCTGTTTTATCCTTTCAGACAGGTTGAGTCTGCACTGAGCCGAAATTATCAGGGTTCAGGACTGGGACTTGCAATTGTAAAAAAATATGTTGAAATGCAAAATGGATCCATAAGGGTCGAAAGTGAACCTGAAATCGGTTCAGCATTCATATTTGAACTGCCCTTCTAGATCTTTATTAAAACAAATGAAATCTGGTTGAAAATCACTGTTTGATCTTTCCGACAACCGGGTAGTTCTCCAGAGCATCTACTTCATGAGGAGCTTCCATATCCAGAGCCTCGGTTAAATCAGTTCCTGCTTCATGCAAGCCCATATGTTCACCGTTGTCCCAGAAGTCGCTGTCAGTTACATCGTAGACCTGACCTGCATAAACAACATAAACTTTCTCATCGTCAGTGCCATTATACCTGGCTACTTCTTCAAGTGTAAATTCCTGCATATCCTCACCACTCTAGATTCATCTTTCAAATTTATAGACTTTTGGGTCCGGATTACATTTACAACGCTGGGGAATTAAAGTGGAATAAATAAAGAATCGTTACTTAAAAAAACAACCGCCATGTGTGCCTGTCTTTTCAAAATACTGCTGATGATATTCCTCTGCCCGATAAAAAGGACCTGCGGGTACTATCTGAGTTACAATAGGTTTATTGAACCTGCCTGTTTGCTCAAGTTGTCTTTTTGAAGCCGCAGCTTTATCCTCTTGTTCTTCACTATGATAAAATATAGCTGAACGATACTGACTTCCTATATCAGGACCCTGACGATCAGGAGTTGTAGGATCATGCATTTCCCAGAAAAGTTCCAGCAATTTCTCATAAGGAACTATAGATGGATTAAAGAAAAGCTCCACAGCTTCTGCATGTCCTGTGTCACCCATACAGACTTCTTTGTAAGTTGGGTTTTCTTTATCCCCGCCTGTATAACCGACCTGTGTGAAGTCAACACCCTTCACTTTCCTGAATACAGCCTCCACACCCCAGAAGCAGCCAGCAGCAAAAGTTGCCTTTTCATAACCCTTGCCAAGTAATTCTTCTTGTGATAACATTCCATCACCTATGGAAAAGTGAGCAGCAATGAGCCATAAATGTTTCTGTTATTGGGCTTTACCAAGAACCTCTTCTTTAATGTCAGAATAACATTTCTCAAAAAGGTTCTGTCCGCCTTCTATCTCAAGAACTTCAAAATCGAATAATTCTGCGAATTCATCAACTTTTTCATCGAAATTCTCAGTATATGTGAGTCCTGTCTGGACCTTTGCAACTCTCTTGTAGCCTGTGACCTCATTGACCTTCTTAAGCATCTTTATAGTCTTGTCAGGTTTCTCAGGATCAACCCTCATGATCTCACGCCATGCATGAGCGAACATTGGTGTGAAAAGGAATGTTCCATGTTCACTGAACTTTTTCAGAGCTGCCAGATATTCTTCACAACCTCCAAGGGTTGCACCTACACAATCATCAACTGTACGTATATCATCCCTCAATATTCTGACAGGGCATGTTCCTTCAAGATGTTTAAAATCAGATTCTATTTTATCAAAGACATTACCACAAAGGCCGTAGAACATCAGGATACCATTTGAACATTTACTTAACTCATCTATCAACTTATATATCTCAGTTCTTAGTATTTTTGGGAACTCGTGAAGTGCAAGCTCGACCATGTAGATCATTACTGTGTACTTTTCAGGATCATTTCTGTAACTCTCAGTATCAATGCGGAGTTTTGCAGGCGACAGTAAACGAAAGTCAAGATCTGCTTTTCTGAGCTTTGAGACAAAGTCATCCTCCTGACCGTTACCAACTATAAGAATCTCATCTACAGAACTATCATTTTCAAGTATATGCACGATCTCATCCTGAAGTATCTTGCAAGAAAGTATTGTCAGTAATGGCATATTATTCACTACATGTTATTGATTATTCACTCTTTTGCCTGTACATATATACAAAGCTCAGTACAAAAGCCACTATTCCGGATGGTATTCCTACAAACAGTGAGAAAAATATCCTGTCCTGTAATGCCTGAGTAATCAGCACTGTGACTAGCACAAAAATAACAAGACTGATTAGCACCATTTTTGCAACATTCATATTTATTCCTTGTCTCTGATATTTTCATGGCTTTTTACAATAAGATTGTGGCTTGACCGGTTTAGTAAAAATACTAGTAACCTGATAGAATGAGAAGTTAATGCTTCTCAATATCATAAAATTCTATGCCAGCAACACAATCAGAGGAAATATGAGTATGCAACCCGAAAAGAAGAATTCTATAAGCGTGAGAACAACAACAATAGATGATATACCTCTTATTATGGAACTTGTAAAAGCACTGGCTGAATTTGAAGGACTAGCAGACCATGTGCTTGCAGCTGAAGAAAGCCTCAAAGAAGGTCTGTTTGGAAGGAAGAAATATGCGGAAGCAATTGTTGCTGAGATCGATGAAGAAGCTGCTGGATTTATTGTTTTCTTCCATAATTTCTCCACATTTGTAGGAAAGCCAGGACTTTACATCGAAGACATATTCGTCTATCCAGAGCATCGTGGAAAAGGTGTAGGCAAGGCACTAATGTCCCATTGCGGAAAAATAGCAAGAGAAAGGAACTGCGGAAGAATAGAGTGGAGCGTGCTTGACTGGAATCCTGCCAGAAAATTCTATGAACATATGGGAGGAGAACATCAGAAAGAGTGGCTCATGTACAGATTGGATGAAAAAGGCATAGAAGAAATTGCCGGAAAAAAATAAAAATTGAAAAAAGACAAATGATGATTTAAAGATCATCAATTTAAATTTTTTAAAGTACTTTACTCAGGAAGGATTTGGTTCTTTCGTGCTGTGCATTTGAGAATATATCAGATGGAGTGCCCTGCTCCATTATGGTACCCTCGTCCATGAAAAGAACGCGGTCAGCAACTTCCCTTGCAAATCCCATTTCGTGGGTGACAACTATCATTGTCATGCCTGCCTGGGCAAGGTCTTTCATAACTCCAAGTACCTCACCTACCATTTCAGGATCAAGTGCAGATGTTGGTTCATCAAAAAGCATAACCTTCGGGCGCATTGCAAGAGCCCTTGCAATTGCAACCCTTTGTTTTTGTCCACCTGAAAGAGCTGATGGATAGACATTTGCCTTATCTGCAAGTCCCACCTTGTTCAGAAGGTCAAGAGCACGCTTTTCAGCTTCTTCTTTTGGAAGTTTGCGGACTTTTATTGGTGCCAGCGCAACATTCTCCATTGTGGTTTTGTGAGGAAAGAGATTGAAATGCTGAAAAACCATCCCTGCTTCCTCACGTATCCTGTTTATATTAATATCCTTATCAGTTATTTTCTGACCATCAATGATAATATCGCCTGAACTTGGCATTTCCAGAAGATTGATACATCTGAGGAAAGTACTTTTTCCTGAGCCAGAAGGACCTATGACGCAGACTACCTCGTTCTCTTTGATGTCAACAGATATACCTTTCAGTACTTCAAGGTCCCCGAATCTCTTGTAAAGACCTTTAATTTCTATCACTTACACCAAGCCTCCTTTCTGAATATGTCACAAGACGTGAGATAACTATTGTCAATAGCAGATACATCAGTGCAACTGCGATATATACCGGAAAAGCCGCAAATGTTCTGGAAATGTAGAGTTGTCCTGTTTTAAGAAGTTCATGAACTCCTATAACAGCAAGAAGTGAAGAGTCCTTTAGAAGAGCTATGAACTCATTACCAAGTGGCGGAATAATACGCCTGAATGCCTGCGGAAGAATAATCTCTTTCATTGCCATCTTTTCATTCATGCCAAGGGAACGTGCAGCTTCCATCTGCCCCTTATCGATAGATTGTATTCCCGCACGAACGATCTCTGCAATATATGCACCACTGTTTATACTGCAAACAATAACACCGGCAAGTATTGGATCAAAATTAAGTGAATTGCCAGTTGCATTGGAATATAGTCCCGGAATACCATAGTAGAAAAGTAATATCTGGACAAGAAGAGGAGTTCCCCGGATAAAGTCAACGTAAACGATAGTAGGATAACGGAATAATTTCTTTTTGGATAGTTTCCCAAGTCCGGCCAATGTTCCCAGTATCATTCCGAAGAAAAGTGCAAAGGATGTTATTTCTATTGTTATCAGTGACCCTGTTACCAGGTCAGGCAAGACTTTTACAATGTGTTCCAGATATGTAGATAAAAGGGACAAGAGGATTACCTCGTTTTATTGTGAAAATGAAATGATGTTTTTGTTAGAAATAGCCACACATGAACTGCATATAAATATATCGATTAATATCCTGTCTGCATTTAAGAAAAATGAAAATATTGAATATACGGTCTTTAGCCGTATATTCTGATATCAAATTCAGAAGTATTTTTCCATGATCTCGTCGTATGTACCATCAGCTTTTACATTCTCAAGACCTGCATTAAGCTTTTCAAGAAGCTCTGTGTTGCCAGTCTTAACAGCAAATCCGTATGATTCACTCTGCATCTGGTCATCGACTATCTTTATTACATCCGGGTTCTGTGAAATGAATGATTTTGTGACCGGAAGGTCATTGATCATGAAGTCGCCACGTCCGTTCTGAAGACTCATTACAATATCACTGACATGTGCAAGATAGACAACTTCCTCGATTAGTCCTTCTTCTTTAAGCTCATCAGCCTTTGCAGCACCGGTAGAACCCTGCTGGACAACAGCTACTTTGCCCTGAATATCATCGACATCCTGTATCTCATCGTTGTCTGCAGCAACTGCAAGAGCGAGGCCTGCATTGATGTATGGGTCACTGAAGTCAACGGATTCTTCCCTTTCTGCTGTGATTGTCATTCCGGAAACGATCATGTCAATCTGACCTGACTGTAGTGCAGGAATAAGTGCATCAAATTCAAGGTCTTTCCATTCGATATTAAAACCCTGGTCTTCTGCAATAGCATTAATAAGGTCTACATCAAAACCGATTATTTCATTGCTGTTGTTCTCATCAGCATACTCAAATGGTGGGAAATAAGGTTCTGTACCAACAATGTAGGTAGGTACTTCTTCCAATTCTTCTGCGCCTTCATCAGTTGCACCTTCTGTGCTATCAGCACATCCGGATACTGCTACGAGACCTACCATTAAGATTCCTATCAATAAAAGATTTAATATTTTTTTCATATTGGATCTTCCCTGAAATATACTCTATATAGACTATAGATTTATATTGATAATTTGACAATTGACTTAAGGTTTTCTATTCTTAAATTTAGAGATAGCAGCAAAAAACAAATTACTGCAAGGGTTTTAGAGAAAAAAGAATTATATCTATTAAGTGATAAAGAAAACAAAAATAATTATAATAAATTCAGCCAGAATGAGAACAAAAATCTCGGTTTGAAAGAGATCACATACTCTGGTATTTTAAGCTATTTAAAGTAATACCAGATGTGATCTAAATAAATGAAATTATTCAGTTGCTGTGTCGTTTGTAGCTTCTTCTGTTTCTTCAGTGACATTCTCTGCTACATCTTCAACTTCTTCAGTAACGTTCTCTGCTACCATTTCTACATCTTCTGTGACATTTTCTGCTACATCTTCAACTTCTTCAGTAACGTTCTCTGCTGCATGTTCTGTATCTTCAGCGACCTCTTCTGCGCCTTCTGCAGCTTCTTCTGTTGTGTCTGCACATCCTGACACGGCTACGAGTCCGATCATCAGGAAAACCATAAGTATGCTTAAAAATTTCTTCATGTTAAGTCTCCGATCACTAATAATCTATATATTATATAGACGTCTACGGATAAACCATATATTACTTAAGTTTTGCGATTAATTGTGTTTCCTGATATCATATTTTAGATAGAAAAAATATAGAGACATATATCTGACATGAAATAGACCCATATGCAGATCTAAATTGGAACAAATACGAAAAATGAATATGAAAATCAAGTTTTTGAAAGGGATAGAAAACTTTGAAGATGCGTATAGTGTGCGTAAAGCTGTCTTTGTAATAGAACAGGATATCGACGAAGAACTTGAGATCGACATAAATGACGAAAGATCAAATCATCTTGTGATCTATGATAATGAAATGCCCATAGCAACAGGAAGATTATTTTTAGACAAAGACGGGTTTCATATTGGAAGACTATGTGTTCTGAAAAAATATCGAAGTAGACAACTTGGTAAAAAAGTAATGGAAATCCTTATTGAAAAAGCAATTTTAGAAGGAGCAGAAAAAATATATCTTTCATCACAGTTATACGCAACTGGTTTTTACAGAAAATTCGGTTTCAGGGAATATGGAGACACATATAATGATGCAGGCATAGAGCATATTTCAATGGTACTCAGAACCTGCGATATTAAATAAACAGTAAAAAACAATAATAAATAAAAAATGAATCCTGTTACTCGATAAACACCATGGCAGCGATGACAGTTGTCCACTTTCCATCTTTATCACCATATGCAGTCTGACAATAATGGGTGGTATCTATTATATGGCCACTTGCTTTATAGACCCTTTCTCTTTCATACCACGCACAGTCAGAATCAAATTCAATTCCAAGAGTTGTTGCGAGCATTGTTGCTGCAATATCTTCAGCATATTCACCAGCTACTTCTTCATCTTCCCCAAAGGAATGATGTTCTGATATGTATCCATAATTATTCTCATTAACAGGAACAGCGGTTCCAACTGCTGCTGCTACAAGTCTTTGGGGCTCATTTGTTGCATTACGTGCAAGAACACAATGTACAATCTCACCGGCAGGTAGTCCTTTTATTCCTTCTTCCCTGGACACCAGTTTGCAATTCGGAGGAAGTATACTGGAAACGGTAACGAGATTATATTTCTCAATAAGCGCATCGCGCAGTGCTAATTCAAAAGATGCTAATTTATCTTTGTGAACACCAACACCTTTAGTCAAAAAGCATTTTTTTGGAACCATTTCAATCATCACTTTATACATAACGTTAAATCTGAACCTACAATAAATTTATCATTTCAATGTTGCAGGAATAAATCCGAAACCAACATTAAATCCAAAATCATCTGTTGACGGTTATATCTGAAATATAATCCTAGTATAAGAAGATTATGAGTATCCTAAATCTGAATAAAATAAGATATTTAAATGTATTTTCAACTGCAACACATACTTTAAAGGATTAATAACTTAATAAACCCCGGAGCAGGCTAAAAATGGAAATTTCCCGGTTAATAGATAAATTGAAATCTTCGAGAAGATACGAAGGACAGATCACGCATATCGAAGATGTTCCCAAAAGAGAAGCATCTTATAAAGACCTGGAAATGAATCCACTTATAAGATACGCCTTAGATAAAAACGGAGTAAAGAAGTTATACACACATCAGGCTGAAGCGGTTGAAAGAACAAGAAACAGAGAGAATATAGTTCTTTCCACGAGCACATCCAGCGGAAAATCATTATGTTATATGCTTCCTGTTTTTGAAAGTCTCCTGCAGGAACCGCATGCAACCGCATTATATATCTCACCTTTGAACGCACTTGTAAACGATCAGCTTGATACGTTCAGGAAATTAAGCAAGACCATGGGACTGAATGTGAGAATTGATCGTTTTGTAGGTTCCATGACCAAAGCCGAAAAAGATGCTGTCAAATACGGAAATACAAAGATCATATTCACAAATCCTGAAATGCTCCATTTGAGTTTTCTGCAATGGAAACATCAATGGAAACAGTTCCTTTCCAATGTGAACTATATCATTCTCGATGAAAGTCATTCATACAGCGGCGTCATGGGAAGCCATATGGCAAATCTCCTGAGAAGGCTGAACCGTATTTGTGAGAACTATGGCGCGAGTCCTCAGTACATCTGCTGTACTGCCACAATCGGAAATCCGGTTGAACACAGTTCAGCCCTGACCGGAAAGAAAATGACACTTATAGACAATGACAGCTCAGGTCAGGGAGCCCGTAAATTTGTATTCTGGAATCCGCCCCTGTATTCAAATTCACGTAATTTTACCCGGAGAAAATCCAGTTTTGGAGAAACGGTTAACCTTTTTACAAACTTTGTGCAAAGCGATCTCCAGACCATCGTCTTTGCAAGGTCCAGACAGAAAGTTGAAAGAATGTATGTACAGGCCAAAAACAACCTTGCTGACCGAGGAGTAAATAAAACTATCAGTCCCTATCGAGGAGGTTATCATGGTGATGAGCGTGAAGAGATCGAAAAAGGTCTTGCTTCCGGTGAAATTGAAGGTGTGATATCCACCAACGCCCTTGAACTTGGAATTGATATCGGAGGACTGGATGCCTGCATAATGGACGGTTTTCCCGGAACTATTATGAGTGCAAGGCAGCAGGCAGGAAGAGCAGGACGAGGAAACAAGGAAAGCATTGTCACACTTGTTGCAGATTCCAATGCACTTGACCAGTATTACATGAGAAATCCGGAAGATTTCTTCAGGCGTGATTGTGAGGAAGCTGTTATAAATGTCTCAAATAGATACATTCAGGCGGGTCACCTTCTCTGTGCTGCAAGGGAACTGCCACTTAAGCCCGAAGATAAAGAATATTTCGGGCCTGAATTTGACACTATAGTGCAGGTCCTTGAAGAGGAAGGGTTATTGGAAGGAGATTACCAGAAAAGATCAACCGACCCTGCACCGCACATGAAGATATCCATCAGGAACATTGAAAATGACAGTTACACCATAATTGATAAGACTAACAGAAGAGCCCTGGAAAAAGATATCGAAAGACTGAGGGCTTACAGGGAAGCATTTGAAGGTGCTGTTTACATCAATAAGGGCAAACCATATTGCGTTACAAAACTGGATCATGACGGAAAAGAGATACATGTAGAGGAAGCAAATGATGGTTACTATACCAGAGCCATTGTCGATTCAGATATTGTAGTCAGAGAAGTAGTAGACACAAAAGCTCTGTCTACATGTCCTGAAATTAAAGTTGGTTTTGGTGATGTTGATGTCACACAGCAAGTTAAAGGATACAGAAAGATACAGCAGCGTTCAGAAACTGAACTCGGACAGAGAGCACTGAACATGCCGGAATTTCGGCTTGAGACCGAAGCTCTGTGGCTTGAATTACCTTATTCCTTTACTGAACTTGTAAATGAGCATGAACGTGACCTTGCTGGCGGAATACATGCAATCGAACATGCCATGATCGCAATGTACCCGTTACATCTGTTAGCTGACAGGAATGACGTTGGCGGAGTTTCGACACCATCACACCCGGATATTTCAGGAAACAGCGGTATTTTTATTTATGACGGACATCCCGGAGGTGTAGGCTATGCCGAAAGCGGCTACGGAAGAATCTCGGAAATGCTTGAGGTTACGCTGAGATCCATAGAAAGCTGTCCATGCAATGACGGATGTCCTTCCTGTATCCAGTCACCGAAGTGCGGTAACAACAATAATCCGCTGGATAAGGATGCTGCAATAATGATCCTGAGGAAGATGCTTGGAAAACAAGCATATATCCCTTTGAAGAAAAAAGTGATAAAAAAGGTTGAAAGACCCGCAAAGAACGAAACCTACGTACCTGTGCAAAGAGATCCGAAGGACAAACCATTCGATCATAATTCAGCACTAAAAAGAGCAAGGAGAAAACTCAGACAACGTGACCGTAAAAGCGCTGATGAGTGGATAAAGGAAGGGATCAAAGCAGGCAGGGAAAAGGATCATGAACTGGCCTTTGAGTGTTTTTCCGCTGCACTTCAACTTCAGCCATCTAACGCCACAGCACTTATGAACAAAGGTATGACATGCCTGCGTCTTGGTCAGAACCAGATGGCTTTGACCATTTTTAATAAACTTATAAGCAGGGGTTATGGAAAAAGCGTTGTATGGAAGCACAAAGGAATAGCTCTGCATAGACTTGGTGATTTTACAGGTGCTGTTGAGATGTTCGATGAAGCACTCAAGGAAAAACCTGATGATATGAAACTGAAGAATTTGAGAGACAGATCAGCCAGCAAAATTACGAAATAATATTAAGAAGAAAAAGAAGAATTATAGTAAAATCAAATTAAAAAAGAAGTTGAACCCAGAGATGAGTTCAATTTTCAGAAAAATCGAATTAAACTTATGCTTCAACAACTTTAATGTTGAAGGTAAGAGCCTTTCCTGCAAGAGGATGGTTCATGTCGAGTGTAAGTGACTCATCTGTCACTTCAGTTATTTTTGCAGGCATCTGCTGACCATCAGCAGTACTTACCATTATCATCATACCTTCTGTGATCTCGGTGTCACACTGAAGCATGTTTTTTGGAACTGTCTGTGTCATAGCAGGATTTGGTTCACCGTATGCATCTGCAGCTTCGATCCTGAATTTCTTTTCTTCCCCAACTTCCATTCCCTTTACAGCCTCATCAAATCCTGAAATAACCTGACCTGCTCCTACTGTGAACTCAAGAGGTGCGTCATGATTTTCAGAACTATCGAATACAGTACCGTCATCGAGTGTGCCGGTATAATCTATTTTAATTGTATCTCCGTCTTTTATTGCCAAAAATATCAACTCAGTTTAAACAAAACAAGTTCTCACTTATTTAAGTCCAAGGAGGTGGGGACTTTACTTAGGTGTTTTGGTGAAAAAATGAATGCAGTTGTCATTGTCAATTCCAAGTTTTAAAGTAGGATTGATAACAATACTATGCAAACAACGGACTCAAAGTCCGAAATTTATCCTGACACCCGGGGAACAAAAATATGACAGATAATACTCTGACAAAAACATTAGAAGAAACTGCTTTTGAAATGAATGCTGACATCATTGGGTTTGCAGATCCGGCATGTTTTTTGGATCCAGAATACACAGGAAATAAACCACAGGATGTTATGGCTGATGTCAGATCAGTTATTGTTCTTGGAGTCAGTGTTCCACGAGGTTCTTTTGAAACATTACCGTCAGGAAGAGCAGAATACACAAATACGCTCATGGCAGGCACTGCAACGCTGAGAGTAATAGCATTCCAGCTTGCAAAGCTCATTGATAAGAAAGGGTTCAAAGCAACCATACTGCCATCCGAGGGAAGCGAGTTCGGATACTGGTATGCCAATAAAGAGACACTGAAAGCCAACATGTCAATCAAATATGCTGCATACCATGCAGGTATCAGTAATTTCGGCATGAACCATTTGCTCATAAGCAAAGAATTCGGTCCAAAGGTCCGCATGACTGCAATATTAACAGATGCCGAACTTGATAATGAGACTGAAATAACATTGCCATTTGTCCATGAACATTGCAGCAGTTGTCTGAAATGCATCGAAATATGTCCTGTCGGAGCACTGTCAGAAGACGGAACAATTGACAGACATAAATGTGCTGATTACATGTTCAACACACTTGGAGGACTCAGGTGCGGAATGTGCATAAAGGTCTGTCCGTTGTGATAAGCAATGTAGCATATTTCCAGTAGCTTTTTATTAACTATTTTTAAAACATCAACTGAAATTAAAGATTACTTTATAAATTTAGAACATCAATGGATTAGCATAAAAGAGGGAATTTGATGAAAAGAATATACAAATATTATCCTGAGGATTTTGGCGAACTGAATGTAAAAGTCGTTCATATGGACCTTGTTTTTGATGTATTTGATGATCACACAAAAGTTACATCCGACCTGAACTTACAAAGCATCGGTAAACCCATTGATGAACTTGAACTGAACTGCAAAAAACTGGAGATATTATCAGTAAGCTGTAAAGAATTTGATATCGATCACGAATACAAAAATAAAGACGATATCCTTCTGATCAAATTCAAGCAAACAGTACCTCAAGACACTGAAATTATCCTTCACACTGAAACTATCTGCAGACCAACAGACAATATATTGGAAGGTCTCTATTACGATGAAACACCCACAGGTGCTCCACCACAGCAGATAACCCAGTGTCAGCAGTGGGGATTCCAGAGAATAGTGCCATGTATCGATGACATGACCGCAAAGTGCACATATACCACCACCATCATCGCAGATGAAAGATACACAAACCTCATTACCAACGGCGATATTATGGAGGAAAGACATTCTGTTGGAAATGGCAGGGACAAGATTGTTTATGACAATTCTGTAACCCCGATGGCAACCTATCTTTTCTTCCTTGGCGTGGGCACTTATGATACGTTTAAAAAGGAGTTTGAATACCCTGATGGCTATAAATTTGATCTGGAATTACTGGTTCCACCAGAATCTGATTCTACAATTGCCGAGAAATCTCTTGATATTCTTTACGATTCAATAATGTGGATATACCTGTTTACTGGTCCTGAACAATATAACCAGATTGAAAAGCGCACCAATATAATGAATATGGTTAAAGAAAGAGACCTTCTCAAAAATGAAGAACGGGGTGCAAGCGAGAAACTGGAGAAGATCAGGGAAGAACTGAAAAAAACTATAACATCAATCAAACCTGGATACAAATACACAGGTACTGTTTACAGGGAGATAGGAATGCAAAATTCCAATTTCGGTGGAATGGAGAATGTCGGAAATACTACCATCAGCACCAACCGTATTATGCCATTCCCTGAGATGACAGATAATGCTTTTGAGTACCTGATGCGAGTGAAGGTACATGAGTTCTACCACAACCTGAACGGTTCAGAGGTAACAGGATGGAGTCCTTTTGAAATATGGCTTAACGAAGCTGTTACCGTTCATATCGAAAGGATGTATCATGCATATCATTTTGGAGAGGAATACAGTCGTCTCGGAGAGGTACTTACTCTTCTTGCACCTGGAGCAGGAACATTTGCCCTCGACAGGGGAGCAGCCTCTATGCCGATCATCCCTGACGGATTCAATGACCCTGACGACCTCATTAGTGCAGTGACCTATGTCAAAGCTCCTGAATTTGTGAATATGCTAGAAACAATGATGGGAAAAGAGACTTTTGTAAAAGCTCTGGATGCCTATCATAGTAAATATAAGCATTCTAACGCTTCAAGCTGGGAATGGATAGAAGTTATGGAAGAAGTTTCAGGCCTGGATTATAAAGACATGGCAAATATATGGCTGAAACAAACACAATTCCCGGTGATCCATGTTGAATCGTCATACAATGAAAATGAAAGGAAATGCACTTTGTCTTTCAAGCAGGAAGTTCCTGAAGGAAAATCATTATGGGAATTGCCACTTCGTGCAGCTTTAGTTGATGAAAACGGAAACGACCTTGCTGAAGTCATGGAACGCATGACAGCCAGAGAGCAAGAAATAGTGATTGACAATGTGGATAAGCCTGCATTTTTATCCCTGAACAGAAATAATTCATTCTTTGGAAAAGTGATTCATGATACAGCTATCGATAAACTGATCCTGCAGGCTAAAACAGACTCAGACCTGATCAACAGATTCCTTGCATTCTACAGGATACTGGATTCCGAGAAGATGAAACTGATTCAGGATAACGAAGCAGTACCATCAGATGAATTCATTGAACTTTTCCATGAACTCATAATGGATTTAGATCTGATGGAACAGGCAGGTGCACAGTTTTTAACTCTCTTTGAATCAGTAGAAGATGAGAAGTTTGCACATAGTTACCAGCTATTGTACGAAGTAAAACAAAAACTGCTCAAAGCAATAGCAAGCAGACATGAAGAAAGTCTCATATCAATTTATGAGGCTTGCAATGCAAAGATCATTGATAGTTCAGATTACCTTGAAGAGCAGGTCCATGAGATCAAGTGCAGACAGGTGAAGAACAAATGTCTGTCTGTTCTCTCAACCCTTGATACTCCGGTAGTCCATGATATTATCAAAAAACAATTTGAAACTGCAGACAATGCTACGGATAAGTTGGCTGCGTTCAGCCTTTATCTTGACAGTTCCGCATCTGATAAGATTGAACTCATGCAGAACTATCAGAAGGAAGCGGAAAAGAATCCGGTTAGCTGGGAAACATTTCTGAGAGTGATTGGAAGCAGCAGCGGGGATGATGTGACTGATCTGGTAAGACAGGTTGAAAAATCACAAGCTTTCAGGATAGAGCAGGCAAATGACCAGAGAGCACTCTTCGGAGGTTTTGCATTCAACAGGAAGATGTCACTGCAAACTGAAAAGGGTAGAGAGCTTCTAAGTGAGATTGTTCCAAAACTGGCTACGGTGAATGAATACAATACTGTGAGTATTCTCAACGTACTTGGTAACATCGACAGGATGGAAAAGGAATATCATGTGCCACTTGTAGAAATGATGCTTGGTTTCCTGAACAAACTTGATCCTGAGAATAATCCGAGTGTGTACAACAGAATAAGGAAGATACTTCTCAATACTCCGAATGCTGTGGAAAAGTATGAGGAGATCAATGGGAAGATTGACCTCAATTAAAAGAGATATTCATAAAGAATCATCTCTATTTCCTTTTTAAAAGAGCTTCAGATACCCGAATCAGAAGTAGATTTATTATTTCATATCTTGATGCAATATCAGAATGACATTCAAACTTTACTCTTGGATTTTATATTGATAGTGATTATTATATTTTAGCGGTTCACATTGTTAATACATAAGTATAAATTACATGCCGTTTAGTGCTACGAATAAATACAAAAATAGCATGAAAATAGGAATTTTATTGTTTTCGTAATAAACATGTGCTAACTCTAGCTCGCTGTAAAAATAATCCAAAGAAGGAATTCAAAATGGAACACGGAAAAATAGACTGGAATGAAATATGGAAAGAACGGATGGCTGCCCAACACTCAGCAAACAAAGAAGTTGAGAACAACCTGTGGGATCAAAAGAATAATGCTGAAAGGTTCTGGAAACGAACTCAGCAATTCTCTGACAGAACAAAACTTACTCTTGAAGAACTTCCGCTAACACCGCAGTCCAGGGTACTTGATATTGGTGCAGGACCCGGAAGACTCTCAATACCTATTGCAGAAAGGGTTGCACACGTAACGGCTGTTGAACCAGCAGAAGGTATGAGAAATCTGCTTCTTGATAATGTTGCAGAAAAAGGAATAACTAACCTTGACTGCGTCAGCAAACGCTGGGAAGACCTTGAAGTTGAGAAAGACCTTGAAGGGCCTTATGATATTGTAATTGCATCATTCTCTCTTGGTATGCCGGATATAAAGGATGCCATTCAAAAAATGGAGCAGGCTTCTTCAAAACACATTTATCTCTACTGGTTTGCAGGAACAACACCATGGGAAGAACATTCCGTAAACCTCTGGCCATATCTGTACGGAAAAAATTATACAGGCGGTCCGAAATGCGACGTATTATACAACGTTCTCTATGACATGGGAATCTATCCTGATATGCATGTGTTTCCAATGGAATACACCAACAATTTTGCATCCATGGATGAAGCCATGGATTTCTTCAGATCACGATATACGATCGAGACACCTGAGCAGGAATCTATTCTTTACAATTACCTCAGGGACGAGCTCTCATGGGAAAATGGCAGCATTTTTGAAAAAGCCGATTCAACACGTGTCAGAATCTGCTGGGAAAAGAAACAGAACAATTAGGAGCTGAGAATTTGAAAATACTGATATGTGGAAAAGGCGGGTGTGGAAAAAGCACATTAACAGCACTGCTGGCTCAGGCAATGTCCAGAGATGGATTTAATGTACTTGTGGTTGACAATGACGAATCCAATTTCGGGCTTCACAGGCAGTTGGGAGTGGAACTTCCGGAGGATTTCCTGAATTTCTTTGGCGGAAAAAAAGATCTTGTTGAAAGAATGAAAGCTTCATTTTCAACCGGTGAAGAAGTAAAGTTCTTTGATAACAGATGGGAAATCGCAGACATACCCGGCGAATATGTCTCAAAAACAGACAACATTTCACTGATGGCTGTTGGAAAGATACACGATTTCGGGGAAGGTTGTGCCTGCCCTATGGGAGTTCTTTCAAAGCATCTGATAAAGAATATTGATGCAGGAACCAATGATATTGTTTTAGTTGACACTGAGGCTGGAATAGAACATTTCGGCAGAGGAGTGGAGGAAGGATGCGATGCACTTCTAATGGTAATTGATCCGTCCTATGAGTCCATCTGCCTTTCTGAAAAGATCAGCAATCTGGCAGAAGCTGCAGGAAAGGACCTCTACTATGTACTTAACAGAGTGGAAGGTAAAACCAAAACTGTCCTTTATGAGAAAGTCCCCGAAGACCGAATTATTGCAACTCTTCCTGTGATGGTTTCTGTTTTTAAGGCGGGGCTAATGGGTGAAAAATTCCAGGTGGATGTGCCTGAGGTTGAAGATATTTGTGGTTTTTTGAAGAATATAAGTACCACTTAAAATTTCACATAAATTTCATATAAATGACATTTAAATTTCACTTCACTTGTGAAATAATTAAACTGTAATTCTTGAAATAAAGAGGATAATATGTATATAAAGCAATTTGTTGTTGGTATAAGCCTGCTGGTTTTTTTAGTTGCCAGTATCGGTTTTGCTTCCTGCTCGGAACTTATTGACGTTGAAAGGCATGTGCCTTCTGATTTTTCAGAGAGCGAAATGGCAGAGATTACACTGGAAATAACAGGAGAGAGCCCGTTTATGCTGGGCATAGTGGAAACTATTCCACAAGGTTTCACTTTCCCGGAAACTGATTCCGAAATCTCTGATGCTGAATATTTTAAGGTAGACAGAGATAACGGAAAAATCTCTTTTTCAGTAACTGACGTCACTGAAGTAACGTATAATGTAATTCCTTCTGATGATTCTGAAAACTCATTTGAAGGATATTGGGTTGACATGCTTTACCAGACACAGGAATTAAATGAAGGAAAAGAAAGATGGGTGGCAGTAATTGATCCGAATTCTGCTTCAAATGGACAGAGTTCCACTGGAGGTTCATCAGAAGATAGTGACTCTGGTGTGGAATCCAGTGTACCAGGTTTTAGTTTATTTTTATCTGCAGCCTCACTTTTTGCTTGTGTTCTTTTTACAAGGAAAAGTAGTTCAGGGGGGATGAAGAATGATCAGGAATAGAACTCTTTTGATTGGAATGATAGTACTTGCCTGCTCATTTTTGTCTATAATTAATGCTGCAGCAATGTATTCTACTCTTCCATGCGATGATGGTGACGGAGTACTCATCCAAAGCGAGGTTTCAGATGCAATATGTGATTACATGCTCGAAGACAGCACTTACAGTCTGGATGATGTTGGAGATGCTGCATATGTACTTACATTCTGGAACGGAAAACCAAAAACTATTACAGACGGACATGACAGAGAAGTTGTCTTTTACAGACCGGTTGAGAGAATAATCACCACAAATCCTGATAATTCCAGGATTGTTATTTCACTTGGTGACCTGAATAAGATTATAGCAACAGACGAGTGTACACGCGGAGGTTGTGTGCTTCCAAGGGACTCAAATGATGAAAAACTTGTTGTAGATGCATGGGAAGCTCTCCAGACATATGATGATGGTCAGTTGGATGAACTCCCGGAAACAAACACACGTAGAGAGATTGACTATGAGACAATGGCAATACTTCAGCCTGATGTTGTTTTAGATACTCTCTGGTATAACCGTGGAGATCTTATCGAAGAAAAAGTTGGATGTCCTTGTGTCGATATTGGTTCTGGATTTACATTTGAAGAAAACTATAATCAAATAGAGTTGCTGGGAGATGTGCTGGATGAAGAAGAACGAGCAAATGAACTTGTCTCATTCATCGAGTCCAAAGTTGAAATGATCGAATCTGTGACCTCACAGATTGATGAAAGTGAAAAGCCAACTGTGTACTTTGCACCAAGAGGAGCTAAAAAGGGTTTCTATGACGCTGTTGAAGGAAGAGATTTCACCCGTACTGAAGCGGTGTATGAACCCTTAACCATCGCTGGTGGAATCAATCTTGCAGAAGAATGCACAGGCGAGGAGATAAATGTTGCACCTGAACAGATCGTAGTATGGAAACCTGATGTAATCTTTGTTGCTAAAAGTACATGGGATGGTGAAAGCGGAGTTGATTTTGTCATGGAAACTCCTGAACTTTCAGAGATCCCTGCTGTGAAGAATGATCAGATCTACGATTGTTTCTATCCTTACTGCAGAGGCAGACCAATTGACAGAACCTTGTTTAATATGATATACATGGCCAAGCGTTTGCATCCAGAAGAATTCAGCGATATTGACCTGGAAGCTGAAGGAAATGAAATTTACAAGGAACTGCTTGGAGTTGATGGAGTATTCACTGAGCTTGCCGAATACCAGACATTTGCAAAAGAAGTGTATTGAACAAAACTGCAAAATGTAATTTTTACAGGGAAAGAAAACGGTGCATTTGATTTGCACATGTTTTCCCTGCAATTTTTGGTGAAAATATGCTAAATCTATTTGAAAAAAAGAAAAATCTGAACACAACTAATTCAGGTGGTTCTGATAAAAAGCAACATTCTGCTGTAAGAGAGGATTACCAGCGTTTTGTTGGAAGAAAGATCATTCTTCTAATCAGCATGTTTGCTCTTATTATTTTACTGGGAGCTTTTTTTGTAACAATCGGTCCTCTTGAAGTTTCGGTAATTGAAGTCTACAAAATTCTTTTTTCCAGATATTTCCCTGACCTGTTTACAAGCTCCGGCCTTCCATCACAGGTTGTATGGAACATTCGCTTACCACGTATTGTTGCAGGCATAATGGCAGGTTTTGGTCTGGGAATATGCGGATGTGTCATGCAATCCGTCTTGAAAAATCCCCTGGCAAGTCCTTTTACACTTGGTATTTCCTCAGGAGCAAGTTTTGGAGTTGCGGTTGCTGCCGTATTGGGAGTAGGAGTAATAAGTGGCCCTTATCTGCTTGTGGGTAATGCCTTCATGTTTGCCATGTTGTGCTCCCTGTTCATCATTGCTCTTGCAAGCTTTAAAGGAGCAACATCAGAAACCCTTATCCTTGCGGGAATTGCTATTAATTACCTGTTCAGTTCTCTCACAGACCTTTTCCAGTATTTCGCTACTGATGAACAACTTCGCCTGATGGTGAGCTGGGGAATGGGAGACCTGTCTGCTTTTTCATGGAGCAATTTCCTGCTTCTGCTATGTGTCTTTGTGATTTGCACACCACTTTTGTACATGAAAGCAAACGACCTGAATATCATGGTAATCGGAGATGAGAATGCAAAAAGTCTCGGAATTGATGCAAACAAGGTCAGAATGTTCTGTATGCTGCTTGCAAGTCTTTTAATTGCAACTATTGTCTGCTTTACAGGAACTATCGCATTTATCGGATTAGTTGCACCGCATATGGCACGCATGGTAATTGGTTCGGATCACAAATACCTCTTCCCTGCATCAGGTCTTTTGGGTGCACTTGTGCTGATATGCGCTGATGTTACAGGTATGAACTTAATTAGACCGACAATCATTCCTACCGGCATCATGACCTCACTGCTTGGAGTGCCGTTCTTCATGTACCTCATTCTCAAAAGGAAACGGAAGGAGTTCTGGTAAAATGGTTACAGTGAATGTAAACAATGTCACTTTTGGCTACAACAGCACAAAAATACTTCAGGATGTATCGGTGGATATTGACAGATCAAGCTTTGTCAGTATTGTGGGACCAAACGGAGCAGGCAAATCAACGCTACTTAAATGTGTTAACAAGATTCTCAAACCTGAATCAGGAGATATTCTTGTTGATAAGAACAACATTCATGAAATGAAACGAATGGAAGTTGCAAGAAACGTTGCCTATGTCCCTCAAAGTTCAAACAGGGTCTTCCCTACAACTGTTTTTGAAACCGTTATGATGGGAAGACGACCTCATCTTGGATGGTTCAGTAACGAAGATGACAAGGAAAAAGTATGGAAGGTTCTTGAAGAAATGGGACTTGATGACCTTGCCTTACGCAATTTTGACGAACTTAGTGGAGGACAGCAGCAAAAGATCCTGATTGCAAGAGCCCTGGCACAGGAAACGGGAGTTATTCTCCTTGACGAACCCACTAGCAATCTTGACATCTGGCATCAGCTTGATGTGATGGAAAATGTGAGGGCACTTGTGAATACCAGAAATGTGACAGCTGTGATGGTTGTCCACGACCTCAATATGGCTTCCAAATATTCAGACTGGATTCTAATGATGAAAAATGGAGAGATCGTGTCTGCGGGAAATCCGGCTTCAGTACTCACCTGTGATAATATAGAGCAGGTCTATGGTGTTGAAGCACATGTCCATACACATGCAGGAATTCCATATGTTATGCCTCTCAAGCAGGTGGGACTGGCAGCTGATTCCTGCATGATACAGGCTACAGAAGGGTTCGAAGCTTAAGAGGGATGGAAATGTTTGAAATTTTCAGGAAAGGCATCCTTTCAAAAACAGAATGTCTAACATGTTCCTGATTTTCAGTGTATGATTGAAATAGCATAGATCTTTTTCAGTTTTTGAAAAAATAAAGTATTCAATACACGATCATGGCATAAACCACGATTGTGTATTTTCTTTTTTGTAATGATCCTATTGTTAAGATTAAAAGCATATACCAATGATTAGTAGAACTTATTTTAGAATTACATTTAAGTCATCATAAAAAATTCGAATTATTGAATAATTAGTAATACTTTTATAACATTATGTATTATCAATAACGGCGCATGTAATCGATATGAATTACAATCAAACATATAAAATTTACAAATATAAGGTGGAATATAATGAATAAAAACAGGTTATTGGTACTATTTTCAACATTCCTGATATCTCTGATTTTAATGACAGCAGGTTGTGTTGATCAGGAAAGTACTCAGAACAGTATTACAGCCTCAGATATGGATGCAGGATCTGAGAAAGTTGATGTGGTTCGTCTGAGTGGTGGAGATTATGGTTATCCACAGCCATTCTCAATATATCCAAGGGGTCCGGGATCATCAAAGGTTGGAATGATCTTCGACTGTCTGGTAGAAAGAAGCGATACAGGTATAGTCCCCTGGCTGGCTGAAAGCTGGGAAACCAGTTCAGATGGAATGGAATATACATTCCACCTCCGTGAAGGTGTAAGTTGGAGTGACGGAGAGCCACTTACAGCAAGTGATGTAAAATTCACTTTTGATTATGAGCAGGAAAATATACCAGTATCCGGTGGAATTGAGGATGGAGTTGTTGATAGTGTTCAGGTATTAGATGACACTACTGTCAAATTCATACTCACTCAACCAGTGTCAACATTTCTCTATGAGATGACCGGTTTTAAGGTCATACCCAAACATATATATGAAGCCATCGATGACCCTACAAGTTTCCTCGATCCAGAAGCAGTAACCGGAACAGGTCCTTTCCTTCTTGAAGAATATAATAAAGAACATGGAACATACAGGTTTGTAACAAACGAAAACTTCTGGGGCTCTGAAACTGCCGTTGAAGCTGTCGAATTCGTTCCTGTCAGTGACGAATTAATATCTTTTGAACAGGGAGAAATCGATTTCACAAGAATATCACCTGACACTCTTGAACGCTTTACTTCAGACCCTGATGTACGTGTTGCACAGCAGCCTGCTTTCTGGGGCTACCAGTTCTATTTCAACATGAACAAATGCACTGAACTTAGTGATAAGAAGATAAGACAGGCTTTTGTTTATGCCATCGATCGTGAAGAACTTGTGGAAAAGATCGGCAGAGGTGCAGGAAAAACCGGTGAAATGGGAATACTTCCTGTAGACCACATATGGTATAATTCTGACCAACCGGAATATGCATACAATCCGGACAAAGCCGGAGAATTACTGGATGAAGCCGGATGGACTGATACGGACGGTGACGGAATACGCGATAAAGATGGAGAAAAACTGTCATACATATTGTCACTTGGAAGTAGTGAAGTTCGTATTGGAGAACTCATAAAAGAGAGACTCGACGAAGTTGGAATCGACGTTCAGGTCAAAGCCCTTGAAAGTAAGTCCCGTGATGCAAACCTGAATACCGGAGATTTTGAACTTGCAATAAGCGGCTTTGGGGGCTGGGGAAGAGATGCAGACTATCTCCGTACAAGGTACTGTGATACAAATTCAGGAGCAGGTAGTGTAGCATCCGGTGCAGCAATATTTGGTTATCACAATGACACCCTGAATGCCCTTGGAACAAAGGAATTACAGGAACTTGATGATGAGAAACGCAAAGAGATAGTATATGAAATGCAGACCGTGCTTGCAGAAGATATACCCACAATACCCCTCTATTATACTACAAAATATGATGCATGGCGTATTTCAACTTATGATGGCTGGGTAAGCGCTTATGACCATCATGCAAAAACACATTGCATATTCTCATATCTTGAGAGGGATTAAATTGCAGCAAAAAGATAATATTAGCACTCTGGCCGATTGCTGGAACAAAGCATCCAGAAATGGATTAAATATTCTGGAGGAAGGAAGGATGGCAGAAGTCTGGAACAAACGTTCTGCAACCTATGCCAGAAATCAGGAAAAGAATAGAAGACAGAAGAAAACCGAGCAAATAATTTCATTCCTTGATGAATGCGGTTTTAAGCCACAAGGAGCAAAGGTTCTTGATATCGGGTGCGGACCTGGAACCCTCTCCCTTCCTCTTTCAAGGATGGGAGCGGATGTAACCTCACTTGACATCTCTTCCGGAATGCTTGAAAGATTGAAAGATTCAGTAAAGCAGGAATCACTTCCAATAGACATTATTGAATGTTCATGGTGGACAGCAGATATAGATGAGCTTGGATTCAGGAATGAATTCGATCTCGTAATTGCTTCCATGACACCGGGAATCAGGGATGTTGAGAACTTTGAGAGAATGATGGCATGTTCAAAGAAGTTCTGTTATTACAGTAACTTCCTGAGAAGAGAGGAAGATAAAGCGTATCGCGATATCCGAAGCTCAATACTCGGTGAAAAGTCTGAGAACAATATGAACGGACTGAACTTCCCGTTCATGTATCTCTACCTTGCAGGCTACATGCCATCTGTCAAAATCAACCATGCAGAATGGAAAGAAGAAGCAAGCTGGCAGGAAACTGCTGACCGCGCAATAGATTTCATAGGACGGGGCCGGGATTTTGACGATGGAACAAAACAAAAGATAATGGATTATTATCAAAATGTCGCTGTCGATGGAATGTACCTTTCTGAGTCAGATGTGTACACTGGAATGATGGTTTGGGAAGTTTAACGGCGAGACGATATTATGAGAAATGACAGGAATTCATTTATTTTCAGGCTATTGTTAACCCTTTTTGTAATTCTTGTCATTAATTTCTTCCTTCCGCGGATGATGCCGGGTGACCCATTCTCCACAACTTCTGATGACGATTCCGGAGATGAGGTTATTATAATGACAGAAGAACAGCGGCAGTATTACATGAACTATTATGGACTTGACAAACCAGTACACGAACAGTTTCTGGTATATCTGAAGAATCTGCTTAAGGCTGACCTTGGCAGAAGCATATACTATAAAATGCCGGTTAGTGATGTGATAATGCTGCATCTTCCATGGACCATGTTTATCGTCCTTGCATCAACAGTGATCAGTACGATTGCCGGAGTTATCCTTGGAACATTTTCGGCAAAGAACCGGAAAAAGGGAAGCGACAGGATAATGATGACTGGCCTGATAGCTTTTGCCGAGATACCATCATTTTTGCTTGGACTGATTATGCTGCTCATCTTTAGCGTACATCTCAGACTTTTTCCTCTGGCAGGTGCTATCACACCCTTCGCACATTATAGTGGTTTAGGGGAACAGCTATGGGACATATTGTATCATGCCTGCCTACCTGTTATGACTCTTTCACTTGCACAGCTCACAGGTGTCTATTTACTTACCAGAAATACCTTGATCACAGTTACCACTAAAGATTATATCAGGACTGCAAGAGCAAAAGGACTGGGTGAAAAGACCGTGTGGACCAGACATGCACTTCGCAATGCACTTCTTCCGGTAGTAACCAGAGCAGGTTTTATGATAGGTATCATGATGGGAGGTGTTGTGCTGGTAGAAAGTGTCTTTTCTTATCCGGGAATAGGAATGACACTTCGAAGTGCTGTTGTTGGTCGTGATTATCCGCTCATTCAGGGAATTTTGCTTGTAATTGCAGTTTCCATACTTATCTGCAACCTGCTGGTTGACAAAATATACAGTAAACTTGACCCAAGGGTTACGATATGACAGATAGCATCAATACCTCCGGCTATGATAGAATGATAGCTTATATTCAGGCATTGAATATTTACAGGATCAGTCTTAACCTGAACAATACATTCTCAAAATTCAGTATGGAAGGTAAGATCGGTGTCATTGGAATTCTTGCAATAATCCTGATGGCTGTTTTTGCCCCAATGATAACACTTTACCCGCCCCAGAAAATTACAGGTGATTCACTGGAAGCACCTGGATCAGTTCATATTCTAGGTACCGATGAACTTGGAATGGATATCTGGTCACAGATATGTTACGGTGCAAGAATGAGCCTTACAATAGGCCTTGCAGTTGCATTTGTTTCAGGTTTTGGAGGTGGAGCTCTCGGTGTGCTGGCCGGATATATCGGAGGACACATCGATCAGGCACTAATGAGAATAATTGATGTGACAATGGCACTTCCAAGTTTCCCACTGCTTATCGTAATATCTGCATTTCTCGGGCCAAGTGTTCTTAATGTGATTCTTATACTTGTGCTGTTCAGCTGGGCAAAACCCGCACGTATTGCTCGTTCCCAGACACTGGCTATCAAGAAGAACAGCTATATCATTGCTGCCCGTAACTACGGTGCAAGTCCATTTTACATTCTCCGAAAACACATTTTTCCAGAGGTAATGCCGGTTTTGTTCGTTCTTATCATCGGCATATCATCACATGCCATAATAGCCGAAACAGGACTTGCATTTCTGGGACTCGGAGACCCCACATCCAAAAGCTGGGGTATGATGCTTAATAGTGCAACCAGTTTTAGCTCGATATATTTTACACCTTACTGGCAATGGTGGCTATTGCCTCCGTTGTTCATGCTTATTCTCCTTCTGCTGTGTCTTGCATTCATAAGCAGGGATATGGAGAGAATACTGGATCCTAAATTAAAGATTAAGAAAGGGATTTGATTATGAGTCTGCTTAAAATCAATGATCTGAAATGTCATTATCAGACAGATACTCACACTGTAAAGGCAGTTGATAGTGTTTCTTTTGAAATAAAAGAAGGAGAGATTCTTGGAATCGTGGGAGAATCAGGAAGTGGAAAAACAACTGCTGCACTAAGTATCATGGGACTTCTTCCGGAAAACACGGCTATCAAAGGAGAGATTATCTACAATGAAAAGGTGATCTCCTCTTTATCAGAAGCTGAAATGGACAGGTTCCGATGGAAAGATATAGCAATCGTTTTTCAGAATGGAATTGAAGTACTTAACCCTGTTATGAAAGTTGGTATTCAGGTGATGGAACCAATGAACAGGCACCTTGATATCAGTCAAGATGAAACACGGGGCAAATGTGCTGATCTTTTCAGGGCTGTCCATCTTGATCCAAAATGGATGGATTCATACCCTCATCAGCTTTCCGGAGGCATGAGGCAGAGAGTACTTCTTGCAATGGCACTTTCATGCGATCCTAAATTACTGATATTAGACGAGGTTACTTCCGCACTTGATGCTTTTACCAGGAAAGAGATAAGAGATCTTCTTGTTGAGCTTCAGAAAAAAAATGGTTATACAATGTTGATGATATCACACGACATCACTTTTGTGTCTTCTGTGGCATCAAGGGTTGCTGTCATGTATTCAGGAAGAGTTGTTGAAACCGGACCTGTAAAAGATATTCTTGTATCACCCAGACATCCATATACAAGGGGACTTGTTCATTCAACACCTGATATTTTCGTATACAAGGATCTCTGGGGAATTCCCGGTGATATCCACACAAACAGCGATTTTACAGGCTGTCCTTTCTTCTCAAGATGTAATCAAAAGATCAAGAAATGCAATGAATCAGCTCCTGAACTTGTACCTGTCGGAGATGAAAGAGAAATTGCATGCCATAGAGGAGGTGTGGCAGAGCTCCTAAAAGCTAACGACCTGAATTACAGTTATCAGCTTCCTGATGGACATTACCTAAAAGCAGTTAATGATGTTGATCTGGAAATAATGGAAGGGGAAGTCCTGGCAATTGTCGGACAGACAGGCTCAGGCAAGTCTACCCTTGCACACATCCTTGCAAACGTGATTAAGCCGGAAAATGGAAAAGTAACTTTCATGAATGAGAGCAGCAACAAGGCAAATTATGGAAACAAACTCAACGGAATCCAGATAGTGTTCCAGGATCCTTTCAATTCAACCAGCAACAGGTTCACTGTACTTGATGCTATCAAAGAACCTCTTGACATTAACAAAATCTGGTCTAAGGAAGAACGTGTAGAAATGGCGAAAAATGCCCTTGAACTCGTCCACCTTCCATGTACAGATGCTTTTCTCAATAAATATTGTGGTGAACTCAGTGGCGGGCAGAGACAAAGAGTAGCACTTGCCAGAGCCATGGTTATGCAGCCAAAACTCCTTATTGCAGATGAAGTTACCTCAGCACTGGATGTTTCGACTTCTGCAAATGTAATGCGCCTTTTAAAAGGACTCCAGAACAGGCGAGGATTTGCAATGATCTATATTTCACATGATCTTTCCATGACATTGAAAATTGCTGACAGAATAGCAGTGATGAATCATGGGAGGATCGTTGAAATGGGCAATTCCCACGAAGTTATGCTTTCACCTTCTGATGAGTATACTAAAAGACTTATTGATTCAAAGATCTCTGTTTGAAGGTTTTGCATACTATGAATTCAATAACAATTAACAGCCTGACTAAAAAGTATGGAGATTTTACGGCTGTGGATGATGTTTCATTTTACATTGATGATGGTGAAATTTTTGGTCTTCTGGGACCAAATGGTGCGAGAAAATGATGAAGACTGAAAATATAAAATGGGAAATAAAGTGAAATTGGGTTTTCACTCAATTTTAGCCTTACCAGCCTCTGCCATATTCCTCGTAGCATGGGATACAGATATATTCACCATTCTGCACTCTGGCTCTGGATTCAGCCATCATTTCTCCGCATTTAGCACACTGGAGAGAATTGAATATTCTTGCTTTTCCGGGAATCTCCGCATCAACGAATTTGACCTCAAACATCTCATCAACAGGAGTGTTCCTCATTGTTACGGAGATGCCATCCATTCTTTCCCTGAACTCCTTTTCCTCTTCATCAGTTGCAGAGCCTGACATAACCTTAGAACGAAGTTCACTTACCTTCGGGTCGATGTTGTCGATATTGAAACTGGCTTTAAGAGCTACTCTTACAGCTTTTTTGCTGTCACGGCAGATGAAAGTGAATACCTGTTTTGCATGGTCCTTGTAAATAAGATTGCCTTTGCCTATTGTGCAGCCTGTAAGTACCTGCACTGCATCAACTCCGCAGGCATCGTTTTCCACGATGGTGACAAGTTCCTCGTCAATATCCCTTTCTGTGTCCAGTTTTTCGATACCTGCTTTTGCTGCGATGTAACCAATTGTAAGACCAGGACAGACATGTCCATGGAACTTTGCAGCATCTTCAAATGAAGCAATTTCTCTAGTTTTGTTTTCGGTAGAACAATCTGATGACATGATAATCACGAAGGGTAAAAGTAAGTAATACATATAATAGTTTTCGTGTTATTAGATTTTACTTAAATTCTTTTCTTTATACAAAATCTCAAGAGAAATTTACTTTTAGTTAATATTAAACTAAATAATGATTTAATCCTACATTTTCAATTTTGAACATAGACAATGTAGTAGCACTTAGAGATAAATAAAAATTATTAGTTGCTACTTTTTACAACAATAGTAATATTGATATACAAAGAATTCATATTAGGAAATAACAGGTCAAACACTAATACAACAATAACTAGAAAGTTCTCCGAAATATATTCTGTATAACAAATAGTGGTTCACGCATAACTGCTGTGTTTGGCCTGTTAATATTGGCCAATTGATGTACCAGGACCTTCCATTGAAATTGGCCAATCCTCCTATTCAGGATAGGATTATGTTTCAGTAAATAAAATAAAAATTCAGATTGTTATTTACACCTGATATCATTGAAAAATAACTCTATAATATTTACTAGGAACTTTCATATTTCAGAACTTTTTTACAGCATACTTATCCCTTGCCTCCACCATGGCAAGAAGATTTCTCAAAGGTGTCTCAGGAGCCAGACCACATCCGGGAGCAAGTATATCGATATTTGCATCCAGACATTTGAAAGCCTCTTTTCTGACATCTTCCGGTGCTTTTCTGTACAGAGTATCTGCAGTTGAAACATTCCCGATTACCGCTGTATTATTCCTGTGAGCACTATTTATTATATATTCCAGGTCCTTAACATTCTCTTCCACGCTTATAGCATTAAAACCACATTCAAGCATATCCGGAATTATACTATCAACTTCACCGCATATATGGAGAATACTATGATCATTTATTTTTTCATTGAATCTGATCAATGCAGGTTTAACAATATTCCTGAATGCATCAGGTCCAATCATCTCCGGAGAAGATAGTGAATCTGCAACCACCACTGCATCTGCACCTGAATGAAGATAGGTATTGGCACAGACTATGCAGGCATCGACGCATTTTTCCACGATTTCCCTTGCAATTTCAGGTTTCTTTACAGTCAACTTCAAAAAGGATTTGATGCCACAAAGATAGGATGCAAGGTCAGCAGGTCCTTCAACACCTGCAACGAGAGGTGCCTCTAATCCCTGATCATTTTTCAGAATGGATATTGCTTCCATCACAACAGGTATTCTTCCCCTTTCCAGCAGATCGGCTGGTACATTGAACTCTGAGGGATCTTTGTCAAAAGGATGAGTTATTATTGATGGTGTCCTTGCCTTCGTGCCAATATCTACCTGACATCCAAGTGCCTCACCGACAACTGTCACATCGAATGGAATGCGAATTACCTCAAACCTGGCAACTGTATGGAAGGAAGAAGCAAGTTTTACCATTTTTTCCGGATCCCTGTCAGCTTCTGGTCTGCTTGCTCCGGAAATATCCATCAACTCAAGTATTGCTGATGTGGTGGCCGTACCGACAAGAGGAGTGTCTACCTTTTTTCCGTCAAGTATATCCTGGAATTTATTTGAGAGATTTGATCTTGTTTCGCTAATATACATCCTTTAAAACCACATTTATTTAATGCATTTGACAATTGAACTGAAATATTGATAGCATACCAATTAAAGAAATCGAGTCACAAAAACTCGATACTAAGGCTTCCTGATTCTTTGGCAAGGGTACTCGACATGAAATCTGCTTCTATACAACATATATGCATTACTGCACAGGGCACAAGGCATGTAGCAGTACATCTGGCTTCTTTAGCCTTTTCCATTACAATATTATCTTTAATATCAAAAAGATCCATCGTGTCGACCTCTAGATGAGACATTTTCTTTATCTTCTCACATGGAGTGTCAATGTCAACAATTATCTTTTGACCATCCTTTTTACCTCTTACGACATGAGTGAAACCGCAAATATTGGAATTTACCTTTACTTCTGTCATTATATATTCTCCTTGTTCATCTATAAATAAATGAATTTTTCAGTTTTCCATGATCTTTATCTCTTTGTAGTCAATTGCATGTACCGGGCACACATTCACACATCTTTTGCATGCCGTTCCCAGACATTTCAAGCTGTTGTATTCTGCAAAGAGATTATCATCAGCTTTTATGAATATCGCATGCTCCGGACATTCATTTTCACATTTGTGGCACATTATGCATCCCACTGCCAGTTCTTCAAGAGTGACACCGATGTCCTCTATTACTTCTACCCGCCTGTTACCAGTCTCACTAATATCTTTAGTAACCCTCTTCTCAAACACAGGATATTCTACAGGAACTGGCAGTTCTGGCAATTTTGACATCTTCAAAAGTTTTCGGTACATCTCTATGGACATACCTTCTGTCCAGTATCCAAGTTCACAGGCGTAGAGTTTCTTGAAGGTTTCACTGGTTGCCATCATTAGATGATCAGCTTTAATGTTTCCTGCCAATTCTATCAAAGAATCAAGTTTAACCTTTTCAAGAATTATATCTCTTGCAAGAGACAGAGATGTATTACCGAACTGCACTGATCTCTTAGTAAAATCAGGACACGCGCCTATTTTTCTTGCTTTCCCAGGATCTACATAGGTACCGGAAGCACCGCTCATGTACATGGTTTCGAGTTCTTTATAAGCGATACCGGATTCATGTATCAGGGTTAACTGAGCAGCCCTTATAGCGCCTATGGCCTTACCAGCCTCTTTGATATCCTCTTCTGATACCTCGATACCATCACCAAGTTCGATCTTTCCATACTTTAGTTTAGGTGGACTTACCACGATCCCTGTTTCTATCGCAAGAGACAATATTGAAATAAGCCCTGTCCCCGTAATACCGGTAGGTACCACATCCGACCCTTCAAGTATTGTTCCGCTTATAGGATCTATAAGATGACCTTTTACAACATCCATATTCTCATTTAGTACTGATATTCTCCAGAACCCACCTTCCAGATCAACATTAGTAATAGCTCCCGGAGCTGCAAGCATACCACAACTTATGCCCTGTCCTTCTATAGCAGGTCCTGCGGCAGCACTTGCTGTAATTATCCTGTTGCCGACCTTTATGGCCATCTCAGCGTTAGTTCCGTAATCCGTTACAAGGGTTGGTTCTTCCTGTTCAAGAAAATCTGTCTCCACAATCATAGCAAGCGCATCAGCACCAATCTCATGCTCAATGGCAGGCGGAATAATTATCAAACAATTATCAAGATTCAGGATCCCATGGAATATATCAGTAGCTTTGAATATCCGGGCATCACGTTGCACATTATCTATACCCAGTCTTTTCCGCATATTTTTCCCTACATAAGCCAGATCGCGTATCTCCGAGTTCTGGAAAAGGGAGAGCTGGATAGGGTTACCACAAACAGCCATCCTGGATATCTGCAATGGATCAACATCGAATCCCTCTATCATTTTTCCGACAGCATCTATGATTATATTATGTGCCACATCTTCACCAATTGATATGGCAAAGTCAAGATGGTCAGTTACATTGCCACCTGGCAACGGATGCTTCATTGTCATTGAAGTCTTGATTACTTCTTTTGTTTCAAGGTCGATCAATTGGGCTCTAAAGCCACTGGTTCCCACATCTAATGCAATTCCGTACATTTTATTACCCCTATTTAAAACATGATCTCATTGATTCCCATAGAATCATCATCTCTTCCGGAGGCGTATTTAATGGAAGTTCACATCCGGTACTTAGTATGAAACCTTTATCAGGCGCAGCATCCATACAACTCTTTACTTCAGTACCGATATTTTTTCCTCCCCCGAAACTGAATGCATATGGATTGATATTCCCCATCAGGCATATGTCCTGATCACTGAACTCTCTGAAATCCCTGAAACAATATCTTTTGCTGCAACCAGTGTGGTTATGATTATGAAGTTTCAGACAATCAACACCATATTTCTTATCAAGTGTTTCAACATTCCCAAAGAAGAAATTCAAAGCGTCCGGTTCAAGAGCCATTTCCAGTTCATGAAAAGCATGGTTTGCACAGTTATGTGAAATCACATAACCACCTCTATCCTGTATGTGTGAATATAACTTCTTAGAATAATCAAAGCCAAACTCTTTTGCCATTTCCAGACTGAAAAGATCAGAAGTGCTCCCGCCATTCTCAATGAATGCACCATCTGCTCCTGCATCAAGTAACATATCTGCAAAGGTGATGCAACTGTCAGTGAGAACATCAAGCAGTGAATGGAAATTATCGGTATCCTTCATCATTTCAATGAACATTCTGCTCCCATCCATTAACTGGGAAGCAAGCATGAGAGGAGTAAGGAGCGCACAGCTAATAAAAACCTCATCTCCAAGCTGTTCTTTGAGCAGGGATATGGATCTTTCAATTGTCCTGCTCCTTTCTGAACGTTCCATGACAATCGGGTCTATATTTTCGTATTCCTTTGCAGACTTAAGAGGAAATTCAGCAATTGAGGGATAGCCATCTTTCTTGATGTTTATTTTTGCCCCCATTGCCTCCGCTTCCACAAGCAAGCATCCCCATGGAGACATTACATTGTCATGGTGATACATTTCCCTTGCTAATATTTGTGCTCTTGCGATTCCTTTTGCGGAATAATAAACATCCTCCATGCTCGCATTCATACGGTCAAGTACCGCATTACCAGCTCCAAACCACAAATATCCCAGTGGTACCCTATCCACTTCTTTAAATTCAAGAGCGTTGACAAAACGTTCCTTTGAAGTCATTTCTTCAGGCATTCAAACTCCCCCTCAAGATTACTTTTTAAGTACAATCTTATCAATCCTCAGCATATTGCTTACAGCCTCTGTTGCCGCGATAACAGCCATTTGTTTGATACTGGAGGAATCATAAACTGGAGGATAGTTTTGAACGACATTTCTTGTAAGGTCGATCCTGGAATCGATTCCTTCGTTATAAGATGTTAGCATCTTCGTTATCGCATCCACTTCATTAAGACCTACGTTTTTTGCAAGCGTTCTGGGAATCTCTTCAAGAGCGTTTGCATATTCGATAACTGCAAGTTGCTCCTTACCTTCAATAGTTGAGGAATACTTTCTGAGCATCTGTGAAAGAACAAACTCAATATCTCCACCCCCTTTGACAACGAGAGGATTCTTCAATATGAATGCTGCATTATTGATGGCATCATCCACTGACTCCTCAAGTTTTTCAAGACCATATCTGAAAGGCTCCCATATCATAATCGTGGATATAGGCTGTTCATTGACAGACATAAAAAGGAAATATTCATCGTTCCTCTTTTCGACCTTCACCTCATTGACAAGACCAAGATCATAAGGAACGATGTCATCCCGGATGGAAATGATACTTGCACCGGTTGCTTTTCCGACCATTTCCATGTCCCGTATCTTCAGTTTTTTGAAAAGTAGAATACCCTTTTTTGCAAGGGACTCCTCTACGAATTCATCCACATCTCCTTCACAGAGAATGATGTTTGCTCCGGAATCAATCAGCTTCCGGGACATGACTTTTAAATTACTCTTTTGACCCTGCAGGAGAAGTCCGGAATTGTCAAAACAATCTATTCTCAAATTACGCTGGGAATTTATGATCTTACTTTCGAATTTGACATTACCGTTCACCATTAGTACACGTGCATCTTCCAGATGGTCCGGCATATCAGGTCTTGCAGGTGTCTCATCAAGAATTATTCCATTGACAGATTCGATAGAAGGGCCGCCTACCTTTTTTATAACCTTGATATATTCATTCAGATCTATATGGTTACCAACATGAAGCTCCCTGATATCTGAAAGTGTTCTTAGAACAATATCTGCGATCATCCCGGCCTGATGAGGTTCAACACCTTTACTCAAACTTGCATTTTCTATTACAGAATAGAGCTCATCATCAGAAACTATCTGTGTACTTTCATAGTTCAGGATATCATACACTTTATTCAAAGCAAGCTGGTATCCTTTTATGATAGTGGTCGGATGCAGTCCGTAATCCATAAGTTTAGCAGCATTCTCGATAAGTGTTGCAGCAAGGATTACTGAGGTCTTTGTACCATCACCACATACCCTGTCCATGGATATAGCAAGTTCTTTGAGGGAAGTGACCACAGGATGCAATACATCGATCTGTTCAATTATTGTCTTACCATCACTTGTAAGATAAATATCATCCGTAGGACTGATTATTATCTTACTCTGGCCACGGGGACCGAAAGATGTTGAAAATAGGTCTTTGATGTCATTGGACGCCTGTAGCATCTGGTATATCAGTTCATCCTCTTCTACATCATCTTTGATCCCTATACGATTACGTACACTCTGACGCAGGGCATCCATATTGTCCAGTGAATGTATATTTTGTACATTCTCTAATGAAGTGCTCATGTTATAACCTCCTTGGAGAACCAACAGCTACTCCAACGATCTTTGTCTCAAGAGGAACTGTTCCAATACTTCCGATGTTATTGGATTCAAGATCGAAAGTGACGTTATCCATACTTAATCCGTAACCTGACATATACTCTGAAACTGTATTATTGACAAGGGAATTTGCCATATCAAGAGCATCCTGATAATTGTCGAACATGTATCTTCCTTTTTCAGAGAATAGTAGATACTCCGAGCTACCGGGTGCTTTGGGTCTTATCAATACTTCTTCCCTGTAGACCACATTACCTACAAGAGCACCCACAGCATTACCCACTTCATGATACTCCGGGACCCTTATATCCGCATCAATAACATTTTCCATGTCTTTCACATATGCAGCCACAGGAGCTCCTACCATTACCACAGGGTCCTTTATTGTGAATTTCATTAGTTCTGTGCCATTCAATATTTTTTCCAGGCCAGCCTTCTCCACATTATCTGCGCAGTGTGCAATTAGATTGAGTACAATTCCTCTGGATACATCTTCTTTGAGTTTGGCACAGAGATCAAATAGATCCATTGAGGTGTATTCAGAAATTATCGCAGCTCCCAACATCGATGCAGTGGGATTCCATCTGGTATAGTCACCGGTCACATGCAGAACGTCGGTCGGAGTGAAACCCACCTGTCTTACATATCTTTTCTGTATGAGCCTTTTCAGAGTACTTTCGAATATCAGAGGATGCTTATTTGTCCTTGAAGCAATATCTGATATTGAAGAAGGCTCTTCTGTGATGGCGTCAAATATTTCCATTTCTTCGATCTCCAGCTCTGAGGCATGAAGCGAATGGGATTTTGCTCCATTGGACATGAAGAATGATGTTGGTTGGATAATGTCGTTCATTATGCGCCTGGAGCTTTTTTCAGCATTCTGCAGTTTGCTTATTATAGAAGGGAATTCAGAAGCACAAAGACACAGAGGTATGACCCTGTTAGGTCCTATATACGTTCTTTCTTTCATCCAGACATGACTGTCTCCCCCAATGGCAGATGTATTCATTTTAATTGCCTTGACCATTGTATCCCAGCCACCGACCACAGCACCGGAACCGCTGATAGCAGGCATGCCATTCTGGATCATAGAAATATCCGTACTCGTGCCTCCCACATCAATTGTCAGGCAGTCCCTGAGGCCTGTCAGGTGTGCAGCGCCAAGCAGACTTGCTGCAGGTCCGGAAAAAATAGATTCCACTGGTTTTTTCAATGCCTCTTCTATCTTAACCAGTGATCCGTCACATCTCATCATCATCAGGACGGAATTGATATTCTTATCCCGCATTACAGACCGTACAGATCTTATGAACTCATCAATTACCGGGATCAACTGAGCATTAAGGAGTGCTGTCAAAGCTCTTTCATAAGCACCAAGGTCCATGGAAAGTTCATGTCCGCAGACCACCGGAAGATCTGTAAGGTCCTGAATCATCTCCTTGATAGTAAGTTCATGTTCAGGGTTGCGTACTCCAAAATATGAAGATAAGGCAAATGAGGAGACTTTATGCTGATTCGCTTTTACAAATTCCTTTACATCCTCCAGATCGCTCAGGGGTTCCACTTCATTCCCATCGGCATCATGCCTGCCTTCAATGGAAAGAATATGATCCGTAGGAATTTTACGGGATATATTATAGCCAATGAGTATTAGACCCGCCGGATATCCCTTGCCCTCCAGAGTGGTGTTAGTGGCGAGCGTGGTGGATACCGAAGTGAACCTCACATCAGCAAGATATTCAGGTTTTAGACCTTCAATAGAATTAATTATGCCCTTGATGAGATCAGGGTAAGTAGTAAGAGATTTGTTGGAATCGATTATCGATCCATCTTCAAAATCCATGATCACGGCATCTGTATATGTGCCGCCAGTGTCTATGCCAAGCCCAAGATTCATTGTTATCACCTTTTATGTGGAGGGTTAATGTGTGGAGGTTGAGGTGGTTGCCCCCTTTTTGTGGAGAATAGGGGGGTTTCCCTACCTGATGGATGTAGACCTCATGAAGTGACTTTCAAATCACGTATGAGTAAAAAAGGAAAAGTAGGGGGAAGTGATCACTCCTGCTTATCCGAGTATTTGTTTCTGAAGGTCCGGACCCATTTCTTTGACAACGTCTACCATTGCCTTCACGGTTGTAAGAGGACCTCCGGGCGGGATTTCACATCCAGATGCCATGACGTACTTGGATTGTAGTCCATTCTCCTTGAGCACAGGAAGCACGCCTTCAAGCAGATCCTTGGTGTCGTCCTTTACCTTCTGAACACCTGCAGGAGTATTATCCATGAACTCTACAGGATTAATCTCTCCCATCATACAGCATTCATTACCATACTTTGGAATAAGGTCTGCATAGTTCTGTGAGCCCTTGCCCCTTAGTTTTGGATAGTATGCGTAGCTGTACAGCTGTGTTCCGAATTTTGATATCTGTGTATCAAAGTGTACTGCATCTGCACAGTTGTGTATTATGTAAGGCTGATCGTATTGCTTGAATATAGGCAGGTGCTGGTCATACACGAACTTACCATCGAACTTCCAGTAGTCCTCCTCGCTCATGATCACATTGTTAGACCAGAGATTATCGATACACAGCGCATTACAGGCACTTTCTTCAAAGAACAGTTCAGATACCTGGCAGATGTAATCCGTACATTTCTGGACTGCTTCAAGCACCACATCAGGATGTGTCTTCATATCCATCAGGACACGATCCGCACCCATAAGCTGGGTAAGGGTAAGCAGAGGACCTTCATGGAATCCCACAAATGGTGTGTCGAGTTCCTTATTAAGTTTCTCAGTGGCTGCTTTGGAAGCCATTATAAGCTCATAGGCACGGGTACCTTCTTTGACCTCAGGAACTTCAATCTGTTCATATGCCTCAAGGTGTCCTTCAGATGAAGGTGTGTCATCTTCCGGGTACTTTATCTTACATCCGAAATCAGCTGATGTTGCAGAAAGATCGATGAGACCTACGAACATGTCAGTATCCAGATATTTGGATCCAAGGTAAGCACTCTCAACGAATGCATTGATATCAGTAGCATACTCCTTGTAGTTTACATCAGCGAATTTCCTCAATACACCACATGCCAGAGGATAAACAGGCAATCTGTCGACCTTCTTGTCAGCCATTGATGCCAGTGTCCTGTCCATGTGGGTCATTTCTTCTTTTGTCTTGACAGATACACTTTCAAAATCAGAAACTATCTGCTTTGCAGTTTCCAGACCTATGTCTGTCTTTCCTTTAACCTGCTTTTTAGCAAGGATCTCTCTGTATTTGACCTTGCCAAGTGAGATCTTCTCCTCACTCCATCTTTGTTCAGCTGGAGCAAGTTTGCTTACAGCATCCTTTGCCCACTCAGTAGCTTCCATGGAATCAGGATGTGTGGAATCTGCACCGATCTTCTCTGCAAATTCAGGGGAAACAGGTGCTCCTCCGATCATAACTATAAGAGAATCTCTGGTACCTTCCTCTTGCAGCATCTCAATTACCTTCTCCATGTTGGTCATGGTAGTGGTCATCAAGGCACTCATGGAGATCAGGTCTGCCTGCTTTTCTTTGGCTACCTCTACGAATTTCTCTACCGGCACGTCATGTCCCAGATCAACCATATCAAAGCCGGATGCAGAGAGCATTGTTTTTACAAGGTTCTTTCCGATGTCGTGGACATCTCCTTCTATTGTTCCTATTACACCAATGGAACGTTTTCCATTGCCCTCTATTTTCATATGAGGAGTAAGCAGATCCATACCTGCATACATAGCACTGGACGCGATGAGCAGGTGTGGCACAAAGGCTTCACCCTTTTCATACTTGTCACTTACAATTATCATTCCTTTTGCGAGTCCATCTACAATTGCCTCGTAAGGATCAACTCCTTCATCAAGAGCCTTTTGTGCAAGTTCTTCAGCCAGGTCGTCATCACCTTCGACCACAGCTTCCGCTAATTGGTTTAAGATTGCTGTTTTCATTAATAGCCTCCAAAATTTAGATTTTTTCCACAGTGAACCTTCATTTCTCACTGTTAACAAATACCAGTATTTCACTTGGGCTATATATCATAACCGTCGGTAATTTATTAATGATATTAATATTATGAAATGACCTTATTTTAGGTGAGAGCGTAATTCGATGAATGTACGCTTTCGAATTAACGCCGTTAACACAGAGAAAGAACTCCAATTTGATTAATGACCTAAATCAAATTAATGGCTTTAATCTGATGAACACAAAAATAAAAAGTATTCAAATAACATACTTTTAGACCAAAACAAGCAAAATCAAAAAAGAAGAATCAGATTGGGAGCAACTATCTCTTGTATCATCGGTAGATATCAGATATTCTCTACTTCTTGTGATGTTTTCCTGAAAAACTTATGCATGTCTTCTCCCCATATCAATGCATTCATTTCAAAACTCATCATAGCATGATTGTGCAACATGCCGTTCTTATAGAACAATGTCAGTGAAAGAAATCTGTCTGTTACCACACTGGACGCAAAACCTATTTCGTCTTTGAACACAAAAAGTTCCGTATTTTCCATCCCAAGGTAATCCTTTAATTGTTCAAAATACTCCGTTTCAAGTCTTTCAAATACAGGTTCAGTTATTATAAGTGATATTCGAACCCCTTTTCTGGCAAGTTCAACGTATTTATAAGGATATGCAGGACTGAATGAAGAAGAAATTTCCATGATGTATTTTGACTGTAAAAGATTGTCAGTAAGTTTTTTAGGTAATTCATACATACGATTGAGTTCCGGCTCAACAAGCTCACAGGAGCCCAGTTCTTCTATTCTCTCAAGAAGATTTGCAGGAATGCCTTGCACTTTATGATTTTCCCAATATTGTTTATTATTTTCGAACACCATTAACGTGTTTAAAAGAGGAACCATCTTCTTTACGATCACCTCACCAAAACTGGAGAGCCGATACTGGTCATCCTCATAAAGTATTATGCCCTGGTCAACGAGGATCTTTATCTGCGTCATCATAGCACTGGATGTGACATTAAGTGTGCTTTTGATCTCATCGATATTCATAGGTTTTTCTATCAGGAGGAGGAGGAGATCTTTTCTTTTATCCGATAGAAAAAGAGTACCTAACAGAGCCAATTTCATTTTACCATCTCACGTTTTTATTAGTTGTAAGGAATCATTATCCACAGCCCCTATTGGAAGCCTTATGTGGAATGTTGTTCCTTTACCCTTTTCACTTTCGATCCATATTTCGCCTTTATGTTCAAGAATTATATCCTTACAGATGTACAAACCGGATTCAAGTCCCTGGTACATTCGACTTCTTGCATCTTCCATCTGGTAGAATTTTTGGAAGATATGTGGTATAAGATCCTTATGTATACCAGCTCCCGTATCAGCTATCCTCAAGTGCAGATAATCACTTTCCTCAACTACATCTATGTTTATCCTTCCACCTTCAGGAGTGAATTTAACCGCATTATCTATAAGAATTGTCAATGTTTGCGTCAGTTTGTTCTTATCAGACCTTATTGCAGGCATCCTGTCAGGAACATCCACTTCTAAAGTAATTCCTTTCTCATCGATTAGTAATATGAGATTCATCAAAGCTTCTGATATCAGTTTGTCTACATGAGTCAGAGAAAAGGTATATTCTATCTTTCCTGCCTGCTCCTGACTCATATACAGAAGTGAATTTACCATGCGTTTTAATCTTTCAGAGTTGAGCAAAACGGAATTAATAGCTTTTGCCTGCTGGTCATCAATGGCTCTGATCATCTCATCATCGAGTATACTGGACTCTGAGTTCTCAGGCCTGTATATAAATTCCAGTCTTTCTGCAATGAATTCTGTTTTGATCCTGCTGATGGACCTTAGTTCCTCATTTGCCATTTTCAGCTCATCGGAATATTGCTTCAGGGCATCCTCTATTTGCTTTCTTTGAATAAGGCTCCACATGCCCTGCATCAATAAAGTGAGCTGACGTACATCTGATTCATTGTACTCCTCTTCTTTGTTTCCAACACCTGCAACTGCTACTATGTGGTCGCCATCAAATATCGGAATATTCATATGCCGTGTCAGTTCCACATGATTTCCAGGATATCCTTTTTTCATAGGACTTGGAAGAGAATAATCATTTGTTATTATGGGTCTGCGCTGTTTTACTGCTTCACCCCACAAACCGGTGGTTTCGATGGGATATACGAAGTTTTTGTCTTTGATACCACATTCCTTCATAGCACTTTCCGACCAGGAATGCATGATAAGTGCAGTTTCGTCAGCATTCATAAATGCAAGATATCCAAGTGAACTTTCAGTAAGCCTTACAGCTTCTTCCCTTGCAAAATCTGTGATCTCATTCAATGATGCACCGGTCATACTATTTAGTTTAACAAGAGCTTCAAGTCTTTCCTCTTCAAGAAGGCGTTTGCTTTCAGCCTTTTTGCGTTCAGTGATATCTCTGGCAACGGAAAGGATAGTTTTCTTCCCATCATAGATAACAAATCGTGCACTTACTTCAAGAGGGATCTGTTTACCATCCTTGCTTATTGCCTCGGTTTCATATATCGCCCTTCCGTCAGTTTCGATCCCCTTCATGAGTTTTGATACACGGCGTACATCTTTTGCTGGAACTATATCTGAAGGATATGTACTTAGCATCTCTTTCTTACTGTAACCCAATGTATCTACTACAGCCTGATTCACAGCGACATTTTTCCCGTCAAGTTCACTGATATATATCTGATCGTTTACATTATTGAGAATAATCCTGAGTTTTTGTTCAGATTCAAGTGCATTATCCAGAGTCTTCTTGTTGTTTATTGCTATAGCTGCAAGATTGGCATTTGCCTTCAGTATATCGATCTCTTCCTGCGTAGGCGTATGTGGTTCTCGGAAGTACATTCCGAAAGTTCCAAAGACCTCATTATTCGAACTTATTATAGGTTCACAACAACTGGCTCTAAGACCTGCCTTAAGTGCAACTTCCCTGAGATCTTCCCAGTATGGATGCTCCATTATATCTTCTACAACAACCCTTTTGCCAGTGTAAACAGCAGTTGAACAGGAGCCAATACCTTCACCTATGGGAAGTCCTTCGATAGCTTTTTTATAAAAATCCGGAAGATGAGTAGAAATAGCATGAACCAGATGTTCCTTTTCCTCGTCCAGTAACATGACGATACTGATTGCTTCGGGTATAATCCTTTTAGTAGATCTAACCAAACGCGTAAGAATCTCATTCAGAGTTTCACCTGAAGCCAGAGCTTCAAGAACCTGATTGCGACAATCAATAATTGCTTCAGAGAGTTTTCGCTGGCTTATATCCAGGATGACACCTTCATAATACTGAATATTACCATTGTCATCTCTTCGGATGATGGTCCTGTCGTCAATACAACGTGTTTCACCAGATGCCGTTAATATCCTGTATTCCTGTACGAAATTATCAATATGTGTTCCTGAGTATTCGGTAACCTCTTTGTATACACGCTCAATATCATCTGGATGGATGATATCTTCATAATTTAGTTTGCCCGAAAGAAAATCATCAGGTGAGTATCCGAACTGCCTGACATTCTCAGAAACAAATTCTACTGGCCACCCTTCTTCAGCTTTCCATATGAAAATTGTCACAGGACTGTCATTAACGACTTTTGCAATTTCTGAATTTACATCGAGCTGCGTCATTTTACCATCATATAATTGAATCAACCAATGCCTGAGCACTTATCAAGGAAGTGATTACTTAATGTATAATATATTAATGGTCAATGGAGACCGTAGAATCAAAGTTAACATATCTTAATCTAAAATTTATTCATATGAAGAAGATAACTTCCTTTAATGTATTTTATGATTCTATGACTCAAAAAACGGAGCCATAAGATGAATATATAATGTTACTAAGTAGACCTGACCAGACTATCTAACAAAATAAAATATAGTTTTTCAATAGAAGGTATTTTAAAAATCAAACAGTGAATCCACCAAGTGTATAAAACAGATGTATTCTAATATATTTTAACAAAAAATCTGGTATATTCTTAGTTATTCAACGGGATTATAAAAGTGAATTTACTTCCTTTTCCCATCTCGCTTTGTAGGGAGACACTTCCTCCATGAAGGTCTACAAACTTTTTGATTAGAGTCAATCCTAATCCTGTTCCTTTGTATTCACTGCTTGATGAAGTATTGACTTGCCGGAATGGTTCAAATAAATGCTTTTGTTCATCAAGAGAAATTCCAATACCATTATCCATTACTGATACTGATAAAAGTTCATCAATAATTTCTGCTTTTAAACATACAGTTCCTCCAGAAGGAGTGAATTTTATGGCATTACTGAGAAGATTGTACAATATTTGTTTAAACTTAGACCTATCAGCATGAACTGATGTTACTTCTTTGTTAATTATAACTTCAAAGTTAATGTTCTTTTTAATATATAAGGGTGAAATTATTTCCAATACTTCAGAAATAGTCTCAGGAACTTCAAAATATTCCAAATACATTTCCATTTTTCCCGCTTCGACCTTTGAAAGATCAAGAATGTTATTGATCAGATCAAGTAAATGTTTTCCACTGGATTTTACATTTTGAACATATCTGGTTTGTTTATCGTTCAATTTCCCAAAAGATTCAGTGAGTAATAAATCAGAAAAACCAATTACAGAATTTAAAGGTGTCCTAAGTTCATGACTCATTTTTGCAAGAAACTCACTTTTACTTTTATTTGCATTCTCAGCTTGATTCTTTGCAAGGATGAGTTCTTGTTCACTTTCTTTTAACAGGTGCTCGGTCTTCTTTTGTTCAGTTACGTCATCCACTGTTAACAATACTTTAGGCATATTGTTGGGATCTATAAAAGTTGTAGAGACCACTAAGAATCTTCTCAATTCCTGATCATTGGTTTTAATTGTAAGCTCACCTTCTCTTTTATACGTGTTCTTTGATGTCTGAAAAGTATCCATTACAGTATTCCTTACAAGGCAGTTCGAACAATTGGGATTCTTTCCACACCCTCCACCTTCTAAAGAATTTATACAAGAAAATAGCTCCCCACCAAGTAACCCTAAAGCATGTTCTTTTTGTATACCAAGAGCTTGGGAAGTTGTGTGGTTTATATTTTCAATCTTTCCTTCCATATTTACGATTATCATTATAAAGGGAGCATTTTCAAAAACAGAATAAAACAAAGATTCATCATTGAATGTGCTACTTTGAATTGAAGTTTCAAAATCATTAAGCCCCATAATTGACTTTTCTGTATTTTCCATTTCAACACCAAAAAAATCTAACAATATCTAAATAAATAGCACATACAACATATATTTGTGAAATAACAGGGAACAAATAGTTAATATTCCCCACTTACTTTTATTATAATCGATTTAAGCTTTTCGGCATATATTCAGATAGCTAAAATGAATATAAAATATGGATTATGCAGGAATTGCACCTGCATTTTCAAAATCACTTATCATCTCTTTCTGCTCATCCGTGAATATACGTTCAATATCCAAAAGTATAAGCAACCTTTCGTTTATTTTTCCAACGCCCTGTATGTATCTCTCACTTACTCCTTTTGTAATGATATCAGGTGCCTTATCAATATCATCATTAGATATACTAAGAACCTCACTGACCGAATCAACGATCATCCCGGCTGTTAGGTCATCCAGTTCTACAACAACGATACGCGAATCCTCGTCTGTTAAATTACGTGTAATACCGAATCTTTCAGCAAGGTCGATCACAGGGACTAAAGATCCCCGCAGATTAATCACACCTTCTACATAACTAAGTAACTGAGGAATCTTAGTAATCTCTGGAACACGAATTATCTCTTTCACTCTGGATATCTCGATACCAAACTCTTCACTGGTAAGCTGGCATATTACGAGTTGAAGCAGCTCTTCAGAAGAGCTGCTTTCCTTTATTCTCAATTCATCCATTAAAATTCCTCAGTGTATCAAACAAATGCATTCTCGATATAATCCACAGAACCATCATACTCATCCACTGAGGAAGGCTCCTGATCAACATCGTATGATGATGTTTTTGCTGTGTCCAGCTTAAACTTGGAAACTACCAGTTGCATATTGGCTGCAACATCTGACAGTTCCTGAGCAGATCTTGAAAGTTCCTGCATGGAAGCGGTTTGTTCCTGTACAGATGCAGAAGCTTGTTCTGAACCTGCAGCGGACTGTTCAGAGATAGCAGACACTTCCTCAACAGATGATGTAACCTCTTCAATTGAAGCCGCTTGTTCTTCTGCAGCAGCAGCTATATCCTGTACCATGTTAACTATCGTATTTCCAGCCTCTACGACCTCTCCAATCGCAACAACAGAGTTCTCAAGGGAAGCTGCACCTGTATCTACTTCCTCAGCACCTCTCTTCATAGAGGAAACTGCATTCATTGTTCCACTCTGCATTTGAGTTATCAGTTCTGCGATCTGCTTGGCTGCATTACCTGAATCCTCGGCCAGTTTTCTAACTTCATCAGCTACCACTGCAAATCCACGACCATGTTCGCCTGCTCTTGCAGCTTCAATTGCAGCATTAAGGGCAAGCAGGTTAGTCTGATCTGCAATGTTAGTTATGAGATTCACGATCTGTCCGATCTGATTGGATTTCTCATCAAGATCATTGATCACATCTGAAGATTCACCCACAGCAGATTTTATGCTATTCATCTTTAACATGAGATCTTTTGACATGTCTCCAAGGTTCTGTATGAGCTTGTTGGACTCTACAGAGGTTTGTGCAGCATTATCTGAATTAGTGGCTACTTCCTGAACAGTGCGACTCATGTCACTCATTGCTCTTGAAACTTCTTCTGCTTTCCCAGACTGTTCCTGAGTACCTTTTGATATCTCAGCCACAGTGCTTGTGATTTGTTCCGCAGTAGCTGATAATTCTTCACTTGATGCAGACATTTCTTGAGCAGTGGATGCAATATTTTCAGCATTCTCTGTTACAAGACCAACAATATCATTAAGTGATGATCTGCAATTTTCTACACCTTCTGTGAGTTGTACGAAATCACCAACTCCGTAAATATTTACTCTTCTTGTGAGATCATTGGATGAGATTGCATCAAGAACTGCACTTGAGTCATTGACAATACCCTGTAATGTATCACCAAAGCCATCAAGTGTATCTCCGAGAACTTTGAAGTCACCTTTTGCATCTATTGTCACTCTTGTGTCCAGATCACCCTCGGCATATGCAGTTATCACTCGGGCAGCCTCATTCACAGGACCTACAACAGCATCTAAGCAATTGTTGACACCTTCAACGATCATGAGATAATCACCCTGATGTTTAGAAGCATCAGCACGAGTAGCCAGTTCACCATTGACACCAGCCTGAGCCAGTATATTTGCATCAGCAACAAGCTCGTTTATAGCATCGATGCACTGATTGAGGTTGTTCTTGACCAGGTTGAAATCACCATTGTAATTATCAGTGATCTTCTCAGGGATATCTCCCTTAGAGATACGATCAACATAATCAGCCGTAACATTAAGTGGACCAATGACAGCATCAAGAGTGTCATTAACACCTTCAACGATGGCTCTATAGTCACCATAATGCTTCGATGCATCAGCGCGAGTTTCAAGTTTACCTTCTACTGCTGCTCTGGAAAGCATGTTAGCATCAGAGACAAGCTCATTTATGGCATCAATACACTGATTGAGGTTGTTCTTGATCGTATTGAAGTCACCATTATAATCATCTGTGATCTTCTCAGGAACATCTCCTTTTGATATCTTGTCGACATAATCAGCTGCAACGTTGAGAGGATCTATGACAGCATCAAGAGTATCATTGACACCTTCAACGATGGCTCTGTAATCACCAAAGTGTTTGGAGGCATCTGCACGTGTATCGAGTCTACCTTCAACTGCTGCTCTGGATAGCATGTTAGCATCAGAGACAAGCTCGTTTATGGCATCAATACACTGGTTGAGATTGTCTTTGATCTCATTGAAATCACCATAATATTCATCAGTGATCTTTTCAGGAATATCTCCTTTGGAGATACGGTCGATATATTCAGCTGAAACGTTGAGAGGTCCAATGACAGCATCAAGAGTATCATTGACACCCTGGACTATAGCAAGGTAGTCACCCTGGTGTCTTGAAGCATCGGCACGGGTATCAAGCTGGCCTTTAACAGCAGCAACAGATAACATGTTAGCATCAGAGACAAGCGCATTGATAGAATCGATGCACATATTCAGATTGTCTTTTATCTCGTTGAAATCACCATAATATTCATCAGTGATCTTCTCAGGAATATCTCCTTTGGATATCCTGTCGATGTATTCAGCAGAAACATTTAGAGGGCCAATGACAGCATCAAGTGTATCATTAACACCTTCAACGATGGCTCTGTAATCACCGAAGTGTTTGGAAGCATTGGCACGGGTATCGAGCTGACCTGCAACTGCAGCTCTTGAGAGCATATTGGCATCAGCCACAAGTGCATTTATCGCATCGATACAC